>JAFUIQ010000001.1 GCA_017468385.1 Clostridia bacterium
AAATCCATGTAAGGAGAAATAACTATGAACGCAAAAAGAATTCTTGCCCTGATTCTCACAGCGATTCTTCTCGGTTCCTCACTTGTTGCCTGTAATGATAATCCCGATACGCCCGACACACCGGATGTCAGCGACACGGACACCCCCTCCTCTACCCCGGAAGACACCACTCCCGAGGACAAAGGACTGGTTCTGGACGTAACCGATTTTGGCGGAACCAATCTTCGTGTTCACGGTATGAGCATGGAAAGAAACTACGGCTACTACTCCAACGATGACATTTGGATAGAAAGCGACAGTGCCGATCCGTTTGCTTCCGCCGTTTACAAGCGCATGCAGGACTGCATCAACAAGTACAATTTCGGCGTTACATACACCGATTCTCAGTGGCCCAACAAGGAACGCTCGGAATATGTTGCCGGCGGTCTGGATCTGGTAGACGTCATGTTCGACGCATGGGGCGGTATGTACAATGCCGCACTGGCCGGTGAATTGCTGGACTTGAAGGATGTTACTACCATGGATCTGTCCAACGAATGGTACGATCAGAACGCAATAGCGGATCTCTCTATTGCAAACCGTACTTTCTACACGTGCGGTGATATCTCTATCACCGATGAAAAGGGTCTGATTGCTCTGTATTTCAATAAGACCATGGCCAAAAATAAGTCTCTGGAAAGCCCCTATGAATTGGTTGCCAACAACCAGTGGACATGGGATAAATTCACGGAAATGTGCCGTGCCGCAGCCGAGGATGTAAATGGCGATGGTCTGGATGAAGATGATATCGTTGGCATGTTTACCGTGAGCGGTCACTACCCCAACTTTATGCTGGCTGTTGGCGAGAAATATGCAACTCTGGACGCAGACGGCAAACCTGAGTACACCTGGCTGGATACCAGCGATGCCATTACCAAGTTGGAAACTGTTGCTGGTTTTATGATTGAATACGGCACTGTATATAACGGGCATACATACCCGGCACCCGCAGGTAATATCTGGGGCTACGGTCGCGCTAAGTTCGCCTCCGGCAAGCACCTGTTCACCTTCGGCGGATCCAATGTAATTACGGAATTTGCCGATATGGAAGACGATTTCGGTATCATCCCGATGCCCAAGTGGAATGCGGAACAGTCCAGATACTACCACACTGTTGATACTTCCACCGCTTTCTTCTGTCTCCCCAACACCAAAGTTGATACCACCGAGCTCGGCTACATGATCGAGTACTTCTCCTACGAGGGACTGAACACCATCACCCCCACGTTTAAGGAGAAAATGCTGAAGCGCCGCTACGCACAGGACTCTGAAAGCGGCGACATGCTGGATCTGATCTACTCCAGCAAAGCATTCGATATCGGACACAACTGCAACTGGAATGACGTAGTTGGTCTCGGCCGCACGCAGATCCAGACTGGACGTATTCCGAAGCTCTCCGGATTCAACCGCGTTAAGGAATCCGTCAAGAAAAATATTGAAGAAGATTATCTGGATTATCTGAATGTCGGCAAGGAAGTTCCCGCTGACCCTGACGCGGTCACAGAGCCTGCTGAATAATAGCCACACAAAAAGGTTGCTGCATTGAAAATGCAGCAACCTTTTTTATGTTCGCTGTTTCTTTTTAAAGATCGGTTCATCCTTGGCACAAAGCCATGCACCGATGAGCATCAGAACAAGTGCAATGAAGTATGTAATCGGCGGTACGTCACGGAAAACCGCCAGCGACAAAAGAGTTCCGATGAATGGTGCCACCGCATAATAGGCACTGGTGCGTGCGGCTCCCAGCAATCTCTGGGCATAGACATAAAAAAAGATGCTCAGTCCATACGCCACAAATCCCACCGCCAGCACGGCGAAGATGCTCCATGTTGCCGTGATGCGCTCACCGATGCAGAAGCCGATGCACACGGAGCAAATCCCGGAAAAGATTCCCTTCAGCAGAACGATCTGCAAAGGATCTTTGGACGACAGTTTTCGGGTGCAATTGTTTTCCACACCCCAGCACACCGATGCCAGCAGAATAAAGAGAGATCCCAGCGAAAAATCCAGGCTGGTGATATCCTCAAACGATAGAAGCGCACAGGATGCGGTCACGAACAAAATGCCGCCCCACAGCCGCGGGCTGATCTTCTCCCCAAACACGGCAAGGGCGATCAGGGCCGTTGCCACGATTTCAAAATTATTGAGAAGGGATGCGTTTGCCGCCGTGGTGAAGGACAGTCCCAAAAGCAGAAAAATCGGCGCGGCGATATCCAAAACAATCATAGCAATAGTATACGGAATGTCCGCTTTGGTGATCTTTTCCTCCGCCGCATCGGTTTTCCGCACTTTGCGGATCAGGGCAATAACCCCCATACCCATGCCAGCACCGATATACAGAAATCCTGCCATCAGCGTGGAGGGCATATATTCCAGGAGCAATTTGGAAAGGGGAGAGTTGATTGCGTACAGCGCCGCCGCCAACACCGCAAGAAATATCCCTGTACCTGTTTTTTTCATGTACTCACCACTCCTCAGAAACTGTCATACACCACAACCTCATCCATGGGACGGAATGTATCGTGCATCGGAAGCGGCTTGGCATCCGGCGCGGGATATCCCAGCACCAGCAAGGCAATCGGCTCGATCGGCTCCGGGATATGGAACGCTTCCCGGACAGCAAAGGGATTGAAGTGCATTACCCAACAGGAACCCACGCCCAGATTCTGGGCGGCCAGCATCATGTGGGTAGTCACGATGACGGCATCCACCGGCGAGGACAACGCGCCGTCATAGGGGCGCTTCCAGCTTTCCGCCGGATTGTGGCAGATCAGCATGGCGGTGGGGGCACCGAAATGGCATTTGGTACATGTGCGAAGCTTTTCCATAGACTCCGCCGTATTCAGCACAAGGATGCGCTGGGGCTGGTTGTTACATCCCGTAGGGGCTTTATGCCCTGCCGCCAGGATTTTATCAAGGATCTCCCGGGGCAAAGGCTCATCCCGGAATTTGCGGGTCGAGCATCGCTCGGTAATTAGTTTTTCAAATTCCATATGGTATCTCCTGTCTGTTATTTTGCATCTTCTGCCGTTTTCACGCACTGCCGATACACTTCCTCCGCAATCTGTGCGATTTTCTGTCTCTCATCTCCCGGGCAGGTTCGAAGTGTTTGCTTCTTCGGCAGTCCCCATACATTGAACCACCGCGGCCCGATCCATGTGCCGTATTCCGTATCTGCAAAAACACCCCGCAAAATGGACAGTGCCGCAATCTTCGGCTTCATGAAAATGACCTTCATAGGATGCTTGATGACAGCGAAGATCACTTTCGGATAATGGGCGGTAATATTGGTGAAGGTGATGCCCGGATGGACTACAGCCAGACGGGCTTCTTTTTCTTCCCGAAACAACTCATGCAAGGCAAACATCAGATACCGCTTGGCATTACCGTATACTTTGGAGGATGCGGTGCGCGTACTGAAATCCACATCCGATACGTCAATATGGGAATAATTGTGGGCAATGCTGCCCACCACCACCACTTTTCCGCCCCACGCCTGCAGCATAGGAAGCAGACGGCGGATCATATAGTACGGTGAGGCAAAATTGATCTGGTACACGTTATCGTACCCGGTACTGCATGCATGGCGCGGAATACTGTAAGCTCCCGCATTGTGGATGAATACATCGATCTGCGCATCCAGCAAAGCGGATACCGCCGCGTCAGCAGATGCAATATCCTCCAGATCCAGCGGGATGCAGGTAACGTCCACACCGAATCGCTCCGTAAGGCTGTCTTTGTGGGCGGCAGAACGAGCCGCATTTCTATCCAGAAGAAACAGCGATGCCCCAAGGGAAGCCAGATAGGTGCATAGTTCCCCGCCCAGCCCGCCGGTCGATCCCGTAACGGCGACGCGCTTACCGCGCAAGGTTTCCGTATTTTTTTGAAGCCACGCCTGCATATTCATAAACATCCCATAACTTTCATCGTAAACGAAGTGATGCTTTAGTATAGCACAGAATCACCAGTCGTTCAAGGCATTTTTCTTCAATTAGTAGGATACGAATCTGTCCCACACGCAAGAAACCGTGAAGTAAACACGCCTTTACACTCCGATCTCGATCCGTTACAAAATTTGCGTTTATGTTGACACTTTTCCGCATTTGTGCTAAAATTATACATAGGATGGCATTAATGGATGTCACGCTTCCCTGCCATCCTGCAAAATCGTATTGCTATCGAAATTACGGAGGAACTTGTCTATGCTTAAGAAAAACAGCAGTGTCCACACGATGATTGTTGAGCAGATCAAGGACGTGGAAAAGTGTATTATCAATTTTGAGAATTTCATGCGTGCCGCAACCACAACCGAAACGGTTCACGAAACACTCCGCGCACTCTTCATCGGTGTGCAGGATGCGGAGGCGGATGCTGACCGGTCCCTGCGTGCCATGATTGATTCACTCAGCGAGGGCTCGTTCCTTCCGTCTACCCGCGAGGATCTGATTTCCATCGCCACCAGCTGCGACAAGGTGGCCAACAAGTGTGAAACCATTGCGAAAATCATCGTTTTCCAGAGATTCCGCTGTCCTGCAATCTATGCGGAGGATTTCAACACTATTTTTACCATCACCAAAGAGCAGTTTGAACTTCTTGAAAACAGCATCAGCATGCTCTTCTCCAAGATGAACGCACTCCAGAAGGATCCCTCCATTCTGGACAACATCCGTGCACTGGAGTCCAAGATAGACCGGATCGAAGATAAGCTCCAGGAGGAGATCTTCACCATGGATATCTCGCTGGCTGAAAAAATGCAGATTTCGCACGTCGTAGAACTCCTTTGCGATCTTTCCGACATCATCGAGGATATTGCCGACAAGATCCAGATTATGCTGATAGCAAGAAAGGCATAAGACGACACCATGTGGATCTTTTTATTACTCTCCGCCGGTCTTTTCATGGGCTGGTCCCTCGGCACCAACGATG
Organism: Clostridia bacterium; assembly: GCA_017468385.1. Lineage (GTDB taxonomy): Bacteria > Bacillota > Clostridia > Oscillospirales > CAG-272 > SIG701. Next base: position 4,966 of record JAFUIQ010000001.1, read on the forward strand.
CGGCTAACGCATTCGGCACCGCCGTTGCCACCCGCGTTGTAAAATACCGCACGGCTATTATCATCATCGCTATTATGGTTGTTCTCGGTGCACTCACGCTGGGACACAACAACATCGATAAACTGGCCCGCATCGCCACCAACAACGAAGTATCCGCATCCATCGAAGATGTGGAAGCGGCACTGGAAGCCGGCACACTGGCGGATCTTCGTCTCAAATCCGCGCTCAAGGCATTTATCGTATTCGCCTGCGCCGCCGTCACCGTATTTGTGATGAGCTATCTGAAATTCCCCGTTTCCGCCAATCAGTCCATCACCGGCGCGGTCATCGGTTGGGGCCTTTGCTATGCGGATTACTCCAATCCTGCGGTCATGAAGGGCAACGTCACCGAAATACTGGAATTTGCCTCCACATGGCTGATCAATCCGCTGGGTGCGGCCATCATATCCTTTGCCATGGTATTCATTATGAAGAAGTTTATCGAAAAGCGACTGACTTCCATGAAGAACTATGACATGATCGTAAAAATCGGATATCTTGCTGCCGGTGCTTTCTCCGCCTTCAGTATCGGACAGAACAGCTCCGCCAGCGTTACCGCGTTCTACTACGACTCCACCGGTCTCGGCGCGAACCTGATCTACGGCAACGATGGATTCTTTACCGGTGCCAGAATTACGGCCATCATCGGCGGTGTCGCCATTGCGGTCGGCGTTCTAACCTTCTCCAAACGCGTTATGATGACGGTTGGCGGTTCCATTGCGGAAATCAGCCAGGTAGACGGATTCATGGTCATCGTGGCCAGTGCACTCACTGTACTTCTCATGGGCAAATTCATGGGCATTCCCGTTTCCACATCTCAGTCCGTCGTTGGTGCGGTTGTTGGTGCTGGTCTGGTGAATGGCGTTAAGACGGTAAACTTCGGCGTGTTCAAGCGTATCGCCATCGCGTGGGTGAGTTCCCCCACCGCGGCCGGTCTTCTTACCTATCTGGTTGCTATCGCCACCAAGAGTTATTTTGCATGATAACTGCTACATAAAAGGTTGGATCCCACAGGATCCAACCTTTACTTTTTTTCTCAATGTTTGAAAACCACCCTGAAGCCTATGATGGCATCCTCTTTGTTATATGCGGTGATCTCCCCACGATGCTTTTCCATGATGGAGCGAGCGATGGACAATCCCACACCGAAGCCGCCCGCATAGGTTCTGGCCTTATCCGCCCGGTAAAAGCGGTCGAACAACCGTGACAATTTCACGGAATCCACAGCCGCGTAGGTGTTCTCCACCGTCAGAATCGTGTATCTTCGTTTCTGCAGGGTAACAGAAATCCGGCCGCCGGCATCGCAGTATTTCACCGCGTTATCCATGAGAATACCCATGAGCCGCCGCATCAGAGATTCATCCGCCAGAACCGTCAAATCCGGCTCAATTTCCGTGATAATCTCCTTTCCCCGATCCGCCGCCAACACTTCAAATTCAGCCGCCGTGTCCGTCACAAGCTGACTCAGCGGCACAAGGCGGAGCTGCAGGGGGGAGTTTTCTTCATCCATACGGGACAGGGCGACCAACTGATTGACCAGATCCGCCATCCGCTGGCCTTCCGCCCGGATGTCGGACAGCCACTCGTTCTTCCCTACTTCCGCCTCGGCGATATCCACATTGGTCAGAATCAGCGTCAGCGGTGTTTTCAGTTCGTGATTGGCATCGGTGACAAACTGCTTTTGCTTCTCATAACTTTCAGCGATGGGCTTCACCACACGCCCGGACAACAGCGCAATCAGCGACAAGCTCACCACAGCCGCCGCGATCAGAACAGCGCCCGCAATCAGCAGAGACTGCAGCATGGCGGATCGGTTCACGGTGCCATCCACAAATACAACGGCGGTTCCTCTGCCATCGGCAAACACTTTATACCGATAGACGGAAATCCATCCGCGATTCGCTTGCGTGCGCACGGCCCGACGGGCATACTCCTGCGCATCTTCTTCGCTGATGGAGTGGATGAAATCCGTATTGGAACGGATCACGTCCCCGTTTTCGTCCAGCCAGACCGTAAAGTGGCGGGTAGCATAGCGTGTCTCCGGGGTGATGAAATCCATATCCGGCTTTTCCGGTCGACCGCCATGCACAGGAAACCGGTCACCGAAGGAATCGGGAAAACGACCTTTTCCCTCGGACAAGCTGTCTGTCAGCGTATCCAGCGTTTTGTTCATGGAGGATACATTCAAAACGGCAATTCCGCCGAAAACCAGGATGATGACCGCAAAAATGGACACGGCACATATCAGAATAAACTTTCGTCTCAAGCGGTTGATCATGTGATTTCCTCCATCATGTATCCCGCACTCCGCACAAAGCGGATACGGACGGGTGCCCCCAGTGCATCCAGTTTTTTGCGGATGTTGGATATATGCACCCACACCACGCTGGTGTCCACATTGGCGTCCCATCCCCAGATGTGCGTGATGATGGATTCGGCTGTGACAATGATATCTTTTTTCTGCATCAGCATCTCCATCACCTGAAACTCTTTACCGCTCAGCGGTTGCTTGCAGTCACCAAAGTGCAGTTCATAGGTGGAGCGGTTCAGCCGTAGATCACCGAAAGCGAGCATATCGGGGGTGAAGTGATCCTTCCGACGCAGCATGGCACGCACGCGGGCAAGCAGTTCCGCGGTGGCAAACGGCTTCGGGAGATAATCGTCCGCACCCGCGTCCAACCCCTCCACCCTCTGGTAGATTTCCGTCTTGGCTGTCAGGAACAATGCCGGCGTGGTAATGCCGTTTTGCCGGAGTTGTTTCAGCACGGTGATACCGTCCATGCCGGGCATCATGATATCCAGAATCAATCCGTCATACTCGCCGGAGGCTGCGTAATCGTATGCATCGGTGCCGTTGGCTACGGCATCCACCACATAATGATTGATTTCAAAAATGTGCACGAGACTTTTGAGCAGCTTCGGCTCGTCTTCCGCAATCAGAATCCGCATATGCCCCTCCTTTCGCCATTTTATACTATGATACCGCACACAACTAAAGCGATCCTAAAGATTTACTATAACTGTATCAAATATTCGTGGTCAATGCAAGCACTTGCCGTGAATTGTGTGTAACTTTCCTTACCGGTACCGCCGTATTGGTCATTACTGTACCGCCCGTCCACTCGGGCGGTACTTTTTTCGTTAGTATTTCCCATTGAAAAAGAATGTCGTTCGATGTATAATTATGGATGTTCAAAAATCACCGGAGGAAGAGCGATTTCTTATGAAGACATTTCAACCCAAACTGTTCCATTCGCTGAAGAATTACAGCGCATCGAAGCTGATCAACGACCTGATCGCCGGCGTCATCGTGGCGATCATTGCCCTGCCCCTGTCCATCGCTTTGGCCATCGCCTCGGGCGTATCCCCCGAACAGGGACTGTACACCGCCATCGTCGCCGGATTTGTGATTGCATTTCTTGGCGGAAGCAGTGTAAACATTTCCGGCCCCACCGCGGCGTTTGCCACCATTGTCGCCGGCATTGTGGCCACCCATGGCTTGTCCGGGCTGATCATTGCCACCATCCTGGCCGGTATCATTCTGATTCTCATGGGCATCTGCCGTTTCGGTTCGCTGATCAAATACATCCCCATGACCATCACCACCGGATTCACCGCCGGTATCGCCGTCACCATCATCGTGGGACAGATCAAGGATTTCCTCGGTCTTACCTTCGCCCCCGGCACCCATGCCATTGAAACCGGTGAAAAGGTGGAAGCCATCATCGAATCCATCACCACGCTCAACGTAGATGCTGTGATTGTCGGCTGTATCGGTATGGCCATCCTGATTCTGTGGCCCATGCTGGGTCGGGCCAAATGGGGCGTATTTTCCACCATCTGCGGAAAGATTCCTCCGTCCATTATTGCGGTAATCGCAGGCATTCTGCTGGTGCAGTTCGCACCGCTGGAGGTAAACACCATCGGTACCCTGTATCCGGAGTTGTCCTCCGCATTCCCGATGCCTTCCCTGCCCGCCTTTGATTTTGCCACGGTGAAAGCCGTGATTCCCAGTGCATTCACCATTGCGCTTCTGGCCGCCATTGAATCCCTGCTTTCCTGCGTGGTGTCAGACGGCATGATTGGGGATCGCCACAACTCCAACACGGAACTGATCGCCCAGGGTGTGGGCAACGTATGCTCCGGCATATTCGGCGGCATCCCTGCCACCGGCGCCATTGCCAGAACCGCCGCCAACGTGAAAAACGGCGGTCGCTCCCCCATCAGCGGAATCGTACACGCCCTCGTTCTTCTTCTGTTTTTGCTGGTACTGATGCCGCTTGCCAAGATGATTCCCATGCCCATCATTGCCGCTATCCTCTTCATGGTGGCTTACAACATGAGTGAGTGGAGACATTTTGTACACATCTGCCGGTTCTCCGCGCTAAGCGATATTCTGGTTCTGGTTGTCACGTTCGTTCTGACCGTGGTGTTCGATCTGGTGGTGGCCATTGCGGTAGGCCTTGTACTGGCTGCGGCTCTGTTCATGAAGCGGATGTCGGATGTTACTCATGTGCGTCGCTGGGATGCCAAAAACAGCGAGGACAGCAAGTACAAATCCATTCCTGACCGTACAGTTGTTTATGAGATCAATGGCCCCATGTTCTTCGCAGATGCGGACAAGTTCCTGGATTTCAGCCTGGATCAGGATACAAAATGCGTCATCGTACGTATGAGTAATGTTCCTTCCATCGATGCAACCGCCATGAAGAATTTTGAGTTGCTGTTGACAGTTTGCCGGGAAAGAAATGTTACGCTCCTTCTCTCCCACGTGAACGAATTCCCTATGACTGTGATGAAAAAATCCGGCTTCTATGAGCACCTGGGCGCTGAGCATTTTGTGGCCAACATCGACGATGCGTTGGCCATAGCCGAGACTATGCAGAAATAAATGTAAAAGGAATCACCCGACGGTGATTCCTTTTCTTTTATCGATTGAGAATCCATATGCCGAAATTCAGATACCCGGCAAAGGCAACCCACACGGCGTACGGAATTTGCAGATAGGCGGCGACGGGGGAAACCTTGTGGTAATCCAGAATGGTGCGGATGATGAAATACAAAAGGGCAAGCAGCCACACGAACGCAAACAAAAACTGCCGCATATTGAAAAAGATGATGCTCCAGCAGAAGTTGAAGAACAGGCTGACCGCATAATATCCCAGCCCGGATTGGACATGTCGCAGATCCACCCGCCTGTTCAGCCAGACATTGCCGGAGCTGACGCCCATCAACACATACAGAATCGTCCACACGATGGGAAATAAAATTGACGGCGGGGACAGGGGCGGTGTTTGAATTTCGCTGTAGATCTGCATATTGTCCATGGTGAGAAGGGCCGAAAGAATTCCCACAGCCAGCGGAAGCGCTATGGCCACCACATAGGTTTTGATGCGTGTTTTCAAATCGGACATAGGATATCTCCTTACTGCGCAAATAATTGTCAATACCATTGTATTACGCGCACCACGCCGATATGCCGCATCCGAAAGTAAGAGAAAATAGAAACGACCCTTGACTGCAGGCTTTCAACCACATCTGCAATCAAGGGTCATTTCTGTTCACTCTTGATATCTAACATCTTTTGTTATCCTCGCTTTCGTTATTTGCCCTGAATGACCTCTCTGCACTCATCTTACACTTTACTCTGTTTTCTCTAGTGAGAATACCCCCTGTACATTTCCTGTGCTTGGATTCCATTCGGGCGGATGGGATGCATCCTTTGATTCATTGCGGTGCATGCGGTTTCGACGGAATTCATACTACCGGGTTCTTACACTATCCAATCTATATGATGCGTACCACCGCCGTGTTTTTCATTTACACAACCTGTAATCGAAACACGCTTTACCGGAATGAATCGGTTTTTACTTTGCCATTGGACCTTTCCTCCTTTGCATCTATAGTATACCATATTGTTTGGCCTTTGACAATTGGCAAATTATTAAAAGTTCACAACAACTTATTGTACAAAACGCAGAATATTGTCAACTATCACAATTTCCTCTTTACAAACCACCCTGTCCCATGGTATAATAGATGTATGGTTGTGGTAAAAAACGGGGTCGGCGATCGCCGACCCTGTTTCTTTTTAATTTATCCAAGAAAGGTAACCAATTCCTCGGTGGATTTGCGTTTTTTGGTGCGGTGCACATCTCCCTCGGCGGCGTAGCCGAGAGTGATTATCAGGCGAATGGGCCGATCCAGATGGCAGATTTCGCGCACAGCCTTGTCATCGAACCATCCGAGGATGCAGGTAGCAAGCCCCTGTGCTTCCGCTTCGGCAGTCAGATAGGACGCCGCAATACCGATATCGATGGAACGGTAGTCATTCCCCTTCCGCTTGGACGCCAGAGCGGCAGAGGGCGAATACTCCCCCTCGGAGATCACGATCATGACAGGAACATCCTTGCCGAACGCGTTCAAGCCCATTCCGGTCACGTTATCCGCCACCGCTTTGGCGAATTCCCCCTGGCAAACGGTAAAATGATAGGGCTGACTGTTGCAGGCGGACGGCGCCAGGCGTCCCGCTTCCAGAACGGCGGCCAGTTTCTCCGGCTCCACGGTGCGGGCTGCATCGTATTTGCGGCAGGATTGGCGCGCATGGGCAATTTCCATGAAATTCATACTATATCCCTCCGAATCCGTTACACAGGTACGCGGGTATGTATTTTGCAATCGGTGGCAAAAACGCTGTCTTCCAGGATGATCTCCCCGATGGAATCCGCCACGATCTCGCCGGAGCGGGGATTCTTCACGGAAAGAATAGATCCGCGCACATCGGCCTTTACATCCGAATACTCAAAAGCAAGATCCGTTCCCTCCATGGTGCAGTTGATCAGAGTCAGATCCTTGGCATAGCAGAGGGGCTGGGTACCGATGATCTTGCAATCGATGAGGGTCAATCCCTCGGAATACCAGGCCAGATACTCGCCTTTCACGGTGCAGTTTTTCACCGTCACATTCTTCGCGTGCCAGAATGCGTCTTTGGTATCCAGATAGGAATCGGTGATGGTGAAATTCTCCGTATACTGGAAGGAGTACTTCCCCCTCATGCGCAGATCGCGGATCTCCGCATCCCGGGCCTCAAAAAAGAGGTATTCGCTTTCCAGATCTGTATCGTCGATCTTCAATCCGCGGCAGCGCCAGCCGAACTCGGGGGAGACAATTTTGCTGTGACGGATCTCCGTGCGGTCACACTCCCGCAGACACTTCACGCCGGTGATGGCGGAAGAATCGATAACACCGTCGCAGGCGTACCAGATGGGTGCCCGGGTCAACTCGTCCATGCTGCACCGAAGCAGCTGAAACGACTGGGTATGCCACAAAGGATACCGGAGGGAAAACCGGCAGTCCCGCACGATCACGTCCCGTGCTTCCTTCAAAGCAGATTCCCCGTCCGCCGGGCCGGCGAAGGTACACTCCGCCACTTCTGTATTCTGCAGATGATAAAGAGCGCGCTCCTCATCAAAGGTCTTTCCGAATATCTGTGTTTTCACGACAGCACCTCCGGCTCAATACGAACTGATGGGCAGGGATTCGTTATCCTCGCCTTTTTCAATATGACGGATCACTACAAAATAACTGTACTTTTCGTTGGCTTTGATCTCCACCCGATCGCCTACTTTATGGCCCAGAATGGCACGGCCGAAGGGGGATTCCTTGCTGATGTACCCGTCAAAGATATCGTTGCGGAGCGTGGTTACAATGGAAACGACGCGCTCCTCGTCTTCTTCCTCATCGTACACGGTGATCTTATCGAACAGACCCACCACGTCCTCGGCGGAATCCACATCGATCACAACGGCGGTATCGATCATGGCCTGCAGATAGCGGATGCGGCCGTAATTCTTATTCAGGGCACGCTTGACGGAGTGGTACTCATCGTTTTCACTCAAATCTCCCAGATCCCGTGCCGCTTTCAGCTGTTCCTTCAGTTTCGGTGTTACTTCACTTTTCCGATAGTCGATCTCTTCCTGCATTTTGCGGATATCGACTTTGGTCAACTCATCGTGCATTCTCATCACTCCTATTCCATACCCGATTATTATACCACGAGCAGGGAGTATTGTCAAACAAATCCGGGTAAGGATGCCCGACATGGGAAGATTTATCATTTCAGGAAAATGACACTTGACATCATCCTGCGCGCCATGTATAATAAAGTTACAAATGTAATCACGCCGTGTGATGGCCACCAAGTCTGTTTCTACCATTCAGTATCACCACGAAAAACATCGAACAAGATTTTATTAAGCGGAAATGAAACTGCAGTTTCATTTGTTATATTAGTTGAAGGGGCATATCAAAAATGTACTGTTTGCTATGCATCCCTTCAACAAAGAAACGCATGCTTGACCTATATCAGTTCGATTAATAGAAATGAGGTGAGATGATTATGGCACATGAACTGAGCCTAGCGGCTTTACAGTCGATATGGCTGTATATGTTTGATAGGATAATCCAACCCGTGCCCTATCCTATTAAACGTATTTGTTTTTGCGCATATGTTGATTAATCAAATCAACTGTGCGCTTATTAGGAAGTCAAAACAATGCATAATTAATTGAAAGGATATAACATCATGAAAAGAAAAATCACATCCATTATCGTACTGTGTCTTCTCTTTGCCTCTTTGATGATATTGCAAATCAGCGCCGTAGAGCCGCGGAGTTATTTCGAAGGGTGCGCAGATTGCGGAGCAAATGTAGTCGCATATTGCGATGGGTGGGTTTCTGAAGAAGAAGACTCGCACAAATATAACAAGTTCTTGGGAATCTTTGGCGGTGATACTTGTGTTTATATGATAACCTATCACGCTACAACCGAATACTGTAGCGGAAGTACAATTCATAAAAATCCGGGCGATACAGTATCGTCAGAATCGGGTCATGAGTACGACGATTTAGGTAAAAATACCTGTGGCATAGAAGATATTCCTTCCTGCCCCCTCAATGCCGAAGCATATAGATCTGAAATTTAATCGCCACCAGTTAGAATTATTCACTCAATAAATCCCGATGGGGAGCTGTCTCTAATTGAGGCAGCTCCTGCTCGGTTGATGAAAGGAGTTATCATGTTTTACAAACTGATGTATAAGCGTGGTATGCATAAATACCGAAAAAGTTATATTAACATTTTGTGTGTCTTCATTCTCACGCTGTCTATGCTCAGTTTCACCAGCATTTACTGTGATTCGCATTATAATTACAACGATGCCGTCCTTATCCCGGCGATGACGGCAGATTGGACGTGCGATATCCGTGTAAAAAACATTACAGAAGAAGAAGCAATATTATATTCCCGAATCCCGAATGTAGATATGGTATATGCCGCAGGAAATTTGGATTTTGTCCTGTTAGATACCAATGAATTTGAAACCGTATTAGAACAAATACGGACTATCTTAAACAGTCAGCATGAGCATATTCATGAAATCACAGACACCACTCCGACTATATATGTTTATTATGGGCGGGATGTGCGAAACAACATTGATGATTATTACGACAATGGGGTCAGAATCGGCACAGCAGTATTCCAAGCAATACTCACCGCAATTGGCGCCGTATCCATGGTTCTGATCTACAGCGACTACATTCGCCAACGCACAGAAGACATCCGTACTTTGTCTGCCATCGGGATCACGGAACGACAGTTGCATCGCTTGTTTTTTGGTGAATGTAACGTTCTGTATCTGCTTTCCGTCGTAATCGGTATTCCGCTGGGCGGCGGGATCGCCTATGTATTCTTCAAAGTATGTGAATGGGTAGATATGAGTGATACAAACAGTGTATATCCGGTTTTTGATCTGCATATTACCTCCCTGCTGACCACCGCCCTGATTGGCTATATGGCCGTTTACATTACATTTCAGATCATCTTGAAGAAGATACTGCGCATCGATGCGTCTTACACCTGCGCGGAATCTGTTATCGAATTCGATCCGGATAAATTCAGGGGCTTCTATTACAAAGCAACTCCACATTTTCGTGCATTTTTTGCCCGCATTCTACGAAAACGCAGCTCCACAAAATCCAAGTCTCTCGTCGTATTGATTGCATCTATTATTGCACTATCGATAGTCATGCTGAACACCGTAAATTATGCAATCGGGAGAGAGTACTCGCATGGTGAAATAAAGCCATCGGAGCTTGCTGCGGCAATTTCCGCTACAAGTCTTTTTATCATGAGCACCATATATGCTATCCTGTATAGCCTGGCGATCGTGGCTATTTTCACAAAAAGGCAAATGGAGTCCAATGCGAAATCAACACAAATTCTGTATGCACTCGGTGCCGATGAGCACATACTATATTCCTGTTTTCACCGGTATATGCTGCGTCAATTCACATCGTCAGTTCTGTCCGGTTTTGGAGTTGGATATGCTGCCACTGTACTTATCTTTTCTTCCGTTAACCATACGATTTACATCAATCTGTGGTTTATTATCGTCCATTTGGTGCTCATAGTATTGTATTATTTCGTTTATCTTTTCAGTATGAAAAAGTATTTTAATGAAAATTGTCGGAGCACCATCTCCGAGGAAGCGGGAGGTTGACATGGCACTTCTGGAAATTAAGCATATTCGTAAAGAGTTTGTCAGCGGCACAAGAACGGTGCAGGCGTTGAAGGATATAACCCTAACCATTGAAAAAGGCGAGATGGTAGCCATAACCGGCCCATCCGGTGCGGGCAAAAGCACCCTTCTGCAGATCTGTGCGGGCCTGATGCGCCCGACAAAGGGAAATATTTGTCTGGACGGCAAGGATCTGTATGCCCTGAACGACGACAAGTTGGCGGAATTCCGCCGCAATCATATCAGTTATATCCTTCAGCATTTCAATCTGCTGCCCATGCTGACGGCCCATGAAAATATTGCGATTCCCTCCCTTCTTAACGATGTGAAGCCTGACGAAACAGTCCTGCGCGAAATTACCGATACGCTGGGAATTACCGAACGACTGGAACATTTCCCGGCAGAACTGTCCGGTGGTGAGCAGCAGCGGGTTGGCATTGCACGATCGCTGATCAATAATCCTGCGTGCATTTTCGCCGATGAGCCCACCGGCAATCTGGACGGCGGCACGACGAAGGACGTCATGGACCTCTTTTGCCGATTGAACGAGGCTGGGAAAACTATTGTGATTGTCACGCACGATCCGGAGGTAGCGCGATACTGCCACCGCGAGATCACGATCGTGGACGGGATGATCCGATAAAGCTCTACGAAATATATAAAAAACCCGTGATTTCGCACTCAATCGCACGGGAGGGATTGATTCTGCCGGACAGTTTTGATATAATAATAGGAGTGTAAATCAGAAACTGTAGAAATCGGGATGGATTATGCAATATATCGTTCTGGATCTTGAATGGAATCAGGCCCTGTCCGGCAAGCCCTACCGTCGGGATGATCTGACGCTGGCGGGGGAAATTATACAAATCGGTGCCGTTCTTCTCGGCGAGGATCTGTCCGTTATAGACACGCTTCGTCTGCGTGTGGCACCCAAGTATTATAAAAAGATGCACTGGAGCGTGAAGAAGCTGACCGGCATCAGCACCCAGAGTTTGTCGGAGGGGCTTTCCTTCCCCGATGCCTTTGAGCAGCTCAGCGCGTTCTGCGGCGAGGATTACGCATTTCTCACCTGGGGACCGGATGATTTGCCTATGCTCCGCTCCAATCTTTCCTTGCACCGCATCCAGTACACCGAGCCGATTCCCTGGTTCGATCTGCAGAAGATCTACGCTAAGATCGTCCACGGCGAGAAACGACAGTATTCCCTCTCCGATGCGCTGGCGCATTTCTCGATCACGGATACTTTCCCGCCCCACGATGCACTGAACGATGCCCTCAACACCGCCAAATTGTGTCCGCACCTTAGTCTGGAATCCTCCATTGAGAATTACGACAATCTGTTTGTCACCTACGAACTGCCGCAGACAGACGGCGGTGAGGTCTTGCACTACGACACCTATGATGCCCTGGTACAGGACAACAAAATCCCCGCCTGCACTTGCCCGCAGTGCGAAAAGCCGCTGACCTTCGGCAAATGGGTGCGCCGCTCCCCCCGGCGGAGACTGTCCTTGGCCAAGTGCTCCTGCGGCGGACAGTATCTTCTGAAGATCCGCTGGATGGAGGATGAAACCACCGGCGTACACGCGATCCGTTCCCTGCTCCCGGCAACGGAAGCACAGATCGCCGCCTACACCCGTGCGCTCAAAAACCGGCACAGAAGCCGCAAAAGCGGTGCTAAATCCAGAAATACGACGGTTTGACCGAAATAGAGTTTAAAAATCCTTCCCCGGCGGGGAAGGATTTTTTCGCGAAAGGCAAGGTTGCGTCTGCATAGGGGATTCTTAATCCTTCAGCAAACCGTACTTTTTTGCAATGTTCTGTGCATAACTGTTTTTCTCGGCTTTTCCTTGCCGAATCGCATAGGATCTGCGCTCCCCCTGAGATTCCGTGTGAAGATACCCTACCTGCTCACCACATTCCCGGATTTTCGGCTGGTTTTCGCTAAGTTCGTGGTAATGGGTAATAAAAACACATTTCCCGCCCAATCGGCACAGCTCATAGATAAAGTTGGCAGCAATCGGAACGGCTTCCGCCGCCGCAGTGGAGGTAAATGCCTCATCGATCAGCGCCAGACTGTTCGGGGTAAACTTCTTTAACACCTCGGACAGCGAAATACATTCTTTCTCAAACCGACCGACCAGATCCGCATTTGCCTGCTCCTCAACGGATATTTTATATATGGCATCGCAAATGGGTAAAGAGGCGGATTTGGCCGGAATGGGCATCCCCAACTGAAAATAGTATTGGGCGGCAGCAAGAGAGTTTAGGAAAACCGTTTTTCCGCCGCTGTTCGGTCCACTCAAAATATAGCAATGGACGGAATCATCCAGATGCACGGTATTGGGTACAATACCTTTTTTGTCCATATCCCGAGAGAGACCACTATCATAGAGAGATTCGACAAAGAATGAGCGGTCATTGCTCACCTGGGGAAAACACAAGGGGATCTTCTTGTCCCGGAAAATCTGTATCCGTCGGATCGCTTCGACCACAAAAGTCAGTGAATCAAGCCATGCAAAATACGCAGCCAGTCTCTCCTTAACATATTTTAGCAGACGATTACTGCAGTGATGCAGGCCGCTGTCCAGCACCCGTCCCATGGCCTTCAGTAAAGCATAGTTTATCTGCTGGCTTTCCCGATAGCCGAGTTTCTTATCGATCACCGTAAGCGGAGCCAGACAATGGAAATCGTCTTTTTCAAAATCCAGTTTGATGATCCGGTCAAGCAAATCCCCCGAGCGGAACGTCTTCTCATGCAGAGAGACGATTCCCGCCTCCGTCGGACGATACAGCGCGTCCAGGTTGACACCGATTGTCACACTTTTTATCCGGCGCAATGTATGAAGATTCGCTTCATAATAGCGCACAAGACGGCGGTACTCGACGGATTCCATATCCCGCTTGGCAAGATCATATAGATGCTTCAGCGAATCGGACGTGACAGCCTCTGTCATCGGCGACAGAGAGTCACAAATAAATTGAACCAGTTCTATGTAAACGGTCGGATATAATACATTGTGTATTCTTTCCTCGTTGTTGTCGGCCTGCGGTGAATACTGCATAAGGGGCGCATACTCGGTCAATTTTCCATGAAGTGATACCAAAAAATCCGACAAACCGCTGATTTTCAGTATATCAGAAAACAGGCATTGTCGGTACAGCAGTGTCTTTTCATCCGTGCTGATATACTTTTTGGCTTGATTCAAAAAGCGATCTTTGGATACGATCTCCCGACGGGGATCAAAGTCGATGACAAAAGGATCGCTTTCACTCAGATACAGGAAATCCATAATACCTCCAAAATCATGGGAATCGGGATGGATACAATTTTTATTAGTAAAAGAATCAAGGCATGAAAGAAAACGTATGCTCTGCGGGAGATCCCGCACGCACACCAAACAGGAGAAAACAAAGCAATGAAAACACAAAGTAAAACCAAGCAGGGGAATCCGACCATAGCGAAAAATACAGGGCTGGGAACAGAAAACAAGCCCAACAAGAACAACCATAAAGGGATCATCGGCCGAATCAGCAGGCGCTTCGATATGAGAATCGAATAGGTAATTCCGCGGGAAAGGAACTCGGTGTATTCGTAATAATCCTTGCCATACAGGCTCATATGGTTTTTCATACGCGAACAAGCAACGCATGCCGCATTATTATCGATAAAAACAGACGCATACAATCTCCTTGATCAAATATCCGATCTATAACTATATTATAACACGCACGCCGGCACAAACAATATCCGCAAAGTTGTTCGAAATTCAACCGGAAATAGAGTCCCGCCATCAAAAAACGCCATCAAGTTCCCATTGATGGCGTTTATCTATTTTAATCGTGTTTTTTTACGCGGAGTAACAGGCGCATCAGTGCTTTCCCATTAAAGGGAATCAGCGGATAGAGGTAATTCCGCTTGCCGTTGACGGTGACGTTGGAGGCAATGAGAACAAAGACGAGAATCCATCCGGCGGCGTATCCCCAGACATTGAACAGTGCTGTCAGAATAAGCAGAAGCATGCGCATATATTTGAAAGCGTACCCCAGCTCATAGCTGGACTGGGTAAAGTTGGAGATGCCCACAAAGGCCATATAGAGGATCACGTCCGGGGACAGCCACCCCACCGTGACGGCAAAATCCCCCAGCAGCAGTCCACCCACCACCGACAGCGAATTGGACAGAATATTGGGCGTGTTCAGCGATGCCAGTTTCAATCCGTCCAAGGCAAATTCCGTCAGGAACAACTGCACGAGAATGGGCAAAGCCCCCGGATTCTGCGGTACGATCATGGACAACCCCGGCGGAATCCAGGCGGGATTTTTCAGAAGCAGATACCAGGTAGGCGTCAGTGCCACGGTCAGCCAGAACACCACATGCCGCAGAATCCGCAGATAGGATCCCGTCAGCGGCGGAAAATAGAAATCGTCCGTTTCCTGCAGAAAATCGAAGAACGTGGTGGGAAAGATCATCGCCTCCGGACTGTTATCGCACAAAAGGATCACATTTCCCTCCAGAATGGAGGCGGCCGCCGCGTCGGGGCGTTCCGTCATGCGGATTTTGGGAAACGGATTGTACCATTTCGTCCGTATCAGGCTTTCCGCCACGCTCTGATGCCCCAGCACCAGCGAACTCGTTTTCAGATTGCGGATCTTGTCTCCCAATTCCTTGACATACTCCCTGTCCGCTTTATCCGCCATATACACCAGTGCCATATCCGTACGGGAGCTGCTTCCCGCATTGATATATTCCACGGTTAGGGATGTGTCCCGGATGCGGCGGCGGATCATGGCCGTATTGAAGATCAACGTCTCCACAAATCCGTCCCGGCTGCCCCGCATAACGCGATCGTTTTCCGGCTCGCTGGCTTCTCTCGCGGGATAGGTACGCAGATCGATGACGATGGCGTTGGGGCCGAATCCATCGCACAGAAGCACACTGCACCCGGACATGGTCATAAGGATCAGCGTATCCACGGAATCCGTGACCTCCACCTCGATGGTGGGCACGTTGGTTTCGGCAAATTTCTGCGCCGCGTCGGCACTGCCGTCCCCAAAATCCTTGACGGTGACCAGGTACATCATCAACTTTTGCATGCTGGCCGTCTGGGTAAATCCGTCGATGTAGTACATGACCATGCGGGTATTGCCCACCCGCATGGGGCGGCGGATCAAATCAAAACTCTTGTCCACCCGCAAAAGTCGGTCCATCATGAGCACATTGTCATCGTAGGACGATGTGAGTTTCTGATTGAAAATTTGCAAAAAATCAGCTCCCGTCTGTTTTCATACTATAAAAAGTATGAGCCGGGAGCTGTCATTTTATTCAGTTTTTCGGCTTGAAGAATTGATAGAACAGGCACGGCAGCATGCCGTTGTACAGTTTGCGGACTTTATCCGCACGGCGGCCGTACAGCCGCTCAAATTCTTCGTTGGGGGTCAGGATATAGATCTGCCACCGTCCCAGACGGGAAAAGGCCCGTCCCATATCCCGGTACAACTGCACCGCCTCCTCCTGGGTCATCAGCCGCTCGCCGTAAGGCGGATTGGTAACGATCGTGCCGCGGCGTCCGTCTGCGGTAATATCCAGCGCATTGGCCTGAGAGCAATGGACGTGGCCCTCCACCCCGGCGCGCTTGGCGGATTCCGTGGCGATACGGACACACTCGGGATCGATATCCGAGGCATGCACCTCAAAGGTGCTGTCCCGCAGGATACGGTCGCGGGCTTCCTCACGGGCAGATTGCCACAGTAAGGTGTCAAAGGCGGGAAAACTCTCCGCGGCAAAGGTACGGGAGATGCCCGGTGCTATGCGGAGCATCTGCATGGCGGCTTCGATGGCGATGGTGCCCGATCCGCAGAAGGGATCACAAAACAGCACATCCTCCCTTGGGCGGGAGAAGGCGGCCAGCGCCGCGGCCAGTGTTTCTCTCAACGGTGCCGCTACGGTTTCGGGGCGGTATCCCCGCTTATGGAGCGGCACGCCGGAGGTATCGATCATCAGCGAAGCGGAATCCTTCAGGATGAAGAACTCCACCTGGTATTTGATGCCCGTTTCCGGCATCTGCGTCATTCCATAGGCATTGCCCAGTCGCTTGGCGATGGCTTTTTTGACGATCTTCTGGCAATCGGGGATGGAATATAGAGCGCTTTTGATGGCATGGCCTTTAACGGGAAACGCATCCACTCGGCCAATATACTCTTCCCAGGGCAAGTCGATGGTGCCGTCAAACAACTCCTCGAAGGAGGATGCGTGGAAGGTCCCCAGATTGATATATACCCGCTCCGCATAGCGCAGGCCGATATTGGCGCGGGCGCACGCCGCCGCATCTCCCTCAAAGGTGACACGGCCGTCGATGGTGGACAGACGTTTATATCCCAGCGCGTCTATTTCCGCACCCAGCAGTGCTTCCAGGCCAAACAAACAAGTGGCTGTATAGGTAATCATACGGTCATTCCCTTTCCGGATTCTTTTGCATTGCGATCGGTCAGATTCTTCCGCTTATCCAGGGGGAATCCGGACGGCTTGGGCAAAGTGAAGGTGAAGCGGCACCATTTGCCGTACTCACTCTCCGCCCAGATCTTCTCGCCGTGGGCTTCGATGATGGCACGGGAAATATACATTCCCAGTCCCACGCCGGTCTTGTCCAGCCCCCGGCTCTTATCGCTCTTATAAAACCGATCAAATATCCGCGGCACATCTTCCGCGGGGATCCCCACGCCTTCATCGTACACACTGACATGGATTCGTTTGTCCTTCTCCGCAATGCGGATCTCGTATTTGCCGCACGCATAGGAGAACTTGATGGCGTTATCACAGATATTGTACAGCACCTGATGGATCGCATCCCGATCCGCCAGCACGTCCATGCGATCGCTGTCGCACTCGAAGGAAACGTCCAGTTTTTTGGCATCGATCTTCTGCTCAAAGGAAATCAGCACCTGTCGGGACAACTCACAGATGTCAAACTCCGCCATGGTGAATTTC
This sequence comes from Clostridia bacterium, assembly GCA_017468385.1. Taxonomy (GTDB): domain Bacteria; phylum Bacillota; class Clostridia; order Oscillospirales; family CAG-272; genus SIG701. The sequence goes on from JAFUIQ010000001.1 coordinate 22,569, forward strand.
CGCTCACCCGCCTGCATACGGGAAATATCCAAAAGCGCGGATACGAGGCGGGACAGACGCCGCACCTCCTCCGAGACCACACCCAGGTAATACTCCTGCTTCTCGGGAGGGATGGCACCGGACAGGATGCCGTCGATAAATCCCGCGATCGTGGTCATAGGGGTACGCAGATCGTGGGACACGTTGGCAATGAAGGACCGCTGCATCTCGTTGGCAATGGCCAGATTTTCCGCCATGTTATTGAACGCCACCGCCAATTCGGCGATTTCATCCGATCCGGTTACGGTGACACGGGCATCGAACTTTCCGTTGGCGAAGGATCTGGCGGCGCGGCTCATGCTTTTCAGCGGGGCCACCATGCGCTCAGTGATAAAGTACACCGCAATCAGCGCGGCCAGCATGATCCACAAAGTGGACATGAGAACCGTGTTGTCCATGGCCTCCAGCAATTCGTTCATGCCGCCGCTTTCCGCGGAAGCAATTACCGCACCGATAAAGCGGGAATCCCTGGTATACAGGCCGATTCCGTAGGTGCAATGGCCCCGTTGGAAGAACCCGTCCAGCGTTCCCGAATCGGACAGGGTTCCGTCGGTGCGCAAGGCCTGCATGACACTGTCCGGGAAGGATGCCTCTGTTTCCGGCACTGCGCCGTCGGGGGACTTTTTCTGCCCGCTTCCGCCGGTCAGAATAGCGGCGCCCGTTTCATCCACCACCCACAACGCCATATCGTCCACATTGACAGACAATAAATCGATGACGGGCATGATACTGTCTTTTTGCGAAATAAGATAGTTATCAAAGCCGGTCTGCTCCGATTCGATATACTGATCCCGCAGGTATACGGACACGGAATAGGCCGCGTCCGCCATGGAATTCATTTTAGCGTCGATGTTATAGGTGTTGACAAGCGAGGTTAGAATCGTTGTCAGCACCAGAAAACTGGCCAGAAGGATCAGCATAAACAGCGAAACAAATTTGGTAAAGACACTTCGGAACATATTCTGCCTCCACGGAAAATCACAAGCAGGGGCGGACTCCGTCACCGGAAGCCGTCCCTGCTTTCCTCATTCATTTTACTGAAGCAATTCGAACTTATATCCTACGCCCCAGACGGTCTTCAGTGTCCACTTATCGGACACGCCCTCCAGCTTCTCGCGCAGACGCTTGACGTGTACATCTACGGTGCGGGAGTCGCCCAGATAGTCAAAGCCCCAGACCTTATCCAGCAGCTGATCACGGGTAAATACATGATCGAAATTGGATGCCAGGAAATACAGAAGCTCCAATTCCTTGGGGGGGATATCCACCGGCTTGCCGCGCAGTCTGAGCTCGTACTTCTGACGGCTGATCTCGATATTGTCAAACTTAATGACTTCGTCATCGTTCTGATTCATATGGGCAGAATAGCGGCGAAGAACCGCTTTCACGCGGGCAGACAGTTCCTTCATATCGAAGGGCTTGACCACAAAGTCATCCGCGCCCAGCTCCAGGCCCAGCACCTTATCGAACACCTCACCCTTGGCAGTGATCATGATCACCGGTTTGGAGGACATCTCGCGGATCTCGCGGCACACGGCCCAACCGTCCTTCTTCGGCAGCATAATGTCCAGAAGAACCAGATCCGGCTCATACATTTTGAAATAGCTGATGCCTTCCACGCCGTCGTTGGCTGTTTTTACTTCGTAGTTCTCATTTTCAAAATACAACCGCAGTAAGTCGCAGATATTGACATCGTCGTCCACAACAAGAATCTTCGTTCCCATAATCCGTTTCTCCTTCAAAAGTGATTTATTTGAATATGTATTGATTTTGTAGTTCATACATCAATAGTATACCACCGAAAAAATGAAAAGTAAACACTTTTTTCCAATCCCAATGAATATTCCCGGGGAAAGGCCCGCCACTTTACGCCATTAGTATACCAATCCAAAGTGACCGTTTTGTGAAATCGGTGTGATTGATGCATAAATTCATCATGAAAAAGCGAAAATTTTCCTTTTCCAAAAGCATTTCAATTTATTTGACGTACAATCTCTTGTAAAGTTCGCAGAAATATTGTATAATAGTATAGATTTTTCGAAGAAACTGCGTTGGAAAGGACTTCCCTTTGGGGAATTTGCAATTACATTATGAAACTTGGTATTATCGGTTTGCCGAATGTGGGCAAAAGCACACTGTTTAACGCAATCACGGGCGCGGGCGCGGTATGCGCCAACTACCCTTTCTGCACCATCGATCCCAATGTGGGCGTGGTAGCGGTGCCCGACCGCCGTCTGGACGTACTGGCGGAGATGTACAATCCTCAGCTGTACACCCCGGCCACCATTGAGTTTGTGGACATCGCCGGTCTGGTGCGCGGCGCCTCAAAGGGAGAGGGTCTGGGCAACAAATTCTTGTCCCACATCCGCGACGTAGACGCCATCGTGCACGTACTCCGCTGTTTTGACAACGGGGATATCGTACACGTGGACGGCTCCATCGATCCGATCCGCGATCTGGAAACCATCAACATGGAACTGATCTTCTCCGACATGGAGGTACTGGAGCGCCGAGTGGACAAAACCGCCAAACTGATGAAGGGCGACAAGACGCTGGCGGCGGAATTGGCTCTGTATCAAAGAATCCTTGCGGAGTTGGGCGAGGGCAAGACGGCCCGTGCGCTGGAGTTCACCGAGGACGAGGCGGCCCTTGTATCCCAGCTGGAGCTGCTGACGTACAAGCCCATCATCTATGTGGCCAACGTAAGCGATGAAGAAGCGGGCGGTGTTTCCCCCGACAATCCGTACTACGGAAAGATCTGCGAGGCGGCTAAAGCCGAGCACGCGGAGGTTATTCCCGTATGTGCCGGAATTGAGGCAGAGATCAGCGAACTCTCCCCCGAGGAGAAGGTGGAATTCCTGGCGGAGCTGGGCATTGAGGAAAGCGGTCTGGACCGTTTGATCAAGGCAGGCTATTCCCTGCTCGGCCTGATCAGCTATCTGACCGCCGGTCCCAAGGAAGTCCGTGCATGGACCATCCGCCGCGGCACTAAGGCACCGCAGGCGGCCGGCAAGATCCACAGCGATTTCGAGCGTGGATTCATCCGTGCGGAGATCGTTGCCTTTGACGATCTGGTCGCCTGCGGCAACATGAACGCGGCTAAGGAAAAAGGACTTGTCCGCAGTGAGGGCAAGGAGTACGTCATCGCCGACGGTGACGTAGTACTGTTCCGGTTCAACGTATAATTCCCATAAAGAAGGGTTGCTGCGAATACGCAGCAGCCCCTTTTTTATGCTTGATTCAGGATAATCTTGTACAGTGCATTGGCGAAATGCTTTGTTTCCTTTTCGGTATTCATGGCGCCGAAACTAACACGAATCGCCCCATCAGCGCCTGTCTTCAGCGCGCCATGCCCCATGGGCGTGCAATGCAGTCCCGCACGCACGCAGATGCCGGCGCGGTTGAGTTCACCGGCAATTTCCGCCGGGGAGCAATTTCTTACGTTGAACAAGAGAATAGCGCCGGGGGTATCGTCGTAAATTCGCACATCCCGCATGGCGTGCAGATCGGTGTACAGATGTCTCCACAAAGCACACTCCTGCCGATGTATCGCATCCGTGCCGATGTTCGACACCCATCGGATGCCCTCGGCAAGTCCGGCGATGGCGGGGGTCGGAAGGGTCCCCGCCTCAAAATGCTCCGGAAGTTCCTCCGGCATGGCGGGATCCAGCGAATGGACACCGCTGCCTCCTTCCACCAATGTGCATCCGTCCCGAAAACGATCGCTGCCGAACACCATCATGCCGCATCCCTGGGGGCCGTACAGTCCTTTGTGACCGGGGACGCACAGGATATCGATGGGCATGCTTCGCAGATCGATGTGGAGAATCCCCGCGCTCTGGGCACCATCCACGATGCATCCAATCCCGCGGGAGCGGCAGAAGCGCCCGATCTCCCGGATCGGTGCTGTGATATTACATATATTGGATGCGTGAGCACAGACGATAGCTTTCGTGTTGGGGCGCAGGCGTTTTTGTATATCGGCGAGCACCTGTCGGGCACTGCCGCGAATATCAAATACATCGTAGGTGATGATCCCATCCCGTGCCAAGCGCTCCACAGGACGCCGGACGGAATTGTGCTCCATATTGCCGATAAGAAAATGATCCCCTGCCCGGGCCACGCTCTTGATGGCGGTGTTCAGCGCGTAGGTTGTGTTCATCGTGAAAACCACGTCCGACGGATCCGCAGCCCCAAAGAAATCGGCCGCCGCCTCCCGGCAGGAATAAACGCTCTCCGCCGCCAGCATGGCAAGGCGATGGGAGCCGCGCCCGGGATTGCCGCCGTACTTATCCATACAGCGGATCACCGCCTCGGTTACAGAGGACGGTTTTGGCCAGGTGGTGGCGGCATTGTCAAGGTATATCATGTCTCACCGCATCCGCCGCACGACCGCCGCCGATCCACTCCCCATAGGCAATTCCCTTGCCATCCAGCACGCGCCGCACCTCATCGGAATCCCCGCAGGAAAAGGACACGCCGTACGCGCACCCCCGCGCCGTCACCGACGGATCCAAATGGATCACGTCGGAGGAAATCCCTTTGGCACTGAGTACCGATTTGGCGCGGAGGGCGTGGGTCATGGTTTTCATTGTCACAATACACATACTGTTTCACTCCTGTTTTTTCAATCATCCGATAACAGTATATGAAACGGTCAGTGCTTATGACAGCACGCGGTTTTATTTGGCCGGCGGATTCTCCGTCATCTGGGCTGCTTCCTTCTGCGCGGCGCGTTTTTCCTCTCTTCTCTTTTTATGCCGACGCACAAGGACACGGAGTACGATCACGATCACAGCAATGATTGCCGCCCAGATCAACAGATACGGCAGGTTGATAACGAAGTCCACGGCGAAATCTTCCAGATCATCGGAGATATCCGCAATCGTCTCCGAGAATCCAGCGGCAATGCGCTCGCCCATGGTTTCCGGATCCACCACGGTTTCCCGTTCCACCTCGGAGATGTTCATGGTGATGGTGCTGTACGCCACCAGATTATCATAGTTGTTCAACTGGGACTGATAGGACTCAATCTGATACAGCACTTCCGTAATCCTGCTCTGGACACTGATCACGTCCTTCAGCTCGGTACACTTTTCCAGAATCCCCACCAGAGTATCGTATTCACTGCGGAGCGCTTTCACGTGACTTTCCATATCATAGTAGGAGAGCGTCACATCGTTTGTGTTCTCACTGCGGGAGGTCACATTGGCGATTTCCGACACGCCGCTCACAAAAGCATCCAGCTGCTCCGCGGGAATACGCGCGGTGACGGTGGCATAACGTCGGTAGTTTCGGCTGTAATAACTGCCTCCGTCCACGGAGGAGGACTGGATATATCCGCCGAAGGCGGTGATGCGGGCGTTCAATTCCGCGATAAACGCATCAAATTCCTTGGTTTCCAGGCGGAGATTGACATTTTTGATCAGTTTCCGGCCGGTAGTTTGAACAGCTTCCTTGTCAGCGGGACGAACGATGCTGTCCGAACCCATGGAGTATTCATAGTCGCCGGAGGTGTCATAGATTCCATCGGAATATTTTCCGTCGTAGGATGTCTGCGGGGCATTCATCATACCCATATCGTTGGACTCCATTTTGGCACCGCATCCGGCGAGAAGAAGGGCCGCCATCAGGCACGCCATAGCCGTAAGGATGTGCTTTTTCACGTTTTTCATAAGGAACCTCCCGGTTATATTTGGTTTCACCTATTACAACGGAAAGAAAAGCGGGATATTACATATCCTGCAAGAATTATGGCAAAATTGATTATTTTGCATTTTCTCATGCATGAAAATTCATTTTCGCAAAAAAATTCCGCATTTTTCAAGAAAAACCATAAAAATATGCCGTTTCCATCATTGACAACCCCGCAAAATGGTTGTATAATTATTGGAAAGCGGATGAATATTATCCGCTCTTACATATTTTCCACAAGAATTCAGAAAGGATCGTTTCTATGAACAGAGTTTACAACTTTTCAGCAGGTCCCTCCATGCTTCCGCTGGCGGTATTGGAGCAGGCTCAGAAAGAGCTGATTTGCTACGGAGATTCTGGCATGTCTGTAATGGAGATGAGCCACCGTTCTCCCGTTTACGAAGAGATCATTAAAGATGCCGAGGCTAAGCTTCGTGCCGTTATGTCCATTCCGGACAACTATAAGGTACTGTTTTTGCAGGGCGGCGCCTCCACCCAGTTTGCCGCTGTTCCCCTGAACCTTCTGAACAAAAATAAAAAGGCAGATTACATCCTGTCCGGTCAATTCTCCACCAAGGCATACAAGGAAGCACAGAAGTACGGTGATATCGCGGTAGCCGCTTCCTCCAAGGAGGATAACTTCTCCCGCATCCCCGAGACTACCCGTGAGTCCTTCCGTCCCGACGCAGATTATGTACACATCTGCTACAACAACACCATCTACGGCACCAAGTTCAACTACATACCCGACACCGGCGATATCCCGCTGGTTGCGGATATGTCCTCCTGCATCATCTCCGAGCCGGTGGATGTATCCAAGTTCGGTCTGATCTATGCCGGTGCACAGAAGAACATGGCTCCCGCCGGTCTGACGGTGGTCATCGTCCGTGAGGATCTGATCGGCAACGCCCGCCCCGACACCCCCGCTATGCTGGACTATCAGCTGGCCGCCGATAACGGATCCATGTACAACACACCTCCCTGCTGGCCCATCTACATCGCCAAGTTGGTGTATGAGTGGATTCTGGATCTGGGCGGTCTGGAAGCCATGAAAGAGCTGAACGAGAAGAAAGCCGCTCTGCTCTACGACTATCTGGACAATCAGGATTACTACACCGCACCTGTTGAGAAGGCAAGCCGTTCCATGATGAACGTAACCTTCGTAACCGGCGACGCGGATCTGGACAAGAAATTCGCCTCCGAGGCAGCCGCAGCCGGTCTGAAGAATCTGAAGGGTCACCGTTCCGTTGGCGGTATGCGTGCATCCATCTATAATGCAATGCCCTACGAGGGCGTTGAAAAGCTCGTCGCATTCATGAAAGAATTCGCCGAGAAAAATCCTAAATAACCGAGGACACGATCATGGCTAAAATTCAACTTCTGAATAAAATTTCCAAAGTAGGTCTGAAACAGTTTGACGACAAGTACGAGATCGGCGACGCAATCGCCGATCCCGATGCGATTCTCGTTCGCTCTGCCGCTATGCACGACATGGAGTTCGGTGCTTCCCTGAAAGCTATCGGCCGTGCCGGTGCCGGCGTAAACAACATTCCCGTGGATCGATGTGCCGAGGAAGGCATTGTGGTATTCAATACCCCCGGTGCCAACGCCAACGGCGTAAAGGAGCTGGCTGTGGCCGCTCTAATGCTGGCTTCCCGCGATATCGTAGGCGGTATTCAGTGGGCAAACTCCCTGACAGCCGATGTGGCCAAGTCTGTGGAAAAAGGCAAGTCCGCTTTCGCCGGCAACGAAATCATGGGCAAGACCCTGGGCGTAATCGGCCTGGGTGCCATCGGCGGTCTGGTCGCCAATGCGGCCAAGTCCCTGGGTATGGAAGTTATCGGATGCGATCCGTACATCACCATCGACGGTGCATGGCATCTGTCCCGCTCCATCCAGAAAGCGGCTACGTACGATGAAATTTTCGAGAAGGCAGACTACATCACCCTGCACGTTCCCGCTACTCCCCAGACCAAGAATATGATCTGCGCCGAATCCATCGCCAAGATGAAGCCCGGCGTGCGCATCATCAATCTGGCCCGTGCGGATCTGGTCAATGCGGCCGATCTGAAGGCTGCCATTGAAGAAGGTAAGGTTGCCTCCTATGTGACCGACTTCCCCACCGAGGAAACCATCGGTGTCAAGGGCATCGTAACCATTCCTCACCTGGGTGCATCCACCGAGGAGAGCGAAGACAACTGCGCTGTGATGGCCGCCAATGAGCTGATCGACTATCTGGAAAACGGCAACATCAAGAACAGCGTGAACTTCCCGAATCTGAACCTGCCTCACACTGCGGCTCACCGCGTGGTGATCCTGCACAAGAACATCCCCAACATGATCGCCCGCATCACCGGTTCCCTGGCGGATCAGAACATCAATATCGAGAATCTGGTCAACGCCTCCAAGGGTGATTATGCCGGCACGATCGCCGAGACCAACTCCCCCGTGGACGACGCAGTGGTGGAAAAGATCGCCGCTGTAGACGGAATCATTCGTGTGATCAAGATTTCCTAAAATACAGATACCAAAAGGGGCTGTTGCGTTTACTTGCAACAGCCCCGAATTTTTACGTTCGCGACGTAAAAATTCGAAATTTCGTAGAAATTTGTGGCGAGATTGCCCGTGTTTTTGCCTATGTCGGGCAAAAAATGGCCGCATCAGCGGCCAAGGGAAAGCTCGCGGAGGTGACGCATTGCTAAATGCGACACCTCCTTTTCGTTGGTCACACTCTTTTCTCAACTGCAAGTTGCATAATGCTTCAAAAAACAAGTTATTGCATTCACTTTAAGCGATTGATATAATATACCCAGAATCCGGATTCAATATATGATTTGAGGTGATTCGAATGACGATTGGCGAAAAAATAAAGGAATTGCGAAAAAAGAATGATCTGACACAAGAAAAACTGGCAGATTATCTTTGTGTGTCGTATCAAGCGGTTTCGAAATGGGAATGCGGAATGTCAAGCCCCGATTTGTCTTTGATCGTGCCCCTTGCCAAACTGCTTCATGTAACCACAGATGAATTGCTCTGTATTAACGACGAAGAGACGGACAATAGATACAATGAGCTCAAACAGCTCTATGAGCACACATTCAAAACCGAGGATTTTGCAGAACGCCAAAAAATATGCGAACTTGCCGTCTCGGAATATCCGGGAGATATGAAATGGCTGCTAGAACTTGCGTGGGTGGTATCCAACCGTTCCTTTGAATACAAGGACAATGACAGACATATCGCAGAGCAGGAAAAGGCAATTAAACTTTTCGACGCTGTGATCAAAAACTGTAAAGATGATGCTATCCGCGGAAGCGCTATAGAAGGCATTACACAGTTGCTGGGATGGAGAGGACGCAAAGACGAAGCGAGAAGGTATGCGGAAATGCTTCCCGAAAGAACAATACGCTTTCGTGATATGGTTTGGGAAAACGTTTTGGATGGCGATGAACTGATCCAATTTAAGCAAGAAAAAATCATGGGTAACGTGGAAGGTATTCTTTGGGGCCTTTCGTTAATGCCTACCGTTTATACCGACCTTATCCGAGATATTGTCAACGTGATGTTCCCCGATGGGAATTACATGGAATTCAATCACACGTTGTATTACGCTGTAAGAAAGAAAATCAATCGTATTCTTAAGCTTGAGCAAAATGCATCGGCAGATCAGATTTGTGCTTTGCTGACGGAAATGAAGTCGTACGCAAAAGCCTATGATGAGATTGTTTTCTTGAATCCCGGAGTTTACAAATATACAGCTCCTTGGTTTGACCATATTGAAAAAGATACTCGCGACTGGATCGGAAGTGAGGGAGAAACCCTGATGCAGGAATTCAAGGAATATCTTGATGATCCGCAATTTGATCGTATCCGCACGGATGAACTTTTCTGTTCGCTAAAGAATTAATAACCCCGCAAAAACAGCCACCACAGTTCGTGATGGCTGTTTTACTGTTTGACTTTCTTTTATCTCGTAATCTTTCGTGCTTCGATGTAATATCGCTTGCTGCGGGCTTCGCCCATGGAGAAGGTCTTGCGGGGGAGTGTTCCGTTTTTCTGCACATAGGGGAACAATTCGCTTTTCTTCATACCGCCGAACAGGAATCCCACGGAGTTTTCCCGCTTGGCCAGATCGATCAGCGCATCCTCGTCGTGGATATAGTCACACTTCACACCGGGGTGCTTTTTCATATAGTCATCGATGAAATTCTGCAGTGTGCCTACGGTCAGCGCGTGGGATTTTCTCAGGAAGGAGATTTCCTTATCCTCGGATTCCGTGATGACACGCACGGTATGGGCACAGCGCTTCTTCTCACCGGTGATTTTACCGAGTTCGGAGAGGAAATCCGCTGTATCGCAATCGGTCACCACGCGGTAGATCGGCTCGAAATCCAGCGCGCGGCTCTGCAGTGCGGTCAACTCCACCAGCGCGTACCGCGCGGGATGATCTTTCGCATCCTCACCCAACTCGGCTTTCAGTTTCTCATAGAACGCCTTGGCCGATGCCAGCGAATGATTGCCGTCGCCCACAGCGTAGATCAGATCGCCCTCCACGGATGCTTCGTATTCAGCGATCCATCCGGTAACGTCTGCCAGCGCATCTCCGGCAATACGGAAGCCGGCAATTTTTCCGCCGCCCAGCATGAGATCAAATTCATACATCGGAGTATATTCCGCTTTTCTGGCGGCGATGCGTTTCATCAGTCCGTCCTTGTCGTCAATCAGCAGCATAACGTGAGGCAGTTCGTACACAGCCGATGCACGGATAGCCATGCGGGGCGGAATCCGCTCCAGCACGGTGGCTTCCGTGGCGCGCACGGCAGAGGTACTGCCCACACTGTAATCGTATGCTTCCAGATCGATCTTGCCGAGGATTCCCTGCCGCACGCGTCCGTCGGGCAAGGTACGCTCGATCCACATCATGCAGTCGGATGCCGTATCAAAATCCATTTTGCCCATGGATTCGGCGATGTGGGCCTTGTGGGATGCTTCCTGTTCCGTTTCCAGATAGGCCTCGGGGAGGATCAGATCCAAGGCGGATGCGCTGCCCTGACGGATGGCATTGGCGTTTTGCCAATAGGCGGGATCGGAGGTGAACTGATCGCAGGCGATCACGGCCCATTTTGTCCAGCGTTCTTTATCCGCGACGGACAGTTTGGGCAGACAGATGGAAGCAGGTGTAAAAACGGTGCGGTTGTTCATGGTGTATCCTTTCGTTGCTACTGAAAAAAACATTAGAATTATTATAACGCAAAGCGCCTGTCATGTCAATTTCCCGCTTACGGAAAATGTAAATTTTTGACCAAACTGTTTTTTCCCTTGTAACAGGAAACCATATGCGGTATAATAAAAGGTAACGAATCAATTCGAAAAGATAGGAAGTGTGTCGTATGATGGGTGGACCGCCGCCCGGCTTCAGAGGTCCGGATCACGCAACCGAACACATAAAACCGCCGAAACCCCAATCCATCCGGCAGGTGCCGGGATACCTGATACAGCTTCTGGGGGGATTTTTCTCCCGTTTGTTTTACATATTCCGCCTGGTATGGGATGCCAAACCGTGGATCTTGTTTGTCATGGTCTTCATGGCTGTGTTCAACGGTGTCCGCCCGGTCATTGATGCCCATATTGCCCGTTTGCTTCTCACAGCGTTGGGCGATGCGGGCACCGCACTTGTCAACCATACGCAGTATGAATTCTCACACATTCTGTACCTGCTGGTGTTCCAGTTCGGGTTTATGTTCGCAGCCAATCTTTTGATGAATGTGTACAATATGATGATCCGCATTGCGGGAGAGCTGGTTACCAATCACATCAAGATGAAAATGCTGTACAAAGCTCGAACCATCGATATTGCCAGCTTTGACCGACCGGAATTCTACGAGAAAATGGAAAATGCCAATCGGGAGGCAGGCTCCCGTCCGATTCAGATCCTGCGCTCCACTTTTTCCATTGTCAGCAGCATCATCACTATGGTATCCTTCATCGCGGCACTCTGGCAGGTCAGCACCACCGCACCGCTTTTGATTATTGCCCTGTCTGTGCCGTCGGCAGTGATCACGTTTATCTACCGCAAAAAGAATTTTCTGTACATGCGGCGCCGTTCCAAGGATCGCCGCAAGATGAGTTATTACAGCGACACCATCACCAACAAGGATATTGTCAAGGAAATCCGGCTGTTTGATTTATCGGATACGTTCATCGGGCATTACAAGGATACATTCAAAAATTACTTTAAAGGAATCAAGAAGCTGATCCTCAGCGAGGGAGCCTGGCACATCGGTTTGTCCGTCGCCTCCTCCGCCGTTCACTGCTACTTGTTTCTGTACATCGCCCGAAAAGTGTACGAGGGTGTACTGAAACTGGGTGATTACTCCTTTTATACTGGCGCGCTGAAAAGCATCTCCGGCGGTTTCGCATCGCTGATCGACACCGTCGCCACCATATACGGCGGAACGCTGTTTATCGACAACATGATCGCTTTTATGGACGAAGAACAGACCATCAAACCGCGTCTGTCTCCGCCTTTGCCGGTGAAGCGGCACTGCGGTCACACCATTGAACTGCGTCACGTAAGCTTCCGCTATCCGGGTACCGAGCGTATGGTGATCCGGGATGTGAATCTGACACTGCGGGAGGGTGAAACCGCTGTTCTGGTTGGTCTGAACGGCGCGGGAAAAACCACCCTGATCAAGTTGATCACGCGGCTGTACGATCCGACCGAGGGCGAGATCTATCTGGATGGAAAAGACATCCGCGATTACGATCTGAAGGAACTGTACAAGATGTTCGGCATCATTTTCCAGGACTTCGGAAAATATGCGGTATCTGTGCAGGAAAATATTGCGTTCGGCGATATTTCCCGGGGCATCGTTCCCGAGAACATCGCCGCCGCGGCCAAGCAAAGCAGTGCCGATGCCTTTATTGAGAAACTGCCCGACGGATATGATACGCCATTGATGCGGTATTTCGAGGAAAACGGCATTGAGCTGTCCATCGGTCAATGGCAGAAGCTGTCCATTGCGCGGGCATTCTACAGTGATTCGGATATACTGATTCTGGATGAGCCCACCGCCTCCCTGGATCCTATGGCGGAGCAGGAAATTTTCAACCAATTCGATACACTGCGCCGCGACAAGACCACCATATTCGTCTCCCACCGTTTGTCCAGCGCCACCACCGCCACGAAAATCATCGTGATGGAAAACGGGGCCGTAGTGGAAGAAGGCAATCATCGGGAACTGATGGCAAAGCGCGGGAAATATCACGAATTGTTTACCACCCAGGCCAAGCGGTATATCACGGATTGGGATGTTCCCCCGGATTCCCGACACGGAGATACACGTCCTGCGCCGCACGGTCGCCCGCCCATGCCGCCGCACATGCGTGATAATTGTTAATTTTGTTGCATTTTTTACACAAATCACGCATAATTTCTCACGATACGCCGTTGACATTTCGACTAAATATTCATATAATATACTATATTACATTTTTTAATGAATAATTTTTCGTCAGGAGAAACACCGTGAACTCGCAAAACTACATTTCTGTATCCGCAGAACCCGTCAAAGTTGTCAAATTCGGCGGCAGCTCCCTGGCCGATGCGGAGCATTTCCGCATGGTCAAAGATATTGTTACCGCTGAGTCCAGCCGCCGCTTCGTTGTCCCCTCTGCTCCCGGCAAGCGCTTCAACGGCGATGACAAAGTTACGGATCTCTTTTATAAATGCTATGAGGTATCCGATGACCGCACCGCGCTGAAAGAGGTCTTTGAGCGCGTAAAGGAGCGGTACGAGCTGATCATCCAGGGACTGGGTCTGTCCCTCAATCTGTCCGCTGAGTATGAATCCATTCTGAGTGCCATCTCCCACCACGCCGGACGGGACTATGCCGCCAGCCGCGGTGAGTATTTGAACGGCATCATTCTGGCTCACCTGCTGGGATACGATTTCATCGACGCCGCCAAGGTGATCCGCTTCGCGGAGGATGGCTCCTTCGACAGCGAAACCACCAACGAGATTCTCGGAAAAGAACTGGCCAAGCACGACCGTGCCGTTATCCCCGGATTCTACGGCTCCATGCCCAACGGCACCGTCAAGACTTTCTCCCGCGGCGGATCCGACATTACCGGTTCCATTGTTGCCCGCGCAGTGAATGCCTGCCTGTACGAGAACTGGACCGATGTCACCGGCTTTTTGACCGCGGATCCCCGCATCATCACCAATCCCCGAAAGATCGATGTGATCACCTACCGGGAGCTTCGTGAGCTTTCCTACATGGGTGCGACGGTACTGCATGAGGACGCTATCTTCCCCGTTCGCTTTGCCGGTATTCCGATCAACATCCGCAACACCAATGCGCCCAAGGAATCGGGTACGATGATCGTGGCTTCCGCCGATCCTTCCGCTCCCACGCCCACCATCACCGGTATTGCCGGCAAGACCGGCTTCTCCGTTCTCAATATCGAAAAGGATATGATGAATGCGGAGCTGGGCTTCGGCCGCAAGGTACTGGAAGTGATTGAGGAGTGCGGTGTGGCCTTTGAGCATCTGCCCTCCGGCATTGACACCATGAGCGTGATTATGAACACCCACGATATCGAAAAATGCCGTCAGAAGATCATCGACGGTATCTGCCACGAGGTGGAGCCGGAATTCATCAGCATTGAGGATGATCTGGCACTGATCGCCGTGGTAGGCCGCGGCATGGTAAAATCCAAGGGTACTGCTGCCAGATTGTTCAAGGCTTGCGCCGCGGCGGACATCAACATCCGCATGATCGATCAGGGCTCCAGCGAATTGAACATCATCATCGGTGTGGACGCCGGCGACTTCGCCCGCGCGCAGAACGCAATCTACAAAGAATTTGTAGGCTGAAAACAAATCGGGCTGCTGTAGCATCAAACCACAGCAGCCCTTTTGAATATTGCTCAGGATCAGACAATGTGTTCCGGCAGCTTCTTGCCGCCCAGAATATGAAAATGCAGATGCTGCACCGACTGTGCCGCGTCCTCGCCGCAGTTGGAGATCACACGGTAGCCGTTGGTGATTCCGGCCAGGCGGGCAATGTGGGGGATTTTCTCAAAAATCTTTGCCACGCAGGCGCTGTTCTCTGCACTCACACCGTCCATCGAGGGAATGTGCGTCTTGGGAATGACCAGGACATGCACCGGTGCTTCGGGATTGATATCGTGAAACGCCAGCATCGATTCGTCTTCATACACTTTGTTCGAGGGGATCTCACCCGCAATAATTCTGCAAAACAAGCAATCCATTTTGAATCTCCTTTGCCGCGCCGCGGCTTTGAAATGTTCGTAATTATAGTAGCATAATTCTGTTTATAAATCAAGAGGATGTTATGAAAGTATTCGATATTCACACCCATACATATCCCGAAGCCATCGCCGAGCGTGCGGTGGTGAATCTGGGAAAATTCTATGATTTCGTACCCGAGGGAAAAGGAACCTACAACGATCTGGTGTCCCAGGCTGAAGAAAACCACGTGGGTGGCTATCTGCTCTTCTCCGTGGCTACCAATGCCCATCAGGTACAAAAGGTGAACGATTCCATCGCCGCACTGGCACAGCGCTCCCGGGATGAGGGATTTTTGACGGTGGGCTTTGCGGGAATGCACCAGGATTTTCCGGATTTTGAGGCGGAGATCAACCGCTGTGAGGCCATGGGGCTGTGCGGTGTGAAGATCCATCCCGACATTCAGGAAGTGGACATCGATGACCCCAAAATGCTGCCGCTGTATGAGATCGTGGAGGGCCGTATGCCCGTGTATTTCCACATCGGTGACGACCGTCCGCAATACCGTTTTTCCGAGCCGAAGAAACTGGCACGGATTCTGAAGATGTTCCCCAAGCTGGAAGTGGTAGCCGCACATCTGGGCGGCTATCGGGCCAAGGCCGAAGCCATCGAATATCTGGCCGGCAAACCGAATGTATATTATGACACCTCCAGCGCATTGTGGTATCAGTCCCCCGAGGAAGCATCGGATACCATTCACAAGCTGGGATGCGAGAACGTAATGTTCGGCACAGATTATCCGGTAAAAAATCCCAAAACGGAGTTGGAGCTGTTTTCACGGCTCACCTTGACCGATCAGCAGCGGGAGGATATTTTATGGAACAACGCTATTCGTTTCCTGAAACTGAAACCGTAACCGATTTGCGCGATCTATTCCCACGGGAGGATTGTGTGTGGGAAATCCTGCGCACAACGGACCGGCCGATCGTTCTGTACGGCACGGGCAACGGCGGGGACAAGCTGATCAGCGCGCTGGAAAGAATCGGGCGCAAGCCTGACGGCGTATTCGCCAGCGACGGATTTGTACGGAATCGCTCCTTTCACGATATGCCGGTTCTCTCTCTGGCGGATGCGGAGAAGAACTTCGGGCACGACATGATGATCCTTGCCGCGTTTGGCTCCTCTGTACCTGAGGTAATGGATCATATGCGATGGCTGGACGAGAATTACGAATTTTTCATGCCGGAATTGCCCCTGTACGGCGGGGATCTGTTCGACTTCGATTACTTCATGGAGCACATCGACGAGATCAACGAGACCTTCGCCCTTCTCACCGACAGCGTATCCCGGGATATATTTTGCGACATTCTCCGCTACCGTTTGAGCGGAAGAATCGGGTATCTGGAAGAAACGGAACCCTTTTCCTATTCCCTGTGCTGTCTGACTCACACCGATTCTGTACGCACCGCCCTGGACGGGGGAGCGTACACCGGGGACACGGCACGGGAGATGCGTCAGGTACTCCCGCATCTGGAAAAACTGATCGCCGCAGAACCGGACGCACGGACCTTCCGGAAATTGTCGGAATTCGCCTCCACGGCACCGGACGTGATCCGTCCCGTAAACTGCGCATTGGGGGATACGGTAGGCACCTATACCTTCTCCTCCTCCGGCAGCCGCGGATCCGGAATCGCCGGAAGAAACAAGCGGGCCAAGACGGTGGAAATCCAGACCAGCACCGTGGACACGCTTTGTGAGGGGTGGACGCTGGATCTGCTCAAGTTGGATATTGAGGGGGACGAGGCCGCCGCTCTGCGAGCCGCGGAGAACACCATCCGCCGCTGTCAGCCGGCGTTGGCTGTATCGCTGTATCACCGCAGCGAGGATCTGTTCGCCCTGCCCCGGCAAGCGGCCGCGCTGTGCGGGGAGGGATACACTTACCACCTGCGCCGCGTGCCCTGCTATCCTGCGTGGGATCTGATGCTATACGCCATTCCCGCTCGACTGAAGTAAAAAACATCCCGTAATGCACAGGCATTACGGGATGTTTTGCGTTATTCTCCAAGGAGCACTTCCCGGTTGGTACCGTAGAAGATATCGTCCTTTTCGGCCAGGATGGAGCACAACTCCTCCATCTTCTCCCAGGAATCGCCCCGGTCAAACTCGTAGGAATGTCCCCAGATATAGAACAGCTTTGGTGTGTCGGGCTTCAGTTCCACAAACTCATGGGCCAGGCGGAAAAGATTGTCCCAGCCGCAGTTGTGATACACGGTAGGGCGGTACTCCAGAAGATTCTCCGTCTGCAGATCAAAACTGTTGGAGGACACAAGAGTTCTGGCGTAGCGGATGCCGGTATGCTCCTTCAGGAGGTCGATTACACGCTGGTCGTAGTTTTGCCCGCCGTTGGGATAGGCCAGGCCCACCACGTCGTATCCGACGATTTCCGACAGCGCACGGCGGTCGTTTTCCACCTCGCGAATCACGTCCTCATCTGCCAGTTTGGGAAGCATGGCATGGGTCAGCGTGTGGGCGGCCACCTCATGGCCTTTGTAAATCTCCGCAATTTCACTGGCGCGGGGTACCACGCGGGGGATCGTCATCCCGCCGAAGAAAAAGGCGGTGGCGGAGCCCAGCATATCGGAGTTCAGATTGAACGTTCCCTTGAGCCCGTACTTGTTGAAAATCTTCAAAAGGCGGCGATCCTGAAACACACCGTCGTCGTAGCTGAATGTCAGCGCTTTCATTTTGCCGTGAAACATAACTGGCCTCCAAATCAAAGATTGTATTGCAATGTCCCCTCATACCGGGGATTCATCAAATCGGATTCGTATACATAGATGTTGCCGTAACTCCATGTATAATCGCTGCCGCCGTGGCGGTCAAATGTCATCCACATATACTTGGTGCGGCTGCCGCAGGGGATGGGAATAATCGTGCCCCATCCGCGGAAGCCGCCGTCGTCGTAGTCACAGCGGAGTGAAGTACAGCGGGACAAATCCGCGAGATCGTACACATTGTACTGCGCACGGCGGTCGAAATCCGATCCGCAGCAAAAATGCAGTTTTCCGCCCACGCGAATGATGGATCCGCCGGTGTTGGCACCGCTGCGGGTGCGATCCTTGTACACATATCCCCCGAAGGGACGGTCGGATTCAAACATGAAATAGCGGTAGCGAGTCTTCCCTTCCTCCTCCACACCGCGGCAGATGGTCATATACCATTTTCCGCTTGCCCGATCATAGACGAAATCCGGATCCTCATCTCCCGATTTCGCCATCCAGAGCGTATCATCGGACAAGGTGGCATGGAAAGACGCCTCCACGCCTGCGTGGGCGGCAAGGATATCGTTTTTGCTTTCCGTTACGTTTTCATAAGGCATCAGTTCCGCATCGATCACGTGGATGCCGTAGCGCAGGTCCCCAAGGGATGTACCATGGCACAAAACGTGCCCGTGGGAGAAGGAGCAGGCCCATATGTACCACTCGTTAGTGAGGCGGTTGAACAGCACGGAGGACGCCACATCGGCGCACCAGATATCATCGCCGCAATCGAAGAAAATGGCTCCCTCCAGCTTCATCTCGCACCCGGAGGGGTTCCAGGAAATCACCGTCTGGAATCCGCCGGCCTCCAAGCGGGAGGACATGGTCATGAACACCTTGCCGTCGGATAGGATCGGGGTGCCGTCCTCGTAACGGATCGGCTTCATATCCGCGTGGCTGACGCCGGCCTCCAGATAAAACTCCACCGACTCGATCACAGCACATCCCGACGGCGCGGCACAGCAATAGAGTCCCGCCACCGCATGGACAAAGGTGCCGTATTTCCCGATATGGGAAAAGGCGGGCAGATCCAACTTCAGGCAGATCTCCGGCTTTTTATCGGTGCAGATATAGATATCAAAACATTTCCCGCGGGCGGTAACGCTGAACCGCATGCCCGGCACGAAGTCGGTGGTGAAATCCTGCAGGATGATGCCCTGGGACACGCCGCCGATGAGGAGCTCATAGCCCGGTGCGATTTTGCCATTCTGCTCACCCAGAAAAATACGCACCTCCGGCTCGTTCTCTTTGGTATAAGAAGATCGGCCCTCGGCATTGGCTCGGAACAGAAACCCCACGCCGCAGTCCTTCATGGAGCGGAGCATGACCTCATAGGACGCATAGGGAAAATGCTGTCCCAGCAGACGGCTCTGTGCCGCCGTTTCCCCGGAGGGATTGGCAAAAGAATACCGTCCGTCGCCGGTGGTTTCCGTCAGTTCAGCGGCTGGAGTCTCCGTGATCACCGGGTACGGATCGCCTCGGTCCGTGTGAAGCCAATCCTTGAAAAAACTCATTTCTCCCAGCTTCATGCGGAGATTCTTATAGGGATTGATTGAGAACTTGCGGCGGAATTTCATATCGTACACAGAGTGTGTTTCGCCTGTCATAAACGATCCCCCCTTTCATTTTTATCATTATAGCAAACCGCGTGGAGCGTGTCAATCGATTCCGAAAAAAGGCCGGCACAATCTGCACTCATGACGTATTTCGGCATATTATGAACTGAGGTGTCAAAACCATGCCGTATTACAGAAAGGAAAAAGTCATGAACGATATAAAAATTAGTGTGCTTGGCGGAGATACGCGGCAGTTATCCCTTGCCCGCCATCTCTCACTGAGCGGATACGAAACCGCCGTGTGGGGCTTGCCGACATCCGATGGCAACGACACCGTCAGCGCATACTGTGCCGATTTCAGCGGTGTACGCTGTGCCGATCCGGAAAGTGCGGTCAGCGGCAGCCGCGCTGTTATTTTACCGCTGCCCGCCACAACGGACGGAGTGCGTGTCAACTGCGCACCGGCGGAGCGGGGAGATCCCACCACCCAAAGAGAACTGCGCCTGACGCACCTTATGCAGATACTGCCAAAGGGGGTACTTCTGCTTGCGGGAAAACCCGGGGATGTGCTTCGCTCCATGGCGCGGGATGAAAATGTCCGACTGATCGACTACTACGATCTGGAGGAGGTACAGATCAAAAATGCTGTTCCCACGGTGGAGGGGGCCATCGCCATTGCCATGCGAGAATTGCCCATTACATTGTTTGAAGCCAGATGCACGATCCTCGGATACGGACGAATCGGAAAACGGCTTGCTCATGTATTGCATGCTCTTGGCGCCCATGTAACGGTAGCGGCACGAAGCGAAAAGGATCTGGCGCTTGCCCGCGTCGGCGGATGCACTGCCCGTCCGCTGACGGAATATCTGGCCGATCCGGCCCCGGCCGATGTGCTGTTCAACACCGTTCCTGCGCCGATTCTGACACGGGATGTGCTGGAAAAACTGCCTGACGGGCTGCCCATCGTTGAGCTGGCATCTGCGCCGGGGTGCATGGAGGCACGGGCCCAGAAACAATGCCGCCAGAAGCTGCTGAAAGCCCCCTCTCTGCCGGGGCGGACGGCCCCCTGCACAGCGGGAAAAATTCTGTTTGAATCCATTGAAGCCATTCTGCGGCGGGAGGGGGTGGGGATCCGATGATCGGTTATGCTATGTGCGGTTCCTTCTGCACCCATAAAAGATCCCTGCAGACGCTGAAGCAATTGGTAGCCGCCGGAGAGGATGTGATTCCGATTGTCAGTGAAATTGCCGCCGCCACGGACACTCGCTTCGGGCAGGCAGATCAACTTATAGAATCCCTCCGTACAATCACGGGACGTTCGCCGATTACAACCATTGTGGATGCGGAACCGCTGGGGCCCCACTCCCCCCTGGATGCTCTGATCATTGCGCCCTGCACGGGCAACACGCTGGCGAAAATTGCCTCCGGCATCACCGATACAGTGGTATGCATGGCGGCAAAAGCGCACATGCGCACCTCCCGCCCATTGCTGATTGCGCTGGCAACCAACGATGCCATGAGCGCCAATCTGTCCAACATCGCGGTGCTGCTGCAGAAAAAGAACGTATTTTTTGTTCCGCTTCTGCAGGATGACCCGGAAAACAAGCCGCACTCTCTGGTTGCGGATTTCGCACTGTTGCCGGATGCACTGCAGGCCATGAAAAACGGGAAACAGCTTCGCCCGTTGTTCCGAACCTTGTAGAAATCGGAAGTAAAACAGCCCAAAACCACCGCAAAAGGCCGTCTGACAGGACTTTTTTGGGCAAAACCGTTGCATTTTTTATACTGCCGTGGTATAATTGCGTAAATATATTTGTGAGGTATATCCATGAATTATACTGCGGATCAACGCCGTAAACTGTGGGGAATCCTCGCGTCATTGGCAGCGGCGGTCACCATTGCCGTTGTGCTGGACTGTCTGCCATTGACTACACCTCCCACCACCGATGTACTTGACAACTCTGTATCGGACTCATCTGCCCAAGAGGATTATTTCCCCGAAACTGATTCCTCTGTTTCGCCAGATCATACACCTGTCACGGATCCCGCACAAACCACGGGCACTCCATCGGAAACCACCGCTCCTGAACCTTCCGCTCCGGCTCCGCAGGATTCTGCGTTTGTCCTGACTTTTCTGGGCGAATGTGCCCCCGGCAGTCCTTTGGGAACCGATTCCTTCGGTTCGCTCAATGCTTTGGCCAAAGAGAACGGAACGGGATACTTTTTCTCGGAGCTGAAACCCATTCTATCCACCGATGATCTGACCGTGGCGGCCAACAACTGTGTTTTCACCGATGCGGACGCGTCCTCCATCACCGGATGCGCGGCACCGTCGGCCAACGTAAACATTTATAAAGACGGATCCATCGGTTTCCTGTCGCTGGCGGCACCTTCCCTGCACGAATACAGTGACACGGCTCTGTCGGACACCAAGCACTCTCTGGACACACACGGTCTCCGTTATGCGGAGGATGGTCAGTTCACCGTTTTTGAAGACGACGGTATCCGTCTGGCCCTTGTATGCCTGCAGCTTAAGAAGCACATCAATACCGCCGATGATCTGACGGTGATCCGTCAGGCAAAAGATGCAGCGGAATATGTTATCGTGTACTTCTGGGGCGGGGACAACGACTCCCACGCACCGGAAGAGTGGCTGAGCACTACCCTGCGCTCCTTTGCCGATGCCGGCGCTTCGCTGATCGTCGGATGCGGAAACGGAGTGCTTCGTCCTGTGGAGCAATACGGAAATGCCACCATTGCCTATTCTTTGGGTACTCTTCTGGATGGCTCTGCCATGTATCATCAGAACGCCACAGCTCTTTTGCGGCTCACCCTTTCCCGGAACACGGACGGAACCCTCCATCAGAATGTGGAGATCATTCCCTGCTACGTGTACGAGGACACCTGGCAGCCCTGCCGCATCACCGATTCCGCGGATGAAAAGCAGGTGATAGGTTTTCTGAATGGGCAATCCGACGCCCCCACGCTGGAATAACACCTGAGCCTCCCGCATCTGCCGGAGGCTCTCTGTATCTTATGGAATCTACAAAGGAGAGAATCTATGTATACAAACAACTCGATGTATCTCGGCCTTGCCGATGAGCGCGTATGCCTGCCGCTGGGACAAGCCAACCGCCACGGCTTGATTGCCGGTGCCAGCGGTACGGGTAAAACCATCACCATGAAGGTGATGGCGGAATCCTTTTCCGATGCGGGTGTCCCTGTTTTTCTTTGCGATGTGAAAGGGGACGTATCCGGTCTGGCACAGGCCGGTGAGGACAACGCCGGTATGCAGAAACGCATCGACAAATTCGGCATCCGTGACACCTTCACCTACAAACCCTATCCGGTGACGTTTTGGGATCTGTACGGCAAATTCGGACATCCTGTCCGCGCCACGGTTTCGGACATGGGACCTTCCCTGCTGGCGCGGATCTGCAGTTTGACGGAGATCCAGGAAGGTATTCTGCATATTGCGTTCCGCGTGGCCGATGACAAGGGCTTGATCCTCACCGATCTGAAGGATCTGCGCGCCATCCTGAACCACATAAATGACCGGAAGAAAGAATACATTCCTCAGTACGGAAATATCACCACGCAAAGCGTGGGGGCTATTCTCCGCGCGCTTCTGGTTCTGGAAAATGAAGGCGCCGATCGTTTTTTCGGCGAGCCCGCACTGGATATTGCCGACTGGCTCCGCACCGATGCGGACGGACGCGGCATGATCCACATTCTGGACAGCCGCACACTGATCTCCACCCCCAAACTGTATGCCACATTCCTTCTGTGGATGATGGCGGAGCTGTTTGAAACCTTGCCGGAGGTAGGCGATCCGGAGAAGCCTAAGCTGGTGTTCTTCTTTGATGAGGCACATCTCCTCTTTAACGATGCCCCCAAGGCTCTCCTCCAGAAAATCGAGCAGACGGTCAAGCTGATCCGCTCCAAAGGTGTGGGCATTTATTTTGTCACACAGAATCCTTCGGATATTCCCGATGCGGTGCTGGCACAGTTGAGCAATCGTATTCTGCACGGTCTTCGTGCCTACACGCCCAGTGAGTTGAAGGCGGTGCGTGCCGCCGCCCAGTCGTTCCGCCAGAATCCAGCCTTTGACACGCAAGAGGCCATCTTGTCCGTGGGAACCGGCGAAGCGGTAGTATCCCTGCTCAATGAAAAAGGTGTGCCTACCATCGCACAGAAAACGGCTATTCTCTGCCCCCAGAGCCTTATGGCACCTTGCAGTGAATCCGTTCGTACACAGTGTCTGGAAAAGGACGGTATGGCAAAATACGACACAGCCATTGATCCGGAATCCGCTTACGAAGTGTTGGCGGAGGAAGCTGCTCTGCAGGCGGAAAAAGACGCACTGGAAGCCGAACGGGAAGCGATTCGCCGTGAGCGGGAAGAGTTGGAAAAGCAGAAGCAGAAGGAAGAAGAAAAGCGAATCAAGCAGATAGAAAAGGAACAGGAGCGTCAGCGGATCGCCGCCGAGAAAAAGGTCCAGAAGCGGCGGGAACGGATCGAATCCCAGATCATTTCAACCGGCGGTGCTCTTCTGCGGCGCGGTCTTTTGAACATACTGAAGAGAAGATAACGGAACATCATTCCCGGGTGACTGTCAACTGACAGGACACCCGGGCTTTATTTCTGGCTCCTTTAACAAAAATATCCACGCGGCCGAACAATATTTATTGAAAAAAACAGCGGCAAAACACACAAAAATCTTGCATTTTTTACCATAGTATGATATAATGTACGCGTTGCAAAAATATAATCAGATTTGCTTCCATCCATGTCCCTCTGTACCCTGTACAGTCGGCTGAATGCACACAAATGTGAAAGGACCTTTCCCATGAAAAGTAATGATCGCAGAGTTGGCACAGTATCCCGCGGTATCCGCTGCCCGATTATCCGCGAAGGAGACGATCTGTCGGCCATCATCACTGACAGCGTCCTTGAGGCGGCAGAAATCGAAGGATTCCCCTTGCGTGACCGGGATGTCATTGCTATGACGGAATCCATTGTGGCCCGTGCCCAGGGAAACTACGCTACCGTACAGAATATTGCCGCTGATGTAAAGGCAAAGCTGGGCGGTGAAACCATCGGCATTATCTTCCCCATCCTTTCACGAAACCGATTTGCCATTTGCCTCCGCGGTATTGCTATGGGTGCCAAGAAGGTTGTGCTGATGCTCAGTTATCCCTCCGATGAGGTGGGCAACGAGCTTGTCAGCCTGGATAAGATCGACGCAGCCGGCATAAACCCCTACACGGATGTTCTCACACTGGAAAAATACCGCGAGCTGTTCGGTGTAAACAAGCACGAATTCACCGGCATCGATTATGTGGAGTATTACGGTGATCTGATCCGCTCCTGCGGTGCAGAAGCGGAGATCATCTTCGCTAACCAGCCCAAAGCCATTCTGGACTATGCCGATCATATTCTGACCTGTGACATTCATACCCGCGCCCGCACCAAGCGCATTCTGAAAGCCGCCGGTGCCAAGGTAGTGTGCGGATTGGACGATATCATGACCGCACCGATAAACGGAAGCGGATACAATGAAAAATACGGCCTTCTCGGCTCCAATAAATCCACGGAAGATCAGATCAAGCTCTTCCCCCGGGAGTGCAAGCAGTTGGTTCTCGACATTCAGGACCGTGTGCTGAAAGCTACCGGCAAGCTGGTGGAAGTAATGGTATACGGCGACGGCGCGTTCAAGGATCCCAAGGGTAAGATCTGGGAATTGGCGGATCCGGTGGTTTCCCCCGCGTTCACCGACGGTCTGATCGGTACGCCCAGCGAACTGAAACTGAAATATCTGGCAGACAACGATTTCAAGAATCTGTCCGGTGAGGAGCTGAAGGAAGCGATTTCCGCCAGCATCCGGGCCAAGGAACGCGATCTGGTAGGCAATATGGCTTCCCAGGGCACCACTCCCCGTCAGCTGACCGATCTGATCGGATCTCTTTGCGATCTGACCAGCGGCTCCGGCGATAAGGGTACTCCCGTGGTACTGGTTCAGGGATATTTCGACAACTACACCGACATGTAATCCAACGGAGGAATAATCTATGCTGAACAATAAACGTCCCGATTCTATGGAACGCATTACAACTCCCGCACTGGCGGAAGCTTTCATCAATGAGCAGATCGCCCTTGTGCGCGAGCAGGTCGGTGACAAAAAAGTACTTCTCGCCCTTTCCGGCGGTGTGGACAGCTCCGTTGTTGCCGCTCTTTTGATCAAAGCCATCGGCAAGCAGTTGGTCTGCGTACACGTCAATCACGGCCTTATGCGGAAGGATGAATCCGAAAGTGTTATCAAACTGTTCCGGGAGGAACTGGATGCCAATCTGATCTATGTGGATGCCACGGACCGTTTCCTGGATCTTCTCGCCGGCGTATCCGACCCGGAGAAGAAGCGCAAGATCATCGGTGCGGAGTTTATCAATGTATTCGCTGACGAAGCCCGCAAGCTGGAAGGCATTTCTTTCCTCGCTCAGGGCACCATATATCCGGACATTCTGGAAAGCATCAAGCAGGCTGAAGGCAAAAAAGCCGTTAAATCCCACCACAACGTGGGCGGTTTGCCGGAGGATCTGCAGTTTGATCTGGTTGAACCCATCAAACTGTTGTTCAAGGACGAAGTCCGTGTCGTAGGTGAAGCCCTCGGTCTGCCGCACGCTATGGTATACCGTCAGCCGTTCCCCGGCCCCGGTCTGGGTGTACGCTGTCTGGGTGCCATTACCCGCGACCGTCTGCACGCTCTGCGGGAAGCCGATGCCATCCTCCGCGAGGAGTTTGACAACGCAGGTCTGAGCGGTAAGGTCTGGCAGTACTTCGTAGTAGTACCTGATGTACGGAGTGTCGGTGTCAAAGACGAAAGCCGTTACGAGGGCTGGCCGGCCATCATCCGTGCGGTGAACACCAAGGATGCCATGACGGCTTCCATTGAAGAGATTCCCTATGCGGTTCTCCACCACATTACGAAGCGCATTACCAGCGAGGTGGAGGGCATCAACCGTGTTCTGTACGATCTGACGCCCAAGCCGACGGGCACCATTGAATGGGAATAATGCACTTGCATTAAGATAAACCTAATTATTGCACAACCGGCAAGTGCCTGAGAATTTTCCTGACGGAAAATTCTCCAAGGTGCAGTTTACTTCCGCTTTGCATTAAGATAAACCTAATCGCAGCACAACCGGCAAGTGCCTGAGAATTTCCCTGACGGAAAATTCTCCAAGGCACTGCCAAATATTCATAACCGCATAATACACAACCTCACATACCAATCAAAGGAGCATATACTATGAAAACTCTTTATTCCGGTAAAACCAAGGACGTTCTTCTCGACGAGGAGAAGAATATTGTACACCTGCTTTTCAAAGACAGCATGACCGGCGAAAACGGTGTATTTGATCCCGGCTCCAACACCGTTGGCGGCAGCGTGGAAGGCAAAGGTAAGATCGGTCTTGCCATCTCCAAGTATTTCTTTGAGTTGATGGAAAAGAACGGCATCCCCACCCACTACATCGCAGCCGATGTGGACAAGGGCTTGATGCAGGTGCGTAATCTGACCGTTCCGAAGCTGGAGTTCGTTCTCCGTTACTTCACCGCAGGCAGCATGTGTCGCCGCTTTACCCTGCCGGAGGGCATCGTATTCGATCCGCCGTATGCTGAGGTTACTTTGAAGGACGACATTCAGGGTGATCCGCTGATCAGCGAGCGTCTGTGCATCATGAAGGGTCTTCTGAAGGAAGGTCAGTATGACGAGGCACTGGATATCGTTCGCCGCGTCGGCGAGGTTCTGAAGGCTGAACTCGCTCCTATGGGTCTGACGCTGATCGACTTCAAGATTGAGGTTGGTTATGACGAAAGCGGCAAGATGTACGTTGCCGACGAGATCACTCCCGATATCTGGCGCGTCCGTGATGAGAATGGCAACATCCCCAATCAGCTGGACTGCTCCAAGATGCTGCTCAAGAAAATGAATCTGTAATTCAATATAAAAGGCATCGCTAAACGATGCCTTTTTCTTACTTTGGAACCTAAGGAGGTATCCGCGATGATATACTTTGAAAGCGACTACATGGAGGGCGCACACCCGGAGATACTGCGCCGCCTGATGGAAACCAATCTGGAAAAGCACTCCGGCTACGGCAGCGATATATACTGTGCCTCGGCCAAGGAGAAGATCCGCCGCGCTATCGGCTCACCGGACGCGGACATATATTTTCTGGTGGGCGGCACGCAGACCAATCAGATCGTCATTGACGCCATGCTGGGCGCATGCGAGGGAATCATCAGTGCCGACACGGGCCACATCCAATGTCATGAGGCAGGTGCTGTGGAGTCCTGCGGTCACAAGATCCTTCCCATCCCCCATAATCAGGGGAAGCTTCCGGCAGACGCCCTGCGGCGTTATCTGGAGACGTTCTTCGCCGATCCCAATCATCCCCATATGATTTACCCCGGCATGGTGTACATCTCCCATCCCACGGAATACGGAACGCTGTACACGCTGGATGAGCTGAGCGCCCTCGCCGATCTGTGCCGCCAGTACCATCTTCCACTGTTCCTGGACGGCGCACGTCTTGGCTACGGGCTTATGAGCCGCGGCACGGATGTGACGCTGAGGAATATCGCCGAGCTGTGCGATGCGTTCTACATCGGCGGAACCAAGGTGGGTGCGCTGTGCGGCGAAGCGGTGGTGTTCCCCCGCGGGAATGCGCCGAAGCATTTCTTCACGCTGACCAAACAGCACGGCGCTTTGCTGGCCAAGGGACGTCTGCTGGGGATTCAATTCGATACGTTATTTACGGACGATCTGTATTTCACCATCAGCCGTCACGCGATCCAAATGGCGGATCGGATGCGAGCAGCCTTCGCCGCCAAGGGATACGAGTTCTACATTTCCACCGTCACGAACCAGATCTTTGTGGTACTGGACGCAGAGAAACTGGCCGCACTGGAGAAACAGGTATCCTTCAGTTTCTGGGAAAAGCTGGCGGACGGGCGCACCGTGGTTCGGTTTGCTTCCAGTTGGGCCACGACGGAGGAGGATGTGCGGGCACTCACTGACCTTCTATAAAATCATGCCCCCAGAGAGAACATCTGCAGCATCCGGACAAACAATCCCCAAAAGCTGATTTTATCCACGCTTTCCGATGCGGTGATATCCTCCTCACCGATGATCTCATCTCCGCACCGGTAGACGATTTTCCCGACGGTGTCACCCGCCTGCACGGGGGCGGAGACGGTTTCCGGCAATTCCAACGTATACGTCACCGACTTCTCGCTTCCCTTTTTCATCAAGCGGGAAAAGTCCCCATACACGATTCCGCAGTCCTCGGCCACACCGCCGAGGACTTTTATTCTGCCCGCGTCCGCGCCGGCATTGCGGTACAAGGCAAAGTTGGCAAATCCCCAGTCCAAAAGCCGCGTGGCCATGGCATTCCGCACGTCCCGGGTGGGGGATCCCATGATCACGGCGATCAGGTGCAGTCCGTCCCGCTTGGCGGTGGCACTGATGCAGAATTTCGCTTTGGAGGTGGAGCCGGTTTTCAGCCCCGTAGCCCCGTTGTAAAAGCGGATCAGCCGATTGGTATTGGACAGCCCGAAGGCGCCGTCGCGGATGGTATCCATCCAGATGGTGGTGTAATCGAGAATCTTCTCGTGGGACAAAAGTGCCCGCGACATGATGGCGATATCCTCCGCGCTGGTCAGATGCGCGGTAGTGTCGTCATCCAGACCGGTGGCATTTTCGAACTTCGTGTGCTCCATCCCCAACTCCGCCGCCCGGTCGTTCATCATCCGGACAAAGGCTTCCTCGCTTCCCGCGATGGTTTCCCCCAAGGCGACGGCGGCATCGTTGGCAGAGGAAACTACGGTGCTCTTGAGCATATCCTCCACGCTCATCTGCTCCCCCGGCTCCAGATAGACCTGGGATCCGCCCATGGAGGCGGCGTAATCGCTGACCGTAATCTTATCCGTCAGCGACAGGCGGCCGGAATCGATGGCTTCCATGACCAGAAGAAGTGTCATGATTTTTGTGACCGATGCGGGCGGCAGTGCCTCATCGGGATTTTTGGCGTAGAGGATCTCTCCCGTCTCCGCATCCATCAGCACCGCGCTGCGCGCGTCCACATCAAAGGGCATATTCTCCGCCGGATCCGTCCCGTAACACGGAATCGAGCCCATGCCGACAAGCACCGCCAGAGCGCAGATCAATAGTCGTATACGTCGTTTCATACCGTACTCCCGATTATAAAGATGTACGATAACCATATGCGAACAAGCCCGGAAATATGTCCGAAAAGCAAAGAGGCCGATGCGATATAACACATCGGCTCCTTGATTATTATGGAATAAAATCGGGTACCAGACCGCGGACAAATGCGCCGGTGGAGGCAGCCGGTTGGCCATCCGCAAAGTAAACATACACGCCGTAGTAGGAATCCAACAGGGTAAACACGGTGCTTCCCTGCGCAAAGTAGGTAGACTCGCAAATCGCACGGATGCTGTCCGCATCCTCATATTTTGTGATCTCGCCGGTTTCGTTATTCATCACGTAGATATAGGAAATGGTGTTGACCAAAGCACGCCACTCATTGTCCGTGATATCGTATACGGGATACACATAGGTGGGATACCACTGATCATCCTGTGCGCCGCGGCAGCTCAGGGACAAGAACGTCCCCCGCTGGAAGTAATCCATTCCGTTATATCCGGCCCGCATGGCGCGGAGCCGCTCCGGATAGCCCTTTTCGTTCCAGACATCCATTTGATCGTTCCGTATGTGATTCACGCTGGTGATACGCACATTAACATCCGAGGGCACAAGGTCGAAATAAGCATCCGCAAATTCTTCAGCATCCGCAAGAGCGGTGAGCAGTTTTGCGCCCTCCTCTCCTGTATACGCCGGATAGATGGTTATGGACTTTTCATAGATAAAGCCAAGCCGTGTGACAAACCGGATATTCATGTAGCAGAATGAATTGCTGACACTCTTGTAGGAATAGACCATCTCGTCCGTTTCATGCGTTACCGACTCTATGCGCTCTTTTTCGATGATCTCGATGGCGCTGACACTGCGGTAACTTTCCCTTGTAGGATTGGCCTTGATGTATTCCCGCACCGCGTCGCTCAGGTTCTCGATATCTTCCCGGTCTTCCATGCGGAACGTGGTATCGCCGGTCGTTACGGTGATGTACTTGATACCGGCGGCATGGGGAACGTACCCGTCCATGCCCACCAGATCCACTCCGAACAGCACAAAGACTGCCAGAAACACTCCGCAGAATGCGCCGAATCCGGGAAGGCCTCGGAACATCTGCTTGGCCGATTTGGTCAGGATGGTGTTGATGAGCATCATGCACAGAAGTGCCCCGATCAGAGCACCGCAAATGAACCAGCCGTCGCCGCCGGCGATGGCCTCAAAGAAGATACCGCCGACCACCGCGCCGCAGAACATGCAGGCATATTTAATCACCGCCGAAGCGACTTTGGAAATCACGGGAGTACCGCTCAATTCACTCTTGCGGAAACGGTAGATCAGCAGACCCAGCACCCAGAACGCCAATCCCACAACGAGCGCAAGGATCAATTCCCCAAGCACGTTTTCACTTTCCTCTACAGCCACCATCAGCGTACGCGCGGGCAAAAAGATTTTTAACGCCAATTCCGTCGCCCATGTATGGACGGAATACACCGCATTGTAGCTCCAGATATACGTCAGACACAATACGATCGCCGACGGAAGAAAGACGACCAATCCCGCGTTCATGATGCGGGCGAAGGCGGTGCCGGTAAAGGAGGCGGCGAACACCATAATACAGAAGTACAGAAGGAAATATATAACGGAACAGATCAGTCCGCTCAGTTGGATACCAATCACGGACAGATTCCATTCCCGGTGAACGCCCATGATGATCACAGACAGTCCCACCGACAAACACATGGGAATCAGATAGCAAAGGAATTTTGCCAGGGATTCGCTTATGTACAAAGAGATGCGGGTTTTGGGGATACTGTGATAAAACTGGATATTGGTTTTGGAGTTGAGATAACTCATACAGCCGCATCCCCACACCACAGCCAGACAGGAGGACACCAGAATGTTGATGGCACGCATGACGCGGGCGAACTCCTGCATGGAGCGGATCATGCTCTCGCGGGTGGAAAACATGGCTTCCGTTTCGGTGATATCCATGTACAATGTAATGACATTCAAAAGCACCAATATCACCGCATTGGTAATCAGCACGGGCCAATTCTGCTTCAACAAAAACGCAAAATAACTGCGTGATGACGCGTTTCTTCTTTTAGGCGAGGATGTCGTGGAAGTCATACCCATTCTCCTCCATTTCCGATATAAATATCTCCTCCAAGGTGAGAGGAATACACTCGCAGAACTGCGGATGCATCTTTTGCAGTTCATTCTCCAATTCGTCGCGGGTACCGCGGGCAACGATGGTGTACATACTGCCCCGGCGTTCCAGATTGAGCAGCGGCAATGTGCGCAGTTTTTCCTCCGCACACTCGTCGGTGAACACCGCCTGAATCTTCTGGATATTCAGTTTCATATCGTCCAGCTCCCTCTGGAACAGAAGCGTTCCTTTATGAAGCAAAGCGATATGGTCGCACACATCCTCCAACTCCCTGAGGTTGTGGGATGCGATCACCACGGTAGTTCCCCGCTCGGCAATATCATCCATGAGGATCCGCTTTACCAGATGGCGCATAACCGGATCCAGCCCGTCAAAGGTTTCATCGCAGAACAGATACTTGGGACAAACCGACAATCCGAGCAGCACAGAGGTCTGCTTCTGCATGCCTTTGGAAAAGGTGTTGATCTTCCGATGCTCCGGCAGGCCCAGCACCTTCAGAAGCTGCTCAAATTTCGTATCGCTGAAGGTGGGATACAGACTGCGGTACAGATCCCGCATTTCCCCGATGGAGGAATGGGGGAGAAAAAAGGGCTCATCCGACAAATACACCAGTTTGGCTTTCTGCTCCGTGTTCTCCCAGATGTTGAATCCGTCGTATAAAACATATCCCTTATCCAAAGCGAAAATTCCGCTCATTGCGCGCAGCAGCGTGGACTTGCCCGATCCGTTGGACCCGATCAAACCGAAGATCGATCCGTCCGGAATGCGCATAGTCACCGCGTCCAGACTGCACACATCCGAAAAATATTTGGTAGCCGATTCTATTTTAATCATTCTACTCTGTCTCCTTTCCGGTATCCGGTTCTGCCGCCTGCCAGATGGCTGCGGCACACTCCAAAAATTCCTCCCGCGTCATGTGCAAGGTCCGCGCCTTGGAGGCAAGGATCGTCATCTCCGCCCGCAGGGATTCCTTCCCCGCTGAGGCGATCTCACTGCCATCCAGGATCACGATACTGCCCCGGCCGGACAAAGAAGCGATAATTCCCTGCCGCTCCAATTCCGCATAGGCTTTCTGGATGGTATTGGGATTGATGCCCAACTCCTTGGCCAACGTACGCACGGAGGGCAGGAAGTCATTCTTCTTAAGATCTCCCCGCAGAACCAACATTTTCACATTGTCGATCAACTGCTCATAAATCAGTTTCCGATCGCGGTAATCAATTGTGATTAAACCCACTTTCTCACCGTCCCAACTGTATTATCTGTAGTAGTACAGTTAGATTATAGCATCCTGCCAACCGCCTGTCAAGCCGTTTTACGGATAATTCACAAATATTTTCCGTCAATGCCTTGTAAATTGTTTTTGGTTTCGGTATAATATAGAAAATATCTTTGGAGGTATACTATGAATTCCATTCTTCTTGAAGCGACTACTACGCCCAGTTCTATGGCAGGTCTGTCCACCATTCTGATGGTTGTTATTACCCTTGCTGTCATGTATTTCTTCTTAATCAGACCGCAGAAAAAGCAGGAAAAAGAAACCGCCAACATGCTGGACAATCTGGCAGTCGGCGATGAGATCACCACCATCGGCGGTGTGATCGGCGAGATCGTATCCATCACCGGTGAGACCGTTGTTGTGGCTACCAGCCGCGATCAGACGAAGATCCGCTTCCGCAAAACCGCCATCAAGAGCGTTGACGTTCACGCCAACGAAAAACCCTGATCTGTCATACCATCCCCATCCTTCGAATATGTTTGTACCACAGATTTGTGTCAAACTGTTCGGAGGATTTCGTATGACTAAACATTCCATCAAAAGCGGGCCTGCGGGAGCCTTGCGCCCCTGCGCCCTTTCTCTGCCCATATCCTTGGCGGCGGCCATGATTCTGCTGCTCCTGTCGGCCGCCATCGCCTATGCACAGCCGGATCCGGCCACACTGGCCCGGCCGCTGTCTGTAGTGTGCTTGTATCTATCGGCCCTTTTGTGCGGTATTCTTTCCGCCAAACGATCCGATACGCCCATTCTGTCGGGCGTAATCGGCGGCGGGGGGATGGTTCTCGTCCTCCTGCTGCTGTCTTTGCTCCCCTATAGCGCATCTCCATCCGCCCTCTCCCCTCTCACCGCGATTCTCATGCATGTCGGCGTCATCGCTGTTTCTGCCGGCGGCGCATTTATCGCCATGAAGAAGCCGAAACGGCACGCCATGAAACGGGGGATAAAACGGCGCAAACATTGATCAGGAATATAAATTATGATACACATATTCAAACTGAACGGGCATAGAATTGCCTATGACTGCACCCGACGGGTGAGTTATTCCCTGTCCGCTTTGGCGATAAAGATCGCGGAGGCGGTCCATCCCCCCCTGAGCGAGGAATGTCCGTCGTCGCTCCGCTACGCTTTTGCGAAATACGACAGCCACGATCTGAGCGAGGCTTATCAAGAGGTATATGCTTTGGCGAAGCGGGGATTGTTTGACACCACAGCGGGGGATGCCCCCGCTGCAGCCGGAAATCCGTCAGCAGCAGATGATGCATGTTACGTTACAGTCCCCCCGTCCCTTCCACTCGGTGAAGCGGTTCTGGAGCTGGCGGAGCGCGGCGTCCGCTATATCCATGCGGATATTCCCCCTGCCACCGATCCGAAGGAACTGATCCGCTTGGCCAAGGATCTGGAAAAAATGCGGGACGGCGGAAACGAGATCCACTTTGCTCCCTTTGTGTCTGCCATGGAGGTGGATGACCGCGCGGAAATCCCGGATGCGTGCCGCCACTGCTGGGCGCAGGAAATCTGCCGCGGACGCGCGCTGTGCGATGGTGAGAATCCGATGGCGCGCTGCGATCTGGTAAGGACATGTATCGAGTGCGGCATTGTACTATATTGCGAACCGAAAAAAATCGTCTGATACAATCAGACGATTTTTTGTTATTTCAGGCTGTCACCGATGGTGCCGAAGGGCTGCTCCTGCAGATCGTTGAGGATGGCCGTGATCTTCTCATTCACGTCGTTCACCTCCCGGGCGAATTCAGCGGCGGACATACGGAGCACGCCAAAGCGGACAGCGGACAACTGAATCAGTCCGTCAGAGGTAACCACGCGAACGTTTTCGTTTTTGCCGATCTGGGCGATGAGTTTTTCGATATACACGTCCCCCAGCTCCCGCTCCTTGGTGTAGACCACATGAATGTTCTGATAATCGAACCGCTTGCCGGGATTTCCGGCCACCTTGTACGCGTCGAACACCAGCACTACATTGTACTTGGTGAAGGCGCAATAGTTTGACAGAATCCGCATCAGCTCGCCCCGGGCCTTTTCCAGATCTGTTTCGGCGATGGCATGCAGATCCTCCCAGGCGAAAATCACATTATATCCGTCCACGATCAGCCATTGCTTTTTGGGCGGACTGGACTCTTCCTCCCGTCCCCGCTCGTTTCCGTAGATCACGGGCGGTTTGTAGGACGGCCGCTTGATGGGGCCGAACTCCCGCATCATAATGGCTTCCAGCTCCTTCTCATCCAGGTGCAGATTGCGATGGATGAGCCGAGGCGGAATCTCCGTCTCTTCCGCTTTCAGACAACTTTCCAGATGCATATATTCCGTTACCTGA
This sequence comes from Clostridia bacterium, assembly GCA_017468385.1. Lineage (GTDB taxonomy): Bacteria > Bacillota > Clostridia > Oscillospirales > CAG-272 > SIG701. The sequence goes on from JAFUIQ010000001.1 coordinate 57,930, forward strand.
TCCCATTTGACGGTGAATCCGCCGCCGTGGGCACAGAAAACGGAATCCGGTGTGTTTTCCACATCGCACAGCGGATCGTAGGCGTAGCGGGCAATCACTTCGTCTGCGTTGTGGCAGACGTCATAGCCGTCCGTTTCGTAACTCAATCGTCCCCGTCCTTTGGTATAGGATGCCACGACGGCGGCGTAATCGTTCATGGCGGTGACGGGTGCCCGTCCGCGCAAAAGAACCATATCGCCGGCTTCCTCCATGGGCTCAATGGTGCCGAACCGGCTTCGTATATCGTGGATGGCATGGCCGATCTGCTCCCGAGGCAATTCCAGACGGAAGCGGTAGTATGGCTCCAGCAAAACGGATTTCGCCTGCATCAGTCCGTGGCGCACGGCCCGATAGGTCGCCTGGCGGAAGTCACCGCCCTCCGTATGCTTGATGTGAGCGCGGCCCGCCGCCAACGTAATCCGCATATCCGTCACGGGGGATCCGGTGAGCGTGCCGATGTGCTGTTTCTCCGCCAGGTGCGTCAGCACCAGCCTCTGCCAATTGCGCTCCAGGGCATTCTCACTGCACAGAGAGCGGAACACCAGCCCGCTTCCCCGAGGCAGCGGCTCCATTACCAGATGGACCTCTGCATAGTGGCGCAGTGGCTCGTAATGCCCCACGCCTTCCACGGCAGCATCGATGGTCTCTTTATACAGCACTTCACCCGAATCGATCTCCACCGATACATCGAATCGGTCCATAATAAGACTTTTCAGAATCTCCGCCTGCACTTCTCCCATCAGTTCCACATGGATCTGCTGGAGGTAGGTATTCCACGTGATGCGGAGCTGGGGATCCTCCTCCTCGAGCTGCCGCAGTTTGGGGAGCATAGTTTGGGGATCACATTCCTCCGGCAGGACAATGCGGTATTTCATGATCGGCTCCAGCACCGGCGAGGCGGATGCGGCCTCCGTGCCGATTCCCTGCCCGTTGCGGGTGGATTCCAGCCCCACCACACAGCACACATCCCCCGCTGTGATCTCATCGCTGGTGGTATATTTTGCGCCGGAGTAGATTCGTATCTGGGTAATCTTGGCGGCGTCTTTGCCGTCCGCCAGGCTGTCCCGCACCCGCAAAGTGCCGCCGGTCACCTTCAGATGGGTCAGGCGGGTACCCGATTCATCGTAGGTGATTTTGAACACCTTGGCGCCGAAAGCATCCGCATATTTCTTTTGAGCGGTATACCGCTCCATACCGGCGAGGAATTCCTCCACGCCCTCCAGCCTCAAGCCCGATCCGAAATAACAGGGGAAAATTTCCCGCTCGCAGATCAGATCCGAAATATCCGCGTCGTCCACCTGCCCGGTAAGCAGATAGTTCTCCAGTATATCCTCGCGGCACATGGCGATGCGCTCATTCCGCTTTTCCGCCCCGTCGGGGCAGAAGTCCACGCAGCCGTCATCCAGCTCCTTTTGGAGCTCCGCCATCAATTCGTCCTTGGTACGGCGAGCGAAATCCATCTTGGTGACAAACAGAAACACGGGGATGTGATACAGCCGCAAGAGCCGCCACAGGGTGCGGGTGTGGGACTGGACGCCGTCGATGCCGCTGATGACCAGTATGGCGTAATCCAGCACCTGCAGAATCCGCTCCGTCTCAGCGGAGAAATCAATATGGCCGGGGGTATCCAGCAAGGTAACGGACAAATCCCCATAGGTGAACACGGCCTGGCTGGCAAAGATGGTGATGCCCCGCTCCCGCTCCAGATCGTGGGTATCCAGCATGGTATTCCGGTGGTCTACCCGTCCCAGCTTCCGCGTCTTTCCCGTGGTATACAATATGGATTCCGCCAATGTGGTTTTTCCCGCATCCACATGGGCCAATATGCCAACGACTGCTTTCTTCATCGATTCCTCATCCCGCCGCTGTGGGCGTGCCTTTTCGCTCATAATCACTACTATTATAGCAAAACTCATCCCGTTTGTAAATACGGTCCGGTTTTCTAAAACCTCGTTTGAAGCATTTACTTTTCCATAATTATATGGTATAATGTATTTTGTATACGAATGTTCATTTTTACAGATCAAATCGGAGCGGAGGAAGTACACACCGTATGATTTCAATCCCGAAGATTGCTGTGGGGGATTTGCTGGAAATGAAGAAGCCCCACCCCTGCGGAAACAAGACATTCCAGGTGCTTCGCATCGGATCGGATGTGCGGATTCAGTGCGCCGGATGCGGCCGCGATCTGACGCTGGAACGTATAAAACTGGAAAAATCCATCAAAAAAATCATCTCCTCGGAGGAAAGCCATGCAGAATGAAGAAAACATGTCCCTGCCTGCGGACAATCCCTGCCCCCAGGTGCATGAGGATATCCCTGCCGAAAAGAAAAAAGCCTCCTTTTGGGAGAAGTTTTCCTCTGTGAAATACCTGCTCTGGTGCTTCTTTTTGCCGGCGGCACTGATGTGGGTGATCTACATCGCCATGAATGTGTATCCCTTCGGGGAGGAATCCGTTCTGGTACTGGATCTGAACGGACAGTATGTGTATTATTTTGAGGCCCTGCGGCGGCTTCTGCACGGGGAAGGCAGTTTTCTCTACTCCTTTGGCCGGGCGCTGGGCGGTGAGTTCCTCGGCATCGTTGCCTATTATCTGGCCAGCCCCTTCTCGTTCATTGTGGGGCTTTTCCCCAAGGCCATGATCACCGAAGCACTGCTGACGATGTTCCTTCTGAAAACCGGCCTGTGCGGCTTGCACTTCGGCATCTATCTCCACAAAACCCGGGATCGGAATCCCGTTGCCGTGGTGATCTTCTCCACCATGTACGCGCTGTGCGCTTATGCGGTGGTACAGCAGCACAACACCATGTGGATCGACAATCTGATCTTCCTGCCGCTGATTCTTTTGGGTATTGAGGAAATGATCCGCTTCGGCAAGTACAAGCTGTTTGTGGTTTGTCTGTCCCTGGCCGTGTTCAGCAATTACTACATCGGCTACATGATGTGCATTTTTGTGGCGGTGTATTTCTTCTATTACTATTTCAGCCGGACACCTGATGAGAGAAATCCCCATGGCGTCCAGCATCACTTCCTTCGTTCCTTTGGACGGATTGCGTTCTATTCCCTGCTTGTGATCTGCATCTGCGCCGCGATCCTTCTGCCCGCTTACTATTCGCTGACCTTCGGTAAGACCACCTTCTCCGATCCGTCCTTTGCTCTGACGCAGAAGTTTGATTTTCTGGACATGCTGTCCAAGATGTATTTCGGCTCCTACGACACGGTACGTCCGGAGGGACTTCCCTTCCTCTACTGCGGTATGCTGACGTTCATTCTGGTGCCGCTGTACTTCTTCGCGCCCCATATCCGCCTTCGCGAGAAAATTGCTACCGGTTTTCTGGTGATCTTCTTTGTGATCGGCTTCAACGCCAGCACGCTGGATTTGATCTGGCACGGCTTCCAGCGTCCCAACTGGCTGAATTACCGGCAGAGCTTCATGCTGTGCTTTATCTTCCTGATCATGGCCTACAAGGCCTTCGAGGGACTGAAGACCATGGGATTCCGCTATGCTGTTGCTTCCACCGGTGTTATTGCAGGTCTTCTCATTATCATGCAGAAGATCGGATACAAGAATCTGCCCGATTTCACTGCCGTGTGGCCGTCGCTGATCTTCTGTGCTCTCTATCTGTTCCTGCTGCGCGCCTGCACCATGGACAGCAAAAACACCCGGCAGACCGCCGCGCTGGTTATGGCTATCCTTGTATCGCTGGAGATGTTCTGCGCAGGACTGGCCAACACCACCGCCATGGATAAGGATGTAATCTACTCCAGCCGCACCTCCTACCGTTCCTTTATCGATCGGGTGCAGCCCATCGCGGACGATGTGAAGGAGATGGACGATTCCTTCTACCGCATGGAAAAGACGGTACACCGCAAGACCAACGACAATCTGTCGCTGGGCATGCGCGGACTGTCTAACTCCACCTCCACATTGAACGCCAAGGTAGTTGCGCTGCTCAAGGGAATGGGTATGGCATCCAAATCCCACTGGTCCAAGTATGTGGGCAGCACGCCGGTACTGGATTCCCTGATGAACGTGAAGTACGTAATCGCCGAGGACGCGGGCACCGTGTCCCCGCTTTACCACGAGATCCTGCGGGACGAGGAGAACACGCTGTCCGTCTATGAGAATCCCTATGTTCTCTCCCTGGCCTTCGGTGTATCCCCGGACACGGCGGATTTCCTGTTCGATGACACCCGCTTCGATTCTCCTTTTGTTCGTATGAATCATCTGATCACCGCCCTGCTGGGCGAGGATGAGACCGTGGAAATCTTCCGGGAAGCCAAAGTCATCGATACCGAATATATCAACTGTTCCTCCTCCTCTGTGGCGGGACACCGCAAATACACTCCCAAGGATTCCTCCACCTCCGCCACGCTCCGCTATACGGTGCGGGTGGACAGCGGTGATCTGCTGTACTGCTACATCCCCTCGGAATATCCCCGAGAGGTAGAACTGAAAGTCAACAACAAGAGTGTGGGCAAGCACATGGGCAATGAGACCCACGCCGTCAAGTCCCTTGGCACCTTTGAGGTAGGCGATGAGATCACCGTATCGGCTACCCTGCAGGACAAGGATCTGTATATTACCACCGGCGCCTCCTATTTCTACTACTTCGATGAGGCGGCGTATAAAGACGCCATGGCACGTCTGAGCACATCCCAGTACGTGATTAAGGAGTACACCGAGGATTCCTTCACCGGAACAATCCACGTGGCGGCAGGCCAGGAGATGATCTACACCTCCATCCCCTACGATGCGGGCTGGGTAGTGAAGATCGACGGTGCCATCGTGGAAACGGAAGAAATCGTCGGTGCGCTGATGGGATTCCGCACCACCCCCGGTGAGCACACGCTGGAAATGGAATACCGTCCCGCCTGTGTGACGTACGGCACATGGATCAGCGCGGGAGGATTGTCCGTCTTTGCGGTGATCTGCCTTGGTGAATGGCTTAATCGAAAAAAGAAACAAAAATCCATCGATGTGAGGTCTGAGATATGATTTACTGTTTGAGCGGTGAGCTTCTATTCACCGATGCGGTAGCATCCACGGCAGTGATTGATTGCTGCGGCGTGGGATACAAGGTCACAGTGACCTCCAACACCTTGCGGAAACTGCCCATGAATCCGGAAAAGCCCCCCCGCATCCGCCTGCTGACCTATATGCAGGTGCGGGAGGACGGCGTGGATCTGTTCGGCTTCTATACGGCGGAAGAACTCGACATGTTCAAGATGCTGATTTCCGTGTCGGGCGTGGGGCCCAAGGCGGCTGTATCCATTCTGTCGCTGATGACGCCGGAAAAATTGTCCCTCGCCATCGCGGGGGAGGATGTGAAAGCCATCTCCAAGGCACCCGGTGTGGGTGCCAAGACGGCGGGACGCATCATTCTGGATCTGAAGGACAAGGTGGCGAAGGCATTCCCTGCGCTCAGCGCGGATACAGCCGGCGATATGCCCGCCGCATCTGTACAAAGCAACAGCGGGAAAATGTCCGATGCACAGGCCGCCCTTCTCTCCCTGGGCTACTCCCGCCAGGAGATTTCGTCCGCTTTGGCCAAGGTGGATACCTCCGCTTCCCTGGAAGACATCATCCGCCTGGCACTGAATGTGCTGCTTCGGCAGTAACCATCGGAGGTATGTATGGAAGACATGGAATTTGATTTTGAAAATCGTATCGTGACATCCGATTACACTCCGGAGGACGGCGATAACGAAAACAGCCTGCGCCCGCATACGCTGGAGGAATACATCGGCCAGAGCAAATCCAAAGAGGTACTGAAAATCTACATAGATGCGGCCAAGATGCGCAGCGAGTGTCTGGATCATGTACTGCTGTACGGCCCGCCCGGTTTGGGTAAGACCACCCTTTCCACCATCATCGCCTCGGAATTGGGTGTAAATCTGCGAATCACATCCGGCCCTGCCATCGAAAAGCAGGGCGATCTGGCGGCGCTTCTCACCAATCTGGGAGAGGGGGACGTGCTGTTTATCGATGAGATTCACCGTCTGTCCCGCTCTGTGGAGGAGATTCTGTATCCCGCCATGGAGGATTTTGCGCTGGATATCATCATCGGCAAGGGCCCCTCTGCCCGCAGTATCCGTCTGCCCCTGCCCCACTTTACCCTGATCGGTGCTACTACCCGTGCCGGACAGCTGACCACGCCGCTTCGCGACCGTTTTGGCGTCCTTCTGAAGCTGGATCTGTACTCCTGCGAGGAGCTGGCGCAGATCGTTCACCGCAGTGCGGGCATTCTCAATCTGCCCATCACGGAGGACGGTGCCATGGAGATTGCTTCCCGTTCCCGCGGCACGCCGCGTATCGCCAATCGCCTGCTCAAGCGGGTGCGCGATTTTGCACAGGTGCGGGGCGATGGTACGATCACTCTGGAATCCGCCCGGTATGCTTTGAACATGCTGGAAATCGATGAGTTGGGCCTGGATAACGTGGACCGCCGCATGCTGCAGACCATCATTGATTTCTACGATGGCGGCCCGGTGGGACTGGAAACGTTGGCGGCCACGGTGGGCGAAGAAGCCATCACGCTGGAGGATGTATACGAGCCCTATCTGATGCAGATCGGATTTTTGTCCCGCACTCCTCGTGGACGGTGCGTAACCCGTCTGGGATACGAGCATCTGGGAATCCCCTACACCCCCAAGCACACGGATACAAATCAGATCAATCTGGAAAGTGACAACACCTGATATGGCCGAAAAGAACGCAAACATTCACCAAAATCACCGCAAACGTCTGCGGGAGCGGTACGAGAAGTACGGTCTGGAGTCTTTTGAGGAGCACAACATTCTGGAACTGTTGCTCTTCCGCTCCATTCCCCGCGCCGACACCAACGGTCTGGCTCATGAACTGATCAACACCTTCGGCTCTCTGTACGAGGTGCTGTGCGCACCGTATGAGGAGCTGCTGAAAGTCAAAGGGGTGGGGCCGGCCAGTGCTTCGCTGATCCGCACCGTATTCGATACAGCACGGGAAGCCAATCTGCGGAAATTGGCGGCGATGCCCATAGACAGTTATCCCCGTCTGGCCATGTACGCCACGGAGTGGTTCGGCGGAAAGCCGGCGGGCGTGGTGGCGGTTCTTCTGCTGGATGAGGGCAATCGGATTGTGCACACAGGCACACTGTCCGCCAGTCACACCATTCGTGAGGCCTCCTATGCACAGGCTATTGCGGATCTGGCGGAAAAATTTGACACACGCCGCGTGGTGCTGATGCACAATCACGAAAGCGGGATCATGAAGCCGTCTGACGAGGATCTGTATCTCACAAAACAGCTGTACACCGCACTGCGGGAGAAGGATATTGCTCTCATGGAGCATCTGATCGTCCACAAATTCGACTGCATACCGATTCTGGATACTGCCGTCAAGCAATCCGTCAGCGGATTCCCCACGGTGTTGTCCGAGAATATGCAAAAAGCTCTTTTACTGTAAAAAACCGGGGCACCCTTTTGGGGGGTGCCCCGGTTTTGTATTATACCGTTTTGAATCCGAAATAGTTTTTGGTGTTGTTGTAGCAGATATCGCACACAAGCTGTGCCAGTGCCTCCATATCGGCGGGATACATGCCGTCCTCCACCCACTGGCCGATGAGGTCGCACAAAATGCGGCGGAAATACTCATGGCGGGGATAGGATGTGAAACTGCGGGAGTCTGTCAGCATGCCCAGAAACTTACCGAACACGGACAGATTGGCCAGCTGCTGCATCTGTGCCCGCATACCGTCGTAGGTATCGTTGAACCACCAGGCACTTCCCTGCATCATGCGGGGCATACCGTCGCCTGCGGTCTGGAAGCAGCCGATCAGTGCGCCGATGGCTGCATTATCCGAGGGATCGATGGAATAGATGATGGTGCGCGGGAGAGCATCCCGCTGATCCATGGCATCAAAGAGCTTGGCGAAATCCGTGATGGTATTGCTGCCGATGGTATCGAATCCCGTATCGGCGCCCAGCTTTGCAAACATGGACGCATTGGTGTTACGCCACACGCCGCAATGGATCTGCATTACCCAGCCGTGCTTTTTATATTCGCCGGCCAGATACTGCAGCATCTCGCATTTCAGAACGGACAACTGCTCGGGGGTCACATCGGCACCATCCGAATCCAGCGCGGTCTGCATGGCCTGATTGGCGGCATATTCGTTGGGCTTCACGTACATGGGGAACTCGTCCAGGCCGTGATCCGCCGTGCGGCATCCCATGGAATCAAAGAAATCGATGCGGCGGGACAGTGCCTCCTTCAGGGAACGGACATCGGTGATCTCCACGCCGGCGGCTTCGCCCAGTTTCGCATAGTATTCCTTCAGGCCGCCTTTGTTGATATTGAACGCCTTATCGGGGCGGAACGCGGGCAGCACTTTGGTTGCAAAGGTAGCATCCGCGGCCAGTGCGGCATGATACTCCAGGGAATCGGCGGGATCGTCTGTGGTACAGAGCAGATCTACGCGGGAGCGGCGGATCAGATTCCGCACACTCATATCGGGCTGGGACAGTTTCTCGGAGGTGAGTTTCCAGATCTCGTCTGCGGTCTTCTCGCTCAGGATCAGATCGCAGTCGAAGTACCGCTGCAGCTCCAGGTGTGTCCAATGATACAACGGATTTCCGATGAGGGACGGCATGACAGACGCGTACGCCTTGAACTTCTCGTAATCCGATGCACCTCCGGTGATGTATTTCTCCGGCACGCCGGCGGAGCGGATGGCGCGCCACTTATAGTGGTCGCCGCTAAGCCACAATTCCGTGATATTGGAATACTGCTTATCCTCGGCGATATCCTTGGGGCTGACGTGGCAATGGTAATCGATGATGGGCAGTTTTTCCGCATAGTTGTGGAACAACTCCTGTGCTATCTCTGTGCGGAGCAGAAAATCCGAGTCAAGAAAAGGTTTCATATCGTTATCCTCCAGCAAATATCTGTTTTCATTATAAAAGGATGCGCCGCCCTTGTCAAGCATCCCGGCGGATTCCGCGGATCATCCGGTGCAAAAACTGCAGACTTTCCGCCAATTTGGGGATGTCCGCCCCGTCGGAACGGATGACCGGGGATTCCAGGGTGAAAGTGCCGCGATAATCCGCTTGCATGAGGCAATCGGCAACGTCCAGGAAATCCACCATACCCTCCCCTGGGTGATAGATGGGACGCAAAGCGGAAAAGTCCCGCTCCTCCCCGCGGATATCGCTAATATGTATATGCTCGATATGGGGGACGACGGTCTCCTCGTTCCATATCTCCCTGGTTTGCCGGTGGAAGAACCCGAAGCGGGTATCAAAAATCAGACCGCAGGATCCCAGATAACCGGTGAGGGCTTTCCATTGGGACAAGGGATCCTTCGTTGTGCAGGGGACGTTTTCGATGAGCAATCGGACACGGTATGGCCGGATGATATCCAGCAGTTCCGGCAGGACGGAGATATTGTACGAAGCGTAACTGTCCGATGTCAGCCCGCCCCACAGGTGAAATACCATTTTCCCGCACCCGGCCATGGCAGCCATCTCGCAATTCCGTCGGAAATCGTCCAGGGCGCGCCGATACAGCGCATGTCCGCTGTCCCCATCCCCTGCGGCAAAGGCCTTTCCCGCATCGGACAATTGGGTGCCGATCTCCTTCTCGCAATGGATGACGGGAAAACGGAGTCCCGCCCGAAGCCACTCCTGTGCCACTTCTTTCATGCGATCGTAGAAGACGGGAATCATCATCAGTTCTGCTCCGGAGATGAGTCCTCGCTCCATAAAATGGGGGAAGGCTTCTGTTACCAAATGTATATTGTATCCGTTTGCTCGACCGACCGTTGTGCCGGTGGAGCAAAAAACGCCGTGTTCCATCCTATTTCATCCTTTCCGCGATGGGAATATACATATTTTGTCTGTGTATGCAATGACTGCCGGGAGATAATGTATATTTATGGTAAAACATCCCGAAACGGGACGTATATCGCTTACTATTTTACATTCTGTATGAATATTTTCAAGATGCATTTCTACATTTTTCGCTGAAAACTATACTATCTCCCTCAAATCTGCCGTTTTTTAAACCATTTACCCCGAGCAGGGCGCTGTTTTTCGTGAAAACGGCAGTTCTTTTCATTGTATATACATCGGAATCCCGCTTAATCTTCGGCTTTTAGGCCGTATGGTATAATATGTTCAGCACCATTCATTACTCGATAAGCTGTCACTCGGTATAGATATGTGAGTTTCAGTTCGGCAACATTTCATTATCACCAAAGAAAGGCTTATTATGAATTTCCCTAACATAGAAACGCAGACACTGCTGGAAACCAAAACCATACAAATCGACACCCGGCTGATCAACCATGAACTGCATCTCACCACGGTACTGATACAGGTTATCTATACAGATCACAGTTTCTACTCCATTGGTATTCACTCCCTGAACGGGAACGGAATCGCCGAATTCCGTATGATTAACGATGTATGCCGTGACAAAACGGAAGCGGAAGCATTGTTCCGCATCCTATCCGACGGCGAAGTCACGCCGTGCACGCTGGAATACATACTGAGCGATCTTATCGGCATGCGGTAACATCCCCCGGAGCACCTATCCAAAAAAACAGGAGACAGGCAGGTACTGTCTCCTTTTTTATTGCTTTGCTTGGACGATTACTCGTTGACGATAAATGCCTTCAGATCATCCATCAGTGCCTTGACGTCCTCTTCCTTATCGGTCTGAGCGGACAGCTTGATCGGATTCAGAAGATCCAGGCTGAAGATGCCCATGATGGACTTGGCGTCTACAACATAACGGCCGCTGGACAGATCGATATCCATATTGTACTTGGTAACGATATCCACAAAAGAACGAACATCCTGGATGGAGGACAGACGAATCATAACGTTATTCATATCAATTCACCTCGTGATTTCATATTTAGTAATTACTCACTACAGAAGTATTATACCGATTTTTCCTCTATTTGTCAAGGATAGTCTTTGCATTATTATGGGGATTTTTGATGCGAATCTTTGGTTAGAATTAAAGTTCACCGAGGAGTTGATTGACATTGTGTGCAGAATTGGGTAAAATATAGGATAACCATCCGATTTTTCAGGAAAGGAGAACGTATGTTACACGAAAATTGGTATTTTGATCCGGCCAAGCCGGACACCGTTCCTGCCATCCTGCATGATATATTAGATAAGAAAGGCATTTTGTGCGATGACATCCGTCTGGTTTGCAAAACGGATATCAATCGGGATCTGGTGCGCTGTGATAATTACATTCTGGCAACGGATGAGGAAATCATCCTCCTCAGCGGAAGCAGTTCCGCCGTGGAGAATGCCGGACGGAATCTTCTCCCCGGGCGCCGTGCCCGCACCCAATTTCAGGAACTGAGTTGGGATGTGCTTCCCCTGCAGGACATCGTCGAGTGCAAAATGGAAGAACAGCTTTCCTCCGGCAGAATCACGGCCAAGATGGAATCCGGAGTCTACGAATTGGTGGCCAATCTGTCCAACACATACAAGGACGATGCCTATCAGGCGGTTAAATTTCTGAATCAACTGAAAAAAGAGAAAAAGATCACCCCCGCCGAGGAATCCAAAACCAAGCAGCGCGCGGATCAGTTTTGTCCGAAATGCGGCAACCGCTATGTGGACGCGGAGCGGAAGATCTGTCCCAAATGTCTGGATCGGGGCAAGATTCTCTCCCGCATCGGTGTCTTTCTCGGCAAGTACAAGTTGTCCATTGCCGCCGTGGCCGCTACGCTGATCCTCAGCAGTGCTTTGGGCATCATCGCGCCCTATGTATCCTCCGGCTTCTACTACGACGAGGTACTGAACGATAGCGGCTCCTTCTATGGCCAACTCCTGCTGGTATTGGGCATTGTGATCGGCACCAAACTCCTCAATCTGGTCGTTGGCATGATCAACTCCATCGTGAGCAGCACGGTGGCGGCCAAACTGGTATACGATCTGAAAACCGTGATCTTCAACTCCATTGAGCGGCTGTCCCTCAGTTTCTTCACCAACAAGCAGACCGGCGGATTGATGACGCAGGTAAACCGGGACGCATCCACCATCTACTGGTTCTTCTGCGACGGTCTTCCCTATTTTCTGATCAACATCGTGCAGATCCTCATTATTGTGGTGATCATGCTGATCATGAATCCTCTGCTGACCCTGCTGTCGCTGGTGACCGTTCCGCTGGTGTTCGTTCTGATCAAGAAACTGTTCAGCCACATGGACGCGCTCCACTCCCGCCGCTACAACCGATCCCGCCGCATGAATGCCATTCTCAACGACGCCCTCAGCGGCATCCGCGTAGTCAAGGCCTTTGCCAAGGAGAAGGAGGAGGTATCCCGCTTTAACCGCTCCAGCGTGGCTGTGGCCGATGCGGAGCGAAAATCCTCCCGGTTCTCCACCGTTGCCTTCCCCGGATTGAATCTGCTTCTGTACGTCAGCAACATCGTGATCCTGGGTGTGGGCGGATGGATGGTGATCGACGGAAAACTGTCCTACGGCACGCTGATGACCTTTATCGCTTACATGAATATGGTGTACAGTCCCATGTTCTTCTTCGCGGATATGACCTACATGGCGGCGGACAGCATGAATGCCATGAACCGCCTGATCGAAATCATGGATGCGAAGGCGGATGTGGAAGAGCGGCCGGATGCCATCCGCTTGCCCCATCCCGAGGGACGGGTGGAATTCCGGGATGTGGAATTTTCCTACGAAAAGAATCGCAAGATCATCGACGGCGTATCCTTTGAGATCGAGCCGGGACGGGTGATCGGCATTGTGGGCCACACGGGTGCCGGGAAATCCACCCTGGCCAATCTGCTGATCCGTCTGTATGACACCGCCGCCGGCGGGATTTATATCGACGGAATCAACGTACGGGACATCGCCTTTGAGGATCTGCGCAAGAACATCGCCATCGTGTCCCAGGAAACCTATCTGTTCATGGGAACGATTCTGGACAACATCAAGTACGCCAATCCGGACGCCACGGAGGAAGAAGTCCTGCGCGCGTCCAAGGCGGCGGGGGCCCATGATTTCATCATCAAGCTGCCGGATGCCTACGCCACGCAGATCGGTGTGGGATACAAGGATCTGTCCGGCGGTGAGCGGCAGCGGATCTCCATCGCCCGGGCCATTCTGCGCAATCCGAAAATCCTGATACTGGACGAGGCCACGGCCGCCATGGACACGCAAACCGAGCGAAAGATCCAGACGGCGCTGGAAAAGTTGATCGTGGGCCGTACCACCATCATGATCGCCCATCGTCTGTCCACCCTGCGGGATGCGGACAAGCTGATCGTTATTGAAAACGGAAAAATGCCGGAGTTCGGCACCCATCTGGAGCTTTTGAAGAAGAAAGGCATTTACCACAAGCTGTACAAACTCCAGCTGGAAGCCATGAAGAACATCGGTATTGAAGAATAAGCACAGGAGGATACTATGTCCGATACAAAAACTTCTCTGGACAGCGTTGTCTCCATTGTATACATAACCCCGGAAAACGCTGTGTTTGAGGAAAAGAATCACTTTCTGACCTTGCAATTGACAACCACAAAAGAGGACGGTACCAGCGAAACGGCGAACTACGACCGCGTATTTCTGCACCGCTCTTTCCCGTACGACCATCCGGAAGCCTATATTTCGGTACAGGATGGTGACAAAAACGAAATCGGCATGATCGCGGAGATCGGGCAGTTCCCCGACAGCACCGCCTCCCTTCTGCGGGGGGAGCTGGCTCGGAAATACTACTCTCCCGTCATCACCGCCATCCACTCGGTGAAGGATCGGTACGGCTACGCCTATCTGCATGTCGCCACCGATTCCGGCGAGATGGACATCACCCTGCGGGACGCGTCCCGCAGCATGGCACGGGTGGATGAGCGGCGCGTAATCATCACCGATATCGACGGAAACCGCTACGATATTCCGGATATTACGAAACTGGATCGGAAGAGTTTCCGCAGAATTGAACTATATCTATAATTAAGGACGGATTTATGGAAAGCAGACAATCATTGACTGCGCGTCTGGCTTCGTGGGATAAATCCATAAGTGAAGCCGACGTGCTGCTTCCGATCCCCTTTCATCTGTCCGAGGAAATCACCACAGAAACATCCCCCCCGGTGGACGGCATTGCCGCTCTGCTGAAAGATCGGTTTGTGATCTATAAGGCGGGGAGTTGTACGGAATCGATTCCCCTTGCGGAGATAGAATCTTTCGCGTTCCGTCAGGGAATCGGCTGTGTTTTCGCGGAATGTACGATGAAAAACGGGGAGCATCGCTTACTTTGCCGTGCCGATATGCATTATAAAGACCTGTACGCCGCCGCGCTGAAGGAAATGAGCCGCTATGCGGCGGGAGAGGACATCCGCTATGCATACGAAGCGGATGTGAATCGCTTTTGTCCGAAATGCGGGCGGCCTTACCGGCCGGGATCGTCCATATGCGATCACTGCGCCGCCAAGAAGGATTATCTGAAGCGGTTGTGGCGCTTGGCAAAGCCCTATCATAAGCACATCTACGCATCGGTACTGCTGTATTTCGTTTTGGCGGGTGTCAATCTGCTCCCACCGGTCATCAACCGGATTCTGGTGGATGACTACATCCAGGCGGTCGACAAGCCGATTCTGTGGCAGTTCACACTGGTAATTCTCAGCCTGTTTGGCGTGAATCTGATTTCCCGGCTTCTGTCTATGCTGCGCTCCTTCACGCTGATTGACGCGGGTAACGGAATAGCCATCCGCCTGCGGGAGCTGGTCTTTGAAAAGATCCAGCTGCTGTCCGTATCCAAGGTTGCCAAGCGGACCTCGGGAGAGCTGATGAACCGTGTGTCCAACGACACATCCACGGTCCAGCATTTTCTGACTCACGATCTGGGCAACATGATCGAGCAGATCGTCACACTGCTGGCGGTAGGCGTCATTCTGTTCGTATACGATTGGAAGCTGGCGCTCCTGATCCTCTTGCCTGTGCCGATCGTGATGTACATGCATCGACTGTTCTGGGGCAACACCCATCGCCGCTATCATCGGCAGTGGTCCCTGGAATCCAAAGCAAACACGATCCTGCACGACATTTTCTCCGGCATCCGTGTGGTGAAGGCTTTTGGTACGGAAAAGCGGGAGGAAGCCCGTTTTGATCACGCGGTAGCGAGAGTACGGGACACATCCATCTCCAATGAGCGATTCTGGGCCATGCTCTTCCCCTGGCTGGGATTCCTTATGGGCATCGGTGAGTTTTTCCTGTTGTACTACGTAGGCGATCGAATCCTGGACGGCACCATGACGCTGGGCGAAATGTCCCAGTTTTCCGCCTATGTGAGCATCATTTACGGTCCGCTGCGCTGGATGGCCAACATCCCCCGCACGCTGGCCCGGACCATGACATCCATTGTGAAGATCTACGATGTGGTGGACGAGGAAGAGGACGTTTCCGACAAAAAGGATGCGACCGATCTGGACATCCGCGGCAATATCACGTTTGAGAATGTGTCCTTCGGATACGACAACACCACCAACGTACTGAAAAACATCGATCTGACCGTCCGCCCCGGCGAGATGCTGGGCATTGTGGGCAAATCCGGCGTGGGCAAATCCACCCTGATCAATCTGGTCATGCGGCTGTACGATGTGGATGAAGGTACGATCCGCATCGACGGTGTGGATATCCGGGACATATCCCAGACTTCCCTGCGCTCCCAGATTGGTGTGGTACTGCAGGAGACGTTTCTGTTCGCCGGCACGGTATATGACAACATCGCCTATGCCAAGCCTTCCGCTACCCGCGAGGAGGTAATCATGGCGGCCAAGGTGGCCGGTGCCCATCCGTTCATCATGAAAATGCCGGATGCGTACAACACGAAGGTGGGCGAGAAAGGCTACACCCTTTCCGGCGGTGAGCGACAGCGGATCGCCATTGCCCGGGCACTGCTGCACAATCCCCGCATTCTGATTCTGGATGAGGCCACCGCCTCGCTGGATACGGAAACGGAGAAACAGATCCAGGATGCTCTGCAGAAGCTGATCGCGGATCGCACCACGTTGGCCATCGCACACCGTCTGTCCACCTTGCGGAATGCCACCCGCATTCTGGTGCTGGACAAGGGACAGGTAGCAGAGATCGGATCCCATGAGGAACTGATGAAAAAGCAAGGCATCTACTACGGTCTGGTTATGGCCCAGCGGCAGATGTCCAAAATGTCCCCAAAGAATACGGAAGAGGCAGAATAAATTACATCCGCTATAACAACACCGCCGAGAGCGACCAAACGGTTACTCTCGGCGGTGTTTTGATTAGTTTTGAATGATAATTGTGGTAAGCGATTTTCTTTGATCTTCAGCAGGCGGCTTCAGCTTGCCGTTGGCAAGCAGAGCTTTGATACAGTGAAGAATAAACCACCCATCGCTATAAAAAATATATTGGAGTCCGTATTTTTTCATGGTCTGCAGCTGCTTCGGGGTTTCTTTCAGAACTGCATCGGCATATTCTTTTTTCAGATTTTCAAATTCTGTTCGATGCGTTTCTTTTATGCGGTCGCCGATCTCTATAAGCTGTCTGTTTATTTCCGCGTCAGAAAGACAGAGACAGCTGAATTTTATTTTATAGTCACAAAAATCTTCATTGGAAATAGTGGAAATAAACCTATCGCCAAATCCCGCGATAACGTCACTCAGTGACCCTCGTTCCCGTGTAAGCACAGAAATATATCCGCGTTCAACAAGATAAGCATACCCTTCTGCAGACAATTCATCATCGTTCAAATATATATCCAACAACGACAAATCATGGTGAATGGTTTTTTGATAATTCTCATCCACACGCTTCTTCGACCATTCGGAATCCATTGTCCACACCTTGAATTTGTTACCGATCCCGTTCCAACAGGGTCCGCAAAAACGTCTCATACTATCAAAGTACAATGGAGGTACAGCATCGTGCGGAATAATGGAAGCATAGCAAATGTTATTTCCGCCATCCGGGCGCGCAGTGGCGGCTGCTTCAAATGATATGCGGTCCACCATCATACGACTTCCGCTCATTGCCGCAATGTACGGAATGAGTGCCCATAACATAAAATTCTTATCTTTGGGCGGATCATACGTAAAGGTAAACGGTTCTGTCGAGCCGCCCCATATTCTTTTATCATCCAAAATTCCCGAATTCATCAGTTCATCAAACAATTCATTGGCAAATATATCTGCTGCCTTCAAATACATTTGATCGTGTAAACGGTTGAGTTCGGTTGTGCTTTCCTCCAGCAGTATGTTGCAAAGATATTTATCACCGATTTTTGTCAATAGCCCATATTCTTCGAGGCGTTCTGCTTCACTTTCCACATATACGGGAGATACCCCCAGCTCGTCTGCGATCGTGTTTACTGTTTTTGCTTCTTTTAAGACCGAATATTCAATATTCTGCGCGATAAGTGAGCGAAAGAAATTGGCGGGAGATCCCTTCTCTCCGGCAGATCCACTGAATCCGCACAAATCAAACTTTATCGGATTAAATTTCAGTTCACTTGTTTCTCTCATGGTATCCATACCTCTTTTCAATTCTTTTTTCGCTTCAAACAAGTGCCACTTAACCGTGCCGAGTGGGATGTTCAAATCCTTTGCTATATCGGACTGCTTTCGGTTTTCAAAATAATATGCAATCACGATCTTTCTCTGGAGTTTGGAAAGATAGGCGATTTCATTTTGCAATCGACGGATGGAGTGGGTTTTATCATCGTCGTCCATCATCGAATCCGGATCGGCAATCATTTCCGCCATCTCATCTATCGGTATACCAATGATGCTTTTGGCCGTGTCCCGGTAGTAATTGCTGAGGGCATTGTGAGCAATCGTCCAGATAAATTTTCCGGTATCCCCAATATCGTCCTTGATAAGAAGTGCTCGGAACGCTTTCAAAATGATATCCTGGGAAAGATCCTGCGCGTCCTGCGCGTTTTTGCACCGCTTCAGCGCAAAGCCAAATATGGGCTTCAGATATTCCGTTATGATTTTTTCAGCATCCTGCCTGTTCACTTGTTTGTACCTCACTGAAAGCTTTCACCCATATAGACACAGAATTATAAAAAGGTTGGTAGTATTTTTTATTATAACACAATGAATTGAATCGGTCTATGAATACTGTCTTCATTATAGAAAAAACCTCCCTTGCGGGAGGTTTTTTGTTAGTCAATTACTTGATCAGGATCAAGGTTACGCTGCTGCCATCCACTACATAGTCAACGGTCTTCTCGAAGGCTGCCTCGATGGGCTGATCCTTGGCGTTGAGGTTAGCATCGATGGTCACGATCTTCGCATTGGGTGCGATGGTGAATGTCTCCTCACCGATGGTCACGGTGGATGCCGTGTAGCCATTGACCACGCCGCTGTTCACACTGGCGGCCACGTCTACGATCTTTCCGTCGGAGCCGATCACATAGGTCTCACCAACCGTCAGGCCAACCACGGAGGTCAGTCTGGTCTCTACTGCGCCGGTGGTGTAGTTGAATACCAGATACTCAACGAAGGTAGCGTTATCCTCGTACACGATACCGCTTACTGCCAGCAGACGAACGGTCTGTGCGGTGGAATCGTAGCTGCCCAGGCTGCCGTCGCTGATGAACAGGTAGCGGAGGGTCTCTACGGAACCAACCTCGTTATCGAACACGGCCACCACATGGGCACCGTCGTTTACGGTCAGAGCGGAGTTGTACACGCCGCGCTTCACGATTGCCTCGCCGTTCTTCATGACCACGATGGTGGTGTTGCTGTCGGTGACAAACTTCATGTTGTCAGCGGCATCTGCGGTAGCCGCAATGGATGCGGAGCCGGCGGACAGGGTGAAGAAGGTGTGGCCATCCTTGGCGATGGTAGTGCCGTTGGCAGAGTCAATGATGACTGCCATCTCATGCAGGCCCAGACCGTTCTGTACGAACTTACCGTGGCCGCTTACGATCACGCCCTCGGACATCTCGGGAGCGATCAGGGTGTAGATATCATTCATTACGGTGTAGCGGTACACCTTGCCTGCCTGCACATCGGAGGTGTTTACGTAGATGTTCTTATTTATACCATCCACGTTGGCGGTCACCACATAGCGGAACTGACCGTCGGTGAACACGGGAAGTGCATTGCTCATGGCTACCAGGTAGGTGGACTCTACGTTGATGACTCTCTCGCTGATGACGCTGAGGATGGCACCGTTGTACACGGCAACCTGGGCTCTTGCGCCAATGGTCAGAAGAGATCCGATAGAGGATGCGGTAATGCCTGCTTTTTCGTTACCCAGAGTGTAGCTTTCGCCGCCGATCTTGGCACTGGTGGCCGTGATGCGGGTTACGAAGCCGGACACGATATCCAACACATCGTGGATAATCAGTTCTTTGGTCTGGGAATTGAAGTAGTACAGAACGAACTCGCCATTCTCGGCGTCTGCCTTGTTGGTGTAGCCGCCGGTCAGGGCATCTGCCTTCAGATTGCCTGCCAGGTTGATTTTGCCGTCATCGGCTACGAGGAACTGGCCTACCTGGAAGTTGCGCAGGATTGCCACACGGGCGGTATCGGAATCGCCGTAGAATACCAGATCGATCTGGTACAGGCCCAGACGGTTATTCAGTGCGTCCAGGGTAGTCAGCTGGGTGAGGGTCTTGTCGTTCTCGTATGCGAACACCATCAGCTCGTTGCTGTTGGTAGCGAGAGAATCGGAGTACTGCTCTACCACTTTATAATTGGTACCGCCGATGGTCACAATACCGGTGGTGGTATTTACGGTAGCAGAGGTGTAGGACTCAATCTCGCTGACTTCCACTGCGCTCAGCACGTTGATGAGCTTGGTGGAATTGTTCACGGAATACATCACCTTGAAGGTCTTACCGATGTAATCGTTGGGGCGGCCGGGCAGATCCAGCTCGCTGAACTTCACGGTCATGGCCTTGGTGTTGCCGTTATCGTCCTTATAGGACAGGGTTACGTAATCGTTCTTGATAACGGTTACGCCGTTCAGGGAGTAATCGTTGGTGGCAATCAGGGTTGCCTCATCCATCTCATACCCGAACACGGCTTCAATGAGGGTGGTGGACTCAAACACCGTTATACCGTTGGACAGAGACTTGGGGATCAGGTACTCAGCGGTCAGCGCATTGTACAGAATGATCGCGGTCTCGCCGCGGGTCAGGGTTTCGGTGTAGGAGAGATTCTCCAGGCCACGATCCAGCCCCAGTTTGATGGCTGCATCGATGTAGGTCCAGGGATATCCCTTGTTCATGGACTCGCTGGACTGGCCAAGGGCACGGACCAGCATGGTCATAGCATCCTGCAGAGTGATTCCCTCTGTCGGCTCAAATGTGGTATTGGATGTACCCAGTATGTAGCCGGATGCATTGGCCCAGGAGATGGCTCCGCTGTACATGTCATCGTACAAATCCGTAAAGGGAGATGTGTTTACGCGGCCGCCGTCCGCCTTATTCAGCATCAGACGGAACAGAAGCAGTGCCATCTGCTCGCGGGTAACATTCTCGTCAGGCGAGAATTCGTTCTCCGACGTACCGACGATGACGCCGATGTCGGACAAGATATCGATTTCATCCTTTGCAGGATTGGACGCCTCAACATCCTGATACTCTCTTGCGAACACTGCGGGAACACAGGAGAAGATCAATGCGGATGTAAGCACTCCGGAAAGAAGTCTTTTGAAACTTCCGTTTTTCATCTTTCTTTTTCCTCCTAAGATTTGCTTCGAGAGACCATCTCGCCTCTCGCATCGATATGATAGCACAACTGCACAGTTCCACGCAATAGTTTTTGTGCAAATGCAACAATTCTGCAATCTAATTTCATGCGTAATTCATCATATTGAACAATTTTGCCATGAGAGGAAAAATATGCCCGTGAAATTTAGCATTTCACGGGCAGGATGTTATTTGGTGGAATAGAAATTCTTGTGGATGGAATGAATCGAACGGGCGATATCGCGGATGTACTTGTTTTCCTCCGTTCCGCCTGCGTCCAAATCCGACATAATAACAAGGATATACGGATGCTCATCGTACACGATGGCCATGTCATGATAGGAATCCTCATCCCATCCATACTTATGAGCACACGGAATGGGAGACAGCGCATAAGGAATCATCACGGTATGGCTCGAATCCAGCAGTGCCTGTTTCATAAACGGACCATAGGTTTCGTTTTCTTCCGTAAAGGTATAGATTGCCTCCATGAACTTGCCGCAATCCTCCGCTGACAGCTGCATATATCCTTTGGCAGTGCCGCGCACGCCCAGCGTACGGGCCATCGCATAGAATTCGGTATAGCCGAACACCTTACGGATTTCCGCAAACGCCACATTGTCGCTGTACTGCAAGGCATGACGCACCAACTCCAGATACGTCATCTGTATGCCGTCATCCATTTTTTTGATAACGCCGGAGCCATCCACCGTCATCTTTTCCTTATCGAATGTCCAGATGCGACTCAGATCATACTTCTCTTCCCCCTCCAGATACAGAATGTTTCCTTCTTCATCCAGATTGGGATGGGGACCTTCAAACAGAGGATTGCCTTCCGCGTCGTACAGCGGATTGCCCTCCGCATCAAAATGCCGTTTGTTGTACTCAAAATCGGCAATGGTCTGCAGCATAGTATATATGTAGGGAGCTTTGACCAGGCTGGCCGCATACATGATATGATCCGCCTCATAGGAAAGCGTATATCCCGTACCCAGATCCCGATAGTAGAAGGACACCTGAGACAGAAGGGTTTCCTCATGAACGGTGATCTCACCGGTTTCCGGATCTTCTTCCTCCGTGGTGCGGATGCGCATAGGACGGTTGGTATCCGCCACCTTCAGCAGCAAGTCGCTGACCTTTTTGGCCTGATATCCGAAATTCAGCGTAGTGATATTTTCGTAATTGTAAATCAGCTCCGTGAGCTCCGCGATTTTCTCACCGGTCTTTTCCGCCTCGGCTTTCATGACGGCGATCTCGTCAAGCAAAAGCTGCTGATAAGCGTCGGACGCAGTATCCTCATCCAAAAGGATGGAAACCTTATTCTCCAATACACTAATCTGCTCCTGCTTTTGCTTCAGATCCGCCTCGGCCGACTCCAGCTGTTCCCGCAAAGCGGCGATGAGCGCGGTGTACTCGGTGATGGTACCCTCCGCCGTGGACAACCGATCGCTGAGGCTCGCGGCCTGTGCTCTGGCGGCCAATTCCTCCGGGCTTTCATAGCAAAAATAGAGCCAACAGGACACTGCTATGCATAAAACCAGAAAAATCGACAGAACCGATACAATAATCTTACTCTTTTTATTCATCAATCTATTCGCAGTTATTCTCCCATTTTATTCGGACAGGCCGTCCAGATATTCCACCGCTTCCGTGCCGGCAATGGCGCCATCGGACACCGCCGTGGCGATCTGACGCAGCATTTTGCTCCGCACGTCGCCTGCGGCAAACAGGCCGGGCACATCGGTGCGGCAGCGATCATCGGTGGTGATGTATCCGCCATCATCGCAAGCAATTCCGTCCATCTCCGACAGGAAATCCAGTTTCGGGATACTTCCCACCGCCACAAAGACCGCATCGGTGTGGAGAACCATGGGGGAGGAAACGCCGCCCTGGGCCGTGCTGACGATCTCCAGAGACTGGACTTTCGCATCGCCCTCGATGGATTTCACCCGGGCATTCATGACCGTCTGCACATTGGATACCCCGGCCAGACGATCTACCAGGATGCGATCGGCGCGGAAGGCATCCCGACGGTGAATCAGTGTAACAGACTTACAGATGTTGGCAAGATACAGCGCGTCGCCCAGAGCGGTATTGCCGCCGCCTACCACTGCCACATCCTTGCCGGTGAAGAACCGGCCGTCACAAACGGCACAATAGGAGACGCCGCGTCCCAGAAATTCCGCCTCGCCGGGCACGCCCAAGGTACGGCGATCGGTACCGCTGGCCACGATGACGGCGCCTACGGTATAGGATTTCTTCCCACACTGGATCGTAAAGGCACCGTCCTGCTTCGCCACCGAAGTTACCGAACCGTAAACGGTAGACACACCCAAGGTGCGCACCTGCTCCATCATCTGATCTGCCAGCGCATATCCCGCCGCTTTCGAAACACCGGGATAATTCTCAATTTCGTGGGCCAACAGCATCTGTCCGCCGCAGGCGGCGCCTTCAAATATGGCCGCAGAACGCCCTGCACGGGCGGCGTAGATGGCAGCACTCATACCGGCGGGACCGCCGCCGATAATACCGATTGCAAAATCCATATTTTTATTCCTCACAATAACACATATAACGACAGTATGCCGCATTCCGGTAAAGATATGCGGCATAGACATCAATGAATTAAGTTGTTGTAATAGACAATTTCCTCAGGCAACCGAAGATTCAGTTTTTCCCGGGCAATTTTGATAATATATTCATCATCGAACGGGGAGTCCAACGTGGTCTGGAGCATCTCAATCCGCTCGCTTGTGGCCTGTATTTCCTGTGCCAGAACATCCCGGCGCATTTTCAGACTGTTGTATTCGAGCTGAAGTTTCACAACGGAAACAACGCCGATAATCATAAACGTAAAAATCAGCACACGGAAGAATCCGCTATTTTTCCAGTTTTGCAAAACTATCCGCTCCTTTCTCACTCAGTCGTATTTGGATATGCAAGTCCGCTTGTATTCTTTTGGTGTACGCACGGCACCGCCGTACATATATGCGCTCAGCCAGGGGAAGGATTACCCGCTGATACATCCTGCGCCCTATCCAGCGCGCCATACGTGCAAGCAGACGGATCGGCAGCGCCGCCAGATAGAAAACATACCCGACGCACACGCGCAAGAGATACACAATCACTTCCGAGGACAGCATGGTCAGGCGTCCCACGGTAAAATAATACACCAGAAAACCGATGCCCCATGCCAAAAGATAGAACCACCGGAAGCAGCCACTGGCCGCATAGTACAAAAACACAGAAAATATACATCCGGCGAGAACGCCGAACAGCACATCTCCCACGGCAATAACAGCGACATGGATCCGCTGTCGGATGGCACCGCCGGGACGATGTACGGATCCGATTCCAAACAAGGGAATGGAATACAGCTTCCGCCCGGCTGTTGTATATTCTGCTGCCCCAAGAATCACGCGAATGAGCCGGATGCAATCGTACACAATCCCGCAAAGCCCGCCGCACGCCAAAGCCAGCAGCAAGGCGCTGAGTTGTCTTGTCAGTGGTATTCCCAAGGCGTCACCTATTTGGCCCGCCGGGAAAAGATACCGCCTTTGGTGACGCGATTCTTTTCGTAATACCAAACGCCCGTGATCTTGCCGGTAATACAGATCTTCCCTGTTTCCACAGAGAAGCTGTCAATTTTCAAATTTTCCCCCTCGATGGAAACCTCACCAAAAGGCGCAATCAACTGAATGCCCTCGTCGTGAAAGCTTTCCACCTCGGTAATACCGCTCAATTCCGCCCGTGCCCGATCGTAAAGGCACACATTGTGGGGCGGGCACACCTCGTCACGATTCATACACTGCCTCCCGAATGATATAGTTCACTATATGCGGGGGCGATGCGGAATATGACGTTACTCTACAACCTCGTACAGAGAGGCCGCGTCCGCTTTCATGACATGCTCTTTCACATTCAGCACGCGGACTTTCAATGTTCTCTCACCGAAGGTGATCTCGATGATATCGTTTTCCTTCACGTCATAGGATGCCTTGGCAGGCTTTCCGTTTACGCTGACGTGGCTTGTATCGCACGCTTCATTGGCGACGGTGCGCCGTTTGATAATGCGCGCTACCTTCAAATATTTATCCAGTCTCATATCTCGTAATTCAAGAAACAGCCCCGTGTTTACCGGGGCTGTTCAAGACACAATTAGTGATTGACTTTTTCCTTCAGAGCCTTACCGGCGGAGAAAGCGGGATGCTTGGAAGCAGGGATAACGATCTGCTCCTTGGTAGCAGGGTTGCGGCCGATTCTCTCAGCGCGAGCCTTTACTTCGAAAGTACCGAAGCCGGCGATCTGAACCTTCTCGCCTTCGGCCAGAGCGTTTGCGATTGCAGCCAGCACGCTGTTTACAGCAGCTTCAGCATCTTTTTTCTTGAGATTGGTTTCATTGGCAACAACTTCGATAAGATGAGTCTTGTTCATTGGAAAATTCCCCTTTAATTTTTTCAATTTGCACCGGAAACGGTGCCATACTTTTGCATATCTAACATAAGTATTATATCATCTTAACGGGGGATAATCAAGGGTTTTCAGGCATTTTTTAAAGAATATTACGAAGAAATCACAAAAAATTCCGCTCAGATAAGCGTTTTTTCTCATTTTCGGGAATGGAGCATCCATCCGGCGATTGTTTTTCCGTATTTTCCACGTCATGCGCATACCGCAGGCACTGATCGCCGAGAAGTTTTTCCGCATCCATACCGGATGTTTGCGCGATCGCGGAAAGCTGCCACAGCATCCGTGCCAGGCTCTGCTCCTTTTGGGATGCATCCCCGGCCGCGGCGGCCTGCTTCATGGATTCCAAGCTTTCCGCGGCGCCGGCGAACAGATCCGATTCCGCGGGAGATATTCCCTCTTTTACGGATTTCTTAACCATCTTCTGGGCACGCATAAGGGACGGCAGAGCGGGCGGAATGCTGTTCAGCGTACCGCTCAGACCGATGCGCTGTTTTTCCTCGGTCTTGATGGCTTCCCAATTGGACAGAACCTGCTCGGAGGTATCCGCCTGCACATTCGCGAAGATATGGGGATGGCGATGGATCAGCTTGGCGCAGATATCGTGGATCACGTCTGCCACATTGAAATCCCCGGCTTCTTCGGAGATCCGGGCGTGAAATACGATCTGCAGAAGCGCGTCGCCCAGCTCCTCCCGCAAAAGGACGGGATCGTTATTATCAATGGCCTCAATGACCTCATAGGTCTCCTCGATCATATTGGCACGGATGCTTTCGTGGGTCTGTTCCCGATCCCAGGGGCATCCGTCCTCAGCGCGCAGGAGCGCCATAATGCGGACAAGGGAGGAAAAATCGTGTTTCTTCTCACCGAGGAGAATTTCAACGTCTTTGTTCATAGGGATCACACTTTCTCAGATTACTCCCGCACCAGGCGGACACGTTTCAGAATAGACAGAATTTTATTTCCCTTCGGCAAAAGTCGGATGTCATCCGGCGTAATGGCACGAAGGAGGAAGATTAGAATCACATACACACCCACAGCCACCACGATGGAAAGCAGGGTGGGCAGACGACCGCTCATAGACAAAGGACCGATCAAAAGAGCATAGGCACCCACAGCGGATGCGGCGCACAGGACGCTGGCCGCCAGGGGCTTGACGAACACGCGGCCGATCTTGGGCGTGACACCCACATGCTTAGCCACAAAATAGAGATTCATAGCGGTAGCGGTCAGGTAGCACAGGAAGGTGCTGATGGGCGTTCCGTGCATACCGACGGCATACAGGAGGAAATAATTGGACACGATCTTGACCGCGGCGCCGGCCAGCATGGAATACAGGGGCTTGCGCTCGTGGCCGTTGGCCTGCAAAATAGCATTGGTCACCGACAGCATGCACACAAAGAAGGTGGACGGTGCCAGAAGGGACAGCAGGCTCCAGGCCATCTCCACGGACTCCTGCACGTAGAACAGGCTGAGGATGGGCTTGGACATAGCCGACATGCCCAAGGCGCAAGGCAGGCCGATCAGCACTGCCACACGCAATGCGGATTCCATGATCCGGTTGGCGCGGGCCTGATCCCCCGATCCGCGGGCCATGGTAAGTATGGGAATGATGGAATAGGAAATCGGATAGATCAGATACGGCGGCATATTGAACATGGGCACCGCCAGGGATGTATAGTTGCCGTACACGGTGGTGGCGGCTTCTTCCGTCATGCCGATGGCCTGCAGAATGCGTTCCACCAACACCGCATCGAACAGATTGGTGATACTCATGACGGAGGAACTGACGGTAATCGGGATGGCGATCACGGCAATGCGCTTCAGTATGGTGCGGGCAGATTCGATGTAATCGGATTCGCCGGATTGATCCACAAACTCTGCGTTGTATCTGGCTTCCTTGAACAACAGCTTGTAGAAGGAGAGGAAGATCATACCGAGGGCGGCACCGATGGTAAGGCCCACCGCCGCATAGGCGGCGACGATATGGATTTCATATCCCTGGCGCAGGGCGTAGGTGGCCAGAAGGATACCGAGGAACAATTTGCAAAGTGCCTCGATCAACTGGGAGATGGCCGTGGGCAGCATCTGCTGATATCCCTGGAAATAGCCGCGAAACGCGCTGGATATGCTGATAAAGAACAAGGTCGGGGCGGTAGCCAGGATACAGTACACGGTGGCATCGGCTTTCAGCACGTGCTCCGAGTACGCCTGAGCACCGATCATCATGATACACATGCCCACAAAGCCTACCACGACAAACAAAAGGAGAGCGATGCGGAATATCCGCTTCGCCTGGCGGATTTGCCCCTTGGAACGGCTCTCCGACAGCATCATGGCCAGCGCCACCGGCAAGCCGTTGGTGGCGATCATGAAGAAGCAGGTGTACAGCGTATAGGCATGGGAATAGTAGCCCATACCCGTATCACCTACGATATGGTTCATCGGGATCTTGAACAGAAGTCCGATGGCTTTAATAATCAGATTGGAGATGGTCAGCACCAGCACACCGGAGAAAAACAGTTTGGTACTGTTCTTCACCGCCGGTGACCCATCCGTCTGCGGTTTATTTCGCAAAACGCTATCCTCCCAGAAAAGAATAATTATCCGAGGAATTCGTGATACAGGGAATCCTCACTCAAGTGATCCGGGGAAATCTCATTCCCACGGATCGCGTGGAATTTGTCATACAGATCCCGTGCCTGCGGGTAATAGGGGCTGCTCTCCGGCACAGTCTGAAGCAGCGGCAGAACGAACTGGCCGATCATAAACGGCTCATAGGGCTGGAAGGAATCCAGCAGGTATGCCTCCCGATCCACATGGGGGAATATGCTCTTCTCCTCATTATCGCGGACATTTCCCCAGATATGCAGTGTGAACTCCGGTGTGGCGGCACGGAATTTGCTGTCGCGCACAATCCGCCGTGCCAGGCGGATATCGTTTTTCGGGAAATACACGCCGTTCACAGTCGCATCCTGCGTCACGTTGACAAAAATGCATTTGTAAGCATAGGGGGCCAACAGCGCGGTGATTTCCGGATAAACGGCCTGAATCCCCTCAAAGATCAAGACGTCCTTTTTCGACACCACATACTCCGCAGTACCGCTTCTCTTCCCTGTGAGGAAATCAAAGCGGGGGAGCATGGTGCGGCGGCCGGACATCATATCGCCGACGCAGGCGGCGAAATATTCCAGATCGATGGCGGCAACCGTATCGTAGTCGATGGTCTCTTCCGTGATCTTAAGCTCGCTTCGTTCGTGGAAAAAGTCATCGATAGATATGATTTTCGCGGTACGGCCGGAGGCCTCGATCTCATCGATCAGTTTATGCGCCGCGGTGGTTTTGCCGGCGCAGGACGGTCCTGACAAAGTAATGCAATGGATGTCTTTATTCTGGATAATGCTTTGAATCGCCGTATCCAGTCGGCGATCAAAATCCATCTCGCACTCCCGCACAAAAGCGGCAGCCTCCATTTCCGAATGGATGGTTTTATCGATGCATACCATATTTTCACCTTGCCTTTCGGGACATGCACGGTACATTAAAAATACGTACGGTAAAACTCCAGCGCACACCGGGTATATTCCGAGGCTTTCTCCTTCCCGGACTGGCCCGTATACGCCTTTAGATATTCATATGGATACTTGGCCTCAAATATGCGCTCGATCCGACAGTTTCCGTCCGGTTCCATGGGAGAAACGAACTTGGTCACCGCCGATGCGCCGGCGGCAAAAATGCTGTGCACTTCCTCCATCATGTATATGTTATACAGCCCCTCCGTTCCGGGACGGGCGTAGCCCACGTTTTCCAGATTGCCGACGGTATTTTTCTGCCGGTACATATAATACGGCGCATAGCCCGCTTCCACCAGCGCCTGCTGGGCGTAATCCACCGAGCGGGCGGCCGCTTCTCCTTGGGGATCGTACACAAGCGGATTATCCTGGCGGATTTCCGCTGCCTTTTTCACGCTGAACGTATGGACGGTAATATTATCGGGGGAAAGTCCGATGATCCGATCCACGGAGGAAGAAAAGCTTTCCGTGCTCTCGCCGCTCAATCCGGCGATCAGATCCACATTGATGTGGGGGATGCCGGCCTCTTTTGCCATGTCATAGGCTTGCAAAAACTGCTGTGCGGTATGATGGCGGCCGATGGCGGCCAGCACCTCGTCATTCAGCGTCTGGGTGTTGACGCTGATGCGGGACACGCCATGACGCTGGGCGATTTCCAATTTTTCTTTTGTGATGGTGTCCGGACGTCCGGCTTCCAAAGTAAACTCCTCCAGGCGGGACACATCCGTCTCGGCACAAACCGCGTCCAGCAAATAGCGAAGCTGATCTTCATTCAATACGGTAGGCGTACCGCCGCCGATATACACGGTGGATACCGTGCGGCCCAGTTGGCGGATCGTATCGAACACGGTATGGATATTGGTCCGCAAGGCCGTCAGGTATTCGGGAATCAGTGCCAGCAGTTTCGGGGAGGTATAGGACACAAAGGAGCAGTAGGAGCACCGCGAGGGGCAAAACGGAATTCCGATGTACACACTGCACGTCCGATGCAATTCCGCACGAATAAGACGGTCCTCGGCCTGGGACACGGCAACGGCCAATTTAGCTTTGTGGGGCGCGGTCAGGTATTTTTCCGTTATGCGCTTCGCCGCTGCGTCCGAACTGTATCCGCCGCGCAGAAGCTCCGAGGCGATCTTGGCGGGACGCACCCCGGTGAGGATTCCCCACGGGGGACGGTATCCCGTCAGAGCGGATGCCGCCTCATAGAAAGCAATTCCCGCGGCGATCTGGCGGGCTTTGGCCCCGTCGATCTCCCCCTCGGCCGTACAATCGCCCCAGCGGGTTTCCGTTTTTCCGCCAAAGGAGACGGACACACGGGCATGGGCATGAGAATCTTCGCAACTCACATCAAAATATGCCTCAGGCACATCGGGGGACGGAGCTTCATTCTCCGGAAATTTGGCGCCGGGGAAGAAGATCATGCACAAAGTCTGCGCATAGTAAGGCTTCAAATCACCTGTGATTCGCAATATCATAGTCTATCCTCATTTCGCCCGCTTCGGTGCGCGCAGGACCTGGCTGTCCATGGGAATAGTCAGCGGGCCGTCGTTCACCAGGGACACATGCATATGAGCACCGAAAATGCCCCGGGTTACGCCGGGCACCAGCTGATCCATGTGGTCGCAGAAGTAGCGGAACAGTTTTTCCGCCGCCTCAGGCCTCGCGGAGTTCATAAAGTCCGGGCGATTCCCCTTACGGTACGACGCCAGGAGGGTGAAATTGGGAACTACGAGAATCTTCCCACCCACATCGGTGACGGAGAGGTTCATTCTCTCATTCTCGTCCTCAAAGACACGCAGTTTGGCAATCTTTTCCGCCAGAAGATCCGCGTCCTTCTCCTCATCCCCCTCGGCAACGCCGAGAAGCAGAAGAAATCCCTTATCGCACCGGGCCACGCAGGCATCGTCCACGGTGACGGATGCCTCGCTTACGCGCTGTAAAATAACAATCATACAAAAATCCTTTAGTATTATCCGATCGCGCGGGTGACGGAATCCACATTCCGAATGACGCGCAGGCGGGAAAGAATGGAATTGAAGTGATCCACGTTTTTGCATCCGACGGTCAGGTAGATCAAAATAGTGGTTTCGCTCCGCTTCTGGGTATGGATGGACAACAGGGACACCTTCATCTCGGCAAGAGCGGTAGTGATCTCCGCCAGGAGCGTGATGTGATTCTCCGCCTGGATCTGGATTGCGGATTCAAACAGAGCCTTGGAGGAGGTGGAGTCGGAATCCAGATCCCATTCCGCGTGCTTCCAGCGGGACTGATTCTCCTCGTTTCGCATGCTGTTCAGCACATTGGGGCAATCCCGTTTGTGGACAGACACGCCATATCCCTTGGTAACAAATCCAATGACCTCATCGCCGGGAAGCGGATTGCAGCATTTGGCAAACTTGACAGCACATCCGATCTCACCATCGATGATAATACCGCCGGTATGGGCATGGCGGCGGGTTTCCGTCTTAACCTGGGAAACCTCCACAACGGAGAGCTGTGTGGCCTCGATCTGCTTCACATAGCGGTCGTATTCATCCCGCAGCTTTGCCGCGATCTTGCTGAGGGCCATACCACCGTATCCGATGGTATTGTACATATCGTCCAACTCCTGCATACCGATGCGGCGAGCCACGTTCAAGGCGATCTCCGCCTTCTGGGTGTCGGTCAACTGATGGCCGAAGCGGGTGATTTCCTTCATGACCTCGCTGCGGCCCACGAGGATGTTCTCGGAGCGTTTTTCCTTTTTGAACCACTGGCGGATCTTACTGCGCGCTTCACTGGTCCGCACGATCTTCAGCCAGTCGCGGCTGGGACCCTTGGACGTGGCGGAGGTAAGAATTTCCACGATATCGCCGGTTTCGGGGATACGGTCGATGGGGGCGATCATGCCGTTGATCTTGGCGCCCACCATTTTGTTGCCGACGCCGGAGTGGATGGAATAGGCAAAGTCGATGAGGGTGGATCCCTGGGGCAGAGAAACCACATCGCCCTTGGGCGTGAACACAAAGGTTTCGTCGTGGAACAGATCGATCTTCAAGGCCCGCATGAATTCATCCGGATCCTCGGCGCTGTCCTCGGTGTCGATCAGCCGGGAAATCCAGGACAGCTTGCGGTCGATCTCTTCCTTGCTCTGCTCACCGGATTTGTATTTCCAGTGGGCCGCCACACCGTATTCCGCGATGTGATGCATCTCCCACGTGCGGATCTGCACCTCGAACGGCACGCCGGCACGTCCGATAACGGTGGTGTGCAAAGACTGATACATATTGGGCTTCGGCGTGGAGATATAGTCCTTGAAGCGGCCAGGCACGCTCTTGAACAGCTCATGGATCACGCCCAGCGCGGCATAGCACTCCAGCTCGTTTTCCACGATGATGCGGAGCGCGTAGAAATCGTACACCTCATCAAAGCTCTTGTTCTGATAGAACATCTTCCGATAGATGCTGTATACGGTTTTCACACGGCCTTCCAGCGTGAAGCGGATGTTGTATTCTTCCAATTTATCCGAGATATACTTACGGACGCTTTCCAGAAAATCCCGGTTCTGGCCGTACTTGCGCTCAATATCCGCATTGACTTCCGCATAGCCGATGGGATCCAGATAGCCCAGCGCCAGATTCTCCAACTCCTGCTTGATGCGCTGGATACCCAATCGGTGCGCCAGGGGCGCATAGACGTTCATGGTTTCCAGAGCCGTGGTGCGGCGTTTATTCTCCGGCTTGGCCGACAGAGTGCGCATATTATGGAGGCGGTCGCAAAGCTTGATGAAGATCACGCGGATATCCTTGGACATGGCCAGAAGCATCTTACGGATGTTCTCCATCTGCGCTTCTTCCTTATCCTGGATATTGATGTTCTCCAACTTTGTCAGTCCGTCCACCAGCAGCGCCACATCTTCACCGAACAGGCTGCGCAGGATTCCCAGATTGGTCTTATCGGGGCAATCCTCCACCGTATCGTGTAGAAAGGCGGCACAAATGGAATCCGTATCCAATCCCAGAGAGGCAACGATCTCCGCTACCGCGATGGGATGGGAGATATACGGATCGCCGCTGTTGCGGAACTGCCCTTCGTGCAGCTTGTCGGCGTATTCATAAGCTTTCTGGATCTTCTCCAGATCATAATTTTTCCCGCTGGTTTTCAGCATGGAAAACAATTTATCCGTGTTTACGGAGGTATGTAGTTCCTTGGACATACAATTACAACCTACCTGCTAATATTTATCCGGGATCGGTCTGTGCGGCGGTGCGCAATTTCTGCAGAAGTGCCGATTTTTCCAGATCGATTTTTCCCTGAGTGCGGATGTATTCGAAATGATAGATTTCCCGCTGGGTATCCACCTCGTCAGCACGCAGAACGCGCATCTCATCCAGTATCCGCAACACAAATTTCAGTTTGGCAAAGGGGATATGGACGCCCACCGAGGCAAGAAAATGCCGCAGAGCGCGGATGCTGTACACCTCATGGCCCAGGCAGATCTCCTGCTTCAGCTTGCTGTACACAGCCGCAAAATCCGCACGGACCGGGACTACCCGCTCCGCCGTTTCCGGCGAAATTCGTGAGCCCATCTCCATAGCCCGGCACACAAAGGCATACTCGTTATGCTCCGCGTTTTCCCGGGACGCGATATCCTTGGACAGGCGGATCTCCTTGAGAATCATCTGCAGAGACCGCCGTCCCTGAAACTCGTTGATATCCAGATTATACATCACATCGATGACATCCCCGGGATACACATCGATATCCGCCAGGCCATGGCGGAAATACATGGCGGTGATCTTCTCCCCGCCCACATCCAATTGGAAGCGGATATGCTTCCCCGCCCCCACCGCGCTCACATCGACCACGCGGGCGGAACAGGTCACAAAGGTGGGCATGGGATTGGCGGTGCCGTAGGGCTCCAGACCGTACATTTCCTCCACCAATTCCAGGCAGATCTCCTCGGGGATCAACTCGCAATCCGCCTCGGAAACCGGCGCGGGCAGCCCTTTTGCAAAGCACGTCCGGGCATAGGCATTGATCCGGCGGGTGAATTCCTCCAGATTGCTCCGGCGGACGGTCAATCCCGCCGCCAGCTCGTGTCCGCCGAACTTCTCCAGCAGATCGGAGCAGGCGGAGAGGGCCTCTACCAGATTCATACCCTTGACGCTTCGGCCGGATCCTTTACCGAAATCATCGGGGGACGGGGTATGTTCCCCACTCTCCTCCGCGGGATTTTCGAAGGAGATCAGGATGGACGGGCAGCCGTACCGCTCCGTAATGCGGGAGGATACGATACCGATCACGCCGTGGTGCCAGGATTCATCACCCAGGATGACCACGGGATCTTTATCAAAATCGTGTTCGCTGTCGATGCGGGCGTAGGCCTGCTCGACGATTTTATTCTCTTCATTCTGCCGCTCCCGATTGACATCGCACAGGCGGTAGGCCAACTGCTCCGCCGACTCTGCGTCCGTCGCCAGAAACAGATCCACCGCCATGGAGGCATTTCGCAGCCTGCCGGCGGCATTGATGCGGGGGGCAATGGTAAAGCCAATCAAAGAGGACGTGATTTTCTTTTTTGTGCGGCTTTTGGACTCGCTGGTAACGGAGTGCAGCAGTGCCTGCATACCCGCACGGGGGGATGTCTCAATCAGTCGAAGGCCCAATGCCACGATCAGACGGTTTTCGTCCACGATCGGCATTACATCGGCGATGGTTCCCACCGCCACCAGATCTCCGTACTGCATGGCCACACGGCGGACGCACTCGCCCAATTTATCCGCAGGATGGGACAGGGATTCCATGGCGCACAACAGCTTGAACACCACGCCCACACCCGCCATCTCCTTGAAGGGATAGGTATCGTCGGGGCGATGGGGATTGACAACCGCCGCGGCGTCGGGCAGCTGCTGACAGCACTCATGGTGATCGGTGATGACCAGTGTTATGCCCAACTGGCGGGCATACACGGCTTCAGCCACGGCGGTGACGCCGGTATCCACGGTAACAATGGTCCGCACGCCATCCTTCGCCAGCGCATCCAGCGCGGCTTTGGACATGCCGTATCCCTCGCCGGTACGGCTGGGGATATAGTAGCACACGTCCGCGCCCAGTTGCTTCAAATACAAATACAGACAGCAGACAGAGGTGACTCCGTCCACGTCATAATCGCCGTACACGGCGATCTTTTTACCGTTTGCCACCGCATCCAGAAGGGCGGTAGCCGCTTTACGCATGTCTTTCAAATCAAAGGGGTTGTGAAACAGCTCCGTTTGCTTTAAAAGAAACGCACGGGCACTCTCCGGTGTCCGACAGCCCCGGCTGAAAAGCAGTTGAGCCGTTGGCAGGCGAATGCCCAAGGAATCCGCAATCCTTCGCACATCCGGATTATTTCGTATTTGCTCATCCGACGCGCGAATGATCCATTCCTTATTTGTCAATATCATGCATTCATTTCCAATCTACGTATTACTCCTCCGCGCTCACACGGCGGTAACGCGCCAGGATGGCCTGCGCCACACGGATTCCGTCCACTGCGGCACTCATGATGCCGCCGGCATAGCCCGCACCCTCGCCGCAGGGATAGATGCGGTCGTACAGCGGTGCGGTCAGAGAATCCTCATGCCGCAGAATGCGAAGGGGTGCCGACGTACGGGTTTCCACGCCCGTCATGGGCACATCATCCGCGTCAAAGCCGCGTATCTTTTTTCCGAATTGGCGGAAGCCTGCCTCCAGCATGGAACAAACATAGCCGGGCAGGATGTTGTGAAAATCCGTATAGCGGACCTGTCCGCCCCGATAGGTGGGCTGTATGCGGCTCGCCTCCGTGCCGGAGGTACCCCGCAGGAAATCGCCGATGGTCTGGCACGGCGCGGAATAATCCTCCCCGCCCGCACGGAATGCGGCCCGCTCCAGATTTCGCTGATACTCGATAGCGCCCAGCGGCGTGCCGCCGAAATCCGACGGATGGACGGACACGGCGATGGCCGCATTGGCGTTTCTGCCGTCCCGGTTCCGGTTGCTCATGCCGTTGGTCACTACCCCGCCCTCCTCGGACGCGGCAGCCACCACCTCACCGCCGGGACACATACAGAACGAATACGCTCCCCGGTCGCCGGAGCGGTAGGAGATGGCATAATCCGCATGTATGAGCCCGTATTTACCGGCGTAATCTCCATACATAGCGTGATCCATATCGCTTTGCAGATGCTCCACACGGACGCCAACGGAAAAAGGTTTCGCTTCAATGGCGAAACCGCCGGCAATCAATTCTCCATACAGATCCCGCGCGCTGTGTCCGCAAGCGAGGATCAAAGCCCCGAAGGGAATGCGCTCGCGGCCGACCACCAGATCGGTGGCGGTGATTTCCTCCGCTTTGGCGTGATAGCGGATCTCCCCGCCCAGGGAGCGGATGCGCTCATCCGCGCGGCGGATCACATCCCGCAGAATGTCGGTACCGATATGAGGCTTGGCTTTCCACAGAATATCGGCCGGTGCGCCCAACTCGTGCAGACGCTCCAACACATACCGGCATCGGCCGTCGCCGATTCGGGTAGTCAGCTTGCCGTCGGAAAATGTTCCGGCGCCGCCGGCGCCGAACTGGATATTGGTGGAGGTGTCCAATTCGCCAGTGACGGAAAACCGTTCCACGGCACGGATGCGCTCATCCACACTGCCGCCCCGCTCCAGAATCAGGGGGCGAAAACCGCATTCCGCCAACAGAAGTCCGCAGAATATGCCGGCGGGGCCGAATCCCACGATGACCGGGCGGCCACTCATGGATTCCGTCCCTACGGGCAATTCCAGCGGTTCGCTGTCGCTGAAGCGGATGCCGGATTTCTGCAGTCGTTCCGGCGTTGCGTCGGCACCGCAGGAAACGCTGGCCCACACGGAGCAGACGAAGGACAATTCCTTACGCCGTGCATCGATGGATTTCCGATGCATTTCCACCTGCGACGGTGCGCTGAGCACGCGGCAGGCGCGGATCCGGCGTCTTGCCTCGGCAAAGACTTCCTCATCCGATGCGGATACGGGAGTGCGGATATTCTCTACAAGCACACGATGTTCTGTCTGTGCTGTGTTTGTTTTCATCAATTTATTCTCACCTGTACCGTGTATTCGCCGATTTCATAGACACCCTCCGCATAGGAGGAGTCGATACGGATCTCCGCCACTTCCGTGATCACGCCGGAGGTGTTCTCAGCATATCCGCTCAGATCCACCACGGCGGAAAAATCGGTGGGGCGCAGTTTGCTCAACTGCTCCAATGTGCCGCGCACGGTGACCGACAGGGTTTTATCCAGTATGGCATAATCAATGCCCACGGCTCCCGTAACATCAATATCCGTTACTGTGAATATGGTGGTAAAGGTGCCCACATGGGTCACATCGATGGTGACGTTTTCCGTGCCGTCCGCTGCTGTCAGTCCATCGGGCAGATCCAGTGGCACCAGCTGCGTCACATTGCCGATGATCTTTTTCTCATCCAGCGTGGCCACCACGATCTCGGTCATTCGGTCGATCACAGCCGGATCCCCCTTGACATCCAGAATCATGGGGCGCACCTGCACATTTACGTTGTCATCATTGAAATAGCCGTGCTTATACTCTACTTTAAGCGGAAGCGTTTTATAAGAAAAGACAGGTACTTCCACCGTGACATAGGTGTTGGACATTTTCAGATACCGATCATCCACACGGAATCCGGACTCATCCATCAGCACCAGCTTGCCAGACGCGGTCATGGATGCCTGGACGTTGCCCAATTCCAGAACGACCTGGGCATACTCCACTTTGTCCAGAGCGGATTTGGGGCCGGTTACAACGATCGTATCGTACTCGGGGATAAGAAGTCCCATTTCCAGATTGCTGGCCATGGTGAAGGAGGAAATCTTTGCCTCCACGTCCACCACTTTGCTGGCGCGGGCGTCACAGTACACGCTGATGGCGTTCTGGGACACCGTACCCACCGTCAGGCCTGCCGGGGCTTCCACATGGATCGGCACCGCATGGGATCCGGCCGTTTCGATCTGGGAAACGTCCGCGTACACATGGATATCGCCGCCGGAAATTTTATCGATCAGACTTTTCTTTCCGATGATGGTCACGTCCACGGTATTGCCGTAGCCGCTGTACACGGAAAGGCCGCTTTCCCCGTCCAGAACCTGCGTATTGGTCAACTCCACGGGGATGGAGTGGAAGACTTCCTCATGCTTGGGGCTATCCACCTGCATAACGTACAGCCAGATAATAAAGGCGAGGAGAAGGCACACGATCTTCGCGCCCCACGCGTGCCCGCGCTTCATGGGGGTACTTCCCTCCTCGGGGCGGATCACCGTCACCGGGGCATTGTTTTTATTCATCCGCACTACCGCCTTTCTGCTGCTTTTCTGCCGGGGATTCGGCTTTGTTCCGCGTAAAGCGGAGTCTTGCCTTCTGGGCAATGCCGGGGGTAGGCTCCGCCAGATACTGGCGCAGTTCCCGCGTAAGGGACTGTCTGTCAAAGCCGCGCTTCATATTGCCCTCGTAGGCCACGGAGATCATACCGGTTTCCTCGGAAACCACCACAACCACCGCATCGCTGTTTTCACTCATACCGATAGCGGCGCGATGCCGGGTTCCCAGATCCTTGATAATATCGGGATTGGCAGAAAGAGGAAGAAGACATCCGGCGGCATACAATCTGCCATCGCGAATGATGAGAGCACCGTCGTGAAGGGGGGCTTTATTGAAAAACACGTTTTTGATCAGAAACGGAGAAGGATCCGCGTTGATGACGGTACCGGTCAGGATCAAATCTCCCAATTTCGTGGAACGCTCAAACACGATCAATGCGCCGGTTTTGCTGGCAGACATATCCGCTACGGCAGCCGCCACGGAATCGATCATGGCATAGACAAAGGAAGCACCCTTCTGCTCGCCGATACTGCGGATGCCGCGCAGGGATTCGCCGCCCATTTTCTCCAGAGCCGTACGCAATTCGGGCTGGAACAGCACCACCAGCGTGATCAGTCCCACCTGCAGTACATTCTGCAGAATGAACTGCATGGCCTGCATTTCCAGTATCTCGCTCAAAATCTGAAACGCAAAGATGAACACGACACCCAGCGCCAGTTTTCCCGCCCGGCGATCACGAATAAACTTATACACGTAATAAAGCAGGAAAGCAACGCCGATAATATCAATAATATCGAAAAACGAGATGGACTTAATGGTTTGCCATATATTCCCCATAGAATCCGTCAACCATTCAGGCAGCATATGTTCCTCCGTACAGTGGATACTTATTATACTATTTTACCACATCTTTGCGCGTATTTCAAACCTTATTTTGATATTTATGATAAAAATATCGTATTCATGTTGTTTCCACGGAAGCGGCGTGGTATCCATGGCATTTATATACTCCCGCAAGCAATATTGTTACTCATAAATTCCCCGGGTCGGGTCATAGTAATTTCAGTGATTCATCAGACCAAGCAAAGGAGAAACCGCTGTACAACAGCGGTCGTAAATTATGAAAATTAAGGCTTTGCGCACCGTGCTTACGCTGCTTCTTCTCACATCCGTCCTCCTCGGTGCGGCAGATTATTGTATAGAGGATTCCCTTGCCATCCGGGCGGGGGCGCCCCTGCCGGTTGGCACATGGGTGCAGATCCGTCCCCGGACGGATGCCATCCCCGCAGACACCCGCACAAAATCCACGTACTGCGCATCCCTGTGGGGCGTCATTCCTCTGAAACAGATCCGCGTGCAGCGGTACGGCGATATTCGCTTGTGCCCGGGCGGGATGCCCTTTGGGGCGAAGATGTTCACCGACGGGCTGATCGTGGTGGGATTCACCGACGTGGACTGCACAAGCGGCACCCGACAGCCTGCCTATGACGCGGGCATCCGTGTGAAGGATATTGTTCTGAAGATCAACGGCGCACCCGTTGGATCGGCGGAGAATATGGGAAAACTGGTGGCAGCCTCCCAGGGAAAACCGCTGGAAATCACACTGCGGCGAAACGATGAGGAATTCACCGTCACCGTTACGCCCACCCTCTCCCATTCGGACAACGTATATAAGACCGGCATGTGGGTACGGGACAACACGGCGGGCATCGGCACCATCACCTTCATTGAGCCGGAAAGCGGTGCGTTCGCCGGTCTGGGGCACGGCATATGCGATTCGGAAACGGGGGCACTGATGCCGCTGTCCCGGGGAATCGTGGTAGATGTGACGATCAGCGGTATTCAGAAGGGGCAGAGCGGTGCGCCTGGCGAGTTGAAGGGACATTTTTCCTCGGGCAAAATCGGCTCTCTTCTGGGCAATACCCATGCCGGTGTGTTCGGGATCATGACATCCCTGCCGGATGGCGTGAAAGAAGA
Source organism: Clostridia bacterium (assembly GCA_017468385.1). Taxonomy (GTDB): domain Bacteria; phylum Bacillota; class Clostridia; order Oscillospirales; family CAG-272; genus SIG701. The sequence continues at coordinate 98,077 of JAFUIQ010000001.1, forward strand.
AACCGCCTTGCCTATCGCGCTGAAAAATGAGATGCATGACGGGGAGGCCACCATTTTCTGCACGTTGGACGAGGGCGGCATCTGCGAATACACTGTGAACGTGCGCAAGCTGAAGAACAGTCTGGACAACAAAAACATGGAGATCACCGTCACCGATCCTGTCCTTCTGGAGAAAACGGGCGGCATTGTCCAGGGGATGTCGGGATCGCCCATACTCCAGGATGGGAAAATCATTGGGGCTGTGACGCATGTGCTGATCAACGATCCGGCCAAGGGGTACGGTATTTTTATAGAAAATATGCTGGATGCGGCGGGATGAAATGACAGGGGCACATAGCCCCTGTCATTTCTTGCATTTTCTTTTTTGAGATGGTATAATAGAAAAAGGGGTGACAACATGGATACACTGTTTAGTTTGACATTCTATACACAGCCGAATGGGAATTATCGGGAAGGATTCCACATTGGACTATTCACATCGCACGAAGAAGCCAAGCAGATCGAGGCCCGCTACCGAAAAGAGGTGGCAGGCTTTAAAGATCACGAATGTGATGCGGAGATTGCCGAGATTCCCGTGATTGGACACCGCGGAGATGCCATCCGAGTGTACCGTTTTTGGGGGTGGAATGTAAATGATGCATCGGATGAAGTGGATATAATGGGAAGCGACTGCTATACCAATCGGGCAGACGCAGAAGCCGCCTGCAAAAAAGCTCAAATCGCAACGCCGAGAGAGGAATGGGCGCTGGACACATACACCATCGGGCAATGTGATTGGCAGGAAGGTTTTGTCCGGATCTGATACAAAAGAGAAAAAAGCCAAGGTAGTAAGCCTTGGCTTTATGATATTACACGGCTTCATTCTGCTATATGACCGACGCGATAACCACATCCCCAAGAGAAAGATTCTTTAACCAGACGTTCTATAACACGGAACACAATAGCCGTTTCGATTCCCTTTGTTTTCATGAAAACATATCTTGTTTGATTATTCTCATTAGACACACCCACTATATGAATCGCAACCAGTTTTTCGATTGCTTCCAGAGTTTCGTCCTCGGACAGATGACAGGCAATCGATATTTCATCAGGTGAAAATTCTTGATCATGCAGGTTATTTTCTTTGAAAAACAGGTGCTCACCCGGAGTGTCTCTGAACGATTCCGAATACATATAACTCAGCACTTTTCTAACATTTGAATCACATAGTTTTTTCATGCCGAAAACTATTGATTTGTCATCAAAAATTTTTGCGTTGTTTTGAATCTCAAAGTTGGATGAAACAACGGACAGATTATCAGAAACAAACGCTGCTCCATTCGATATACATGAAAAAATTCCCAATGTATATGCTGAATTAATTTTCGTAACATCCTTGGCATTATGTACGAATTTTACCATTTCCTTTAACGTTTCCGTGTCCACAAACAGTTGCTTATACATGTGAGTCTTAATAAGATTCTGCGTTTCTGAAGCGAACTCATCAATTTTATGGTTCATATCCTTTCCTTCCTGCGCTTCGTGTCCAATCCCATACAGGTCGTTCAGCGTAATCCCCAATACATTTGCAATCTTTGGCAGAAGCATCACGTCTGGCATGGAAACAGCAGACTCCCATTTTGATACCGCCTGATTGGTTACGCCCAGCATTTCCCCCAGTTGTTCCTGTGTGTATCCTTTCTGTTTTCTGTATTTCGCAATAGTCTCCGATATGGACATGTGTGTATCCTCCTTATTCTTTTGTGATTCTATTATAACATAGGCCATGAAAGCAGAAAAGATATTGTTTTTCGAATGGGCGAAGGTGTTGACATGGAAAAATCGCCAAATGGTTGGAAATCGGCTGTTCCCTATCGGCTGGGGTGAAATAGAAAGGCCAAGGCGATTAGCCTTGGCTTTATTTACAGGATCTTACACGATGTTTCCAGTGCGGTAAAGTGCTCATCGAAAACAGCGCAATCCACGTCCCGCAGATTGACAAGTTTATAGACCGCTGTTTTATCAAATTTCGCGCTGTCGCACAAAAACACCTTTTTCTGTGCGGCCCGCAGCATCAGACATCGCACGTAGTTCTCCTCCTCCGTGGAATCGGAAATCCAGCCGTATCGGTCCAGCGACTGGGACGAAAAAAACAGGATATCCACATGAATATCGGCGAGAGATTTATAGGTTTCCGTACCGGCCAGGGCTGAGGATCCGTTCACCGAGTGTCCGCCCAGGCAGTGGGTGTCGATCCCCAACTCGATGGCGGAAAGCGCGGTATGGATATTGTTCGTAAACAACGTGGCGTAATTCAATCTGGCAATGTAGGGGAGCAGAAAGCCGGCTGTACTGGAGCTGTCCACCATGATGCTCTGTCCGTCGTGCAAAAGAGCCGCCGCTTTTTTGGCGATGAGCCGTTTGGCCTGGATATTCTGGTGGGTACGATCGTAGAAGCTGGCCACGCCCTGTATCGGATCGGGCAAAGTAACGCCGCCGTGGGAACGCTTGACCAGTCCCACATTCTGCATGGCACTCAGATCCCGACGGATGCTGGACGGAGACGTAAACGTGATCTGTGCCAACTCATTTACCGTAATGAAATTCCGCGCATTCAATATCTCAAGTATCTTTCCCTGGCGCTCGGAAATGCTCATATCTCACACCTCTTTTGCTCATTTTCCTATTCTTTCACCAATTCTTGCGCGAAAACGATCATCATTCTATAATTATAGCAGGTCAAAAGTTTTTGTCAATTCCTTGAGGTGATTTTATGTGGGAAGATATCAAAAAGCGAGTACACAAGGCCAATCTGCTTCTGAAAAACAGCGGACTGATCACGCTGACGTGGGGAAATGTTTCCGAGATCATCCGCCAGGCCGGCGTGGTGATCATCAAGCCCTCGGGCGTGGATTACGATGTCATGACACCGGACGACATGGTGGCCGTGGACATGGGCGGAAAGGTGCTGGAAGGAAATCTGGCTCCCTCCTCCGATCTGCCGACTCATCTGGCGCTGTACCGGGCTTTTCCCCACATCGGCGGCATAGCCCACACACATTCCCGGTGGGCCACGATTTTTGCACAAGCGGGCGCACCGATTCCCGCATTGGGAACCACGCACGCAGATAATTTTTACGGGGATATTCCCTGCACCAGAAAGATGACGCCGGAGGAGATTTTCGGGGAATACGAAAAGGAAACCGGCCATGTGATTGCGGAATCCTTTGCTTATCGGAATCCGGCAGAAACCCCGGCGGTGCTTGTCCACTCCCACGGTCCGTTCACATGGGGCCGTGATGCGGTAAAGGCGGTAGAAAACGCCATCGTTCTGGAGGAAAGTGCTATGATGGCCTATCACACACTGCATCTGAATGCTCATGCTAAATTCCAGTCGGAATTGGCGGACAAGCATTATTTCCGCAAGCACGGAGCGCATGCGTATTACGGACAGAGGGGAGACGCAAAATGATTATTGACAGCACACAGTACAACGGAATGTGCGCTTGTGGCCGGAAGCACAAAATGGAAACGGTCTTGTCGGTGGTGGGATGCGGCTGTCTGCGGGAGTTTGATCGGTATGCGTCGCAGTTGGAAATCCACGGATGCCGGACTGCCGTGTATGACGAGAACACCTACCGCGCCACGGCCGATCGGCATCCGACAGCGGATCACGAGATCGTTCTGTCCCCGGTGAATCTGCACGCCGACGAGCACGGTGTGGATCTCCTTCTGGAAAAACTGCCGGAGGATACGGACATTCTGATCGCCATGGGATCGGGCACGGTCCACGATATCGTGCGCTACTGCGCGTACCAAAAGGGTCTGACGTTCATCTCCTGCCCCACCGCCGCCAGCGTGGACGGTTTTTGTTCCTCCGTGGCGGCTATGACCTGGCACGGATGCAAAAAAACTCTGACCGCGGTGGCACCGAAGATGGTGATCGCGGACATTGACGTAATCAAAAATGCGCCAATCCGACTGGCCCGGTCGGGATTCGGCGACATGATCGGCAAATACGTGGCCCTGACGGATTGGAAAATTGCCTCGCACCTGACGGGTGAGTTTTACTGCAACCGGATCGCGGACATGACGGCGGACGCCACCCGGCAGGTTTTGGAATCCGCCAACGGGATCGCGGCGGCAGAGGATGAGGCATACACGAAATTGATGTACGGCCTTCTTCTGTCCGGTCTGGCCATGCAGATGATGGGCAATTCCCGCCCCGCATCGGGGGCGGAGCATCACATATCCCATTTGATTGAGATGCATCCGGAATCCCTTGGAGTACACTCCGACGCGCTGCACGGGGAGAAAGTGGGCGTTGGAACTCTTTTGGCCATCCGGGAATATCAGGCGATCTGCCAGGATACCTCCGTCACGTTCCGGGATTATGTTCCGTACAGCGCGGATCAGATCGTATCCGTGTTCGATAAAGCCATGGCAGCGGATATCATCGCGGAAAACGAAAAGGATGCCGCCGATGGGATTACTGCCGAAAGACTGCGGGATTGCCTGGATGAGATCCGCCGCGAGATTCTTGCCATGCCCGACGCGGACTCCCTGGGGGATGTATACCAGGCGCTGGGTGTGAAATCCACGCTGGAGGACATTGGCGTGTCCCCTGAAATACTCCCTGCTCTGCTGGACAACTCCCCCATGGTACGCAATCGGCTAACGTTCATGCGCCTGCGCAAATGCATTGTGAAATAAGGAGGAACACTCTCATGCTGTACAACGGTGAAATCATTCTGGCGGCCCATCGCGGCGATCGGAAGTGCTGTCCGGAAAACACGCTGCCCGCCTTTGCGTCCGCTATAAATTTTGGCGCGGACATGATCGAAACGGATATACACATGACCCGGGACGGTCAGTTGATCATCCTGCACGACCGCAACACCATGCGCACCACCGGGTACGACGGCTGGAGCAACGAGATGACCTATGAGGAAATCCGGAAACTGGATGCGGGCGCATGGTTCAGCGAGGAATTTGCCGGCACACGGATTCCGTCGGTGGAGGAATTTATTGCACAAATCAAGGACACCGATCTAAGGGTCAACTGGGAATTGAAAGACTATCCCCGGGAGGTGGGCGACGATTTTGCCTTTGCGGCGGCGGATCGGCTGATTTCGATGATCGATAAGCACGGCCTGCGGGAGCGGTCCATTCTGAACTCCTTCAGCGACCGTGTACTGGAGCACATCGTCCGTCATCACGGGCATGATATCCCCATCCATGGACAAGGCATCCACAACTGCTGCCGGTCCATCGATACGGCTTCCATTCCTCGGGAAGAATTGTACGACTGGTGCTGTCTGTATCCCGAGGAAAAAGGAAAAAGCCCCCTGGATTACCGGGAGAATTTTGATTACTGTCTGTCCCACGGCATACTGCCCTGTGTGTGCATTGCGGACAAGTACGAGTCCTACCAAAAGGCGCTGGAGATGGGCTGCAAAATGTTCACCACCAACGATATGAGGGAGTGCAACCGGATACTGAAGCAGTTGTCCGTGCGGTGAAATAGAAAAGCCAAGGCGGTGCCTTGGCTTTTTTGATGGTGTCACTTTTCTTCTTTTTTGGCGAGGATTTCTGCTTTTGCGAGGATTTCGCGGTACCGTTCTTCCCCTCTCACCCGGTCAAATCCTTTCCAGTTTTTCGGCATTTTCAGGACGGTTTCCAAATACGTATAGTGATCTGTAAACAGTGACATATAGTTGGAGTATTCCTCTTTTCCGTCCGAGAGCCGATAATTCCACTCGTTTTTCAGTGCCTTGACACCGTGGAACATCCACTCATGTCCCACATCCAGAGCTGTTCCGTCGGGAATCTCCGACCAGGCATCAAATTCCCGGTATGCTTCCTCCAGGCAGCCGTACCCTTCCTCATTTCTATCCATTTGGAAAAGATGATCCGCCTTATAGGTGAGCAGGATGGCGTAGTATGCCTGCCATGCGGGCGGGATGGTGCCGTTTTCCCCGAAGGATTTCATCAGCCCCATACGGTACTCTATCCACATCAATTCTTTTTCGGGGCAACTCCAGTTGCCGGCATTGTCAAACAAGAGATGGCAGAACAACTCCAGCTTGTTGGCACCTTTCCGCATGCGGCAATCGTCATAAGTCCCCTTCTCCCAATACCGTGCGGCCAGAATCTCGCCCCGGTAGGTTTTATAATCCTCCGCGCACATTTTGGACCATTTTTCCCAATCCTCGTCATTGCCAAGCATACACATTAAACGGATGGCGGCTTCGCGATATGTCTGAACGGTACATTCTGCCATTATTTTTTCGCAAAGGGAGCGCAGCAGCGGTACATTCGCCTCGCGGACTTTTTTGTCCGAGTGATAAATGATCCAGCACATCTCGTGGGCGATTGCGTAATTCTTCGGATATTTTGCCACGTATTCTTTGCCCAGCCGGAGCCTTTCGTCCATGGCGTCATTCGGCAATTCTTCCCGAATCTGACGGAAAAACTTCTCCACATCCGCTTTCTTGGACGCGTCATCGTATTCAAAGAGTGCATCGATCGTGGTTTCAAACAAATTGGCCAAAACCGGCAGTTGAGAAATATCCGGCGCGGTACGGTCGCACTCCCACTGGGATACGGCGTTGGCGGTAATGCCCAGGGCATCCGCCAGCTGTTCCTGTGTCATGTCGCGCTCACGGCGCAGCCGTTTGATAGTCGTTCCGATAGACATTCTATCTACCTCCAATATATTCAAAAGCGCTTTTGTGACTCTATTATAGCATATTTGCGGGCGTTTTCCACACAGCAGATGCACATATTCTGTGAAGCGGTGCTGTGTTTTTGGAAGAATTCGTGATATTCGCTGCTATGACAGGCATTCGACGGAACAAATTACCGGACGGTACGTCAAAGGCATCATAAGAATGGATTTCGCTATCCGTACACAGACACGAGGAGCATCGCTATGGCACGCAGATTATTTTGTCAGATTTCCCCGCTCACGTACAAAATCTCCCTCATCAAATGCCGCACCCTGCGGCGGATCCGGGACGCGATCTGTGGGGAGCGGTTTGCCAAAGGCAGGCAGACAGATCCGCTTCCCGTGCTGATCTACAGACACAACTCCCTCATACGGCGCAAACTGGGAAACACGGAAACCCGATTGCAGGACAACAAGGCGGTCAATCTATCCCTGAGCGCACCAAAGGTGGACGGGATCCTGATCCGCCCCGGCGAGGTGTTCTCCTTCTGGAAATTGGTTGGCTATCCCAGTGCGGCCAAGGGATACAAAGAGGGGGTCACCATATCCAACGCCCGCACCGTTCCCGGGATCGGCGGCGGCTTGTGTCAGTTCACCAATCTGATCCATTGGATGATTTTGCACACGCCACTGACCATCGTGGAGCATCATCACCACGACGGATACGATCTTTTCCCCGATTTCAACCGACAGGTTCCCTTTGGGACAGGAACATCCATTGTGTATAACTATCTGGACTACCGATTCCGAAACGATTCGGACATCACGTATCAGATTCTCGTTCATGTGACCGACACCCATCTGTGCGGCGAACTGCGGGCAAGTAAGGCACTGCCCGTCAAGTACCACATCCAGACGGAAAATGAGCATTTTGTTCGGGAAGGTGGGAGCGTCTACCGCAAGGGACAAGTATATCGGAGCTGCATTGACAAAGCCACAGGCACCACGCTTTCCCGGGAGTTGATCAAAGACAATCACGCGAAGGTTCTGTATGATACATCCCATTTGGTAATCCGTGATACATAACGGAGCAGGCACTCGTCGAATCGATGAGTGCTTTTTACAAGGCATAGATTATTCCGTGAATTACATGTCGTCCTCTACTACAGATTAGGTTGAATATTTATTTTCTCATACTTACTCGCCTGCAACTGGAACAGATGGGCGTACTGACCACCACGCTCCAGTAACTCCTTGTGTGAGCCCTGCTCCGCAATCGTCCCATTATCCAACACAAGAATTTTATCACAGCTCACTATGTTGGACAATCTATGCGAAATAAGCATCGTTGTCCGCCCATCCGATAGCTCTGCAAACCGGCTGAAGATTTCATATTCCGCCAAAGGATCCAGCGAAGCAGATGGTTCATCCAACAGGACAATGGGCGATTGACGGAAAAACGCTCGGGCCAATGCAATTCGCTGCCACCCGCCGCCGGACAATTCTTTTCCGTTTTCGTCAAACCGTTTGGTGAGATTTTCATCCATGCCATTCTCAAAACCAGCAATCAACTCTTCCGCACGGCTTTTCATGCAAGCATCCCACAATCTACCCTCGTCAACTATTCCCGATATATCCGCAATCGCAATATTTTCCCGCAGCGTCATACTGTAACTGCAGAAATCCTGAAACATAACGCCGAACTGTTTGCGTAATGCGGTCAGATCATACTCTTTTGCATCCACGCCGTCGATCAGAATCTGACCTTCCGTCGGATTATAAAACCGCAGAAGCAGTTTAACAATCGTGGATTTGCCAGCACCGTTGAGTCCTACCAAGCCAGTCATATGTCCAGGCTCAAGAACAAAGCTGCAATTTTTCAGAATATATTCCTCCGACGACGGATATCGGAAAGATACACCGCGGAATTCGATTTTTGGATTGGGTCCGGGCAGGAATGTTCCGCCCGTTTCCGCTTCCGGTTCCAGATCGATAAAGGCAAGGATATCGTCCAATTGGCAGGAATCCTGATCAAATTTATTTATTCTATTTACGATCCCAGTAATATACAATCGGAAATTCGTCGCCAGGGAAACATAATACGTCACATCCCCCACTCCGATAGAATGGGACACCAGTTTTACGATGGCAACAAGATATGCAAGTATTTCAACCCCTGTACTGAACAGGCAGGATAGAACCTCTCGCCCGAAATTGGACAGATTTACTTTATTCTTCGCACAGCGAAAACTCTCCCATTCCTTTGAATATTTCTTTGTAAAGTAGTCCGTTAGCCCGTACAGCTGTATTTCCTCGCGCGCATCACCGAAAAACAGTGCCTTATAATACGACATCTTTCTTTGATTAATATTATGTGCCCGGGAAAACTCATAGTTTTCCCGACTCGTTTTTTTTGTACACATAATAGTGGGAATGCACAAAAGGACAATACACGGAACCGTCCAAAGTCCCAGTGTACCAATCATAAGAGCGGAAAGAATCAGACGCACGATCCCCTGTATCGTATCAAATAAGGAAAACACTATATCCTGCGTGGTTGCACGCACATATTTGGATGCGTTCTGCATCTGATCGGAAAGTGTGCTGCTATCAAAATAGGAGAGATCGGCGCCGGATATTTTATCAATGAGCAGATTATCAAAATAGTAATCGATGGCATCGTTATACTTATACGCGATCAGCTTATGTGTGTTGCCAAAGGTAATCTGGAGCAGGAAGATCGCACAATAGGATACAGCCAGCCAAATGATTTCGGGCCAAAGGCCTTCCGATGGGGCGAGTTGGTAGGCGGTCAGGCGATTCAGTAAATGACGCATGATCCATATAGGAAGATAGGGCAAGACGGTCTCCACTGCCATAACCATACTGTACAAAACAAAGTACTTGTGCGATGCCGCATAAATCAGTTTAATGCATTTCTTGAATTGCATCGGATATTTGCAAAGTTTACTCAAAAAATCCCGCATCATATTGCCCCCTTTCCCACATAGTTTTCCGCCTGCATACGGTACAGTTTCGCGTATTCACCATTCTGTCGCATCAGTTGCTCGTGGGTTCCTTGCTCCATCACGTGGCCTGATTGCAGCAGCACGATTTCGTCAACCATCATCATAGCAGACAACCGATGAGAAATAAGGATACCACCACGCTCTTTGCACAAAAGATGGAAGGAAGAGAACAGATCATCTTCCGCCTGCGCATCCAGCGCAGAAGATGGCTCATCCAAAATCACAAACGGAGCATCACGGAAAAAAGCGCGGGCGATGCCTACCTTCTGCCATTCGCCGCCGGACATTTCCTGCCCCTGATCGTCAAATTTGCGTGTCAAATTGGTATCCATTCCGCTCTGAAACGCAGAGCATTTATTGTATATGCCCGCCGCCTGTGCCGCAGCATTCAACCGCTCATCATCATGCAGCTCATCCAAGCGGGACAACGCGATATTTTCCCGCATCGTCAGTGCGTATTGGGGCACATTCTGAAAACAGACACCAAACAACCGGTGCAGCTGATCCACCGGGTACAGGCGCACATCTTTCCCGTTTATGAAAATCTGTCCGCTTTGCGGCTCGTACAACCGCAGAAGCAGTTTGATCACCGTGCTTTTTCCTGCACCGTTCACACCAATTAAAGCGATTTTTTTGCCGGCGGGGATGAATAAATTCAGATGATCGATGGCGTTAACGAGGGCACCGGGATAACGGAAACAAACATCCCGGAATTCAATCTCGGGTGCTATACTGATATCCAAAGATTCTGGGTCGGAAGTTGGCATCGCATCATCGGAATGTGTCAAAAAATCACGGAAATTTTGAATATGCGGAATCTCGTTCTTAAGATGATTGGGGATGGAGCGCATAATAGCCATAAACCGTCCCGAAATTTGCTGTGACAACGCCAGAAACATAGACAGCGTACCCAGTGACATTTCCCCTCGCAGAATGGATATCACGGAAAACAGCACAAGGAACAGCTTGCCGCCTGTGGATAGAATCATAGCAAGATACGTGTGTTTTGCCCCACGCATAAAGATTTGCTCCCGCTGTTTACGGATATGTTTCCACAAAGTATTATACTTTTCCTTAAAGAACCCGCTCAAATTATACAGCCGCACATCTTTCGCCGCGTATTTTTCCGTCAGCAGAAATCGGTAGTAATCCTTCCTTCTTGCCTCCGGGATGGACTGTATCGAATGCTTATTCATTTGAACATCGTATTTATAATTGATTACCATTGCCGGAATCGATGTAAGCAAAAACACAAGGGAAATAATAGGGTTAATCTGAACAAACAGAACGAATCCGACCACAAAAGTAACGATATTCAAACACTCACTTACCATGAACGTTATGGCTCCGCTAACGCGTTCTTTACTGTGTTTTGCAGAGTCCAGCACATCTCTGTTTTGGGGGTTATCAAAATAGGAACTGCTTAGCGCAGCCACCTTGCGCATGACTTGTAACTCCAATTTGTTTTGGGCCTGGTTGCGTATATCGTTAGCTAAAACTGTTAAGACATAGCTCACAACTATAGAATTGACTGTGTTTATCCCAATATATATACCGAGCAAAATCCACAATCGGAAGGTAAAACTGCTCGCAGAAAACACAACAGTTATTTCATCGATTACAAACTTCCAAATAAATGTGTTTATCAGGCTGACTGGATAGAATAGCGAGCGCAACACGATGTACAAAATACCCGACGGAATATTTACACTGAACAGCAGTTTAAATACGTACCATTCCGCTGAGAGAAAATTCTTTATTCGTTTTTTTATCATGTAACCTCCTTGATTCATTGGTTGGTTGAACGTGTGGATACATGATATGGCTAAGGAAAGTACAGACACAAAAACAGAAACAAAAAAATCCGGACAGAATCGACACAACACATGATGTATTCGTACATCGGTCGATTTTCCGGAACTTGGTTAATATCTGGTATATGTCTATACATGGGTCCTCCTTTCATGAGTAATAGTACCACAAGAAAAAAAGTTTGTCAAGATGTCCTGCATAAAATAAGTTGCTGTTTGTAAAACAGCCGGGGAGTTTTCTTCCCTATTTTGCCAAAATCATGCACGGCCGCTTTTGCATAACCCCGCGGCGGATCAGGCAATACTGATTCTATAAGTACGGCGGCATGAGGGCAGGCAGATGTATTATAACAAAGTGGAAATATGCGGCGTGAACACGGCAAAACTGGCTACTTTGACCAGCGAGGAAAAGCGTGATTTGCTCGCGCGGACAAAGGCGGGGGACAAGCAGGCAAGGCAAAAACTGATCGACGGCAATCTGCGGCTGGTTTTGAGCATCATTCAGCGGTTCACCAATCGGCGGGAAAATCTGGACGATCTGTTTCAGGTGGGATGCATCGGGCTGATCAAGGCGGTGGACAACTTCAATCTGGACCTGGACGTGAAATTCTCTACCTACGCGGTTCCCATGATCATCGGCGAGGTGCGGCGGTATCTGAGGGATAACAACACAATCCGCGTCAGCCGATCCGTACGGGACCTGGCGTATCGGGCACTGCAGGCCCGGGAGCGGCTGGCAAAAACCATGGCATCCGAGCCGACGCTGGCACAGATTGCAGCGGAATTGGGGGAAAAAGAGGAAAACATCGCCCATGCCATTGAGGCGATCGTGGAGCCGGTATCCCTGTACGAGCCGGTATACAACGATGGGGGTGATTCCATCTATATCATGGATCAGATCAGCGATGCCGGTGCATCGGACGAGGCATGGCTGGAAAACATTGCTCTGAAAGAGGCCATGAAGCGTCTCAGTGAACGGGAGAAAAAAATCATCCATCTGCGGTTCTTCAACGGAAAGACGCAGATGGAGATTGCGGACGAGATCGGCATTTCCCAGGCGCAGGTATCCCGCTTGGAGAAGGGTGCGCTGGAGCGGATCCGCAAACAGATGTAAAGAGGGAGAACCGCAAGGGTTCTCCCTCTTTTCGATTATTTTCTCAGGCGCTTGTCCGAGCGAAGGGACCATTTGGTACCGATAGTCTGGAATACCTGGACCATCAATACCAGCAGCACCACCGCCAGCAGCATAACGAGATACTTATAGCGGTGATAGCCATAGTTGATGGCAATCTTGCCCAGGCCGCCGCCGCCGAGGACACCGCTCATGGCGGAATAGCCCAGGATGGTGGTCAAGGCGATCGCCGCGTTGGAAATCAGGGACGGAACGCTTTCCGGCAGCATGACTTTCACAACGATCTGGAGAGGGGACGCGCCCATGCTCTGGGCGGCCTCGATGATATTGGGATCGATTTCCCGAAGGCTTCCTTCCACCAGCCGGGCAACAAACGGGAATGCCGCAATGACCAACGGGACGATGGATGCCACGGTGCCGACAACGGTGCCGACGATGGCACGGGTCAGCGGGAAAACGAGGATCATCATGATCAGAAACGGAACGGACCGAAGCAGGTTGATCAGCACATTCAGTGCCTGCATCAGCCAAGCGGGAAGCGGGAGAACGCCGTCCTTTTCACCGACCACAAGGAGCACGCCCAGAGGCAATCCGAGGACAATGGCAAAAAACGTAGCGAGAATGGTTACATACAAGGTTTCCCAGATGGCAAGGGGGAATTCCGTCACGAAAATATCGATGGCTTCCCGGATGGCCTCCGGAGAAAATGCGTTATTCAGCATCCTGGGTCACCTCCTCTGCCCAAACATCTTCCGCGCCGCGCAGATAGTCCACAGCGGCCTGCACAGTGGCGTCATCGGGGGAGACGCCCAGCAGCATATTGCCGTACATCTTATTACCGATGCATTTTGTGGAAGCGCTGAGTATATTGGCAACGATCTGTGTATCGATGGCCATGCGGGTGATCAGGGGCGCATTGGTTGCCACGGCTCCGTTGAACACCACGCGGATACGCCGCTCATCCGGAGATACGGCTTGTCCCACAGGCTCGCTGTCCGGGAACACCAGTTTCCGGGCGGCGGATGATTTGGGATGGGAGAAAATGGCGGACACTTCCCCTTCCTCCGCTACGCGGCCATCGTCCAGGATCGCCACGCGGTTGCAGATCTCCTCCACCACGCTCATCTGGTGGGTGATGATCACCACGGTGATGCCGGTCTTTTCGTTGATCTCCCGAATCAGCTCCAGAATGGAGTGGGTAGTTTGAGGATCCAGTGCACTGGTAGCCTCGTCGCACAAAAGCACTTTTGGATTACTGGCCAGCGCACGGGCGATGGCAATTCTCTGCTTCTGTCCGCCGGACAGCTGGGCCGGATAGGCGTTTGCCTTATTCGGCAAGCCTACAATTTCCAACAGTTCCTTGGCTCGTTTGACGGCATCCGCTTTTTTGACGCCTGCCAATTCCATGGGGAAACAGATATTTTTCAGGCAGGTACGCTGCATCAGCAGATTGAATCCCTGAAAGATCATGGATACGCTGCGGCGCACTTTCCGCAACTCAGAGGGGGAAAGTTTTCCTACATCCTGGTTATTGATGACCACACTTCCATCTGTCGGCCGCTCCAACATATTGATGCAGCGGACAAGGGTGCTCTTTCCCGCACCGCTCATACCGATGATGCCGTAGATATCGCCGTCGCGGATGGTCAGGGACACATCCCGCAGCGCGTCCACCACGCCGTCTGCGGTGGAAAAAGATTTAGACAGGTTTCTGATTTCGATCATATGTACTCCGCATAGACATACGCCGGTCGCGGATACGACCGACGTATGCGGTTTGATTTAGTTTTTGATGGCGTCGAGGGATCTCTGCTGACCGCCATACAGCCCCAGAGGCTCTACATGGATGGATGCAACGGACACGATATGGGTGCCGTTTTCCTTGTTGAAGTCATCCAGATAGGGGGTGTGCTGGAAGTAGTTGGCATCCAATTCACCGCTCTCCACCACGTTGTTGGGCTGCACATAGTCGGTAAACTCGACGATCTTCAGGGTGATGTCCTTAGCGGCCAGGATCTCCTGGGCGATCTTCAGAATTTCAGCGTGAGGAGTGGGGGATGCGGCCACGGAGATCTCCGTGCCGGCCAGCGCGGCGTAATCTACATCGGCGGTATAGCCGTCACCGGGGTTCTCAACCACGCTGACAACGGCACCGGAATACTTTTCGGTGATGAAATCGGCCACTTTCTTGCTCTGCAGAGCGGCGATCAGTGCCTTGATAGCGGGATTGTTTTCGTTGCCCTCTTTAACAGCCAGGATGTTGGCATAGGCGGAGAAGGCACCTTCAATCACGAGGGAATCTTCCACCGGATTGAGGCCGGCATCGATGGCGTAGTTGGAGTTGATCACGGCATAATCCACATCCTGCAGGATGTTGGGAAGCTGTGCGGCTTCGATTTCACGGAACTCGATGCCGTAGGGATTCTCCACGATATCGCGGACGGTGGCGGTGATGCACGCGCCCTCTTTCAGTTTGATATAGCCGGCCTGCTCCAGAAGAAGGAGGGCGCGGGCTTCATTGGTTGTGTCACTGGGAACAGCAATGGTGATCGCATCGGAACCGCAGCCGGCGGTAAATGCGAGAACAGACAGAATCAGTGCGGCAAACAGAACAAAAGAAAGTATACGTTTCATAATAATCTCCTAAAAACAGTAAATATGATTTTTGTAAATTATGGTTCTATGAAAAATGAGTCACATTCGCTGATTCTTAATGTTGGTGTAAGCTAAAATATACGTCATATATATACCCCGTAAAAAAAGGAAGTTCTGACGAACTTCCTTTTACAAGATCAACCTAAATACACAGGTATCAATTGCAGGCAAGAAAGCACGTCCGGTTCGCGCGAGTCATATTCATATACATGGACATCATTCGCATCATCATCCCGTACGTTCCTTTCTGACAGCTTCTATATACATGTATTATATCATCGCATTTCGGCCTTGTCAACAGTTAGTTTGAAAAATATGTTAATTCGCCTCGGGAACAAATCCGGGTGCGGAAAGATACCTCTCCCCGCCATCCGGCAAAAGCACCACGATGTTCTTGGCGCGATTGCATTCTTCGTTCGCCAGACATGTAGCCGCCCACAGTGCTGCACCGGAGGATATACCCACAAGGATCCCTTCCGTTTTGGTCAGACGATGGACCGTTTCCAGCGCATCCGCCTCCGTCACAGGGATGATGCGGTCGTAAATATCCGTATCCAGCGTATCGGGCACAAATCCGGCATCGATGCCCTGCAATCCGTGGGGACCTGCTTTTCCGGCGGACAAAACCGGGGAAGATGCAGGCTCAACGGCCACGATCTGTACCGCGGGGTTCCTCTCTTTCAGGTACTTTCCCACGCCGGAGATCGTACCGCCCGTACCCACGCCGGCCACAAATACATCCACCTGTCCCTCGGTATCCTTAAATATCTCGGGACCGGTCGTTTTCATGTGTGCGGCAGGGTTGGCGGGATTGCCGAACTGATCGGGTAGAAACGCACCGGGGATTTCCCGGCACAGCTGACGTGCTTTTTCAATGGCACCTGCCATACCGCGGGAGCCGTCGGTCAGCACCAATTCCGCGCCGTACGCCCGCATCAGGCAACGGCGTTCCTCGGACATAGTTTCCGGCATGGTGATAATGATCCGATAGCCTTTGGCGGCGGCAATGGCGGCCAGGCCGATGCCCGTATTGCCCGAGGTGGGCTCGATGATGGTGGCGCCGGGCTTCAGTTTTCCGTCGGCTTCCGCCTGGGCGATCATCTCGCAGGCGACCCGATCCTTGGCGGATCCGGCGGGATTGAAATATTCCAACTTTGCCAGAATGGTGGCATGGGGGCAAAACTGCTCCCCGTACTTTTGCAGTACGAGGAGCGGTGTATGGCCGATCAACTCCGTAACAGAACGGTAAATACTCATGGAGACTCCATTTCAGTAATCAGTTTTCCCAGTTGTGGTATACTTCGCTGACGTCGTCGCAGTCGTCCAGATGCTCCAGAAGAAGGTTCATGTTCTTGATATCGTCCTCGCTGCTCAGAGTGACGTAGTTGCTGGGGATCTTATCCATTTCGGCGGACTCGATCTCATAGCCCAGCGCCACGAGAGCGTCACGAACGGCATACAGATCGTCCTTCTCGGTGAGGATCTCGAAGGATTCCTCGTCAGAGGAGAAGTCGGCCGCACCGGCTTCCAGGGCTGCTTCCATCAGTGCATCTTCATCGATGTTGTCCTCGCGGAGAACGATGATCACGCCCTTATCCTCGAACATGAAGGACACGCATCCGCTCTGGCCCAGATTTCCGCCGTACTTATCAAAGAAGTGGCGCATATCGGAAGCAGTACGGTTGCGGCTGTCGGTAGCGGTTTCCACGATAATGGCGACACCGCTGGGGCCGTATCCCTCATATACGATCTCTTCGTACACAACGGCATTCGCGCCGCTGGCCTTCTTGATGGCGCGGTCGATGTTATCGTTGGGCACGTTGTTGGATTTTGCTTTTGCGATCAGATCGCGCAGTTTGCTGTTGTTATTCGGATCGGGACCGCCTTCGCGTACGGCGATCGCGATCTCCTTACCGATTTTCGTAAAGATCTTACCCTTCTGGGCATCGGTCTTCGCTTTTTTATTTTTGATATTATTCCATTTGCTATGTCCAGACATGATGAATCCTCTTTTAAGCGATTAGATTTTTTCCGGCGTCTTGATGCAGATCAGACGCAGAGCGTTGCGCAGAACGATGCCTGCCGCACGGGCAAGGCGTACACGGGATGCGCGTACCGTCTCATCCTCGGCGGTGAGGATCGGGCAATTCTGATAGAAACGGTTGAAGGCGGTGCACACATCGATGACGTACCGGGTGATGATGGAGGGCTCATACTGATCCACCGCATCCAGCACCTTTTCGGGGAACTTGGACAGAGTGACCAGCAAAGCGGACTCTTCCGGTGCGGTGATTACAGGGGATCCGCTGAGATCCAGATTGCCGGCCTTTTCCTGGATGGAGCAGGTACGGGCGTAGGTGTACTGAGCGTAGGGACCGGTATTGCCCTCAAAGCTCAGAGCGTTCTCAAGAATGAAGTTGATATCCTTGATGCGGCTGTTATACAGATAGTGGAACACGATAGCGCCCACACCGACCGCTTCCGCTACTTCGTCCCGGTTCGGCAGATCGGGATTCTTCTCCATCATGATCTCCTGCACCTTTTCGATGGACTGGCGGAACAGATCCTTCAGAAGCACCACATTGCCGGTACGGGTAGCCAGCTTGGCGCCGCCGATGGACACCGTGCCGTAAGGAACGTGAACCAATTCATTGACCCAATCGTATCCCATCAGTTCCATAACCTTGAACCACTGGGCAAAGTGGAGAGACTGGCCCGCGGAGGTGACGTAGATGCACTTATCGAAGGCAAAATTGTTCTTTCTGTATACGGCCGCCGCGATATCACGGGAGGGATACAGGGACGCGCCGTCCCGTTTCAGAATCAGGCAGGGAGGCATATTGTACTCGGACAGATCCACAATGGAAGCGCCGTCATCCAGTTTCAGGAGGTCTTTGTCCCGCATGATCTGGATCTGGGCCTCCATCTTATCGGAGAAGAAACTCTCGCCCATATAGTGATCGAACGTGATGCCGAGCTGTTTATAGGTTACATTGTATTCGCGGAGGCTGATGTCCAAGAACCATTTCCACAGCGCAATATTGTCGGGATCGTGTTCTTCCAGTTTCTTGAACTCGGCTCTTGCCTCATCGTTCAGAGAAGGATCCTTTTCTGCTTCCTCGTGGAATTTTACATACAATTCCACCAGGCCGTCGCAGCCCATCTCCTCAACGGTTTCCTTGTTGCCCCACTTGCGGAAAGCCACGATCTGCTTGCCGTTCTGGGTACCCCAGTCGCCGAGATGATTGATGCCGATGCAGTTGTATCCGCAGAACTGATGGAGCAGTTTCAAAGAGTGTCCAATAACGGTGGTGCCCAGATGTCCGATGTGGAACGGTTTGGACGTATTGGGGGAGGAATAGTCCAGAACCACGTTCTTGCCCACGCCCATATCGGAGGAGCCGTAATTCTCTCTCTTATCCTCGATAGAGGACAAAACCGACGCAGCCAGATAGGCATCGCTCAGGTGGATATTCAGATATCCGCCCGCTACGCTGATCTTGGCGATATCGGAGGCGTCCATCTTTTCTGCAATGGCGGAGGCGATGGCAGGCGGTGCGGCACGGAGCACCCGGCTCAATTTGAAGCAGGGGAACGCCAGATTGCCCATGGCCTCATCCGGCGGATATTCCAGCATATCCGCGATCTCGGCGGCAGTCAGTTCCGCTGTCGGCCACAATTCGTTTATGGCGCCGAGGATCGAATTGGCAATTTGTTTTTTAAAGTGTATCATGTTTACTCCTTGGAGTCACCGAGGCTCTCCAGATGCTTCGCCTGTCTGTCCAGCAGATTGTGGATACGGGTCACAGGATTCAGAAGAGTGCTGATGGACTCATCGTGATTCAATGTATCGATGATGTAGGAAACGTACTTACACATATTCACCTGATGATACCACGGACGGGCTAGAAGCTCCGGCGGGCAATATACCAGGTTGGTGGTGAACACCTTGTCAATGATGCCATTCTCAAACGCTTCATCGAAGATCTCCAGGCCGTTGCAGAACAAACCGAAGGTGATGAAGAGGAAGATGCGGCGGGCGCCCTTCTCTTTCAGCTGCATGGATACATCCAGGATGGATTCACCGGAGGAGATCATATCGTCTACGACGATCACATCCTTGCCCTTGATGCTTCTGCCCAGATATTCATGTGCCTCGATGGGGTTCTTACCGTTGATGATTACGGCGTAATTGCGGCGCTTATAGAACATGCCGATATCCACACCCATAACGGAGGAATAGTACATGCAGCGGGACATGGCACCCTCATCGGGGGAGATGATGGTGATCTGATCGTGGGACAAAGAAATGTCCGGATATTCGTGAACCAGTGCTTTGAGCATCTGATAGGTGGGATGCACGTTATCAAAGCCCTTCAGCGGAATCGCGTTCTGTACACGGGGATCGTGTGCATCAAAGGTGATGATATTGGCCACACCCATATTCACCAGTTCCTGCAGTGCCAAAGCGCAGTCCAGAGATTCGCGGGCGGATCTCTTGTGCTGACGGCCCTCATACAGCATGGGCATGATGACAGAAATACGGCGTGCCTTACCCTCGATAGCGGCAATGACGCGCTTCAGATCCTGGAAATGGTCATCCGGGCTCATGGGAACCTGTACGCCGCGCATGTTATAGGTAACACCGTAATTGAAGCAGTCGGAGATGATATACACATCCCGTCCGCGCATGGACTGGTGAATCAGCGCCTTCGCCTCACCGGAACCGAAACGGGGGCAATCCGCATCGATCAAGTATGTAGTGGAATCGTCGCTGTCGTGATGACGCCACTCCTTCAAATATCTGTCGACCTGCTCAACAAATCCCTCGCAGCCACTCATG
Organism: Clostridia bacterium; assembly: GCA_017468385.1. Classification (GTDB taxonomy): domain Bacteria; phylum Bacillota; class Clostridia; order Oscillospirales; family CAG-272; genus SIG701. The sequence goes on from JAFUIQ010000001.1 coordinate 118,196, forward strand.
CCAATGACAGCCAGTTCTCCGTACAAAAGCTCTTTCATGATAAACCCCTTTATTTGTTGTTATTATATTCCAATCTGTATCTGTTCAAACACAGACAAGCCGAACAAGAAAATGAAAAACAGCAAAAACAGGAGAATGCGTCAAACATTCTCCCGTAAAAATCATATAATGCCGCTAATCTGCCCACAGGCATAGAGATATCCCATATTTTTCATTGCAGCCATATGAATCAGCAATGCAGAAAACATGATCCGATACCCCTCTCTTAATACGCTTATCGATATTATAATACATTCCGCGCAAAAAATCAATATGGCTTTTTCATAAATCGACACCATATCTGCGGGATTTTATGTACTACTCTGCAAAGAACCCATCAATTCCGGCAGCAATTCCCTTGGCAATGGTCCGACGCCACGCCTCATCCAGCATATTGGCCGCATCGGTGGGATTGGTGACAAATCCCACTTCGATGAGGGACGAGGGCACCGGTGCTTCGCGGATCACGTAATAGGCGTCCTCAAAATCCTTCTCGATTACCCGTGTTTTCTTGGCGTTGGGCAACAGATCGTTTATGGCCTTTGTGATATCCGCTGCGGCGGATTTGGATTTCTTTGCAAACCGGGTCCCATTCGCGTAATAGACGCGGGTTCCCATGACGGACTCATCAGCCGCATAGGAATCGCAATGGATGGACACATAGTAATCGATATCCGCATTTTTGATGGAATCGATCCGCTCCGTCGGCTTGAACAGATTGTTGCCGTCGTCGATGGAGCTCCGCGGGAGGGTCACGCCGTCGTGCAGCATCCGGACATGATAGCCCAGCGCTTCCAGCTCTTCCTTCAGCATGGCGGCAATGGAGAAGGTGACATCCTTCTCGCTCCAATCGCCCAGATACGCCGAGGTCGTTCCCGCATCCGCAAAGCCGTGTCCCGGGTCCACACAGATGGTGATGCCATCGTCGGCAACCGGCGGGCTGTCCGTTGTCTGCTCATCGGCATATGTATTCCCCGGATCCCGGCCGAACCCGTCCGACACAGCCGGAACCGCTTCCTGACAGGAAGTCAGCAGGCAACCCATCGCCAGAACAACGGCGCATATATATACTGCGATATTTTTCACGCAATTTCTCCTTGTTTATTCAAAATACTCGGGCAAAAATGCCTCGTCGATGACGGAGCGGACATGGCTGTAAATCCACTGCAGAGTAAAGGGCGACGGATTCGCCTTGAGAGTGGTGCCATGCTTCTGCGCCAGGGCATCCGTATAATCCTCCAGCATATAGATCTGCAGGCCGTCCCGATTCAGGCTGTAGTGAGTAACCGTAGGTCGGAGGACCACATTGTCCAGAGTGCACTCGCCGCTGTCGTCCATCACCACATCAAATGTCAGCATACCGCCGATCATATTGTTGGCGTAATACTGGGTGGAGATGAAATTTCCCAGGGAATAGGCCACAAGCGTACGGCTTCCGTCCGCATTGTCGTGCCAGACCACCGGCTGGAGGATGTGGGAGTGGTGTCCGAGAATCACGTCGGCACCGGCTTCCGCCATCACAGCAGCCATCCGTTTCTGTTCGCTTGTAACCTGGGGCTGTTCCCGTCCCCAATGGGCGGACACGATCACAAAATCCGCCTGCTCCTTGGCCTGGGAGATCTCCGCCTTGATTTTGTCGTCGTCATCCATCAGCGGGATGATGATATTGTCCATATTCGGCGTATAGTACAGAATGGACAGGTCAAAGAAGGACAGCCAGGCGATGCGGATGCCGTTCACTTCCGTGATGCGGAGATTCTTGTAGTCCGCATCATCCAGGTAGACACCCAGTTCGGTCACACCCAGGGACTGCACGTACTCCACCGATGCCCGGGCACCGGCCACACGCTTGTCCAGAATGTGGTTGTTGGCCAGATTGATCACGTCAAATCCCAACTCCACCAGCGCGTCGACTGCTTCTCGGGGGGAATTGAAGGTAGGATAGCCGGAGATGCCGTATTCCTTGCCGGCCAGGGGGGCCTCCTGATTGATGAAGGCGAGATCCGACTCGCCGATCCGCTGAGCTACGCCCTCGTACATGGGCAGGAAATCGTATTCCTTACCGTCGGCGGCCCGATTTTTCGCATCGGTGAACACGGCTTCGTGGATGATATTGTCGCCCACCGCCAGAACGGACACCCGTTTTTCCGCCGGAGGCGCGGGAATATCCGGCTCCGTCTGCTGAGGAGTGGTAGCCGGGAAATCCGATGTGTCCGGCGGGAGCGTGGAGGGATTGTCTGCAGGCTCGCTCACGTCGGGGGCCGTTGTATCGCGGCCAACACCCTCATGGGGACGCAGAGACACGCACCCGCTGAAGGTAAGCAGCATGGCAAGAAGGACGGCCAAACAAACGGAAATCCGCTTCTTTGCCGGGTTGGATTGTTTCATATGGATTGATACTTCCTCTGTTTATTGGATGGTGGCCGTGCGCGGCATGCACATTTTCATGCTGTCCGCGGCGGCATTGAATGCTTCTTCGTTAGTGGCAAAAACATTGTTGCTGATTTTGGTTTTTTCATTGCCTTCCAGTGCGCTCAGGCCCTCAAACGTCTTCAGATGGGGTTCCATGGTAACCACCACTTCCCCGCCCACCGTGCGGTTGAGGTACGCAAACATCTCGGGGATACCGCCCACGCCGGTGCCGGGCAGAACGATGGTGCCGCCGGCAGCGCAGTCCTTGATATGCACATAGGTAATGAAATTCTGCAGCAACTGGAAGGACGCAGGGAACGGACGCTCGCCCACCTGAATGAAGTTGGCGGGATCAAACACGCAGCCAAGGCGGCCGGCAAAGGCAGTCAGCAAATCCAGACACCGGGCCGAGGTATCGCCGTAGATGCCCTTTTCGTTTTCATGGCACAGCTGTACGCCGTATTCGTCCGCAATATCCAGCATGGCACCCATGCGCTCCATCACCGCATCCCGGTACACAGACACGTCCGTGCAGTCCTCCGGCATGAAGAAGCTGAACATACGGATCCGCTTGGCGCCAAGGCCGCAAGCAATCTCACAGGTGCGGCGCAGTTTGTCTTTGTGCGCCTCAAAATCCTCGTCAATACGGATTTTTCCGATGGGGGAGCCGAGGGCGGAGATACCGATGCCGGCGGCATCCAGTTTCGCCTTGACCTCCAGCATTTTTTCTTTGGACAGATCGGAGATGTTCACGCCGTCGATTCCGCGGGGCTCGATCAGGTGGATTCCGTTTGTGAGAAGTCCTTTGATCTGTTCGTCGAAATTCGGTGAGTACTCATCCGCGAATGCGCTCAAACGAAAGATAGCCATATGCCTGTTACCGCCGAAGCGGTGCTCCTTTTTATGGATTTGCACATCTGTGCAAAAATTACGGAATCAGTATAGCAGTTTCAGGGGCGGATTGCAATCGCAAGCCGAAAATTTCCGGGGGAAATCCGCGGAATTATTTCAGTTCCACCACGGTTACGCCGTAGTCGCCCTCACCGTACACACCGGCACGGAAGGATGCTACCCGGGAATCCTTTTTCAGATTGTTCCAGATAGCCGCCCGCAAGGCACCTGTGCCCTTGCCGTGGATGATGGTGACGGAATGGATCGAGGCCACCTGTGCCTCATCCAGGTACTTGTCGATCATAAACCAGGCGTCGTCGCCGGTCTCGCCGCGGACGTCGATTTCCGGCTTGAAGGTGCGGTTGACCAGAGCGCGGTGCTCCTTCTGGTTGCGGCGATCCCGGCTTTCGTCCGTTTCGCCCTCACCGATGAGCCGCAGATCCTTTACATTGGCCCGGGTTTTCACCTGTCCCATGCGGATGGACACGTTGCCGTTCTTATCGGGATTATCCAGAAGCACACCGGTGGTGCCCAGATTCTTATGGCGAACCCGGTCGCCCTTCACCAGATCCCGTGGCAGAACGTATTCCTCGTCCTCCTCCGCGGGCACATAGGCCGCGTTTTCGTAATCCCGCACGCGGGCACGGATATTCTTTTTCGCCTCGGAGAGATGCTCCGCCAGCTTTTCGGAATCCCGCTGTTTCTGCAGCTTATCCAGCTGATCGTAGATATAGTTGCTGGTGGCCTTGGCGCTGAGCACCATTTGCTCTGCCTGCGCCAGCATCTTCTCCGCGTCCCGCTCGGCGCGTCCCAGCTTATCGGAAAGCTTGCGCTCGGCTTTGTTCTTGAATTCCTCGTATTCCCGGCGAAGCTGCTCGGTCTGTGCATGCTCCGCTTCCAATTGCATACGGGTATTTTCCAGTTTTTCGATAACCGCCTCGAAGTTCCGGGAGCCGGCGTCCACAAAACGGCGCGCCCGATCCACGATCACCTTCTGCAATCCCAGCTTTTCCGAGATGGCAAAGGCGTTGGATTTACCGGGTGTGCCGATCATCAGTCGGTAGGTGGGACGGAGTGTCTCCACGTCAAACTCGCAGGAGGCATTGATTACATCCTCCGTTTCGATGGCGTAGGCCTTCAGCTCCGCATAGTGGGTAGTAGCCGCACAAAGCGCGCCCCGCTGGCGCACTTCATCCAGGATGGCGATGGCCAAAGCCGCGCCTTCCACGGGATCGGTGCCGGCTCCCAACTCATCAAACAGAATGAGGGAGCGGTCCGTCATTTTCTCCATGATGGGAACGATGCCAACCATATGGGAGGAGAAGGTGGACAGAGACTGCTCGATGCTCTGCTCATCGCCGATATCGGAGAAGATGTCATCGAACACGCAAACCACGGAATTGGCACGGGCAGGGATATGAAGTCCGGCCTGCGCCATAAGGGAAAACAGACCGATAGTCTTCAGAGTAACGGTTTTACCGCCCGTATTGGGGCCGGTGATCACCAGCATCCGGTACTTCTCCCCCAGCGCCACCGTAATGGGCACCACCTTTTTGGGATCCAGAAGAGGATGGCGGGCGTCCATCAGGCGCATCTCCTGCTTGTCCGACAGAATGGGCTCGGAGGCATCCATCTGAGAGGACAGGGCCGCACAGGCGAAAATAAAGGACAGATCGGTAATATTGAGATAATTCAGCGTAACGGAATGGGAAATATCCGCGCATGCGGCGGACAATTCCGACAGGATCCGCTCGATCTCATGGGTTTCGTTGCTCTCCAGCGTGCGCAGTTCGTTATTGGCATCCACAATGGCCATGGGCTCCACAAACAAGGTGGCACCGGAGGCGGAGGTGTCGTGGATCAGGCCCTTGACCTCGCCGCGGTACTCCGCTTTGACGGGGATAACGAATCGGCCGCCGCGGGTGGTAACGATGTTCTCCTGCAGGAATTTGCTCATGGTTCCGCCGGAGGTATATTTCTGGAGAAGATCCTTGATCTTACTGTTCACCGCGCGGATTTTCCGGCGGATCTCCGCCAGAGCGGGGCTGGCCTCGTCGGCGATCATATCCTCCGCGGGGATGGAGCGGAAAATCCGCTCTTCCAGCACCCGATTGGGAATCAGACGGTCGAAAATCTCATCCAGCACGGTAGTGAAATTCCGCTCACCGCGGCTGTAATCCGAGAGAGCACGGGCACAGCGGAGCACGCCGGCGATGTCCAGCAATTCGCGCGGGCTGAGGGTGGCTCCCTTCTCTGCCCGCTCAAGGGCTGCGCCCACATCTTTTACACCGCCGAAGGCGGGCATGCCTTTCAGGGTGATCAACCGTTTGGCGTCCGTTGTACGGGTCAGGCGGCGGCGGATGGCATCCGGATCGTTATCCGGCATCAGCGCCGCGGCTTTGGCTTTGGCACCGTCGGTGGCAGAAAGCTGCACCAAACGGTCGCATATTTTATCAAACTCCAGGGTACGGAGTGTTTTTCTGTCAAAACTCATTCTTTCTCCTTTTTGGGTAGACGATCACAAAAGAGATTTATAGAACTCCAGAGAATAAAATCCGTGTTCGATATGGTTCAAGAGATACTTTTCGCATACGGATGCGTACAGCTTCATCTCATCCTCCGGCAAAGTGAAGGAGAGATACCGATTGGCGGGGGAATGGATGGTATACTGCATAGCCGCCAGAACGGCAGGGGTCAGCCGCAGATAGATGTGGGCGGTGCCGTCGTCCACCAAATCGTCCGTATGGCGCACATTGCGCAAACAATCCCCGCACAAAATCCGTCCGTTCATCACATCCATATAGAATTTCTTATTCTCGGCGGCATTGCACATATCACACGCCGCCAGATTGGGACGGAATCCCTCAATAGAGGCACAGCGCAGTTCAAACGCCGCCTTCACCTGGGAGAGGGCCAGCTGCTTTCTATTGGCCAGCGCATACAGGGTGTTGAGAGTGAGCTGCATCAGTTCCTCATCGCCCACGCCTTCCACCGCCATCTCTGCCGCCACATCGCACAGATAGGAGGCCAGTGCCAGTTTGTTGAGATCCAGACGGAGATCGAAAAAACTTTCGATCAGGGCGCTGTCGGATATGTAGAAATACCCGTGGGATTTCCGCAGAACGAAGGAACTGTAGCAAAACAGCTGGGTGGCGGGCATATGCTTGCTTTTCAGGCTCCGCACCCCTTTGCCGGAGACGCTGATGCGTCCCATTTCCTCCGTGATCACCGTGAGAATCTTATCATACTCACCGGTCTGCGTTTCCCGCACCACCAGTCCGCGAACACGAATCTGTTCCATAAAACTCACTCAAGATTCTTCAGATTGAAACCGAAATTGTTGAGGCTCATGTCGCTGTCGCGCCATTTTTCCTTTACCTTCACCCACAGATTCAGATACACCTTGATGCCGAAGAATCGCTCCAGATCCTCTCTTGCGTAGGTGCCGATCTTTTTCAGGGTTTCGCCGCCCTTGCCGACGATGATGCCCTTATGGGACTGCTTCTCGCAGAAAATCTCCGCACGGATGCGGATGATATCCTCTTCTTCCTTGAACTCCTCGATCATGACGGCCGTGCCGTGGGGAATCTCATCGGACAGAAGCCGCAGAAGTTTCTCGCGAATCACCTCCGCCGCGATCTGCCTCTCCGGCTGATCGGTAGCGATATCCTCCGGGAAGAACCACACACCCTCATGCAGGAACTTTCTCGCTTCCTCCATGACGATTTCCACATTCTTGCCCTTTTCGGCGCAGGTGGGCACCACCGCGTCGAAATCGTGGAGAGATGCGTATTCTGCGATGGTCTGGGCCAGCTTTTCCCGATCCACCAGATCGATCTTATTCAGAACGAGGATGGCCGGCAGTTTGCTCTGTTTGAGATTCTCGATGATGCGCTTCTCTGTCTCGCCGGCGGGATAGCCTGCCTCGGCGATCATGATGGCCGCGTCCGCACCGCCCAGGGCGGAGGACACGGATTTCATCATAAAGCTGCCCAGTTTATTTTTGGGCTTATGGATACCGGGGGTATCCATAAACACAAACTGATCGCATCCTTCGGTGAGAATACCGGTGATGCGGTTGCGGGTGGTCTGGGGCTTATTGGAAACGATGGCCACCTTCTCGCCCAGCATGGCATTCATAAGGGTGGATTTACCCACGTTGGGACGGCCCACGATGGCAATAAACGCCGTTCTTTTCTCAGTCATAGATGTATATTCCATAATTATTTACCTTCTGTCAATTTCAATTTTTTCATGATTTCCCGCTGGCGCTCACACATGATCTCCTCGTCCTCCGGGGACCGTTCGTGATCATAGCCCAGCAAATGAAGCACGGAATGGACGCACAGAAAGGCCGCTTCCCGCTCGTAACTGTGACCCAGCTCTGCCGCCTGCTCCCTCGCCCGTTCCAGGGAAAGGACGATATCGCCCAGCTCTACCCGGCCGTCGCCCAAAGGCTCCTCGCCCCCGTGAAAATCGTACAGCGGGAAGGACAGCACGTCCGTGGCTGTATCCTTATCCCGATAGGTACGGTTCAACTCCCGGATGCCCTCGTTATCCACAAAGGTCAGGGAGATCTCTGCATCGTGGGAGAATTCTTCATGGATGAGCGTGGTCTTGATGGCCTTCTTAATCAGCAGCCGCATGGACAGACCGACTTTAACGGCCTTCTGGTCATTGGCCCAGTAGATTTTCACGTTCATTTCTGTCCCTCTTTCCGCGCACGCGTGGCGTGAAACCGTTTTTTCTCCTCGGATTGCCGCTCCGCTGTCCGCTGACGGCGCTCCCGGTCATCCCGGTCGTAGGCCATGATGATCTTCTGCACCAGACGGTGACGGACCACATCCCGCTCGGAGAATTCGTGGACGGCGATGCCCTCGATATTCTTCAGAATGCGGACGGCCGCCGCCAGGCCGCTCTTTTTGCCGTCGGGCAAGTCGGTCTGGGTCAGGTCGCCGGTAACCACGATTTTCGATCCGTTGCCCAGACGGGTCAAGAACATCTTCATCTGCTCCTGGGTGGTGTTCTGCGCTTCATCCAGAATGATGAAGGAGTTGTCCAAGGTGCGTCCGCGCATATAGGCCAGCGGGGCGATCTCGATGGTCATCTTCTCCATCAGGCGGGCTACCGCCTCGGCCCCCATCATCTCGTAGAGCGCATCATACAAGGGGCGCAGGTAGGGATCGATTTTGCTCTGCAGATCGCCGGGCAGGAAGCCCAGTTTCTCTCCCGCTTCCACCGCCGGGCGGGTCAGGATGATGCGGGAAATCTCGTGAGTACGCAGTGCTTTCACCGCCATGGCCACCGCCAAATAGGTTTTGCCCGTACCGGCCGGGCCGGTACTGATGACGATGGTATTTTTGTTTATGGCGTCCACGTACTTCTTCTGTCCCACGGTCTTGGCCTTCACCGGCTTACCGCGAGCGGTGACGAAGAAGCAGTCGTCGTCCAGCTCCGCCAGTTCGTTCTGCGCGCCGTCGCTGATCATGCGGATGACGTAATCCACGCTCTGGTCGCTCAGCTCGTCGCCCAGAGACGCGGCCTTTTTCATGTAGCTCAGCGCATCATGGGCGCGGGATGCGGCCCCGTCCTCGCCCTCGATGACGATGCAGTCCCCCGCCCCGTTTTCATCGGCGCGGTTGAAGATGCGCACGCCGAAGGATTCCTCCAGCCTACGGGCATGTTTGTCAAAACTTCCGAAGATGCAGCGGGTAACTTCGGAATTGGATACCAGTAATTTTTTCTGTATCATATATATCCTTCTGTTTTTCAGTAAGAATTTTCGGTTTATGTCAGGGGGCGGAAACGCCGGCGGTGAGGGCAATATCCGTCACGCACACCAGACGGGCCGTGATGCGGTATCCGTTCTCATCGGCGTGATGCTCACATTCCACCGAGAGAATTTCCGCTGTGGCCAAAAGCGCGTCCAGCTCTTCCCGATACTGCTGCATGGCCGCCACATAGGCCTCCGCATCGCTGAGGGATCCGGGTTCCATGCGGTACGCCCGATCGCGTTCGGTACGGATCCCGACGGGAATCGGCATACCGCCCGGCAAAGACAAGCAGTTCTCCGATACTATTGTATCATAAGTTGGGTTGTCAATGCTACTCTTTCCGAAAAGTTTTATTTCTTTTCCGAAAAAAATCAGCGATTTTCTCACGTTTTCCTCGCTGGTGTACACCTTTTCCGCCCGGTTTTTCGGAATCTCCACCATGATTTGCCGATTCACCCGCGCCAGCACGGTGCCGGATGCGTGCTCGTACCGCACGCCGTCCTCCCCTACCGCGATCACTCCGCTGATGAGCAGCTCCCCTTTTTGTACCACATCGTGGATGGCCACGGCCGCCTTGCCGCCCCGGATCTGCACCTCCACGATCTGTCCGTCCTCGGCGGCAATCATGTTGGAAATTCCCGTGGAATCCTCCCCCGCCCTGCGGCCGCCCAGATTCTCCCGCACCTGCACGCGGGCCACCGTGCCCTCCATATTGACGGATATCCAGGCAATTTCCTCGTTTCTCAAAAGGAATTCGTTCTGGAGCACGTCGAAATCCACGAAGCGGAAGGGCGATCCCACGCCGAAGCCGTAATCCGACAGCATGCGGATGATCTGTGTCTTATCCAGTTTTTCGTTTCCCGTCACGTCCACTTCCCAAACCACACGGCAGGACAACGCCGTAAGCAAAGCGAACACAGCCGCGCCGATCGGAATCCCCCAACGCCGTCTGTACCGCCGCAGAAGGGCCGGCAGGCCACGCAGATCTCCCCATTGTACGGCCACGGCCGACGCGTCGCACAGCCCCCGAAAGGCGGTCACATCCCGTTCCCGGATGCGGAAGGCGATACCGCCGTCCTCCGTATTGCGCATGCGCCAATGAGCAACACCGCTTTCCCGCAGGCAATTCAATGTGCCCACCACGTGCTCCCGGGAGGCGGAAACGTCCCTGTATCCTGCCGTGATCTGCAAAAACGTTTTCAGCATATTTCCCCCTCCTGCGGCATCTTTGTACGGACGGTGTGAATCCGTCCGCACACGGTGATCCGATCGCTCAGTAGAGATTCCATTTCCAGACATTCTCCCTGTATCATCACGTGGCCGGAGGTGACCCGAAGGAGAATCCGCTCTGTGGTGTAGTCCAGAACACTGCGGCACCCGGTCACGCTCACCTCCCGATCCCCCACGATCTGCACAGTACTGAGGGAGGTAATCCCCTCCAGCGGCACATCCAGCATCTGCCGCATCCGCCGGGCGATTCGCCCGCGATCCGATGATTTTTTTCTCTTACCCAATCTCTTCTCCACCGCCTTATCATAGATATAAATGTACCCACGGCATCTGGTTCATCATATGCCGCGGGCGATGGCATCATTACGGTTTCGCGGGAGGATCTATGCGGGAAAATGGACGGGATCGGCGCACTGCACATGCGTCATCTGTTGTGCTGCTGGCGTGCGCCCTTGTACTTCTGGCTTATTCCGATGCGGCCGGGGAGGCGGGCTATGCCGCCCTGAAGCTGTGCGCGTCCGTAATCGTTCCCTCCCTGTTTCCGTACATGGTGATCTCCTCCCTGCTCGTTCTGAGCGGCTCGGCCAATGAAATCGGCGGCTGGTTCGCCCGGCCGGTACGATGTCTGTTTCGTCTGCCGGGATGCGCGGGGAGCGCGTTTCTCCTGGGCGCGTTGTGCGGCTTCCCCGTGGGGGCAAAGACCGCCTGCGAGCTACACGAAACCGGATCGCTGACGCGGCGGGAGTGCGAGCGGCTGATCGCCATCGCCAACAACACGGGGCCGTCCTTTGTGATTGAAGTGGTAGGGGCTCACCTCTGGGGAAGCCGCGGCATGGGGCTGACCATCTATCTTTCGCAGATCGCGTCGGCTGTACTGATCGGCTGGGTCGATGCCCGCCGATCCTCCCGAGGAATGGATCACGGCCAGCGGGAATCGGTGTCCGCGCCCGGGCCGCAGGACCGAATGCAATGCCTGAGTCTGGCCATTTCCTCCTCCGCCCGCGCGGTGTTGTCCGTGTGCGGATTCATTGTATTTTTCGGTGTGGTATCCTCTCTTGCGGAAATGCTGCTGGTACGGCTGCATCTGGGGGCCGCTGCGCCGTACATCAGTGCCCTTCTGGAATTCTCCGGCGGGGCGGCGCGGGCCGCGGATCTGGGCGGTGTCCGCGGTGCGTTTCTCACCGGCTTTGCCGTGGGATGGTCGGGGATCTCCATCTTCGCCCAATGCAAATCCTTCACCGCGCCCCACGGCATCGGACTGCGGCACACCGCCCTGTGCAAGGGGATACAGGGGATACTCGTCGGCGCTTCGGCGGCGGTGTATGAGGCGTTTTTCTTTGTGCCGTCCGCCGTCAGCAGTACGGTGGTGCCCCTGCAGGACATCCCGGCATCTGTTTGGGCGGCGGAAATACTGATTCTTGCCGCAATGGCCCTGTTTTTTCGGCAAAAATCCGCCATTTCCTGATTGAGCCCTTGATTTCCGTTTCGCAAAGTAGTATACTGGATACAGGAAGTCGGGTATGGGAGAGGTATGTATGAAAAAGAAATCGCCGGAGTTGGAGAAACTGTGCAAATTCTGCGAGCGGGCATCGTCCTTGAACGATCCCGATCGGATGCTTTGCCACAAAAAGGGTGTGGTCAGCGCGGGATACTCCTGCCGCTCCTTTTCGTACGATCCGCTGAAGCGGGATCCCGGAAAGCGAATCAAGGCGGAGATCCCCACTTTTTCCGACGCAGAGATGCCGGAAGTATAAGGAAAATCTCATAATATCTGTTTACAAGCACACAAAAGTATGGTATACTGTTTTTGTGTGCTTTTCTTTTTATGGAAGATAACTTCGGCACACGGAGGTATTCATTGATTATTGCATTGGAAGAAGCCAAGCTTGAATTAAATAATTTCCGGGACCAGGTCAAGGAGTTGGGCAACGCCCTCCGCATCGATTCTTTGCGGGAGCAGGCCATGACGCTGGAGGAGAAATCCCAGTCCCCCGATTTCTGGAACGACCAGGAGAAATCCACCAAAGCCCTGCAGACGCTGAAGCAGCTGAAGGATAAGATCGAGCGCTATGAGAATCTGTGCTCCAAACTGGAGGACACGATCACCATGGCCGAATTGGCCATTGAGGAAAACGACGAATCTCTGACAGAGGAGATCCTCTCCGACGTGGCCGCCATCAAAGCTGAAGAGGAAAAACAGCGCATTGAGATTCTGCTCAGCGGTCCCTACGACAAGAACAACGCCATCCTCTCCTTCCATCCCGGTGCGGGCGGAACGGAGGCACAGGACTGGGCCCAGATGCTGTACCGCATGTACATGCGCTGGGGCGAATCCCACGGTTACAACGTGAAGTTGGTGGACTGGCTGGAAGGCGACGAGGCGGGCATCAAATCCGCTACGCTGATCATCGAAGGTATGAACGCATACGGATTCCTCAAGAGCGAGCACGGCGTACACCGTCTGGTGCGTGTGTCCCCCTTTGACTCCTCCGGACGCCGCCATACTTCCTTCTCTTCCGTGGAAGTTATGCCCGAATTCAACGACGACGACAACTCCATCACGCTCCGCGATGAGGATCTGGAGATCACGGCCCACCGTTCCAGCGGCGCCGGCGGTCAGCACATCAACAAGACCGACTCCGCCATCCGCATCGTGCATATCCCCACCGGTATCGTGGTGGGCTGTCAGACCGAGCGTAGCCAGCTCCAGAACAAGGAAACCGCGCTGAAGATGCTGAAATCCAAGCTGATGGAGATCAAGGAGCGGGAGAAGCTGGAGCGCATCGAGGATATCCAGGGAACCAAGGTAAATATCGAATGGGGTTCCCAGATCCGCTCTTATGTATTTATGCCCTACACCCTGGCGAAGGACACCCGTACCGGCTATGAAATCGCCGACATCCAGGCCGTTATGGACGGCGAGATCGACGGATTTATCAACGCCTATCTGAAGAAGATGTCCGTGTCTGAATAATCCCAAAGGAGGCGATTTTCATGATCAAAGAAACATCCCGGCAAGTCGCCTCAACGGTTTTTGAGGGAATGACTTCCCTGTCCGCTGTGATTGAATCTGCTCTGTCGGGCAAGAACGACCGGCGGATCACGGAAGTGCTGTATGACAAAAGCAAGGCGCAATCCAAGGCGAAGGAGATCGCCTACCTGCGCCGGATGGCCGAAAAACTGGATTTTACGGTAACGGAAGCCGATGCCGCCGAGATTGACGATCTGGCCACGGGAAACTCCCACGGCGGGATCATCGCCCGGTGTACGGAGCGGACGATTCCCCCGCTGACGGGGGAATCCCTGCCCGAGGCGGGATTTGTTACGATGATTGAGGGGATCGAGGATCCCTACAATTTCGGCTATGCCCTGCGCTCCATCTACGCCGCCGGGGCCGATGCCGTGATCCTCACCCCGCGGAACTGGATGAGCGCCGCCGGTGTGGTGTGCCGTTCTTCCGCCGGAACGTCGGAGTTGCTTCCTTTGTTTGTGAGCGAACCGGCCGATGCCGTACATATAGCGAAATCCGCCGGATACAAGGTGGTCTGTGCCGGCATTCGGGATTCCGTATCCGCCTTTGACGCGGATCTCACCCGACCGATCTTTTTGATCGTGGGCGGTGAAAAGCGGGGCATTTCCCGTGCCGTGCTGGATCTGGCCGATGAAGTGGTACGCCTGGACTACGGACGCCCTTTCCGCGGATCTCTGTCCGCCGCATCCGCCGCATCCATATTGGCGTATGAGGTACTGCGGCAAAATCGATAAAATAACCGGTCACTCGTTTGAGCGGCCGGTTTTGTTATTCACTTATTGAACCCATACATTTCAGATGCAAGGCTTTTGTCTCTGGTATAATATGCGCTGTTGAAGTAAATGTACAACGTATCGGGATCATTGGCAAGCAGCCATGCCGGTTCCATTTGAGCGTCTTTGTACGGAACTCCTTCTTGATTGACCAAAACCACATACACCTCACCCTTAACAAATCCTTCGTCATGATCATCCGACAACGGAGCCTGATCCATCAAATAATAATCCACGCCATGGTATGTGATATGATCGTACAACAAATACTGCTTTACTATACTGTACGGGAGGATTTCCGCCATAATGTCGGGGCGAATAAGCATCATTCCCGATATTCCGACCACAAAGATCACACTCAAAACTATGGCGACGATCACGATGTTTCTTCTCGCAGGGGATTTTTTCATAAAGTGACGGATCATTCAACGAACCTATAGGCTCAGCGTGTGAAATGCCCCAAGGGGACAATCGCAAGCCACCGGCACGGCTGGGGTTATTTTACTTGCAAATGGGTGCGGGATGTGGTAAAATGAGAGTGTAAGTGTATACCTCGCTCTATGAGCATGAGTCGACACATCAATTCCAGTTAACACAAATGACAGTTTAGGAGAATGAGTATGAAGAATGCCAAATATGTTGTGCTGCCGTTATTGATTGCTCTTATTGTTTCCTTGTCTGTTTTGGATGTATTGGCTGCCGGCACAGGCCTGGTTATGGAGGAGCTTCCTCAGGAAAAGCAGGAGCATTCAATGAAAGTTACCGATTTGTCTCTTCTGTTAACTGAGCCGCAGAGAACTTCCATTGCCTGTTTTGATGTTCGGGAAGATCACACACTTGCAGTGGGATATTCGGTAGTCTTCCCCGATCTTTGTCACGCAGTCATATGTGTGTATTCGCCGGACGGTGGGTTCCAATACGGATACGAATTTTTCACATCCGGAGCATACAAAGTTGAGTGGGCAGAAGATAATTTGCTTATTTACTTTGTTCGAAGCAATCATGCATATGAAGTTACGCCAAAAGGAGAAATCGTTTCGGTAACTACAATCGCCTCCACCGAGGAAAACCGGGAGTATTGGCGTAAATCCGTAGAATCCCGCAAGAGAACCGTAGGAGATACAATATATCGTCTCAAAAATGATATGGGACCTGTATTGAATTTCTTGGCATCTTCCTATTCTCAAGTGGTTCGTATAGACAGCGATGGGGAACCGGTGTATCTCATAGATAATAGCTCACAGCAATTGGTCAAATACATAATTAGCATTACTCTAATTTTACTTTTTATAACAATTGCCCTAACCATTCTTATAAAAGAGATTCTGAAAGAACGTAAAAGGTATCTTTCCAAGCAGCAAAAAAACGAGTGTTCGAACTCATAAAAAATAACATTTTTGGTTCCACACACAAAAAGGCTGTCGCAAAAGCGACAGCCTTTTTCGGTTCACTTATCAGCCAAGGGTGCAGCCGGCGTTGAACTGTACGGTGCCCTTGTAGTTCTTGATCATACCGGTTACGGTGATGGAATCGCCAACCTTCAGATCGGCCGCGCCTTCGCCCTTCAGGCGGAAGCACTGGATCGGCTGCTCGGCGTTATCGCCAACCTGAATGGTCACGGTGATGTTGCCGTACTGCTCGCTCCACTCGGTATCGATGGTGGTGATCACACCGGTGAGAGTTGCAGTGTAAGGCAGTGCTGCGCCATCTTCCAGAGCGTAAGCAGCTGCTACGATCTCCTGAGGATCCTCGGGAGCTACGGGAGCGGGTGCTTCGCTGGCAGCGGTTGCTTCCAGCACGCATCCTGCGTCGAATTCGTAGGTGCCCTTGTAGTTCTTCAGCTTACCGGTTGCGGTGATGGTATCGCCAATCTTCAGAGCCTCAGCGCCCTCGCCCTTCAGGCGGTAGCACTGGATCTTATAATCCTCAAGACCGGCCACAACGATGGTAACGGTGATGTTCTTATAGTCTGCGCTGTAGGGAGTGTCGATGGATACGATAGTACCGGTGATGGTCTTCTCAGCATCCTGGGACTCCTGATCCTGCAGTTTGTATGCGGACAGAGCGTTCTTTACGCTGTGGTACATATCGTTGGGAACGAGCAGACAGCCTGCGTCGAACTCGATGGTGCCCTTGTAGTTCTTGATCTTACCGGCCACGGTGATCACGTCACCGGCCTTCAGATCCTTGGCACCGTCGCCAGTCAGGCGGTATGCCATAACGATCTTGTCCTCAACCTGCATATTCACGGTGATGTTGCCGTACTGATCGCTCCATGCGGTAGTGATCTCGGTAACGGTACCGGTCATAACAGCGGGATATGCCAAAGCATCGCCCTCGCCCAGATTGAAGGCAGCCTTAACGAGAGCCTTCTGATCCACAACCTCGGACTTCGCAACGAGGGTGCAGCCTGCATCGAACTCGATGGTGCCCTTGTAGTTCTTGATCACACCTTCTACGGTGATCTCATCGCCCACTGCGAGAGTGTCAGCACCCTCACCCTTCAGGCGGTAGCACATGATGGGCTTGTCTTCTTTACCGGCCACAGCGATGGTCACGGTGATGTTCTTATAATCGGCGCTCCAGGGAGTGTCGATGTTCACGATCTTACCGAACAGACGGAAGGTGTTCTCGTTCTTCTCGCCGTCAGCCAGAGCGTAACCCATATCCACGATCTGCGCATAGGTCAGGCCGTCTACGTTCAGGCCTGCGGGCAGGATGTGATTCCAGGAGTGGGTAGCGGTGTTGCCGTTTTCGTCGGTAATGGTAGCGGTCAGGACGTAGGGGGTATCTGCCTCAGCGCCCTCGTTTACGTTTACGGTAACCAGGCCATCCTCAGCAACCTCGATCTTTACGAGGTCTTCGGATACGTCGGTGGTCCAAACAACGGTGTAAACGGTATCGCCAACGGGAACCTTACCAACGCGCTGGAAGTCCTTGGCGGTGTTTTCAGCCGCTTTCTTATAAGCGGTCTTTACGTATGCGATCGCATTGTCCAGGCCGTTTTCAGCGGGCTCGACTACATCGGGGGTATCGTTGGGAGTGGTGGTTTCGTTGCAGCCTGCAAATACACATACGCTCATTGCCAGAAGCAAGAGGCAAGCAATCAATCGTTTCATGATAAACTCCTTCTGATTATTAGTTTGTAATGATTATGTGATCCGCGGAAAATACTTTGATCTGATAGGTGCCGTCAAAGGTATCCACGATACCCTTCACGTCGATGGTTTTACCCAGATAGGCATCCTCGGTGACAAGGGAGCCGTCCTCGCCGCGGAACACGACGGTACGGACACTGACCGTAACGCCGTCCGCTTCGCAGGTGAGCGTCATGGCACCGTAGGAGGAGCTGTCCTCATACTCTGTGGTATAGACATGCTTGACGGTAAGATTCTTCATCTCCACCGATGTGCCCAGAGCCATCTCTGCGTAGGGTGCCTCGGTGAGGGATTCCTCCCGTTCCACGGAAACCTTCCCGTTCACAAATGTATCGGGATCGGTCAGCACGTAGGCGGGCGTATGGCCGTCACTGAGTTTCTGGATATTGCCGGGATCCTTCGGTTTGGTCTGACGGTAATTCAGTCCGGACACCTGATAGCTGTTGCCGGTTTCGTAATACTGCACCGTACCGACGATGCGCACTTCGTTGCCGACGGTCAGCACATCCAGGCCACCGCCGTTCAGGCCATGACCGTAGTAGATATACATACCGTAGTACATATCCGTTTCGGCATCGTAATCCTCCACATAGACACCCTGGGTGCCGCTGTTGGTGGTGACGATTCCGTTAAAAGCCACCTTGATGCCGTTATACGCGGCGATGTTGGTGCGGAGCTCCTTCAGGGTCAGCTCCACGGCTTCGCCGTAGTAGAAATCGGGATCCTTCTGGCCGGAGTAGATGTTATATCCGTGCTCCTTCGCCTGCCGGTTGGCGGCAACGGCCGCCTCGCCGTAGATTCCGCTGGCCGCAGAATTGGGCAATGCCAGACCGTTTTGCAGAATTTCGATATTCAGATTCCGATAATCCGGTGAATCGGCGGTTTTATACCACACCCACACCAGGTACCGGGATCCGGTGGAATCGGGATTCCACGTGCTGTTCTCCGACTCAATGATGATCGACGTGGCGGCGGACAGCTTTTCTTTTGTGAACTGGGCCGCTTTCTTGCCGTATTCCTCAATTTTGCCGGTGGATTCCGGGGTGTTGATGGCAAGATATCTTCCCTTCAAAACGCCGTTTTCCATCACATCTTCCGGAACATGGAAGTGGGTGGTATCCCCGTCCACGTAGGATTTCACCGTGACCTCCAGCTTAGCGGTGGAGGTGGTCATATCCAGTTTGACGGAGGACGCGTAGTCCCGCTCCTCGGTTTGGGCGGAGAAATCCGGATTTTCCGGCACATCCGGCCCACAGCCGGCAAGGCATCCGATGAGCAGGCACGCGCTCAGCGCAAGGATCCAACTTCTTTTTGCGTTTGACATAAATTTGTTCAGATCAGCTGTTGTATTCGCACTCGTCCACAGCGGCCTCAAAGGCTGCCTTGATCTGTGCATCCAGATCGTCGCCGGTCATGGTCAGGCACTTGGTCAGAAGGGCGCCTACCTGATCGCGGGCTGCGGAGGAACCGTTGAATGCGGGGGAGGTGTAGTAAGCGTCAGCCTGCTCCAGACAAACCTTAGCGGACAGAGCAGCGATGTAGTTGCCGCCGTTGGCCTTGGACAGGAAGTCTGCATAGCCTTCATTCTCGGCAACGGACTTGATAACCGGCACATAGCCGGATGCCATAGCGAATTCAGCCTGGAAATCCACGCTGGTGGTCAGGTACTTGACAAACAGCCAGGATGCGATTACTTCCTGAGGATTATCCTTCTTGAAGATGCATACGCTGGGGCCCTGGGAGATAACTTTCTTATTGTTTGCATCTACCTGGGGAACGGTAGCGATACCCACCTCGAAGGGATAGGATCCGTCGGAGTTGGCTGCGGGACGCTGATAGGTAGCGCCGGCAGAGGAACCGATGGACATATAGCTCTCTACGCCGTTGGTGGAGGTGATCAGGCCGGAGGTGTATGCGCCGTACAGGGTCTGGGTGGTCAGATAGCCCTTGGCATACCAATCATTGAAACGCTTGATGAATTCGTGGTTCTGCTCGTTATCGAACAGGAAGTGGTCACCGGTGGCGCTGGTATAAGGAGAGTTATACTGCTCACACATGGTGATGAACCAGTTGGACTCGGAGTCGTAGCCGAGAGGAATGGAATCGGGATCGATTTCCTTGATCTTGGCGCAAACGGCTTCCAGCTCGTCCCAGGTGGTGGGAACGCTCAGGTTGTGTGCGTCGAAGAAGGTCTTGTTGTAATACAGAACCTCGGTAGACTTGGAGAAAGGCATGGTGTACATCAGGCCGTCGCCAAAGCTGGTACCCTCGGTGTAGTAACCTTCGATGAAGTTATCCTTCTGCTCGGCGGTCAGACCGATGATCTCGGTGGTGCCGTCGGCACGGGTAACGGTCAGCTGGCTCTCGATCAGATCGTCCAGCGTAGCCACGGCGTCTGCCAGATTGTACAGAGCCACGTGGTCGGGATAGCAGTAAGCGATGTTGGGCTGGCCGCCAACGGTGATCTCGGTAACGATGGTGTCACGGACATCATCATAGCCGCCGCCGTTGATGCTCTGCACATCGATATTGGGGAACATTGCCTCAAACTCGGCAATATAGGCTTCCAGAACAGTGGACAGATTGGAACCCATGGTGTTCATAAACGTAATGGTGATGGGGGTCTCGGCATCAAAACCGGTCTCGGGAACCTTGAAGTTGACCTCGCCTTTGGTAGTACCGGGAGTGGTGTTGCCGTTGCACGCTGCCAGCACAGTCATTGCCATGGCAACAAACAGGAGCATTGCGACAATTCTCTTCAACATAAGTGGATTTTCCTTTCTGACTTTATATTGTTTTATGTTACAGGCAGATTGCACCGCTGCCTATTAACCCTTGATACCGCTGCGGCTGACGCCGGCCATGATGTATTTCCGAAGGAAAATGAACACCAGAAACAGCGGGGCGGACACGATGGCCACGGCGGCCATCTGAACGGGATAGTTCACATCACCGGTGGTATCGGTGAAGGCATTGCGCAGACCGTTTGTGATCATGCTGTGGGCGGCATCGTTGGCCACTAGTTTCGGCCACATATAGGAGTTCCACGCGCCCATCATTTTCAGGATGGTAATGGAAATCAGTGTGGGCAGAGACAGGGGCACCATGACCTTCCACAGATACTTGAAGTCCGTGGTTCCGTCCACCTTGGCGGCCAGATACAGCTCATTGGGGATCTGCATGAAATTCTGCCGCAAAAGGAATATGTAGAACACACTGACCAAAAACGGAACGATCAATACGGTGTAAGTATTCCGCCAGCCGAACTCGGTGACGGTGACGAAGTTGGTGATGGTGAAAAGCTCACCGGGGATCATCATGGTAGCCAGCAAGGCGGAGAACAGAAGCTCCTTGCCCTTGAACTCCAGCCGGGCGAACGCGAAGGCGGACAGCACGGTGATGATCAGGGAAAGCAAGGTGGAGGACACGCCGACGATCATGGTATTGACGAACAGGCGGCCCAGGCTGGCGGTGGTGAATGCCTCCGCATAGTTGGAGAACATGATCACCTGGGGGAAGAAGGTGGGCTGGCTCAACCGATATTCATCCAGCGTTTTCAGGGAGGAAATGATCATCCAGTAAAACGGGAACAGGACGATGATGGCCATCGCAATCAGGAATGCATACACAAGGACGCGCACAGCGATCTGTGTCACGCGCTGGACAGAGGAAGTTTTCTGCAGGTCTTTTTCCTGCATGACAGACATGGCTTTAGCAGACATACAGCACCTCCTCAATAATGGATGCGCTTCTTGCTGACCCAGTTATTGACCAGGGTAACCGCAAGAATGATAAAGAACAGAATCAAAGCCGCGGCACTGGCGCGTCCCTGATTGTTGCTCTCGAGCGCATCGTAGATAAATCCGACCATGGTATTAAGCCGGCCTGCGTCATCCGCGGGACCCATCAGCTCGCCGAAGATACCGACGATGCTGGTGTACTCTTTGAAGCCGCCGATGAAGCCGGTGATGATGACATATGCCAGCATGGGAGAGAGCAGCGGCACCGTAATATGCGTAAACACACGGCGGCGGGGCGTGCTGTCCACCTTGGCGGCATCGTAATACTGGCGGTTGATGCTCTGCAGGCCGCCCAGAAGAACGAGGATCTTGAACGGCAGAGCGTTCCACACGATGTACACGATCATGACGAACATATTCGCTTCATAGGTGGAACCGTAGTTGATCCAGTTGATATGCTGTCCGCCAAAGAATTCAATCACGTTATTGATAATTCCGGCGGTGACGATGATTTCGTTTTCCGTACCGTAGAAGCTGCCGACGATGTTGAACATGGCGGCGAACACCATACCGATGGCGATGGAGTTGGTTACGTACGGCAAAAAGAAGATGGTCTGCAGCAGTTTCTGCAGGGGCTTGATGGAATTGAGTGCCACGGCGATCAACAGGGCCAGAACGGTGGAGATCGGCACCGTGGTCACACAAAGCAGAATCGTATTCTTCAAACATTGCAGGAATCGCTTGTATTCCAAGACCTTGACAAAATTGCCGAGGCCGAAAGAGAACACAGCACCGTTTGCGGCTTCCAGGCTCTTATAATTCTCCAGAAACGACATGCGGACGGTATTGAAGATAGGCCAGACTGTGAACACCAGCAGCAAAACGATCGCCGGCGATAAGTACAGCCATGCTTTCCACTGTTGCTTGTTGTCTACCATATCATTTCACCTCATAGCGGATCCGTTCCTCCGTTTCCTTATGGAAGAGGAAGAACTTATGAGGCTTCACGGAATAGCGGACCACGGGATTGGCCGTGTCCACTTTGTTGTCGGAATTGATGATGGAACGGATCACGGGGCTGACAGCGGCATCGTTGGTAGACACGATGCTGGCATCGCGGCCCATGATTTCCACGTTGCTCAATTTGCAGTGGAGAGGACCGTTTTCGTCCAGAATGAATCCCTCGGGACGGATGCCGATGTACACATCCTGATCCTCCACACCGGTGATCTCCAGAACGGCATCCTCGCCAATGAAGACCTTGCCGTCCGCCACTTTGCCTTCCAGCACGTTGATGGGCGGTGTGCCGAGGAACTTGGCTACGAACAGATTGACGGGATCGTCATACACATCCTGGGGCTTGCCGATCTGCTGTACCACGCCCAGCTTCATCACCACGATCATATCGGAGATGGACATAGCCTCCTCCTGGTCGTGGGTAACAAACACGGTAGTGATACCGGTTTCCTTCTGGATGCGGCGGATTTCCTCACGGGTCTGCAGACGCAGACGGGCATCCAGATTGGACAGAGGCTCATCCAGAAGAAGGACGCGGGGCATCTTAACCAGAGCACGGGCGATAGCCACGCGCTGCTGCTGGCCGCCGGACAGCTCGTTGGGCTTGCGCTCCATCAGATCGTCGATCTGCACCAGTTTAGCGGCGGTGTGGGCTCTTTCCAGCATCTCGTCCTTGCTCAGCTTATCCTTCCCCTTCAGGTTCTGCAAGGGGAACAGAATATTCTGCTTGACGGTCATGTGGGGATACAGCGCATAGTTCTGGAACACCAGACCGATGCCGCGGTTCTCCGTGGACAACTCTGTGACATCGTCGTCACCGAAAAAGATTTTGCCGGAGGTAGGTTTCTGCAGGCCGCTGATCATGTACAGCGTAGTACTCTTACCGCAGCCGGAGGGGCCCAGCAGGCCGATCAGTTTGCCGTCCGGAATCTCAAGATTGAAATCATTGACAGCGACAACCTCTTTACCTGCTTTCTTATCACGGCTGGGGAAGATTTTTGTCAGATTTTGCAGTACTACT
>JAFUIQ010000020.1 GCA_017468385.1 Clostridia bacterium
CACCAGAGAGATCGTTCCCTCCGCGAAAGGGGCATCGTACTGGCTGTCACGTACAACCGTCACCGGAAGATACTGTCCCGGCTTACTCTCCGCTTTCCCGCTTGTGTTGTACATGAGAAGCGTATTATTCGGTGCCCGGTACCGCGTGGTGTGAAATATATCCTCTACAGCATCAAAATAGATCATATTGTAGTACATAGAGAGCCCGTCCACGTCCAACTCGGATGTAAACCCTTCCAGCCGTCCGGCGTATGTAGTCTCGTTTTTCTTTTGCACCAGATAATACTCCATATAGGGCAGGTTCATCATCCGGTTCAAATGAGACGCACAGGTGTACATCATGAGCACAAACAATGTGGCAACCGCGCCGAGAAAGGCGATCAGAGAAAGAATACAGTAGCCGGATCGAAGCCGCCACACATTGGTAAAGATGCGCTTTATACTGCCAAAGCGTTTCGTTTTATTCGTCATAAACTTACCCCCCGTACTGCTGATAGTATTCCATATACAGCTTTGTGGAGTATAAACACTTGGCCACGCCGCCGCACGCACACTTGGACACATACATGTACACCGTCACGGTATCATCAATAGGCATGGAACCGGCAAATGTGTATGGCTCGCCCTCATGGGGCGCGGTTTCCAGATTCTTCCCGCACAGCGTACAGAACCGGGTGTGAGTGTCGTTATCATAAAAATACCTTGTGGTTCTGTGTGAACATGTTTCTTGCCGCAGCGCTGCACGTTCTTCTGCGGACACATTGTACATCGCCTCTGTTTTTTGCAAGGCAGGCAAAAGCACTGTCTGCACATATTCCTCCTGCCCCGCCTTCGGCGCAAACACCGGCGATTCCCAATCGATCACAAAGGTCTCCCTTGCGTCCGGGATGGACTCCACATCCGCCACGCATCCTGCCAAGGCCGGCAGGAGCATGAGAAGCACAAGCCCAAGCAGATATTTGTGTTTTTTCATAGGCGCCTCCTTGAAAAGATTAATATCGATATTCTTTTGTATACATACCGCGCGAGGTTTAAAAAACACAAGCGGAAATATGGAACTTTTATTCCTTTGTACTGCCGCTGCGGCAATTCAATACGATTTCACATCATAAAGTATGTGGTCGTCCTACAAAACAAAGCAGAATCGAAATCCGCTATAAAAAACTACACGATTCTATCGGCACGCAGAGCTCTACTGCGTTAGATCAATTACACTCTAACACAGTAGATCTGTTTTGTCAAGAGTTTTTGTAAAAATACAGGGAATGACGGCCAAACGCATCGCCGAAGCCTGCCTGCGTATTGCCGAACAGATTCAATTTGTTACCGATTGCAAACGAAAAAGGACCACCTTGCGGTGATCCTTATTATGCATACCGTAAACAAAGACAACTCTGCCTCCACCGTCGTGTGCTGCGATTCGGATTTCTGCCGTCGCCACCCGATGTTTGGATGCCGACACTGTCGGATGATGCGGGCCGACCCTTCAAGCCCTCTCTTTTCGTAAACGAAAAAACAAGGACCACCTTGCGGTGATCCTTGTTTTTGGTGCGGGCAAGAGGACTTGAACCTCCACCGAATTGCTTCGACTAGAACCTGAATCTAGCGCGTCTGCCAATTCCGCCATGCCCGCATATTTCGGGGCGTTCCTCAGAACGCTTGTATATTATAGCACGGGGCTTGCGGATTGTCAAGGGGTAGATTTAAATTTTTTCAAATTATTTTTTGCCTTATTTATGACGGCGGAAATCGGGATCTGGGCAAGGAGCACAGCCCCAAACATCAGCACACATCCGAGCAGTTCCCTGCCCGATAAAGACTGATTCAGAATCACCCATCCCGCCAGCACGGAGAACACGGACTCCAGGCTCATCAAAAGGGATGCCAGTGTGGGCGGCACATTCTTCTGCGCCACGATCTGCAAGGTATATCCGATGGCGCTGGAGAAAAGGCCGGCGTACAGAATCGGCATCCATGCCTCCACGAGCGATGCCCAGGTGGGCGTTTCGGTGATCAGCATCATTATGGCGGACAAAACGCCGCAAGTGAAAAACTGAATGCAGGCCAGCTTTACACCGTCCACTTGGGGGGAGAAATGATCCACGAGGAGAATCTGGCCGGAAAAAACCACCGCGCAGATCAAAACCAGAAAATCGCCGTAGGAAATGGCAAATCCCTCTTTGATGCAAAGAAGATACATACCGACGGTGGCCAACGCCACACCGATCCACACGGCGAGGGGAATCTTCTTTTTCATAAATATCCCGGCGAGGGGCACGATCACGATATACAGCGCGGTGATGAAGCCTGCCTTGCCCACGGTGGTAGCGGGATCGCCAATACCGATCTGCTGGAAGGCACTGGCGATCATCAGCGCCGTGCCGCACAGAATTCCGCCGATCCACAGCGCCCGGGGAGAGGAAACATTTTTCGCCTCACCTCCGCCGCGGCGATTCCGCCAAGCGATCACGGGCAAAAGCGCAACTCCCGCGATAAAGGACCGGCTGGCCAAAAATGTAAACGGTCCCACGCTGTCTCCGCCCACACTTTGGGCAACGAAGGCCACGCCCCAGATCATGGCGGTGAGCACCAGAAGCAGTGCCGATCCCATTTGTTTGAACTTGTTTGTCATATGTACCTCTTTGCTTATCCGATTGGGTCGATAAAAATCACGGAATCATTATACTACAATTTCTGTCAAAAGAAAAGCATTTTTGCCACAATATCCGAATTTGCGAAAACGCTCTCCCTGGCATTGCCAAAAACGATGATTTTACACGCCGCATCCGCGGATGCTGTCGATTATTCGCTGATTTACCAAAAGTTTTGGGGTACCCAATCCGATGCACGGCGATTATAATAATAGTAACTCCATTCTTTAATGAACCGCGACATGCGGAATTGCGCGAAAGGAGATGCCGCCGTGCGCGGCACACACATTATGGAACTGATACTGATCAGCGAAAGCAAACTGAAGGTCATGCTCACAGCGGACGATATGCGCCGCTACAATCTGGACTGCGACACCATGGATTCCGACGCCGCACCGTCCCGCCGGGCGTTCTGGAACATTCTGGACGAGGCGCGGGCGCAGACCGGCTTCGATCCCGGCGGTGAGAAAGTATTCGTGCAGTTATATCCCAGCAAAACCGGCGGATGCGAAATGTTTGTCACCAAAATCGGCGGAAGTCCGGCGGACATCTCTCAAACAGCTATACCGAGAAAGCACAAAAAAAAGTCCGTCCCCCTCTGCACGGAGCACGCATACGCCTTCACCAGCCTGTCCCATCTGCTGCAGGCGTGCCGCCGGCTGAAACAAACATACACAGGCTCATCGAAAGCCTATGTGGATCGGGAGAAGCGGGAATACTTTCTGATTCTGTCCGAGGAAGCCACTGTTCTTGCCGAATACGAAGCACACAAATGCAAATCCCGGGAGATTCCCTACATACTGGAATACTGCCGCTGCTTCTGCAACGACGCCGCCGGGACTCTTGCGGATCTGGCATAGGGGATCTGCGGGGATCGCTTGACAAACACGCCCGGACGCGGTACAATCATTACAGAATATTATTTGATTGAATAGAGGAGTTCCTCATGACCGTCAATGAAAAACTGATTGATTTTATCAAGCAATCCCCCAGCAGCTTCCACGCGGTGGAAACCATCGCCCGACGTCTGGAGGCGGAGGGGTACATTTCCCTGCCGGAGTGCACCGCATGGACCATTCTGCCCGGCGGTAAGTATTTTGTAACGCGGAATCAGTCCTCCGTGATCGCTTTCTCCGTGCCGACCGCCGCCCCCCGCGGATTTATGATGTGCGCCTCCCACAGCGACAGCCCCACCTTCAAAATCAAGGAGCATCCGGAGTCGGAAAGCGCGGGCATGTATGTGAAGCTGAACACGGAGCGCTACGGCGGCATGCTTTGCTCCACCTGGCTGGATCGTCCCTTGTCCGTGGCCGGACGGGTGGTTGTGAAATCGGAGGGAAAGATCCAGTCCCGCACGGTGTGCGTGGATCGGGATCTGCTTCTGATCCCCAATGTGGCCATCCACATGATGCGGGGTGCCAACGACAACATGAGTTACAACGCCAACGTGGATATGTTCCCCCTGATGGGCTCCACGGCCGTGAAGGGATCCTTCAAAAAAATCATTGCCGAGGCGGCCGGTGTGGCGGCGGAGGATATCATCGCCTCCGATCTGTACCTGTACAGCCGCACGGCGGCCACCGTATGGGGTGCGGAAAACGAATTCATCTCCTCCCCGCGGCTGGATGATCTGCAGTGCGCCTTTGCCTCTCTGGAAGGATTCCTGGCGGCGGACGCCAAGGATTCCGTGCCCGTGCTTGCGGTACTGGATAACGAGGAAGTGGGCAGTCAAACCAAACAGGGCGCCGCATCCACCTTCCTGTACGATGTGCTGATGCGGATCTGCTCCGCTTTGGGCATGGAATATCTCCCCGCCATTTCCTGCAGTTTCCTGGTATCGGCGGACAACGCCCACGCGGCTCATCCCAACCATCCCGAATTCTCCGATGCCAATCACCGTCCGAAGATGAACGGCGGTATTGTGATCAAGCACAACGCCAACCAGCGCTACACCACGGACGCAGTATCCCAGGCGATCTTTGCATCCATCTGCGAAGCGGCGGATGTGCCCGTGCAGTATTTCGCCAACCGATCGGATATGGCTGGTGGATCTACCCTCGGCAACATCGCCAACACTCAGGTTTCTCTGAACACGGTGGATATCGGCCTGGCACAGCTGGCCATGCACTCCTCCTACGAAACGGCGGGTGCCAAGGACACGGAACACCTGATCACCGCGCTGACCCGGTTCTACTCCTCCTCCCTGAACGTCCTGGCCGACGGCGAATATGCAATCGAATAAATCCCCAAAGAGTTGGTGCACGACGCACCAACTCTTTTTCTGTGGCATAGGATTTTCTCACTTCCATATAATGATAAGGAAATACTGCTGCGGAGGGAATCATATGCGTTGGGGAAGAAGCAAACCGTCGTCCGGGGAGAATCAGCCGCCGAGGCGGAGGGAGGCCACTGCCGTTCTGATCACGGGCATCCTGCTGTGTGCCGTGTTCTTTTGCCGGGCGGTAGGCAGCACACGTATTTTGCCCGTGTATCCCGAGGAGATGGCGCAGGATGCGGTGCAGACTTTTTGTGAGGAACACGCCGCTTTGGCGGATGCTTTGGGGATCGGCGAATACTTTCCCCGGGATGCCGTGCAGGCCGGGGCCTTTGAGGACAAAAGCGAGGCCGGCTACAGAGAATTCACCGACAACAAATGGAGTTTCGGTGCGTATTTGCGGGACGCATTCCTCACTCTGATCGGCGAGGGCCGGCCATGAGTGTCCCCTGGCTGTTTGGCGGATTATTTCTCTTACTGAACGGTCTGCGGGATACATTTCCCGTTCTGCTTGCCGCCCTTCTGCACGAATGTGGTCACGGATTGGCATGCCTTTTCCTGGGTGTGCCGATCCGTTTCTTTCGCCCCACCGCCGCGGGTGCCGTGATCGGATACGATCCGTCTGCTTTGTCCTATCCCCGGGAGGCATGGATCGCGCTCAGCGGCCCTCTTGTGAATCTGGCGGGCGTGTTGGTCTGCTTTCCCGGGGAGTGCGGGCGGTTGCGGGCGTTGTTCGGCATCTCTTCCCTGGCGCTTGCTGTCTTCAATCTGCTCCCCATCCGACACCTGGACGGGGGCGTTCTTCTGGCATCGTTTCTTCTGCCCCGTCTGGGCGTGGGACGCGGGGAGATTTTTTGTGAAAAAATATCCCGGATATTCACATTTCTTTTATGGATCTGCGCCGTATCCGTCCAAATGCGGTGCGGAGGAAATCTCTCACTTTTGCTGATTTCTGTATACCTTTTGACAAAGATTGCGGGAGAATAATGAGTATATCCGTCATTTTCCCCTGCAATTCGCGAAAAAATCCTCCCTATCCGTAAAGAATATATTGCAAAATTATGCACAGTGTGATACAATGAATCCGATTCTTCAAAAAAGAATCAAGTTTTACGAAAGAACGAGGAAAGCAATGGAAAAAAAGAAGCTGGTTGAGCTGAAGAACATCGTCAAGGAGTTCAACGGCGAGCCGGTGCTGAGAAGCATCAATCTGGATGTGCATGATAACGAATTCATGACACTGCTCGGTCCTTCCGGTTGCGGTAAAACCACAACCCTCCGTATCATCGGCGGTTTTGCAACCCCCGATTCCGGTGATGTGTTCTTCGATGGTGTGCGGATCAACGATGTTCCCCCGCACAAGCGTCAGGTAAACACGGTGTTTCAGAAATACGCATTGTTCCCGCATTTGAATGTGTATGAGAATGTTGCTTTTGCTTTGCGCCTGAAAAAAACACCCGAACGGGAAATCAGCATGCGCGTAGCGGAAATGCTGGAACTCGTGAACCTCAGCGGCTTTGAAAAGCGAAGTGTAAACTATCTCTCCGGCGGTCAGCAGCAGCGCGTGGCCATCGCCCGTGCCCTGATCAGCAACCCCCGCGTCCTTCTTCTGGACGAACCGCTGGGCGCACTGGATCTGAAGCTGCGCAAGGAAATGCAGACGGAATTGAAAGCTCTGCAGCAGCGCACGGGAATTACCTTCGTATACGTAACACACGATCAAGAGGAAGCCCTCACCATGAGTGATACGGTTGTCGTTATGAACGGCGGTATCATTCAGCAGATCGGCACGCCTCAGGATATATATAACGAGCCCCTCAACACCTTTGTCGCCACCTTTATCGGCGAATCCAACATCCTTCCCGGCATCATGCACCGGGATTTCCTGGCGGAGTTTGCCGGCAACAATTTTGCCTGCGTGGACAGCGGCTTTGCTCCCATGGAGCCGGTAAACGTGGTCATCCGCCCCGAGGATATCTCCATTGTGGAGGCACAGGAGGAAACCATCAACGGCGTAGTCCGCTGTGTGACCTTCAAGGGCGTCCATTACGAAATCATCGTGGAAGCCTGCTCCGTGGACTGGATCATCCACTCCACCAAGGCACCGGAGGTGGGCAGCGTGGTCGGCATGACCTTCACCCCTCAGGATATCCACATTATGCACCGTTACCCGGATGACGCGCCGGCTCCCCTGGAGACGGTCCGCAAGCCGGAGGAATCTGCGGACAATCCGTAAGAATCCGCTGAGGCAGAGTACAGTATCCGCCGTATTTGTGCCTGCGTTCGCCGGCGTTTTGCCGCTGCCGAACAAATTACTTCTGAATTCCGGCGGGGAAACGGAGCAATCATTGAACAAACAAGTCAAGTGGGCCGCCACCCCCTATCTGGCGTGGATGGCGATCTTTATCATCGTTCCGCTGGCGCTGATCGCGGTTTTCGCGTTCACCACCACGGTCACCGTGGACGCGGACGGTACGATTCTATCCGATGAGGATATTCTGGCCATCGAAGAAGAATTCGCCGATGAGGACGGAAATCTTCCCGAGGGAATCCTTTTTGAGAAAACCATATTCACCTGGGCGAACATCCTGGAAGTGAGCAACTATATGTCTACCCTGCTCAACTCCATCTGGCTCGCTCTCATCGCCACCGTGATCTGTCTGATCCTGGCGTATCCCGTGGCCTATTACATCTCCCGGCTGGATTTCAGCCGACAAAAAATGATGCTGATGCTGGTCATGCTCCCCATGTGGATGAACTTCCTTCTGCGCACCTACGCATGGATGACCCTGCTGGAGAAAAACGGACTGATCAACCAGTTCCTCGGTCTGTTCGGCATCGGCCCTCTCCAGATGATCAACACCCCCGGTGCGGTAGTACTGGGTATGGTGTACAACTATCTCCCCTTCATGATCATGCCGCTGTACTCCGTCATGACCAAGATCGATGACCGCACCATTGAGGCGGCACAGGATCTGGGCGCGGGTGCCATCCGTGTAGTCACCAAGGTGGTTCTTCCCCTGTCCATGCCGGGCATCGCCTCCGGCATCACCATGGTATTCGTCCCCGCGGTCAGCACCTTTATTATCTCCCGTATGCTGGGCGGCGGCACCAATATGCTGATCGGTGATTTGATCGATCTGCAGTTCCTGGGCAACGCCTACAACCCCAATCTGGGCGCAGCCATGTCCATTGTACTGATGGTATTCATCCTGCTCTGCATGAGCATCACCAATTCCCTCGATGACGAGGATACGGAAGGGGTGCTGATGTGATGAAAAAGATGACCTTTTCCAAGATCTATACGTCGATCATCTTCCTGTTTCTGTACATTCCCATCGGGGTTCTGATTGTCAACTCCTTCAATGCCTCCAAGAGCCGTACCGTATGGACAGGCTTCACGCTGGATTGGTATTCCAAGCTGTTCCACAACGAAACCATCATGACCAGCCTGCTGAACACGCTGGTTGTGGCGCTGATTGCCTCCGTGGTGGCCACCATTCTCGGCACCGCCGCCGCCATCGGCATCTATAACATGAACAGCGTGGCCCGCAAGTTCATCATGAACATCACCCTGATCCCCAACGTGAATCCGGAGATCGTCACCGGTGTGTCCCTGATGCTTCTCTTCGTTTTCCTGAAGATGGAGTTCGGCTTCACCACCCTGATTCTCTCCCACATCACCTTCTGTGTGCCCTATGTGATTCTGAATGTCATGCCGAAGCTGCGGCAGATGAACCGGAATCTGTGCGAGGCGGCCATGGACCTGGGCTGCAATCAGCTGCAGGTGTTCCGGAAGGTTATCGTGCCCGAGATTATGCCCGGCATTCTGTCCGGATTCCTCATGTCCCTCACCTACTCCATCGATGATTTTGTCATCAGTTATTTCACCTACGGTGCCAGCTCCCAGACCTTGTCCATCACCATCTTCTCCATGACGCGCCGCAAAGTCAGCCCCGAGGTCAACGCCCTCTCCGCGATCATCTTTGTGGTGGTGCTGGCCATCCTTCTGATCATGAATATCGTAGACATCAAAAAGCATGAGAAGGAGGCAAGACGATGAAACGGTTTATAGCATTTTTGCTTCTTACTCTGCTCATTTGCTCCGCGGCTCCCGCGGTCTTCGCCGCAGAAAGCGGATACGACATCGACTACTCCGACAGTGTGGATTGGAACAAATTCCGCGGCGAGGATATCACCCTGAACGTGTACAACTGGGGCGAGTATATCTCCGTGGATGACGGCGAGGACGGCGCCTTTGACACCATCGCCGCTTTCGAAAAACTGACCGGCATCGATGTGGTGTATTCCACCTTCTCCACCAATGAGGAATTGTACGCCAAACTGAAGATGGGCGGCGGCAGTCAGTACGACATCATCATTCCCTCGGACTACATGGTATCCCGTATGATAAACGAGGGCATGCTGACCAAGCTGAACTTTGACAACATCCCCAATTCCGGGATGATCATGGATACGCTGAAAAATGCCGACTACGATCCCACGGGCGAGTATTCCGTGCCCTATTTCTGGGGCATCGTGGGCATCATCTACAACACCACGCTGGTGGATGCAGAGGACGATGTACACTCCTGGGATATTCTGTGGAATGAGAAGTATGCCAACAATATTCTCATGTTCCAGAACTCCCGCGACACCGTCGGCATTGCGCTGAAGCGGCTGGGATATTCCTTCAATACCACCAATGAGGAAGAGATCCGCCACGCGGCCCAGACGCTGGTGGACCAGAAGCCTCTGGTACAGGCCTACGTCATGGACGAGATCTTCGACAAGATGATCGGCGGCGAGGCGGCTCTGGCCCCCTACTACGCCGGTGACGCCATCGTCATGATGCAGGACAATCCGGATCTGGCCTTTGCGGTTCCCACAGAGGGCACCAATCTGTTTGTGGATGCCATGTGCATCCCCGCCGATTCCAAGAACAAGGAGGCGGCCGAGTTGTTTATCAACTTCATGTGCGAAACGCTGGTTGCCCTGAAAAATGCGGAATACGTGGGATATGCTACCCCCCATGCCGAGGCATTCACCTATCTGGATGAGGAAATGCAGACATCCGTCACCTATCCCAGCGATGAGATTATGGAGGCCGCCGAGGCGTTCATCGCCCTGCCCTCCTCCACCACTTCCCTGCTGGACGGGTTGTGGACAGACATTCTCAGCACAGGTGCCGCCAGTCCCTGGATGACACCCGTATTCATGGGAATCTGCATCGCCTTGACCATCGGCATCAATGCCTTTAAACGACAGAAGAAAAAGAGAAATTCCTTTTAACGAAAAAGACTGCTTACCGTAAGGTAGGCAGTCTTTTTTACCGAACACGCATCGAAATCGGCCGAAGGCTTGCGGGGGATTGAAATGCCCCGATTCCTTCGCTATAATGAATATGCAAGGAGGGATTCTATGAAATGCACCGTACACATTGACAAAGAACGGGCGGAGGAAGTGATCGTATACGCCCATGCGCCGTCTCCCTTGACGGAGGAAATCCGCCGGCTTTGTGACGCAGAAACCCGTGAGGTGATCGGCTACCGCGATGAGGAAGCGCGCCCGCTGACGGCCCGGGACGTCTGCTGCTTTGTGGTGGAGGACAACAAAATCTACGCACGAACCATGCAGGGCACATACCGGGTCAAGGCCCGGCTGTATCAGCTGGAGGAAATGCTCTCGGACGGATTTGTAAAAATCAATCAGTCCTGTCTGGCCAACGTGAGCCGGATCGAAAAATTCGGCACATCCTTCACGGGGACGCTGACCGTCACGTTCCACAACGGATACTGCGATTACGTATCGCGGCGAAATGTAAAATACATCAAAGAAAGGTTTGGTTTATAGTATGAATCGTTATGTGAAATCGTTTTTCCACAGAGGGATGCTGTTCGGCGGCTTCGGCCCCGTGGTGGCAGGCATCGTCTACGCCATTCTGGAGCGCACGGTTGCCGATTTTTCGCTGAGCGGATCCCAGGTGCTCCTGGCCATCGTTTCCACGTATCTGCTTGCCTTTGTGCAGGCAGGCACCAGCGTATTCAACCAGATCGACGAGTGGCCGCTGCCCAAATCCCTGCTCTGCCATTTTCTCTCGCTGTACGCCATGTATGTACTCACCTATCTGGTCAACACATGGATTCCCTTTCAGGCAGAAGTGGTGCTGATCTTCACCGCGATCTTTGCGGCGGGATATTTTGTAATCTGGGGCATCGTCTATCTGACGGTGCGGGCCACCAGCCGCCGGCTCAATCAAAAACTGGGCTAATCTCCAAATCCCCGCCGTCCCTTCGGGAACGGCGGGGATTCGTTTGCAGTTGACGGATTGCGACAGGATATGCTATAATAGGACAAACATAGTCTTTCGACGGAGGGATTCCATCATGCAAATGCAAGCCGGCCAGGCGGTGCAAGAACTGCCGGAAAGTCTGTCCCCGAAACAGGCGTCCATGTGGAAGAGGCATCTTCCTTTGTCCCTGGTCTGCCTTTCTGTCTTTGTGTTTATTCTGGTCTGCAACCTGCTCACCCCCCTGCTTGTGGATGATTACACCTACTGCTTCTCCTTTGTGGACGGATCTCCCATCGAATCGGTATGGGATATTTTCCCCTCCATCGCGGCCCACGCCCAAAAAATGAACGGACGGCACACGGCACATTTTACGGCACAGCTGTTTCTGCTTCTGCCGCCGATCTTCTTTAAGATCATCAACGCCGCCGTTTTCGTTATCGGCCTTTGCCTGATCACACGCATCGGCGGAAAGGTGCGCCCCCGGCCCCTTCTTCTGGGATTCTGCCTGCTTTGGCTGTTTGAGCCGGCCTTCGGTGAGGTCAATCTCTGGCTGGACGGTGCCTGCAATTACCTGTGGGGATACACCCTGTGTCTGTTGTGGCTCTGCCCCTATTTTGACTCCGTAGATCGCCCGGCCGATGCCTCCATGGCCCGACGCATCGTCTGGATTCTCCTGGGATTATTGGCCGGCGGCTGGAACGAAAACGTATCCGCATCCGCCATTTTCATGGCTATGCTGCTGATCGCTTTGGCTATTCTTCGCCGGCGCCGGGTGAGATGGGATCAGATAGCCTCTCTCGCCGCGGCCGTGGGCGGATTTCTCACCATGGCCCTGGCCCCCGCCGAGGGCAAAAACAAAATCGCTTCCCTGTCGCTGGGCATGCTGCGGGATCATTTTGTGATCGCCACGAAGATGCTGGCCACGCTGGCTCCGCTTCTCCTTTTATACACGGTGCTTGTGACGCTGGCTGTTCTTTCCGGCAAGGCCGGACAAGCTGTGATCAAATCCGCGGTGCTGGTGCTGGGCGCCCTGGCCTCCAACTACGTGATGATATTCGCATCCTATTATTACGATCGGTCCGCCGCGTTCACGGCGGTTCTGCTGGTAGCGGCCTGTCTTATACTGCTCCGCGCCCTGCACGCGGACGGATACAAAAAACTGTCCGCCTGCACGCTGAGTGTGGCTCTTCTGCTCACATCGTATTTTGTGATCATCGGAGCAAACGACATATACGACACCTACCAGACAGTCACCGCCAACGAGGAATATCTCACGTCCTGTCGGGATGCCGATCTCCCCGTGGCCTATCTGCCCGTGGTTACCGCCGAAACCAAATACAGCGCAGTGAAGAATCTGAAATACATCGATACGACTGATCCGGACACCTGGCCCAACCGGAACATGGCCCGCTATTACGGCCTGGATGCCATCTATGGCGTGCCGGGAGAATGATTCAAATAAGCAAAACAAAAAGGACAGGCTAACCTGTCCTTTTTTGTATGGGGTGAGTGATGGGAGTCGAACCCACGACCTTCAGGGCCACAACCTGACGCTCTAACCAACTGAGCTACACCCACCGTATGGCGTACCTTGGGGGACTCGAACCCTCGACCTACTGCTTAGAAGGCAGTTGCTCTATCCAGCTGAGCTAAAGGTACAAAAGGAAGCTCCTGATCCCTCTCGGGTAAGGATTGGAGCGGGTGATGGGAATCGAACCCACATGGCCAGCTTGGAAGGCTGGAGTTCTACCACTGAACTACACCCGCATCGGCGTTCTCAATGTCGCCCAAATATAATATCATATATGCCATCGTTTGTCAAGCACTTTTTTCGATTTTTTCACATTTTCCCCGTGCATGCCCGATTTTTTAAAAACATACGATTTTTGTTGTTTTTTAATTTACAGAATGTTTATTGTAATTTTGCTCTATTTCTAATACGATATTATATATATCTGTTTCGAATGTGTGGTGAGAGACGTCTGTGTTTGGCTACATCCGGCCGCTGGTCGGCGATATGAGGGTGCGGGAAAACGAAATGTACCGCGCCATATACTGCGGGCTGTGCCGCGCCATGGGGCACCACACCGGCTGTGCTTCCCGCATGACGCTCAGCTACGATTTTGTCTTTCTCAGCGCCTTTCGGGCAGCGATCACGGGAGAACGATTTGACCCCCAGCCCCACCGATGCCTGATGCATCCGGTGAAACGGCGTATGATGGCGGAGGACAATGACACCTTTGCCTACTGCGCCCGGGCCGCCGCCTATCTGACGTGCGCCAAACTGGAGGACGATCTGGCGGATGAAACAGGGATGCGGCGGCTTGCCGCGAAATCCCTTCGCCCTGCCGCGCGGGATATGCGCAAAAAAGCTGGGGAAAATCCCACCCTGGAGGAAAGCATTGCCGCTTCCCTGGCCGCTTTACGAAAACTGGAGGAGGACAAATCCGACTCCATTGACGAAACAGCCGAATGCTTCGGCAGACTGCTGGGCGATATTTTCGCCGGTGAGCTGGACGGAAAGGATGCACGGATCGCCTGCGAGGTGGGTCGGGCTGTCGGACGCTTCATCTATGTGATCGATGCGGCCGATGATGCCCCGGAGGATGCCGGGCGGGATCGGTACAACCCGATTCTGCGCCGCTACGGAAAAGAGATTCTTTGCGAGCGGGAAATCACGGAGCGAAACGGAACAAAGAAAACGGCGATTCGCATAAACGAAAACACAGCGCAGGATATATACATCGCCGCGCTGAACGATCTGGGACGGCTGAGTGCCGCCATTGAGCTGATCGATTTCTCCCACAGTCAAAGCGAAGTGGAAGGAATCGTAAAAAACACGGTATACCTGGGTATGCCGGCCGAACTTCGCCGGGTGCTGGCCATCGACGAGTCGGTGTAACGGAAAGGATGCCTACGGGCTGCATGACTATGAAAGATCCCTATATGACTCTCGGCGTGTCCCGGGATGCCACCGATGAAGAAATCAAAAAGGCATACCGCACACTGGCACGGAAATATCACCCCGACAACTACGCGGGCAGTGATCTGGCCGATGTGGCCGAGGAGAAAATGAAAGAAATCAACGAAGCCTACGATATGATCGGGAAGATGCGCGCCGCGGGCGGCACCGGCGGATCCTATACCGGTACTTCGTCCTCCCAGAGCTACTCCTCGGGCAATTACGCCGAGATCCGCTACCGGATCAACGAGGGGCGATTCTCCGACGCGGAGATCCTGCTGGATGCCATTCCCGCCTCCCAACGGGGGGCGGAGTGGAACTTCCTCAAGGGCTGCGTGATGATGCAGCGGGGCTACTATTTTGACGCACAGAAGTACATCGAAACCGCCTGCTATCTGGATCCCACCAATATGGAATACCGCCAGGTGAAGCAGCGCATGCGCGCCACCGCCTCCTCTTACGACAGCCCCTACCGTACCACGTCCTACGGCAGCGCCTGCTCCGGCACAGACTGCTGTACTTCCCTTATCTGTGCGGACTGCCTGTGCGAATGCTGCGGCGGCGATCTGATCCGCTGCTGCTGAGGTGAGTGTATGAAAAAGAACACCTCCTCCAAGCAGACAAAGCGCATTGCCACCTGCGGAATTTTGTGCGCCCTCGGCGTCATCAGTATGTCGATCGGCTCCCTCGTCGAGGTGCTGGATCTGACCATGATTATGCTGGCGTCCTTCTGCATCGTCTTTGCGGTCATCGAGATCGGCAATCGCTGGGCATGGCTGATCTGGGCGGTGACGGCTGTCTTGAGCCTGCTTCTTCTGCCCAACAAGATCGCCGCCGTTTTCTATCTGATGGGCGGCATGTATCCCATTGCCAAGGCGGCCTTTGAGAAACTGCATCCCGTGCTTTCATGGATTCTGAAATTGTCCATGTTCAACACAGTCCAGCTGGCCTTTCTGCTGATCGCGCAGAAGGTATTCGGCTTGGTGGAGGAAGCATACAGCTTTGCCGCGGGAGCGCTTATCTTTAACAATGTTCTGTTTCTCGTTTACGATGTGACTCTGACGGTTTTCATCACCCTCTATCTGGTGAAACTGCGCCGACGTCTCAAATTCAAAAGTCTGCGCGACTGATACCATCTCCGGGCCTGCTGCATGGAAATGCTGCAGGCCCTGTATTTTTCTTTCGGCAATTGTGCGAATTTGTTAAGAAAAAGTTGACAAATACCGCTGAAAAAGAGTATAATAATAGTATCTATGAGTATGCCTCGGCGCATATTCAAAAAGGAGACTGTTCCATGCTGAGAAGTATGACCGCTTTCGGTCGCGCCCGTGCCCTGTCGGCATGCGGCACCAAAGATATTACCGTAGAACTGAAAAGCGTCAACAACCGCTTTCTGGACTGCACCGTCCGTCTGCCCCGGATGTATTCCTTTCTGGAGGAAAAAGTCAAAGCGTATCTGACGGAGCGCGGCATCGTCCGCGGAAAAATCGAAGTGTACATCGGTGTGGATGTACTGCAGGAAGAAGGCACCGTGATCACGCTGGATCGCGCGCTGGCCGCGTCCTATATCCGTGCCCTGGAGGAACTCCGGGACGAGTTCTCCCTGAAGGATGACATCTCCGTTATGCGCGTCGCCGCCAACCGGGATCTGTTCATCACCAAAAAGGCGGAGGACGATCTGGAAAAGGATTGGGAGGATGTCCGTGCCGTGCTCGGCGCGGCGGTGGATGTATTCCTTGCCGCAAGAGAGCGGGAGGGCGAGAATCTCCGCCGGGATATTCTGGACAAAGCGGAAAAGATCAAGCAGTGCGCCGCGCAGGTGAAGGTACTGTCCGAGACCGACATCGCCGGTCACCGGGACAAGTTGGATGCGCGGATTCATAAACTGCTGGACGATCACTCCATACAGATTGACGAGCAGCGGATTCTGACTGAGGTGGCCATCTTCGCGGACCGCGCCGCTATCGACGAGGAGCTGGTTCGTCTGAACTCCCACTTCAGCGGACTGGAGGATATACTGAACAGTCCGGAACCGGCAGGCCGCCGCCTGGATTTCCTGCTGCAGGAAATGAACCGGGAAACCAACACCATCGGATCCAAGGCTAACAACGCCGCCATCGCCCGCCTTGTGGTGGACATGAAGTGCGAGTTGGAAAAAATCCGCGAACAAATTCAGAATATCGAGTAAAGATATGAGATTTATCAATATAGGATTTTCCAATCTGGTTTCCGCTGAACGCATCATCACCGTGGCCGCCCCCGATTCCGCCCCGATCAAACGACTGATTCAGGACAGCCGGGAAGACGGACGCTCCATTGACTGCACCTGCGGCAAGAAAACCAAATCGGTCATCATTACCGACAGCGATCATGTGATCCTGTCTGCCCTTCCGCCGGAAACCATTGCCGCACGGATCGATACCACGGCACAAAATTCCGAGTCATCGGAGGATATCGAGGGACAGTTATGAGCACAGAAAATAAAGGCATGTTGATTGTGATCTCCGGCCCCGCCGGAAGCGGAAAAGGCACCGTGGTCAAAGAACTGCGCGCCATGCTCCCCAATCTGGGGCTGTCCGTTTCCGCCACCACCCGCTCCCCCCGCCCCGGCGAGGAGGACGGTGTCCACTACTACTACATGTCGCGGGATGATTTTGAGGAAGCCTTGTCCCACGGCGAAATACTGGAACATACCGTGTACTGCGGGAATTATTACGGAACTCTGCGTTCCGAGGTGGAACGGGTTCTATCGGGCGGTCACGATCTGATTCTGGAGATCGAAGCGGACGGCGCTATGCAAGTCAAGCGAATCTTCCCCGATACCATCACGATCATGCTGCTCCCCCCCGACGGCCAGGTGCTGGAATCCCGCCTGCGGGGACGCGGAACGGAAACCGATGACATCATCCTGGCACGGCTTCGCCGAGCACGGGAAGAAATCGCCATCAGCGAAAAATACGACTACATCGTTGTGAATCAAAACGACGGTGCCGCGGAGTGCGCCAAAGATATCGCCGGCATTCTGGCCGCCGAGCATCTGCGTTCCGCCCGCATGAAGCACATCACGTCTCATTTCTTTGCGGAAAACTGACCAC
Source organism: Clostridia bacterium (assembly GCA_017468385.1). Classification (GTDB taxonomy): domain Bacteria; phylum Bacillota; class Clostridia; order Oscillospirales; family CAG-272; genus SIG701. The sequence continues at coordinate 17,276 of JAFUIQ010000020.1, forward strand.
CGCACACATACAATCTTTATAAATCTCACACCCGAATCGGGAGAAAGTGCAAGTATTATGATTTATCCGTCCATCAGTGATTTGTCCAAAAACGGAAAATATAACCGCTATACTCTGGTCATCGCCGCCTCCAAAACGGCGCGCATTCTGACCGATGAATATGTAAAGCAGCGCGAATATGCGGAGAAGCTGATCGCCAACAAGGAAACCGACAAGAGCCTGATCTCTATGATCAAGCGGGAATATCGGGATGAGAAGGCGGTCAAGAGCGCCATTAACCGTCTGCACGAAGGGGAATTTGACATCATCCCCCTGACCGCGGAAGCTGCGGAAGAAATCGATGCGGAACTGCCCGAGTCGGATAACGAGGCGGCCACTGCCGAAGAATGATCCCGATGCCTGCCGTCGCTGTGGCGGCAGGCATATTTTTTCACCACTTTGATTGTTGCGGAGGTTTTTGTTGTGAGCGAATTGTTTGCGTCTGTCCACATTCTGGACATTCCCTACCACGCAGACCGTGCCTACGATTATTTCGTACCGCCGGAGATGCACGACGGGATCGCCGTCGGTATGCTGGTCTGTGTACCTTACGGCAACGCCAACCGCAAAGTCCCCGCCGTGGTCACCGCCCTGCGGGATCACTGCGATTTTGAGAACGTGAAGCCGATTCTCTCCGCCTTGTCCAACGGTGCGGCGCTGAACCCGGAAATGCTGGCGCTGTGCGATTTTTTGAAAGAGCACACCCTGTGCACCATCGGTGATGCGGTACGGGCCGCGGTGCCCGCCGCCGCCATCTCCAAAACCACGGAATATTACAGCGCAATCCCCACGGAGGATGTAACCGAAAAGTTGTCCAGGCTCGGGGACAAGGCGGCGTTTCTCTATTCCTTCATCGCCGCAAGGGAACGGGTATCCCTTGCCCGCCTGCGGACTGAATTCGGGGTGGAAAGCGGTGAATTGGCCGCATCCCTGCACAAGCATGGGCTGATCTCCGTCGAGACGGAGGTGCGGGAAAACCGCACGGAAAAGAAGCGGCAGTTTTTTTCCCTGGCCGCGGAATTGACCGATCCCGACGCGCTGGAAAATGCGGTCCGCAAAATGCGGTCCCAGGCGCAGGTGAGCATTCTCCGCGCCCTGTCCGGATGCGGCGAGATGGAAGAAGAAGATCTTATGACGCTGACGGGAACATCCCGGGTGCAAATCTCGTCTTTATGGAAAAAGGGACAGATCACCAAGCGAACGGAGGACAACTTCCGCGATCCATTTGCGGAGAAAATCCTGCCCGTCGATGTGGGCAACAGCCCCCTGAGCGAAGAACAAACCATGGCGTACAACACGCTGTGTGGCCTGTACGAAAGCGGAGAGGCGAAAGCCGCCCTTCTGCACGGCGTCACCGGCAGCGGCAAGACACGGGTAATCCTCGCCACCATCGATCGGGTGTTGGCGGATCGCCGCGGCGTAATCATTCTGGTACCGGAGATCTCCCTAACGCCTCAAATGGTGGGTATCTTCCTCGCCCGCTACGGTGAGCGGGTAGCGGTGATCCACTCTTCCCTTTCCGCCGGTGAGCGATACGACGCCTGGCGGCGTATCCGGGACGGTCTCGCCGATGTGGTCATCGGCACACGATCCGCGGTATTTGCACCGCTGGCTAACGTGGGAATGATCGTCATCGACGAGGAACAGGAGCACACCTACAAATCCGATGCCAATCCGAAATATCTTGCCCACGACGTGGCCCGCTTCCGCTGTGCCCATCACGGTGCCTTAATGCTGCTGGCATCGGCCACCCCGTCGGTGAACAGTTATTACAAAGCGAAAAGCGGCAAATACACGCTGATCGAGATGAAGCAGCGGTACGGCCGCGCCACCCTTCCCCATGTGATCGTCACCGATATGCGGGGCGAAGCCGGCGGCGGTACGCTGTCCCCTCTGGGGCATATGCTGAAGGAGCGGCTGACAGAGACCGTGGAAGCCAAAAAACAGGCCATCGTCTTTCTGAATCGCCGGGGATACAACAGCTTTATCTCCTGCCGAAAATGCGGCGAGGCGCTGAAATGCCCCAACTGTTCCGTTTCCCTTACGTATCACGTGTTCCGCACGCTGGGCAGCGGAACTACGGAAGAAGAATACCGGAAAACCCGCTCGGAGAGCGGTATTCTGACTTGTCACTATTGCGGCTACCGCACGCGGGTCCCCGAAAAATGCCCCTCCTGCCAGAGCGAGCATTTCCATTTCCGCGGATTTGGCACCCAGATGCTGGAGGAGGAGTTGCGCCAATTGACGCCATCCCCCCGGGTGATCCGTATGGATATGGACACCACCCAATCGAAATTCTCCCACGAGGAACTATTGACCCAATTCCGAGGGGGGGAGGCAGACATACTGCTCGGCACGCAGATGGTGACGAAAGGCCACGATTTCCCCGATGTGACGCTGGTCGGCGTCATCAACGCGGACAGTTCGTTGTATCTGGATGACTACCGCGCCTCGGAGCGCACCTTCGCCATGCTGACCCAGGTAATCGGTCGTGCCGGACGGGCGGATGCCCCCGGTGTGGCCATAGTGCAAACCTTCAACCCCACAAGCGACATCATCACTCTGGCCTCCAACCAGGATTACGGGGAGTTCTACCGCCGGGAAATCCGCATGCGCCGCGCGCTGGTGTTCCCGCCCTTCTGCGACATCGCAGTGATCACTCTGGCCAGCCGGGATGAGGCACTTCTTGCCGGGGCCACGGTTCGCCTGAGAGAATGGGTGCGGGACGCGGTATCCGGCCCCTACGCGGATCTGAAGTTGATGATCTTCGGCCCCTTTGAGGCGCCGGTATATAAAATCCAAGGCGTATGCCGCAACCGCATGGTAATCAAATGCCGTCTGAATCGGCGAAGTCGGGCGTTCATTGCCGCCATTCTGACCGAATTCGGCAAAAACGCAGGCAAGCGGCTGACGGTATCCGTGGATCTGAATCCCAACACATTGTAAATAACCGAAAGGATAGGATAATTATGGCCATTTTGAATATAGTAAAAGAAGGCGACCCGGTTCTGCGCAAAATCTGCCGTCCTGTGACGGAGATCACCCCCCGCACTCTGCAACTTCTGGATGATATGAAAGAAACGCTGCACAAAGCCGACGGATGCGGTCTGGCCGCACCCCAGGTGGGTGTGCTCCGCCGCATTGCACTGGTAGAAGTGGAAAAGGGCAAGCTGTACGAACTGATCAATCCCGAAATCATCGCACGGGAGGGCACCCAGAACGAGATGGAAGGATGCCTGTCCATCCCCGGTGAGTGGGGCATCACGGAGCGTCCCGAGAAGGTAACCGTCCGCGCCATGAACCGCAACGGCGAGATGTACGAAGTCTCCGGCGAGGGTTTAATGGCCCGCGCTTTGTGCCACGAATTGGATCATCTGGACGGCGTTCTGTACAAGGATAAGGCCATCCACATGCTGACCAAAGAGGAAATCGACGAACAACTCGAGGATTGAGGATACATCCATGAGAATTCTGTTTATGGGAACGCCGGATTTCGCCCGTTCCATTCTGGAAAAACTGCATACAGACGGAGAGGATATTGTGGCTGTGGTCACCCAGCCGGACAAGCCTTGGGGACGCAAACAAGTCCTCACTCCGCCGCCGGTGAAGCAGTATGCGCTGGAGAAGAATCTCCCGGTATATCAGCCTGTTACGCTGAAGGATGGGGCGTTCGCCGAGGAGTTATCCCGCATTGATCCCGAGCTGATCATTGTGGCCGCCTACGGCAAGATTCTGCCGAAGTATATCCTGGATTATCCGAAGTACGGATGCATCAACGCCCACGGATCCATCCTGCCCCGCTGGCGGGGTGCCGCGCCGATCCAGCACGCCATCATGGCCGGGGACACTGTCAGCGGCGTAACCGCCATGTACATGGCCCAGGGGCTGGACACCGGCGATATGATTCTGACGGTAGAGGTGCCGATCACCGATGAGGACGATTTTGGCACGCTCCACGACAAACTGGCTGTAGCCGGCGGCAACGCCATGGCGCAGACCATTGCCCGCCTGCGGGACGGCACGATCACCCGCGAAGTGCAGAACGATGCGAATGCCACCTATGCGGCGAAGATTGAAAACGCAGACTGCGTCATCGATTTCACCAAGTCGGTGACGGAGATATACAACCAGGTACGGGGTCTGTCCCCCGTGCCGCTGGCAGTGACATGGATGCCCGACGGCAAGAGGCTGAAGATCATCGCCGCGCAGCGGGAAATCTGTGCCGTGACGGCCGCACCAAGCACGGTGATCGACATCGATCACGGCACGCTGGACATCGCCTGCGGTGACGGAATCCTGCATGTGACCCAACTGCAGCCGGAAGGAAAAGGACGGATGGCCGCCGCCGATTTTTTGCGCGGACGCAAGCTTTCTGTCGGTGACGTCCTTCACACCCCTGCATCATGAAAAAACAACTCACCAATCCCCGCGCGGCGGCCGCCGCATCCCTGATTGCCTGGGAGAAAAACGGCCGATATGCCAATCTGGAGGTGGCCACTTCCCTCACCGATTCTCCCATGAGCGAGGCGGATCGGGCGCTGTACACCGCGCTGGTCTACGGCGTCATTGAGCGGGTCATCACGCTGGATTATATCATCGCCGCTCTGTCCTCCCGGCCCATGGCCGAGATCGATCGGGAAGCCTTGTGCGCCCTTCGTTTGGGGATATATCAATTGACCTTTATGGATCGGATCCCGCCCCACGCGGCTGTATCCGAATCTGTCAGCACAGCCCCTGCCCGCAGCCGCGGCTTTGTCAATGCCCTGCTGCGCGCCTATCTGCGGGGCGGATGCCGATATACTCTGCCCGAGGGCGATCCTATAACACGGATGTCGGTGGAATACTCTGCCCCCGAGGAGTTGTGTGCCTTCTGGGTAGAGCGGTACGGGGCGGAAAAAGCCGCCGAACTGCTCACTTCCACCATGCGGAATCCCGCAGTCACCCTGCGGATCAATCCGCTGATCACCACCACAGCAGAGGTTATCGCCGAATTCCCCGAGGGACAGGCGTGTGCCTGCCCTCTGGCCCCCGATATGGTTACGGTAAAGAGTGCCGCCCACATCCCGGACGGGATACGTGCCGGCAAGTATTTTGTGCAGGATCCCGCCTCCCGCTTGTGCGTGCGCGCGCTGGATCCGCAGCCCGGGGAAACTGTCATCGATACCTGCGCCGCCCCCGGCGGCAAGACCATATCCATCGCCTTGGATATGCAGAATCGGGGACAAATTCTGGCCTGCGATCTGCACGAGAACAAACTGTCGCTGATCCGCCGCACCGCCCAGTCGCTGGGCGTATCCATTCTGGAAGTGCAGGCCCGGGATGCGCGAAATCCGGATCCCGCCCGGATCGGTAAAGCCGATCGGGTACTGTGCGACGCGCCCTGCTCCGGGCTGGGTGTTATCGGCAAAAAGCCGGATATCAAGTATAAATCCCTGGATTCCATACGGGCACTGCCCGCCATCCAGTACGATATTCTTTGCGGCGCGGCGCAGTATGTCCGCCCCGGCGGAACGCTGGTGTATTCCACCTGCACGCTGAACCCGGATGAAAACGAGCACATCGTGGCGCGATTCCTTGCCGAACATCCCGATTTTACTGCCGTGGATTTCGATCTGGGACCTGCGGGCGTGTCGGAGGGTGGCATGCGCACCTTCTATCCCCATAAGGACGGTTGTGACGGATTCTTTATTGCCAAAATGATACGGAGTTAACTATGGAAAACAAAGCCGATATTCTCTCCATGACCCCTGAGGAGTTGAGCGAATTCGTTTGCTCCGTGGGGGAAAAGGCCTTTCGCGCAAAACAGCTTTTTTCCTGGATGCACAAGGGCGCGCAGTTTGAGGAAATGTCCAATCTGCCCGCCTCCTTTCGGGAAAAACTGACGGAGTGCGCGGAATATCGCCTGCCCCGCATCGAGGAAAAATACGTATCCAAAATCGACGGCACGGTGAAGTATCTCTTTTCCATGATCGACGGTGAGTGCGTGGAGAGCGTATTCATGCGCTACGAGCACGGCAACACGCTGTGTGTATCCTCTCAGGCGGGATGCCGCATGGGATGCAGATTCTGCGCCTCCACCCTGAAGGGACGCTCCCGCGATCTGCACGCATCGGAAATACTGGGCCAGGTGATCGCCGCCCAGCGGGACACGGGAGAGCGAATCAGCGGCATCGTGATGATGGGCATCGGCGAGCCTCTGGATAACTACGACAACACTATCCGTTTTCTCCGTCTGGTCAGCCATCCGGACGGGCTGAACATTGGCCTGCGGCACATATCCCTTTCCACCTGCGGTCTGGCGGACAAGATCCGCACACTGGCGGGGGAGGGATTGCCTGTAACGCTGTCCGTTTCCCTGCACACCCCGGATGACGCCACCCGCAACGAACTGATGCCCGTCAATCGGAAATATAACATTGATACACTTCTTTCTGCCTGCCGGGATTATTTCGATCGCACCGGCCGCCGCGTGTCCTTTGAATACACGCTGATCGGCACCAAGAACGACTCCCCCGCCCATGCGGATGCGCTGGCCGCCCGGCTGAAGGCCGGCATGCACGCCACGTGCCATGTGAATCTGATCCCGCTGAACGAAGTGGCGGAAACGGGACTTTCATCGGTAAATCGCAAAAACGCGGAGATTTTCCGCGACCGGCTGGCAAAGCACGGCATCAATGCCACCATCCGGCGCAAGCTGGGCAGTGACATCAACGCATCCTGCGGACAGCTTCGCCTGCGCCGGGCAGAAAAAAACTGATGTTTACAAAACCGTTCTTTACTTATCCATGCAAATATGCTACAATGTAATTTACAGATCCAAACGGAGGTGATCCATTTGCAGTACTGCGGTAAAACCGATGTTGGCATGAAACGGAATGTCAACCAAGATCATTTCGCCATAAAGGAATACGCGCCCGGCATTCTGCTCGCCGTTGTTTGCGACGGTATGGGCGGTGCACGCGGCGGCCGTGAGGCAAGCTGCACCGCAACAGACAGTTTTGTGGCCTCCATGGATTCTTTTGTGGAATCCCATATCACGGAACAGCACACCATCGAATGCACCGACGCCCAGATCCACCGGGCCCTGCGTTCTGCCGCCGCCACCTCCAATCGGGCTGTGTTCTCACGGGCGGAGGAGGATGAATCCCTGCGCGGCATGGGAACCACGCTGGTGGCGGTTCTCATCATCGGTAAGACCGTCTACACGGTAAACATCGGCGACAGCCGTATGTATATCCTCCACGGCGCTTCCATTGAGCAGATCACACACGATCACTCCTATGTACAGTATCTGGTGGATACGGGGCGGATCAGCGCCGAGGAAGCCCGCACCGCGCAAAACCGCAACATCATCACCCGCGCGGTAGGCACGGAATCCAGCGTGGATGCGGATGTGTTTGTGACCGAAATCGATTGTGCCGGCGGCGCAGTCTACGTTCTGCTCTGCTCCGACGGACTGACCAACCACATCGGCAGCGATGAGTTGGCCTCCATCATTACTTCCGATGCGGAAGTTTCCCTGAAAGCCGACACGCTGGTGTCCCGCGCCAACAGTTACGGCGGCACGGACAACATCACCGCCGTCGTCATCAAGCTCGAAAACTGCTAAAAGGAAACGATTACTCGGATGGATAAATTTGAAAAATACGTCGGTGTCGTTTTCGACAACCGATACAAAATTGACAGAATCATCGGCATCGGCGGCATGGCAGTGGTATACAAAGCCATCGATCTGCTGATGAAGCGGATCGTCGCCGTGAAGATGCTGCGGGATGAGATCGCCGCGGACGAGCAAAGCGTGCGCCGTTTCATCAACGAATCCAAGGCGGTAGCCATGCTTTCCCACCCCAACATCGTCAATATATACGATGTCTCCGTGCGGGATAACGTAAAGTATATCGTCATGGAGTACGTGGAAGGCATCACGCTGAAGAACTATATGACCCGCAAGGGCATTCTTTCCGTGCGGGAGATCATCAGCTACTCCGAGCAGATTCTGCAGGCGTTGGAACACGCCCATGCCAAGGGCATCGTGCATCGGGATATCAAGCCCCACAACATCATGCTCCTCAAAAACGGCCTGATCAAGGTCATGGACTTCGGCATTGCCAAACTGCCCAATGCAGAAACCGTCACCATGACGGACAAAGCCATCGGCACCGTATACTACATCAGCCCCGAGCAGGCCAGCGGCCGTCCCATCGACGCTCGCAGCGATCTGTACTCCCTGGGCGTTCTGATGTATGAAATGGGATGCGCCCAACTGCCCTTCAATGCGGACAGCCCCGTATCCGTGGCTCTGATGCAGGTGAACGACAGTGCCCTGCCCCCCCGCAAAGTCAATGCGGCTTTGCCCATCGGTCTGGAGCAAATCATTACCCGCGCCATGGAGAAAGATCCCGCAGACCGATATCAGAGCGCAAAAGATATGCTGAAGCATCTTCTGCGCCTGAAAGAGAATCCGCACATCGTCTTCCGCCAGGTCAAGAAAGTCAAAAAGCAGCGCAAGCCCCATCGCGCCAGCCATGCCATGCTTCCCATTATTCTCGGTGTGGCCTTCGCCTTTTTGAGTGTGGCGGCGGTCAGCGCCGTGTATGCGCTGAATGCTATTTTCTTCAGCAGTGACACGACAAAGGCTGAAACCATCACAGTGGTGGACCTGGGCGGCACCACCTTCTCCACGCAGCTGCAGGAGTGGTTTGACAAATCCGAATACTATACGCTCAAAACGGTCTATCAGTACGATGACGAGCATCCCGCCGGAACTATCATCGACCAGGATCCCAAGGGCGGTGATCACCGCAAGGTGACGCCGGGCCAGCAGCGCTGTGAGATCACACTCACCATCAGCCAGGGAGCGGAAACGTTCCATTTGCCCGATGTGGTGATTTACGACTACCGCGAAGCGGATGCGATGCTGAAGAAACTGGGACTGATCGTCCGCGTGGAGAAAATCTACAGCGAGACATTCACGGTAGGCTCTGTAATCCGTACCGAACCGGAGGCCAACACGGTGATGAAAAAAGGCGATACCGTAATCATCTACGCCAGCCAGGGTACGGCGGTGGGCACGGTGGTCGTCCCGCAGTTCGTTGGATTGACGGAAGTGCAGACGCTGCGCAAGGTAATTGCCGCCGGTTTGCGGGTTGGAAATGTGACCTATGAGCAGTCCAGCGCCGAGGCGGGTACGATTCTCTCCCAGGATATTGCCGAATTCAAGGTGGTCCACGCCAACACAAAAATCAGTTTTGTGGTCAGCGGCGGCCCGGATTATATGACCGATCCCTTCCCGGATGATCCCATCCCCGACGATCCGTGGGGCGATGACAATCCGGAGGACACCACAGAACCGGAAGACACCACAGAACCGGAGGACACCACCGATCCCGCGGACACGGACGATCCCTACGCCAACTGGGAGCCGGAGGATGGATTTGGCGACACCACAGAGGATCCTTGGAAGGACCCGGACTACAATCAGGACATCCGCGACTGGCTGGACAATTTTCTGAACAGGAATTGACAATATGAACGGTGAATCCACGCTAAAAGGAATACTGATACGCGGAGTGGGCGGGCTTTACGGAGTCTGCCCTTTGCCGCTTGTACCGGGAGCACCGATTCTGTCCTGTCGGGCGCGGGGTGTCTTTCGTCACGAGAAGATCTCGCCCCTCCCCGGAGATACTGTAATTCTTCGGCGGGACAGCGATGCGCCCGCCAAATCGCGCGGAAATTTGGCGGACGCCGAATATGTAATTGACGAGATCCTCCCCCGCACCAATACGCTGGTGCGCCCCCCTCTTGCCAATCTGACCCATCTGTTTTTGATGATCCCCTCCGCCCATCCTACACCGGATCTGCTGACGGCGGACAAGCTTATTTCCATCGCGGAAGTCAACAACATCGAGCCTGTCATTGTAATCTCCAAGCAGGATCTGGATCCTACTGCCTCCGAGGATATCCGGCAAATGTACGCCACTGCCGGGTTTTCTACGTTTGTCGTTTCCGTGGACAACCCTGCATCCGTACAGCAGCTGCGGGAGTTTATTCTGTCTCTTTCCGCCGGAGAGCGACCGATCACGGCAGCCTTTGCCGGCGCATCCGCCGCGGGAAAGTCCACCATGATGATGCAGTTGTTCCCCGGCCTTTCCTTGAAAACAGGAGATGTCAGCCGCAAAACAGAGCGCGGACGACAGACCACCCGCCATGTGGAGTTGTTCCCCTTTGAGGAGGGCGAGCACATCTGTCTGATCGCCGACACGCCGGGTTTTTCCCTTTTGGATTTCACTCAATTCAACTTCTTTGATCCGTCGGATCTCCCCGGCTCTTTTCGGGAATTCCGGGATTATATAGGCAATTGCCGATATACAAAATGTTCCCACACCAAAGAGGAAGGCTGTGCCATTCTGCAAGCCATCCGTGACGGTGATATTTCCGACCGGCGGCACAAGAGCTTTCTCGCCATGTACGAGGATCTGAAAAAGAAGCCGGACTGGAAACGCCGCAAGGAGGAAAGGAGCCGCCATGGTTGAATCTACCGCTCTCGTCTTTGTGGGTGGTCATTGCGACACCGCACGGATTCCGCAGAAGATGCTGTCGGCAGATATCATCATTGCGGCCGATTCCGGGCAGCTCACGGCGGAGAAATGCGGGGTGATTCCCCATCTCATCGTTGGAGATTTTGATTCCTCCGATTTGCCGTCCGGCACCGATGCGGAAGTTATCCGCGTTCCCGCCGAAAAGGATGATACCGACACCATGCTTGCCTGCGATATGGCCATACAGCGCGGGGCGCGGCGGATCACCATCCTGGGTGGAACAGGCGGGCGGATCGATCATTCCCTGTCCAACCTGTTTCTTTTGGAAAAATGGAAGATGCGCGGAATCGACCTTGTCCTGTGCGACGGGGATAACCGGGTGAGAGTTCTTCTGAATGAAACCGTACTTCTGAGCGCAGATGGATTCCGTTACTTCTCCCTGATCGCGCTGGAGCCGGCCACCGTATCCGTTTCCGGATGTAAATATCCCTTGCACAACGCATCGCTGATCCGCACCGAGCCCTATGCCGTGAGCAATGAAATTACGGACGACACGGCGCAGATCACAGTAAGCGGCGGAGCGGTTCTTCTGATCGAAAGCGAACGGGAACCGATTTGAGAATGCGTCATATACTGTAGTAAGTACACGTAGGAGGGACGCATATGAAAATCGTTATTGTAAAATCCCCGAAAGTATTGATTCCGTTTTTGCGGCGATTTTTCAAATTGAACGGATAGAATGGAAAAACCGGAAGGTTCCCTTCCGGTTTTCTTAATTTGACTATTCGCACCGCAGACGGCCCAAGGTATCCGCCTCGGCCGCCTCGGCCGCCATCATCCGCTGGCCCAAAGCCAGCGCGTCGGGATCGCATCCGCGACCGGCCAGATTCGCAATTGTACGCCGCATCCGCGCGGCGCTGTCACGGGAACCGGCCTGCAAAAGATCGGCCAACTGCTGCTGGGTGGACAGATGCATGCTCTCCAGCAAAACGCCGCCGCGCACGGAGATCTGATCCCGTAGGGAGAAGTGCGCATTGCCCAAATTCTTCTCCTGCAGCATCTGCTGTGCCCGGGACGTATACTCTGCGTACATTTCCATCTGTGCTGCTGTTTCCGCCACCAGATTCTTGTCACGGATTTTGGATGCGATGCCGCAGATGGTTTCACACCCGCTCCTGGCTTCCGTATAGATTCCTTGTAAAAGTTCTTTGGTGGGATTTTCCATGGGGTACTCCTGTCTTGTTTTTTGTTAGTATGCCGCCAATCCCACAAAAATACGCACGTAAACTTGACAAAACGAGCGCGGTATGATAAGATATTCAGAGTGAATCCATTCGGAGGGTTATCGAAGTGGTCATAACGAGGCGGTCTTGAAAACCGTTTGGGCGCACGCCCACGTGGGTTCGAATCCCACACCCTCCGCCATCAAAAACAGCACCTGCTGCCGCAGGTGCTGTTTTTATTTAGGGATTACAACTCCCAATCCTTAACGTCCTTGGTCCAGCTGCCGAAGGGTCTGGCGATGGCTTCGCTTACGTAGCAAACGCCCTTGCCCAGACGCATGATGGATGCGGGGCATTCCATGGAGATCGGTCCGTACAACTCGATACGGGAGATCATTCTCTGCCAGGAATCTCCGCCCGGATTCACAAAATTGTGAATTTCGAAGCGCTCGCGGGCATTGACCACGTCGCGGGGACCGATGGTAGCTGCTCTGGGCGGAACTGCCCAAACGTCACCGGATGCACCCATGGGGCTGAACAGGGAGTTTTCGCACACAGTCAGAGGCACCTGGGTAGTCAGGCGGGAGCCCAGCTTGCAGAACTCCTCAAGAGAATCTGCCTGGAATTCCTTGGCACCGGGATCGATGAACGCGGTGTGTCCCGGCCAACCGGTAGCGGAATAGATTACATCGGCACCGCCGCAGCCTACTTCCTCGATGATGGAGGAGTACACGCCGTCGCCCTTGTTTTCGTTGGTGAACACATGCCAATGATCCACGGAAGGACGAAGATCCTCCCGGATCCGTCCGTAGAAGTGGGTACGGAAGGAATAGCCCAGCCCTGCGCCGTAGGTCAGGGGCGCTACATTGCCGTCCTCATCGGCCCATTCATCCATAGCGAAAGCGTCCACGTTGCGGCAGCTTACGTTATAGCGGTTGATCATCTCCGCCACGGCGGAATATGCGCCGGGCCACTGATTGGGGAAAATCATGGTCAGGTGCTGATCCAGCACGTCGCTGAGGTAGATGCGGTGGAAAATATCCTGCACCAGAAGGAGGGTGGGATCGATCACGATGCGAACGCTGTAACCGTTTTCGTTCGTGTACTCCATATCCTCGCGCTTGATGTTTCTCACGCGGTCCAGCATTTCAATGTCCCGGGACGGAAGCCAGGGAGCCGGCTGGAAATTGAACTCGTAATTGTTCTTTGCCATTATGTCTTCCTCCAATAATAAAATTACGCAATTGTATAATACAAAATCTGTCCCAGTCTCTCGTCACTTCCGATGGCAAGACGCTTGCCGTCGGGGCTGATGGCGCAAGAGGAGAGGATGGAGCAATGGTAGGCTCCGTCATCGGAGGGTGCGGCGTAGGACACGTGTCCCAGCCAGCGGAGACCTTCCTCCTCGCAATAGGAGAATACCATACCCATATCGTCGTCGTGACCGCCTACGCCGTAGACCTTCTTGCCGTCCGGCGTAGCGCAGAGACACCGAACCGGTCCGTTATATACTGCCGGGCCAAGGCCGAAGACCTTATCGCCGTCGCACACAGCCAGCATACCGTCCTTGGTACCGACAACCTTCTTATCGCCCATATTCACACAGGCGGAAGGAACAGCCAGATACTGTCTGCCGGGGTAGTAGGGCAAGCCCTGGATCTCAGGCAGGGTCGCCTTCGCCATCAGTTTCTCGAAGAGGGCCACATTCTGCTCTTTTTCCACAAGTTCGGTGATCTCGCCGTTGACCGTGCGGAACACGTACTCTTTCTTATTGCCGCACACACCGACCAGGGTGGTATCATTCTCCCAGGTCAGCGCCTTGATGCTGGAATCATCCACATGATCCGGAGCCAGCGCACGCCACAGACGGCTGGGCTTGCAGGCCAAAGGATATCCTACATGCCAGGGATTCCTCTCGCCGAATTCCTCCTGCTCGAAGAACATATCCGCCATCTTCTCATAGCGCTCGGAATTGGGGTTCACATAGTACTCATCCACCAGCAGCTCATCGCCGAATTTGTACATATCCTTCCGGTACTTCTTCAGATCCACCGCGGTGATATCCGGACCGTCCGCCGCATGGTTGGAGCCGGTTATGTACATGATATCGTCTTTGCTGATGCGCAATTCGCTGGTCCAGCAGCCGGAGCGGTCCTTGGTACCGCAGATACCCATCCATTCCGGCTTGCCGCCGCGGGTGATATCCCAACGGAACAGGGAGGAAGGCAATCCTTTCTCGCGAATACCGCTGCTGCAGTTGCGGCCGAAGACCACGTACCACAGAACGCCTTCGTTATCGAACTCCAGAGCGATAGCGCCGTTGCGGGTCTCGCCGTTGACGTATTTATCAAAGCCGGGCATGTAATCGCCCATATCCTCAAAGGTATCCGTATCGCTGTCATAGGCAACGATATTGCGGCCGTAGTAGGCCAGCATATACAGACGTCCGTCGGGACCGATGGAGCCGTTGGAGAGGCACTTGAAGTCGCCGCCCGTATATTCCGGATAGGTGCGGGTGGGAAGACGGTAATTCAGATCCCGTACCTGCAGGGTATCCGTATCGATCTTGTACATATAACCGGAGCGGGTAGCGCCCAGAATGTCACCGTTTTTATCCACCAGCAGACGCCATGCGAAGCACTCCGCCGTCTGGCCTAAATCCGTCAGCTTGTGGGCATCCAGATCGTAGCGGTAGGTGTGGCCGCGGAACATACCGGTAAAGAACAGCGCGTTATGCTTGGCATCGTAAGCCGCGCCGTAAATGGACTCGTGGGGGACAGGGATGCCCAGATTCTCGGCTTTTCCCGTTTTGGGATCGTAAATAATGATATTTGACCCCGCATATCCCTCCCAGATGTGATGGTAGTACTGGAAGGGCATCCAGCTGGGATGGAGGGGGCTCTTGTCGGTGGTATGGGTGGTCATGATCAGCCGGCCGTCGTTCATCTCGTAGATGGACGTATGGAACTTGCTGGCGCGGATGGCCTTGTCGGAGGGCATGATCACATCCTCCGCCTTAAAGCATTCAATGGCCTGATTGGTCTCAAAATCGTACCGGTACAGGCGAACGTAGCCGGCGGTGGTCAGCTCCGTAGCCAGAGCGAAGTACAGCGTGCCATCCTTAGTCACACGGGCATCCCAGATCGCATTGTGGATGCTGTCCAGGGGGAACACGTACTGCTTGACACCGCTTTGCGACATGACTTTATAGTCCGCCGGTGTCGACAACAAAAATTCTTTCATCATCGGTTCTCTCTTTCCTTTATCGTACTTTATGTATTACAATCACGCATTCACAACTACGGTATCGCCTTCCAGGATTACCTGCTTCACATGGACTGCGTCGTCGATCAGAATCAGATTGGCCGTCTTGCCCGCTTCCAGGCTGCCCACCCGATCCTCAATGCCCAGCATACGGGCAGGGTTCAGCGACGCGAAGCGAATGGCGTGGCAAAGGCCATAACCGGTGTGCTTCATCAGGTTGCGGCAAGCATTATCCAACGTCAGGTGACTGCCCGCCAGATGGCCCTCGTAGTCATAATTCAAATCCGGGCCGTAGGCGATGCCCTCGGCTTCGTTATTGGTGAAATCCCCCAGCAGCGGCATGGCGTCGGAGATCAGGATAATCCGCTCCACACCCTTGGTGCGCACCACCATTTTCAGCATATCCGGTGTCACATGAATGCCGTTTTCATCGCAAATCAGCTCCGCGTAGATGTCCGGATCGTACAGCGTGAATTCGTCACAGCCCGCGCCGATGGTCCCCTGGGCCTTGCCGGGCGCCTTGCCGGAATCCCCGTGATGGGTCTGCACCCTGACGCCGTACTTTTTCACACGCCGGCAATCCGCTGCCGTGGCGTGGGAGTGTCCCATGGCGAAGATGGCCTGGGGATCCCTTTCGCGGACATCCGCCATAAATCCTTCAATGCCCTCCCGGGCGGGATCGATGGCCCAGACGCGAGCCAGATCGCACACTTCCTCCAGAAGCGGAGCGTATTCTTCCTCGTGGATCTCGCCGCCCCACAAAATGTACTTCTGATTACTTCCCTGCCCGTTCATGTACGGGCCTTCCATATACAAACCGTCCAAAATCCGGCCGACACCGGTTTTGGATGCCTCACGCACCCGGCGCGCGCCCTCCACCATTCTTTCCAGATTCAGATTGCAGTAAAACGCGGGAAGGACCGTCGTCTCGCCGTGGCGGACAAAATGCTCCGCGCACTTCGTGGGTTCCTCACAAAACAGATGCTCCGTGGAGCCGTGGGTGTGGATATCGATGAGCCCGGGTGCTGTATACAGACCGCCCGCATCGATTACTTCCGCGCCATCCGGGATGGTTACCGCATCCGCCTCTCCCACCTGCGTGATCCGATCACCCTCCCACGTAATGGCACCGTTCCAGACAATGCCGTCTTCCAGGATGAGTTTTGTGTTGACAATTGCTTTCACGAAATGGTCCTCCTGTTGATCATAGTCGGGGCACAAAATGCCGATTGTCTATTGACATCGGTAAACATAAGGCTATAATAAAATTATAACCGTATTTTTTCACAATAAAATGCTATATTCGCTATAAAAAATACGATTTCAGTCATATAACACGAGGAGGCATTTTCCATGGAGTTCAAACCCTTCCAGGTGTATTCCCTTCTGTCCGTGCGCAGTCTCTACACCGTACATCACATGAACTTTTCCAGTGGCTTCTCCTTTGCGGGCGAGCGGCACGATTTCTGGGAATTCAATTACATTCTTGACGGCAGTGCGGGTGCTACCTCCAACGACAATGTGTACATCTGCCACGCCGGAGACGCGTTTCTCCACGCGCCCAATCAGTACCACACCCTGTGGGTGAACGAAAACGATGCCTGTGAGATCTTCACCATCACCTTCGATGGCACGGGTCTGGAACACAAATTGTCCCCGGGGCAATATCAGCTGACGGAGGAGGAAAAGCATCACGTGGATGGCATCTTATCGAAACTGGATCGGCTGTTTGAGAACTACAACACCATCGATTTCGTCCAGTTGGCCGGCACATCCTCCCCCAACAACGCCGGCTATCAAATGATTAAGAATTATCTGGAACTGCTGTGCCTGTCGCTGATCCAGCGGGGGCACGATCTGCACGGCACTCCCCTGTCTGACGCGGATTCCCTCTGTTATGCCAAGATCACGTCGTTTTTGCGGGACAATATCGAGGAAAAACTGACCCTGGACGATATCTGCCGGGGCGTGTACGAATCCCCCGCCAAGGTCAAGGAAGTGTTCCGCCGCTTCACCAACGGGGGCGTCATGCATTATTTTCACCAGATGCGCTGCGAGCACATCATGCGCCTGATCTCCGAAGGACACAGCATCAAAAGCATCGCAGAAACCATGCACTTCTCCTCTCCCTACTACCTGTCCTACTTCTTCAAACGGGAAACGGGCATCCCCCCCGCCGAATACAAAAAACGCCAGCGAAGATAACGCCGTTTCACCTCCGGGAACATTTTTCCGCCAAAAACGTCTTATACTGTAGTAATTCCGCATGATAAACGTTTTTAGATATAGGGGGAATGACATCTATGAAGAAAAATTCTTTCACCCGGAATACCATTTTGATCCTGCTTCTGCTCTGCGTCATCGTGACGCCGTTCGCACGCCATCACGAAAAAGAAGATATACAGACCGACACCACGCAAGCGGGGGACATCTCCGTCGAGGAATCCGACGCCGCCCCGGCTTGATGGGCAGTATGTGGGACACCACAGGAGGACACGTATGAGACGCTATCTGAAAAGCATGGCCATTCTTGCCCTGATCGCCGCGCTCCTTATGGGGTGTAATACGATACCCGACACGCCCGATGTGCCGGAGGTGCCGGATATTCCAGAGGATGTCGGGACGGATACAAGTGCAGACACAGGAACGGACACAACCGAGAACACGGACACTGACATCGCTATTCCGGCCGAGGATAGGTTTTCCGTAGCATACGAATGTCCTGTTATTCCCTATGTAACGGATTTGTCGGGGATCACAAAACTGAATTATGATTTGCACAAGGTAGACTTTAATATACTGTCCGATATGTCATTTCAGGACCGACTGTATCCGCTGAACAACGGATGTTGGGCATATGGGTATAGGTTTTTCTCTGTAAAAACGACCAATAGCAAACAGCTGATGACACCCATTATGCAGGCTATCGCAATTTTGTATCCGGATGGAGCCATACCTCATTGGTATCCGCGATGGGCTGAAGACACAACATTTTCCGCCAGACCTATCAGCTTGACATTCACTCTGGCGCTGGCTTTTGATAACGGAGATCTTCTGAGTTGTCACAATCTTTCCTGTGAATTCCGAAACCATGTGACAAGCAACTTTCGTGGAACACATTCCTTTGGTGAGATGATCCGTGACAATCGCTTCAGCCGTATTGCCGCATGCCAGAGCAAAATGTTTGCGTACTATTTTCCGAATGAGTTCAGCCGCCAGGAGACGATCATTCCAGCCTATGCTCTCTTTGACCGATTCACTCGTCTTACCGATTATAAATACTGCGAACTGTATGCATCCGGTGATGTTTTCGTTGGCCTGTATTACGATAAAAATTTCATAGTTCACACTGATATCATCGATGAAACGGGAGAAATCCTGCGCAGTGAAGCAACAAGCCTTCGCGCGAAATATCCGGAAGAAAAGAATGACTACGGCTATGACGGTTTAACTGTAATGCAGGACAGCAAAACGGGACTTTACTATTATGCAAATGCCAAAGGGGAGGCAGTATGTGAACCCAAATTTACCGAGTGCACCAACATCAAAAACGGCACAGCGGTTGTGAAAATTGGCTCTGTGCTGTACATGCTGGTTGTAACCTCGGCGGAATGATACATATTTGCACCACAGGAGGACACGTATGAGACGCTATTTGAAAAGTATCACTCTGCTTGCCTTGATCGCCGCGCTTTTTGTGGGGTGTGAAACCGCAACTGACACGCCGGATGTTCCGAATGTGGAGGATACCACGCCGCCCGAGACAACTCCATCGGACAGGATTGGAAAGTATGCGTTTTATGAACCATCCGTTATACCTTATGTGACGGATTTGTCGGAGCTCAAAGAGTTGAATTATAATTTGTATAAGTTTACGGATCAATCTCCTTCTTCTGACTATGGAATCTTTTGTTTAGGAGATAGAGTTCCATTCAATGAACGCTTTTACCCCTTGGATAACGGATGCTGGGCATACGTAACACAACGTTATTGGGTACATACTGTTGATAGCAGAAAAAACAACAACAGGGATAAAAAGACTACCATTCCCCACGTAGTACACATCGTGTATCCCGATGGAAGCCTGCCCCATGTTGATAAGACCACATCCACCGGAGAGCGTAATCCACTGTACAAAGAATTTACTGTTGCTATGGCCTATGATACAGGCGATCTGCTTACCGCACGCCTTTATGGAAAATTCAAAAATCAAACAAATATCTCCAAAACACTGGACTACGAAATAGGCTGGTCTACAGGCGAACTCATCAAAGACAACCGATTCAGTCGTATTGTTGAATATTACGGGGAGATGGAGTGGCTGTATCAAATTGGGCCGTTTTTGCCGTACAATATCACCCCGAGGTACGCTCTGTTCGATCGATTTACCCGACTCACCGATTATAAATACTGCGAACTGTACGCATCTGGGGACGTATTCCTTGGCCTGTATTTCGACGAGGACAACATTCTCTATAGTGAAGTCATCAGTGAAACGGGAGAGATTGTACACAGCGAGGCAGCCGATCTTCGAGAAGAATACCCGGAGGAAAAGAACGACTACGGATACGACGGTCTGACCGTAGAGCGCGACAGCAAAACGGGACTTTACTATTATGTAAATGCCAAGGGAGAGGCAGTGTGTGAGCCCACATTTACCGAGTGCACCAACATCAAAAACGGCACAGCGGTTGTCCAAATCGGCTCGGTGCTGTACATGCTGGTGGTAACATCGGCGGAGTGATACATATCTACACCACAGGAGGAAACGTATGAGACGCTATTGGAAAAGCATCACTTTGCTTGCCCTGATCGCCGCGCTCCTTATGGGGTGTAATACGATACCCGACACGCCCGATGTGCCGGAGGATGTGAAAGAACCGGACTTATCCACGATTACTAAACTGGAGTATGAGCTGCATCCGTTAAACATTTCGCCTCCCACCGCCGGTTATGTGGCGATTCTTCCTTTTAAAGATCGTTTCTATCCACTCGATCATGGCAGCTGGGCTATGAAAGAAACAGGCTACACTGCATCTACCGCAAACGGAATTATGAGCGGCAAAAATACGCCCACCCAGTTAGCGATCCAAGCCGTTAATGTAATTGATGCAAGTGGAATTATACCCAACATCACTCCTTCGTCCCCTGCGGCACAAGGAAGGATTTTATACCACGCTTGCACATTGGCCATGGCGTTTGACACCGGTGATCTTCTAACATGTATCGATTATTCACTCAAATTCAAAAACTACAAAAGACCGGAAGACTTGAAAAACATCCGTGAATATTGGATGTCGGGAGAACTTATCCGAGATAACCGCTTTAGCCGGATTGCCAACAGCGATGGTGGCGCGGAATGGCTTTTTCAGCAAGGACCGTTCACGCCAGATATTATTATTCCTCACTATGCTTTGTATGATCGGTTCACACGTCTTACCGATTATAAATACTGCGAACTGTATGCGTCGGGAGATGTATTCCTGGGGTTGTATGTAGACAAAAACAAAAACCTGCACTGCGATGTGATCAGCGAAACGGGCGAGATTTTGCGCAGTGAAGCGGCGGATCTTCGTGCGGAATACCCGGAGGAGAAAAACGATTACGGATACGACGGACTGACCGTGAAACGCGACAGCGACTCGAAATTGTACTTTTATGCAAACGCCAAAGGAGATGCTGTTTGCGAACCCGCATTCACGAATTGCACCAACATCAAAAACGGTACCGCAATTGTTATGATTAAGGACGAGTTGTACATGCTGGTGGTAACCTCGGCGGAGTAAGAATAAGTCAAACACAAAACCGGCCGATCCCCATGGATCGGCCGGTTTATTTTATTGATATTCCTCAGAGTTCAGTCGGGCATCCATATAGTTCCATCTTGTTTCGATGAAATCCCGCAGATACTGCACTTGCTTTTCGTAGGTGTCATAGCGGCTGGGGCTGACGGATCCCATGCCGATCCGCTTATCCATAATATTCCACACAAGGAAATTCTGCTGCTGGCTTCCGTCCAGCATAGCGGCATAGTCATCCACCGCGCCCAGGGCGGTGGTGCGCAAATCCTCCTTCACCTCGTTCCAACGTGCCACCAGGCGGTCGGTGAAGCTGTCGTACTGCATCAGGTGATTCATCCAGTTTTCCGATATGTACTGGTAGGTGGATTCGGTGGTACACCATCCGTTATACCCGGCCAGATCGCCGTAATGATTGCCGAAGGCCATATCAAAATCCCACACGGGGCCCATCTTCAGCTTGCCGCCGGTCTCCCGCCACAGATAACAGCTGCGGTAGAAGGAGGACTCCGTATTGAAGGTGAGCTCATTGACGATAAACCAATCGACGAAGGAATCCACATCGATGTACTCCTCCCATCCGTCGTTATTGACGATGGCATTCTCCATGGCCAAGATGTAGTTTTTCACGATGAGGAATTCCTTGGAATTCTTCACCGTGATCTCCGGCTCCTTCACAAAAATGCGAAAAGCGTATTTTGTATCAAAATAATCCCGGTTGTACACGTTTTCCTGATCGTAATCCCAGCCAAATTCCAGAAGGAATCCCACATCCGTCACGCCGCCATTGCCCTCGATGGGATCGCCCAGATCCAGCCGGCCTTTTCCTTCCTCGATCTTATCGGCGAAAGTGTACACGCCCAGATAGGTGCCGTTCAGGTACAGATTGACGGGGAAATGGGTAGGCGTATAGGACAGCCCGGCAAGGGACGCGGCGATGGTATGGGCCACGCAGTTGCGGATCATAGTCTTGTCCGCGTAGTTGGACGCCAGCACCCAGTCCCGATTCTTAGGCAAACCGAAGAGGGGCGCGCCCTCATCCAGTTTGATGCGGTACGCTTTCTTGGGAAACTGATTCCACGACGCGTTGCCGCGGCCGCGGATCTTCATAGGATATTTTTCGCCGTCGATGGTCAGCGTACCGTGGATGTAGGTATTCTTCTCCACGATGGGCACGCCGCCGTCCGTGTGGATCTCCATGAGGGGCAAATTATGGGACAGCCGCTCCGATGTGAGCAGGTATGTGCGAGGCTTTCCGTCGGCATCGGTAATTGTGATCGTCCCCGACGCGGTGAGATCCATCTTCTGCGGCGGAATGTTGTGTCCGCCCTCCGTGGTGAAGGAGATGTTCGCGGAACGCACATCCGTCTCCGACACGATCAGCGGATAATGCACCAGAGCCAGATTGCCGAGCACGGCCAGGGACACGCCGTCATAAGGCTTGCCTGTGGCGGTATTCATCAGCGTCACACCTGACAATCGATCCGTGCCCGAACCGCCCAGATTCCCTGCCAGAACTTCCCCGTTATAGGATGCCACATTGCAATAGAGAGCCACCGCCGACGGGGCGGGCAAGACATCCCCGATCACCGTCAGAGCGGCGGCGGGGGCATCGATGAGGAGCAATCCGCCCTCGATCAGCATGGGGGCGGCGGTCATCACCGTCAGAGCAGATACGGATTCCCCGCACCGCACCGTGATGGGTTCACCACCCGCGCACTCCGCGGGCAGATAGATAACATCTACGTCGCGGGAGACGGTCAGCGGCGCCTCAAATAGAAAGGCCTCCGTGATGCAGAGGGTGGGCCTGTCGGGATATATCAGAAAATTCTCGGAGACGATCCCCTCCCGCAGAGCGGCAAAGGAATCCGCGAAGAACACCCCGGGCGTTCCCGCAGGCGGTGCTGCCACGGTGGGAACCTCAGGCGGGATCGTTTCGCTGTCCGCCGGATCAGCGGGGGATTGGTTATCCGTCCCATCGCCCGATTCCATCGGCACATCCGACACCGGGGGGGATTGTGTATCCTCCCCGGATGGACGAAACGGCGTGCAGGATGTTATCATCAGCAGAGACAGAATCCCCGCAAGCAATCGTAGTTTTTTCATATACATTTCCTCGATAACTGGTCTTGCTTTCATTATAGCAAATCCGGGCGGGTAAATCAATACGCGGTGTTTCGCAAAAGGAAAAATCCTGTCGGAGTATGGATTTTTTTGATCCGATGTGATATACTGTAAGCAGCATATCGTAGTACGAAATCAGACGTTACGGTTGTGATTTGGTCACATCATTCTGTTCCGCAGTATCGTCGCTGAACCGATCTGCGGCTATCCTATACTGTGGCGAAAGGATCTCACATCATGCACGCAGGAAAACGGAGTTTTCTCCTTTTCAGTATTCTTCTGTTTATATGGCTTCTTCAGCCTGTTTCCGCGGCGGAGGAAGCATCTCCCTCTATTATCATCACCGGCACCGGATTTGCCAATCCCGCCGCGCTGACGGATGGTGACCGTCTAACCTACACAAAGACAAGCGGCGGCGGCACCGTAACCGTTTCCGCAGACGCAGGCATTGATTCTTTGTACATCGTGTTCGATCGCGTCCCGGCGGAATGGACGATGACAGACGGCGCTGCCGCGATTCCTTGCGGGCAAAACGGATTTCTGCACGAATTTGTGGATGTGGAAGCTTTGCTTGGCGGCCGTCCTGCATCGCTGACGCTGAATTTCCCCGCCGGCACATCTATCGACGAAATCTACGCCTTTGCCACCGATGAAATCCCCGATTGGGTACAGATATGGCAGCCCCCCTGCGAGGCGGCAGACATCCTTCTCCTCTCCTCCCACTCCGACGATGAGCAGTTGTTCTTCGCCGGAATTCTCCCCCTGTATGCCGGGGAGAAGGGATTGGATGTGCAGGTGGTGTATCTGGTCCATCATTTTGACACCCACAACCGCCCCCATGAGCAGTTGAACGGACTGTGGGAAGTGGGCGTCCGCCACTATCCGGTCATCTCCGGCTTTCCCGATCTGTATTCGGAGTCGCTGAACGGCGCGATTTCCATCTACAAATCCTACGGCCATTCCTACGAGGATTTCTGCAGCTACATAACCACCAACATTCGCCGATTCCGCCCGCAGGTGCTGATCACCCACGATCCCGCCGGGGAATACAGCCACGGCACCCACATTCTCTGCACCGCTACGGTACAGGAGTGCCTGGATTACGCCGCCGATCCCGCCGTCTATCCCGACACGGCGGACACCTACGGCACATGGGATGTGCCCAAAACCTATTTGCATCTGTACAAAGAGAATCCCATCGTGATGGATTTTGACACACCCCTCTCCGCCTTCGGCGGGAAAACCGCGTTTCAGGTATCCCAGGATGGCTTTGCCCATCACAAATCCCAACATTGGACATGGTTCTATAAGTGGATCTACGGCACCAAGGACAAGCCGATCACCAAGGCGGCCCAGATCAACTATCTGTCCCCCTGCCGGTACGGCCTCTATCGCACCACCGTGGGCGCCGACGTGGTGGGCGGAGATTTCTTTGAGAACCTGACATCCTATGCGGAGAAAAAAGCCGCCGAAGAAGCGGCCAAGCAGCAGGACACCACCGCGGCGGATACCGAATTGCCCCCGGATACGGCGGACACCGACACGGAAGCCGCCACGGATGCGGCGGTCACTACTGATCTGCCGGACACCTCCTTCGCGGGCACCTCCTCCCCGGCAACGGAGGAGCCGCCGGAGCCCACCGATCCGGCCCGCCCCTCATCCGCTGCTTTCATTCTGGCAGCAGTCGCTGTTGCGGCTGCCCTGGTTGCCATGATCCTGCTTCCTATGTGTATGCATCCGTCCAAGAAAACCAAAAGATAAGCGCAATCACCTCGGACACAGTCCGAGGTGATTTTTTACAATTCCCTCTTGACAAATGTGCTCTACTGTGTTAGACTATAGTCAATCTAATGCAGTAGAGCACGGAGGTCACACATGGAAATGCCGAAAATTTTTGAGAGTGAATACCGCTTTTGCCTGATCTTATGGGAGCACGAACCCATCAAGAGTACGGAGCTGGTAAAACTGTGCCAGGAGCAGTTGGGATGGAAATCCACCACCACCTACACCGTAATCAAGCGTCTGTCCGAGCGGGGCGTTGTGAAAAATGAAAACACCATCGTCACGTCCCTGGTGAGCAAGGAAGCGGTCCAGGCGGCGGAAATTGAGGAAATGGTGGAGAAAACCTTTGAGGGTTCCCTGCCCGCTTTTGTGGCCGCCTTCACCAAGCATCGCGACATCTCAAAGGAGGAAATTGACGCGGTGCAGGCCATGATCGACCGATTCCGGGAAGGAGGAGGCCAATGAGCGATCTGTTTCTGAAAATTCTCAACATGAGCATCACGGCCAGTTGGCTGGTGCCGGTAGTGTTGCTTCTGCGGCTTCTCTTGAAAAAGGCGCCTCGCTGGATCCACGTTCTGCTCTGGGGCATGGTGGCGCTGCGGCTGATTTGTCCGTTTTCCGTGGAAAGCGACCTCAGCTTGATCCCCAGCGCCCAGACGATTCCGTCGAATATCGAGTTGGATATCACCCCCGCCATCGACAGCGGCGTTCCGATGATCAATCAGACCATCAATCCCCTAATACAGAATTCCAATACGCCGGCAGCCGGCGCCAGCATCAATCCGCTGCAGATCACCTTCGGTATTCTTTCCAATCTGTGGGTGATGGGCATGCTTGCCATGACACTCTACACCGCCATCAGTTATCTTCGCTTGCGGCACAGCATTGGCACAGCCATTCGCCTGCGGGACAACATTTATCAGAGCGAGCATGTGCAATCCCCCTTTGTGTTGGGGATTTTGCAGCCGCGAATCTATCTGCCCTATCGCCTGACGGAAACCGATCGGGAGCACGTAATTGCCCACGAAACGGCCCACATCCGCCGACGGGATCACTACTGGAAGCCCCTGGGCTTTCTTCTGCTCACGATCCACTGGTTCAATCCGCTGATGTGGCTGGCCTATGTTCTTCTGTGCCGGGATATCGAAGCCGCGTGCGACGAGCGCGTGATCCGCGATCTGGGATACGACGGCCGGGCCGATTATTCCCAGGCACTTCTGAACTGCAGTATCCCCCGCCGTGCTATTGCGGCCTGTCCCCTGGCCTTTGGTGAAGTGAATGTGCGGGATCGGGTGAAGTCTGTATTGAACTACAAGAAGCCCGCTTTCTGGATTCTCCTTCTGGCTGTGATCGCCTGTGTATTGACCGCGGTGTTCTTCCTGACTGATCCCGCGTCGTCCCTGGATGAGGATCTGCAGATATTCATCGATTGCCAGATCGCGGAGCATCATCAAACCGAGCACACCGCCGGCCATGCCAGCGTGCTGGACTGGAAACTGCTGGGGCAGAAGCGAAAAGGAGACGAAACCACATTGTATATGTGGGTGCTGTATGAGGAATACAGTTGCGAGGACGGCATTTTGAAGCAGGAGTCCGGCGCCCACTCACCCACC
>JAFUIQ010000002.1 GCA_017468385.1 Clostridia bacterium
AAACTGCGGTTACGGTAGTGTTAGCAGTAACGGTGATCTTTTCGCCAACTGCCTTCTCAACACCGTTCACGCTCCAAGCCTTGAACTGCTCGCCGGTGGGTGCAGTAAAGCCGTTTGCGGGAAGCGTGTATTCTGCGCCGGATTCAACGGTTGTGGCAGTCATCGTGCCCGTACCACCGTTGGCGTCAAAGGATACGGTGTAAGTGGTAACGGGGATATCTTCCCAAACTGCGGTTACGGTAGTGTTAGCAGAAACGGTGATCTTATCGCCGACTGCCTTTTCGCTGCCGCCAACGTTCCAAGCCTTGAACTGCTTGCCTGCGGGGGCGGTGAAGCCGTTTGCAGGAAGCGTGTACTCTGCGCCGGATTCAACGGTTACGTCAGCCATTGTACCCGTACCGCCGTTTGCTACAAAGGATACGGTGTAGGTTAAGGGCGCGGATGCACCAGTCGGATTGATGAGTGCCATTGCCATAGAACAATCGGGTGCAATCGCTCCGCAGGATGCTGTCGGATTTGCAGCATCGGGAGCCGAAAGTTCTGTGCCGCCATAAAGTAATTTTGTATCCGCTGTAAAGCTGTATCCGGTTTTAGGCTTGATCGTTATCTGAAGCAGATAGATTTCTCTGTCACGGAAAGGCGTATCGTGTACGGAAGTACCGTCAGCGTATGTGTCGCTGGTACGTCCTGTCGAAACATCGTATCTTACCCAGAAGGTGTTTTCTTTATCTACTTCGGCACCAAACTTATCTACACTTGCACTGTTGATAGGTGTTTCACCCGCAACAGGAGCAGTGATACCGCTGATCTCGATGGAGGTAATCACGTTTTCAACACCGCACACACACGCTCCGGCAGTAAAATCATGAGCTGCATATCCGTCTTTTCCGCTATTGTCGGTTACGGTACAGCCATTTGCAGAGCACTCATGCCAGTGGTGAGTTTCGTTCACAGACCAATCCGCAGACCAGCTATGCTTATGTGCGCCACAGGTGCAAAGACCATTTACAAAGCTATGTTCCGCATAATCGGGAAGTCTGCTCACATCTGCTCCCGCATCGCATCCCGAAGCGGTACACTTGCGCCAGTGATGGGTATCATTGAAGTCCCAATCGCCGGGCACGTGTATGTGGGCAATGTCATTCATGTTGATATAGATGACTGCCTGAGTACTATCGGAGGGGTTAACCATTGCAAAGGACTTGGAAAGATCAGTCATATCGGGTGCAGGCAGAAGGTCGCTTGCAAAGTAAAACTTGCTGTCCGCAGTAAATTCATATCCAGCCGCAGCATTCAAGTAGAGCTGGAACATATACGTCTCGCCCTCGCGGAATACCACGCTGTCTACTGCGGTGTCGTCATCATATACGGGACTGAAACTCGGAGAAACAAATCTTCCCCAATAGCTGCCGTCCACATCGACCGTCACCCCCGTGCCGCTGACGGTAATGTCGTTATCCGGCATTTCACCAATGACGGGCTTGGTGAGGTCGCTGATAGTTACAGAAGTGATTGGTGTGGTCGCAACGGCACCGATCGCCGGCAGATCGAAGGTCAGCCAATAGCTGTTTTCCGAAAAACCGGGTCTGAATCGGGTTGCCGTACAGGTGCCGTAAGGCGTGACGAGCGTAATGTTTTCTTTTTTCAGTTCCGAATAATTATATCCGTCCACAGGGTAAAATTTGATCGTAAACGGATACTGATCCCCGACCTTCAATACCGTGCCAGAGGCGATAGGATTGCAATCTCCATCTGCACTATCACCGAAGCCGTAGACAGGATCATAGTAGCAGTACAGTCTTCCGTAGGGCGGATAGGTTGGGTTATCGAGCTCGGGAAGATTCATGCATTCGGGTGCGGTCAGCGATACGTCCCAGGCGGTTTTGCCCGCTTCGTAGCCGTTGAGTATAATCGAAAGCGACTCGACTGCGGTGGTGCCAAGCTGCGGGAGCCGGAAGGAAACGGAAGTTGCGGTCACAGCCGTAACCACAGCATCCTCAAATCCGGCCAGCTTGAACTTATCTTTTTTCAGATAGCTACCGTCCCAGAAGCTGTCAGGAAAGCTGTAGCCTTCGTCCAACACATAGTCGATCTGTAGGCAGTAATCCTGATGCTTCTCAAATTTCGCGCGTGGATCGGTCACTTTCTTGTCCGCATCCACATAGTCCTCGTAGATCATATACGCATTGTCAATGCCGTAGCCGCTGCCCCGCAAAGAAACGTTCGGTGTGCTGCTGCCGACCGTCACCGCAGGGATCGTCTGATCGATCGCGTAGCCGTCCAGCGTAAAGGTCACGGCATCAGCGGTCAGCGGCGTGCCGGGAACGGCAGGTAGCTTGAACACTGCGACAAGGGCGCCGTCCAGGCTGACAATATTCCATGCGGTTATGTTGCCAAGATCTCCGGAAAGCGAAAATCCATCGGGATGGAAGAGTACGTGACGATCATCGGGTATGTCGAATTTCACATACAAGCGGTAACCTCCCTTGGTGGAAAGCGAATCCGTTCCTTGTAGCATATCACCGGAGACTATCCAGTATCCGTGGCCGTATCCGCCGGTTGCCAGAGAAATCGGCTGCGGAGCGCCTTCGTTGAAGGTGCCAGTGACTTCCCCAAGCGAAACAGACAGAGAGCCCGCCAGCATTCCATGCTTATACTCGACTCCGTGATTCAGCTTCAACTCAAAGACAGCTTTAGAGATGTGTTCATACTCTATGGGTTCCCAAATGGTAATAATTTCGAGGTCTTCAGTAACGCTGATCTCGTCATTGGGGGCAAAATATTGCCAACGTCCCTCTATAAACACTCCCCATTCATCAAACGTACTGCCGCTGGGAATCTCGAAAATGCTTTCGATTTGTGGCAGCGCGTACATGCCTTCGCTGACGATTATTTCTACCGTCGGGCTCGGATCATAGGCTCGATTAACAAATGTGATCTTGTGGGTACCCGTCGGATCAGCCCACTTGGCGTACAGGGTGATGTCTGCATTGACATCCATCGTGCTGCCTGCTGCGTACCACGCGCCGCTCGGGCTGTCAACCGTCCATCCGTTAAACACCATTCCCTCGGGAGCAGTAAAGCCGCAATCAGGAAGCAAATAATCGGGGTAGACATTGGTAACCGTCTCCATTGTACCCGTGCCGCCGTTTGCGTCGAAGGATACATTGTAACCGAGTTTGTCGAACGCAACCGAGCAGACAAGTCCGGTATCCAGGTCGTCATGCGTGAAGGTAACGCCATCGGCGCTTCCGTTGACGGTAACGGTTATATCTTCCGGGTCGGCAAAGGAATAGCCTTCCTTGGGATTGATGTAAATGCGTACCGTGTACGGCTCACCGGGCTCTACTCTGTGGTATACATCACAGAGCATATTTCCATACTCGCTCCAGTCCTTGAGCCACTTAACAGATGTGACCTCATAATTCGCTGAAGCGGGCACGTCAAGCGTAAAATCAAGCGTATCCCCAATCGCTGGCGCGTCAAAGGTCAGTTCCACTTGGGTGATCTCGCCTTCCGCCGCCCATACAGTTGTCGGCAGCATTCCTGCCAGCATCACAACGGTGAGGAGAAGACTGAAAATTCTATTTAGTATTTTTTGCATGATCGTTTATCTCTCTTTCAAGATTATTTCTTATTCACACAACGTTAAGCTGCGTTTTTGATCCGCAGTTCGGGCAATAGTGCGAATCGGCGGCAAGCACCGTATCGCATTCGGGACAGCATCTGTGCTGCTTTCGGTAGTGATCGTATAAAGTTTCCCGCGTCAGAAACGCGCCGCAGCTGCGGCAGAAGAATGAACCTTTTTTTGCAATCTGCCCGCACTTTGGACAGACCTTGGTTTTCTTCATGACATTCGGTCCGTAGCCAAATTGTTCAAGATTCCGGAAATAGATCTCCTTTGTCATTTTTTGCTCTCCTCTCCCTCGTACACGAGTTTATGCCCGCAGGCGGGACATTTTCCTGTTGGCTTTTCTATTTTGATGCCGCAGCTCTTACAGTAGTTCGGTTCCGTCTCATAGGGCGCACATTCTACGCACTCCCACACATCGGCATTGTATACGGCATCGATGACCCATCTTCCGCATTTGTGGCAAAAATTAAAATGCTTTCTGCCGACCGTTTCCCATGCGATCTGTAATCCTTCCTCGGGCGTTTTCGCACGGATCGGCTCGGTCGTGCAGGCGAGTGCGCCGGACAGCTCACAGTAAAATTTATATCGGTTCCCGCCCGCATCGGATATCATTTTGTAGGCGGCGGTTTTCTGAGCACCCATCTGATTTGTCCCCCTTTCAGACTGACAGAGTATAAGCCTTACGTTTTCTTAGCAAAAACAAAACCCCTCTTGATTGAATCAAGATTATGTGATATAATAGTCATAGAAAAGCGGGGCGAACTCTGTGCATCGTTGGCGCGCTCACAGAGTACTTTATGCATTTGCATAACGGGATACCCCTTTCGCAATTGGATGGACTGCGGCAAGACCTATACCCCCTTCGGCATTCATGCAAGTATTATTATACGGATTTTCACGCTTTTGTCCCTACCCTCTCTGACCCAAACGGGTAGGAAAAACGGAAAAATCTCAAAAAAGGGTGGGAATTCGGGTAGGAAACCGTACTGGAAGGTGGCAATATGAAAAAAGCACTTGCATTTCTCCTTAGTCTGACATTTCTCCTCACAACATTTTCCGGCTGCGAACGTGAGCGTATGCCGAGTCCTGCTGATCCGGTCACGCTGACCATGTGGCATGTGTACGGAAGTCAGACGATATCTCCGCTGAATACTGTCATTGATGAATTCAACCGTTCTCTTGGCCGCGAGTACGGTATTACGATCAATGTGGCGTCGGTCACCAGTTCCTCTGCCATTGACAAGGCACTTTCTGCGTCCGCAAGCGGTGAGCCCGGTGCGGAAGCAATGCCCGATCTGTTCACCGCATATCCCCGCGTCGCGGAAATCGTCGGACTGGAAAATCTTCTCCCCTGGGATGATTATTTCACCGGGGAGGAGCTTTCAAATTTCCATGCGGATTTTCTCTCCGAGGGCTATTTCGGTGAGCAGCTGCTCATGCTTCCCGTGGCAAAATCAACGGAAGCATTTTATCTGAACAAGACCTTATTCGACCGTTTCAGTGCAGATACCGGGATCACAACGGACGAGCTTTCGCGTTATGACGGCGTGTTTTCGGCTGCGCGTACTTATTATGACTGGTCGGACGGTCAGAACTTTTTGCAGATCAACGACTATTATCACTATGCCTATGTTGGTATGAAAGCACACGGCAGTGAATTTATCCGAAACGGCAGACTGCGGCTGGATGATGAGGCGTTCCGTGCGGTATGGCTTCCGCTGGCAAAAACTGCGATTTACGGTGGTATCTGCCTTGACGATGGCTATGCCGCCGCACGCTGGAAAACAGCGGAGATCATTGCAAATACCGGCTCCACGGCCGATGTGCTGTATCAGCCGTCCGAGGTCATCTATCCCGACAACTCGACCGAGCCCATTGAAGCGATAGCTCTGCCGTACCCGACCTTTGCGGAAAACACTTCCGGTGCCATCTATCGCGGCGGCGGACTTTTTGCGGTAAAAAGTGAGGATGAGCGCAAAAATCAGGCGGCGGTTATCTTTGCGAAATGGCTTACTGAAAAGGAACACAATCTGGAATTTGTCACGAACGCCGGCTATCTTCCGGTGCGGGATGACGCAATGGACACACTGTTTGCCGATTTCTCTCTCGTTGAGAAAGAAAACTTCCGCAGTGTATATCGCGCAGTCGATACAATGCTCGATTCCTATACCCTCTACGCACTTCCTCTCTACGATGGCGCATCGGAGATTCAGTCGGATTTTGAAACGAACGTAAAGGCGGTTCTGAAAGCGGCGCATCACCAATACGTCAAAAGGATCGGTGAGGGCGAGAATCCGGATACGGTTTTGAATGCACTTGTCGAAAGTTCTCTTACTGAGCTGAAAAGCCTGTCCGGCAAATAAAGGGGGCGTTCGATTGAAGACTTTATTGAAATTCGATCTGCCAAATCTCCTGCGCCAGATCAAAACGGAGGGGATCTCCATCCGCAGGCGGTTTGTTGCGTATATCATCTCCGCCATCGCGCTGGTTTTGTCGCTGATCCTGCTGCTTCTGAATCTGTTCGGAATCATGAATCCCGCCGGTGCTCAGATCATGCATACGCTGGATACACAGCTTTCCACGTATGCGGACAGCATCAAACGGGATTACAACAAAACGGCGGCGCACGCTATTTCCTTCGCCGATCAACTGGAGGCGGGACTGCAGAATTTTCTGACCGAACAAAATCTGCCGTTTGATCATCTGAAAAACAATACAGAGGCACTTTCGGCTCTGCAGGGGGCACTTTATGACACCGTTTATCTGAATATGCAGCTTGCTCCCTCAAGCGGCGCATTTTATATTTTGGATACTACGGTCAACAGCCGTTCCGAGGAGCCGCTTTACAACGGTATTTATCTCAAATACATCAATCTCTACTCGGAGAGCACAGTCAACAATGACATTGCGCTCTATCGCGGTTCCTTTTCCACCGCTAAGGGAGGGAATCTAACATTCCACAGCGGTTGGAGCAACGAAATGCGCACCGACTTTTTTGACTCCTGCGACTCCGCCTTCGATGACGGTACGCACTATATTCTCAGCCCTGCCGTGGAGATCCCCGATACCTGGGAGCGGGCGCGGTATGTCTATGTTCCCATCCGTGACCCGAAGGACCGCATCATCGGTGTCTGCGGCTTCGAAATCAACGATATGTATTTTCAGCTGTCGAAAAAGATCATCGATGACCGACTCGGTGCGCTGATCGGTGCTCTGCTTGACAAAGAGCATGGTGTGTATACCGGACAGTTCAATTCGGGCAGCTACAATGCAATCGGTTCCGAAGAGGTTAAAATCACCGCAAAAAGCGGAATCGCGGCTTTCCATTTCGGGACAGAACGGTGCATCGGCAAAACAAAAGACATAACACTTGGAGACAATACCTTTACCGTCGCGCTCATGATCCCTGAAGCGCAATTTGACGCTATCGTTCAGCGAGGACAGATGAAAACGGTTGGTATCTTTTTCGCGGTCGTGCTCGTTATGTTTGCCTATTGTATGTTCATGTCGAAAAAATACGTGGCACCGATCCTTCGCAAGATCGATCAGATCAAGTACAGCGAAAATGATGGCGAACAGCTGAAGATCCGGGAATTCGATGATCTTTTCGCTTATATCGAAGAAAAAGCCTCCGTCCATGAGGAACAGCTGAAAAGCCTGGAGACGGCCAAAATCGCCGCTGAAGAAGAAGCCGCCCGCGCAAGGTACGCCTACGAAAAGGCACTGGAGGAATATGAGCTTGCAAAAAGCGAGATTCTGCATCTTTCGGAAGAAAGCAAAAACGAGATCGTGTTGGAGGATTACGAATATTTCCTCTGCAATCTCAAAACGCTGACACCGCAGGAAATGCGTATTTACGAACTGTATGTCGAGGGAAACAGCACAGCAGAAATCGCCGCTATTATCGGAATCAAGGAAAATACGATGAAGTACCACAACAAAAATATTTACGCAAAGCTCGGTGTTTCCTCACGAAAACAGTTTCTGCGGTTTGCCGCACTGAAACAGATCCAGGACAAGAAAGGAAAGCAAAGCGAATGACACTGGCAGACAGACTCAATCAGATCATTGCCGAACAAAAAATCACAAAACGGGAATTTGCACGCCGTGTCGGCATTTCCGAAAATTATCTGTACATTCTCACAAACAACGGCCGCAAGAACACAGATCAGAACAAAACCATCTCAACCACCCTGGCTAAACTGATCGCCGTGGAATTTGGATACAGTGCGGACTGGATTCTGAATGGAGAAACAGAAAATGAAAGTAACACGTAAACGTATCGTATGCCTGCTCCTGTGCTGCCTTCCGGTATTTACTTCCTGCGAAATTCCGGAAATACCGCAGATCGACATACCAATATCCGATGCGGAATCTGTGACAGATGCGGAAAACCCATTGCCTCCTCCATCGGAACGGTTTACGGTGAAGTTTGATGAAAACGAAGCTTTTCCCACAGAAACCGAGCGCAGCGCCTCCGAACGAATCGACCCTGCAATCCGCAAAGCAGTGGAATTGCTGAATACCATTGGCGATGAATCGATCCCCGTTTCCGACTGCGATTATGATGCCCGTCCCAAGGCGCGGGACTCGCTGAAATATCCGCAGTCGAAAGAGATTTACGATCATATTCTCGCAAAGGTTTCGGCCTTTGAGGACTACTGCTTCTATGAAAAGGACTATCCGGGCGAGGACTTATTCAATCTGTTCGTGAGTGCTACGGATGCCTTGCGCATCGATCATACGGAGCTGTTCCTTTACAGCGACGGGAAAATCGACGGCTCCGAATACCGGGCCGGCTATTTCATGCCGGGAGATTGGCTGAACAAGCCCTGCGATGACCGCGAAGTCATCCGCGCCGAAGTGGAACTGTGCAATGCTGTGGTTGACCGTATTCTCCAAAAAATGCCCGACGGACTCTCAAATTATGAGAAATGCTGCTACTTTGCGTTTGTCCTTGCCGCCGCAAACGAGTACGATCACTCGGAGGATATTTTTCTGTACGATTATCAGGCATATGCTGCCTTTGTGAAAGGCAAAGCCATCTGCTCCGGATATGCGCAGGCATTTTACAGGCTGTGCCGTGAAGCGGACATCTCCTGCTGGTACTGCCGCGGCACAACGCCGGAAGGCCGCCATGCGTGGAATATGCTGGATACGGAAGAGGGTACTATATATGTGGATGTCACATGGTACGACACCGAAACAATCGCACAGGATTACCGTGACGGAAAAGAGCAGTATCTGTTCATGACGCAGGAGGATTTTGACTATTACGGCTATGTGCAGGAAAGCTGTCAGTGAAATGAACTGTTGATTCCGCAAAGAAATTCGCCTGAATGAACAGAGTTTCGAACAGGAACTAACACCGAAACGAATATACCAAACGCAGATGGCAGTTTATAAACTACTATCTGCGTTTTCTTTGCCTACTGCAGCGCCAATATTTATCCGTGAAGCGGCTTGACTCCCGCCTTCACAAGCGCCACAAAACAAATGCCTCCCAAACCACAGTCACTGCAAAATTCGGAAGGCGTTTTGACCACATATTCTGACCATAGATAAGGCAGAAAAGAACGAGATCAAAAGCACAGCGCATTCGAAGTATCGATGCCAATATCATATAGTGCCACCACCGTGACAATCGCATTAGGACGTGCGCATTGCCATGCAAGCTCGAAGGTATTCTCCGCGCCTGCCACTTCAAGCACCACATCCGCACCGCTGTGATCGCTGTTCTCGCGAACAAAATCAAGGCATTTTTCGGGCGTTACTGTCAGCACATCGGGATAATGCTCATTCACAAACCGGATGCGGTTCTCGTCCTTCTCGCACACGATAATGCGCCCCGGATTTTTCAGCATCACGCAAAGGAGCGTGCAGATTCCCGTAGGGCCGGCGCCGATAATGAGAACGGTATCGTCCTCTATGATCTCGGAGATCTTCGCCGCCCAATATCCTGTAGCGAGAACATCACCAACAAGCAGAGCTTGTCTGTCGGTGACGGTATCGGAAATCTTATTCAGCCCCTGATCCGCAAACGGCACGCGAACGTACTCTGCCTGACCGCCGTCGATGCGGCATCCCAGCGCCCAGCCGCCGTTCTTGTCGGTGCAGTTGTTGACGAATCCCTTTTGCAGAAGAAACACTCACCGCAGAAGGTCTCTACGTTCACCGTGACCCTGTCGCCGGGCTTCACGTGTGTGACCGCCGCGCCGACTTCTTCCACGATGCCGACCATCTCGTGACCGACCGTAATCCCTTCCATCGCTCTCGGCACGCTGCCGTGCTTGATGTGCAAATCACTCGAGCAGATGCTGGCAAGGGTGACACGGACGATGGCATCTCTCTCGTGCTGTATGGTGGGCTTGGGTTTCTCCACCAAGC
Organism: Clostridia bacterium; assembly: GCA_017468385.1. GTDB lineage: Bacteria > Bacillota > Clostridia > Oscillospirales > CAG-272 > SIG701. Next base: position 10,022 of record JAFUIQ010000002.1, read on the forward strand.
CGAATATTCCTTTGGATATGTATGTGCAGGTTAGCATGATTTCTCACTTTCTCCAAAACGGACACCGTTTGCCGATACATTGATTATTCTGTGCGGAGTGGGTGCACTCAATTGTGCTGAGTTCCATTTCTACGCCAAGATGGTCTTTCGCAAATTCCACCGCTTTCATTATGGACAGATAGGAATCACGCTTGCAGCAGCGGGGACCGCCGACCTCACCGATTGCCCCCAGCGCACACGATGTCATTATGTTCGAAAGCCCCCACGCTTCTCCCGCAAGCGGAGTTGAACCTGTCACGATAGACACGAACATTCCCGCGCTTACACCGGCACCGCAGGCACCCCAGAATCCGCAGGCACCGCCCGGCACGTTTTTGCCTCTTGCCTGCATTTCGGACAGCGCTTTCGGGAGGTCAATCTGTCCGCCGGCGTTTTTGTATGCTGTAAGCAGCGCTGAACCGACCATCACATGATGTTCGGGACCGTGCATATGGCAGAACGGCAACGCCATCAGCTTTTTGATGATCACGATGGGATCTTTGTTTTTTTCTGCAAGGCATACGCCGACGATGCTGTCCATGCCTTGCGTGTGGCACGCATTGCATATGTAATGACCGTTTACGCAAACTGTCTTGCTGTTCTCCTTTTTGTGGCAGATGGCGCATTCCATCAGTTCGTCATGTTCTGAATATTTCAGCGGCGCACCGCAAATTAAACACTCGTCTTTCATATTGTCCCCTCTTTCTTTGACTTATGCGGTTCAAAAATCGAATCGCGATTATTCTCCTTTGACAACCTCGCCCGTCCAATCGAGGATCCCGCCGAACTCCACGATATTCGTGTAGCCGAGTTCAACCAGTTTCTCGGATGCCCCTTTACTGCGGCGACCGCTGCGACAGTACACCATGATGAGTTGATCTTTATCCGGCAACGCAGGTATCTCCGCTGTCCCGATGATTTCGTTCGGAACATTGATTGCGTTCGGGATATGACCCTCAGCAAATTCGTCCGGTCTGCGCACGTCGAGAATGATATAATCGCTCTCCTGCGCCATCATAGTAACAGCTTCATCCATACTGATTTGTCGATAAGTGTTTGTCATCTTTTCATTTGCACCGGTGTCACGCACACCTGTATCCTTTTCTGTTATTTCGTTAATTTTCCGGGATTGTTCCCGCATGCACCAAGCAACAAAGTGAGTGCAACGGCGATGGAGATTACGAATATTCGCTTGAATTGATGTGTGAACATTGCCATGGTTTCTCTCCGCGGTATGCTACATGTTATTATAATGGTATCATTTTTGAGCAAACACTTCAACATCATTTCGTAAATATTACACTGATTGTTTATCGGCAAAATTACAAGGGGGACTAAAACAGTCAATCCTTCCTCCTTATACTTTACTTTTCCCCCGCTTACGCTGCATATCCTGATCTGCTTCCTCACGCCAGGCAGCGTTGTCCAGTGATTCCTCGCACCGCACCGAGCTGATCGCTTTCGACATGGTGCTGTACAAGACGCCGGTGTCGTGAGCATCCAGGTGATAATTCACCGCCCGCTCACTCACGGCAGATACCGATTTCTCCGCCGTTTCTGCCGCATCGATATGGGCAGCCAGGAAGATTGAATTCCCAACCGTACTTTTCCCTTTGGCGCTCGATCATTCCTTTGACGGTGCGGCTGTCGTATTACCAGCCTGTTATTTCTTAGGCTGGTTTATTTTTCACCCATTCTCCTTGATAGTATAACTCACCATCCGACCAAAAAAGGGAGATCCTAACGAATCTCCCTTTTTTCTATCAGCTCCGCCCTCCAAAGGCAAGTGCAATCTAAACATTCAGCAGCAATGCCCATGCAAGACCGTAATAGCTGAGCACAGCGACAAGGTCATTGATCGTCGTAATCAGCGGGCCGGATGCAACGGCAGGATCAACACCAAATCTATACAAGCATATCGGAATGGCCGCTCCGGTCAAGCCGGAAACAGCCATAGCAAAACACATGGCCAAGCCGACGCATCCCGCAGCGGAAAAAACGAACGTCGCGTCGTACGAGGCAAAGACGAACAGATAAGCGCTTACGATCGCAAAGGATATGGTCCCGAGTACGAGGCCGTTCAACAACGCAACGCGAATCTCCTTCAGAATCGTAAAGAACTGATTTTTCAGGCTGTTGTCTTCGCTGTTTCCAAGTGCTCTTACTGTAACTGCCAGCGACTGTGTTCCCACGTTACCTGCCATTCCGAGGATCAAAGACTGAAAGGAAACGATCATGGGGAGAGCATCCACCACGCCTTCAAACACGCCCACAACTGCGGATACCACAAGTCCCATAAACAGAAGTGCAATCAGCCACGGCACGCGTTTTTTCATACTCTCAAAAAGCGATTCATCGGGTTCTTGTTCCGACGTCATGGCCGCCAGCTTTGCGTAGTCGTCGCTGATCTCCTCATCAACGAGTTCAATAATATCCGTAGACGTGATAACTCCCAGGAGAGCGTTATTTTCCGACGAAAGCACGGGGATCATATTCTCCGAATATCCGCGCAAATGCTCAATATTATCCGAGATGCTGTCTTTATCGTAAACGAAGGGGAAATTGTTGTATATTAACGTTTCCAGTTCCACATTGCTTCGGGCGACGATCAAATCTTTTAAATCGATGACCCCATAAAACGAGTCATCTTCGTTCACCACGAATATCGTATAGATGTTATCGTTTTCGGCGGCCTCACGCACCAGAGTTTTCATGGTTTCCTTAATGGTTTGATCTCGCTTTACGGCAATGAAATTCGTACTCATACGACTTCCGAATTCATTGTCCTCGTAGGAATTGATCAGTTCGATTTCTTCCTTGATTTCGTCGTCCTCAATGAGCTCGAAAATCTCGCTTCTCGTTTCCTCATCCAATTCCTCCAGTGCTTCGAGGGCGTCGTCGGCATCCATCTGCTCAATGATCTCTGCCGCGTCATCCGCGTCGATTTCGGAAAGGTATTCGCCCGCATCGTCCAGGAAAGAAACGACGTCGGACATAATTTCGCTGCCGAGTATCTCAAGCAGCCGCTCGCGTTCTTCCGGGGTTAGCTCTTCAAAAACGCTGGCAATGTCGTTTTCGTGGTATTCCTGAAGCTGTGCCTTTATTTCATCGTCATTACCGCTGCCTCGGATGATGCCGAGAATTTGTGCGCTGTAATCTCTTTCCTGAAAAGAAAAATCCATCTTTTCTTCCATTGCCATCCTCCCATCTGCATTATTTACTCTATTTTGCTGAATTTTTATACTTTTCATCCGCACAGGCTTTTCCAATGATTCCGTCACCCTTGGCGATCATAAGACGTCGTGGCCCCTGTATCCGTATCACTTGCCTGCGATTCATTTCCATTCAATAAAGACTCCGCAATCATTACGGACGTTTTCATTATATCATAGCAATATGCAAATTGTCCCCGCAACAGTAAAAACCATCGCAGGGACGTTGTATGCATTTATTTTCCCCTTATCGGGATCCCTTATCGTAGATGAGGCCTGCCGCCTTAGGTGCACGGGATTTCTTGGATGTGAATGCCAGCACCACCAGGGAGATGATATACGGCAGCATATTGTATACCACACCGGGGATGTTCAGCGCCAGCATAAAATCAAAACCGGAGTAAACGTTGCCAAGGGCACGCAGGAAGCCGAACAACAGAGCCGCCAAGGCGATCCGCAACGGATGCCATGCACCGAAGATCATAACGGCCATGGCAAGGAAGCCAAATCCTGCCACGCCATATTCAAACTTCCACACGCTGACGCCCGCTGTAATATACACGATGCCGCCAAGGCCTGCCAGCAGACCGGAGATCAGAACGCCTGCGTAGCGCATTTTGAACACATTGATACCAACCGACGCGGATGCCTGAGGATGTTCGCCGCAGGAACGCAGGCGAAGACCGAAGCGGGTCTTATACAGCGCCACGTAGGAAATGATCAGGCACACGAAGGCGATCAGCATAAACCAGTTGAATTCAAACTCGCCCAAGCGAACGATGAACAGATCCTTCGTGTGGGTATAGGCAATATCCGAAGACACGTCGTTACCGCCGGAGGCGATGGTATTCATAGCCTTTACGGCAACGGTGGCACCGGCGGTGGCCAGCATATTCATAGCTGTACCGATGATGGTCTGATCGGCTTTGAAGCTGATGGCCGCCACAGCCAAGAACAGGGAAAACAGCATACCGAGCAAAGCGCTGGCAAGCACAGTAAGGGCAACCATGGCGAATGCGCCGGCACTGACGGGCAAATATTTCATAACAAGAGCGCCGCCCAGGGCACCGATGACCATAGTACCCTCCAGACCGATATTGATCACGCCGCTGCGCTCCGAGAAGCAGCCGCCCAACGCCACCAACATCAGCACGGAGGCGAAAATAATCGTATATTGGAGAAGGAGAATCATTTCGCGTCGCCCCCTTCCCTCTTTTCAGCAGCCCCAGCGGCTAATTTTTCATCTTTTTTGCGAATACGTCCTTGAATGAAGAACTTAAAGAAACCGACGAAGGCACACAGATAGATGATCAGGCTGGAGATCAAGCTGGAGATCTGAGAGCTGTACACCTGTAAATCTACGTTGCCGCCTCCGAAGGTAATATACTGAATAAAAAAGCTGGACAGAATGGAACCGATGGGGCTGAGACCGCCCAAAAACGCAACAGCGATTCCGTTGAATCCCATAGCGGGAACGGAAGACGTGGTGGTTTCCCAGTTCTCAATACCTGTCAAAAACAGCATACCGGCACCCAATCCCGCCAATGCTCCGGCAATGAACATGGTGACAATAATATTCCAATTCTCTTTCATACCGGCATAACGGGCGGCGTGATAGTTGTGTCCGGTTGCTTTCAATTCGTAGCCGAACTTCGTTTTATTCAAAACGAACCAAATCGCAACGGCAATAATCACTGCCAGGGGGATCGCGATGGTAACGCTCTTTTCGTTGTTAAACAGTTTGTCCAGTCCCATACGGGGCAGAAGTGCTCCGGGATTGTTTCCCCGCAGCTCAAGCGTATAGGGGCTGTTGGGACTCTTTACCTTACCCAGAATCAGATTGGTCAGGTACAACGTGATCCAATTGAGCATAATGCCCGAGATAACCACGTTCACGTTGCATTTGGTCTTCAGAAGACCGGATATGGCGCCCAAAAGGCCGGCGGCAACCATACCGATAAGAAGGCAAGGAAGCCACGGCAATTTCCACGCCAGTGCAGCATACAGACAGCCGCATGCGCCGGCCACGTACTGGCCGGCAACGCCGATATTGAACATACCGACTTTGTAAGCAAACAATACGGACAAGGAGCACATCAGCAGCGGCACGGTGCGCACCAGAGTTTGTCCGAAATATTTGAGCATCATTTTTCCGGGATACCGGAAAAAGCTCTTCATAATGGCTGTAATCGCCCCAAATGCGCCGCTGGGCTCAATGAGTAAAAGGACGATATAGCCGATGATCAGGCCTCCCAGCACGCACACCAGAGAGGAAAGCAGCGTCTGAAATCCGTCTTGACGGATCAGTGGTGTTTTTTCTTTTTTCACTGTGCGCCCTCCTTCTTTGCACCTGCCATATACAGGCCCAATTCTTCCACAGTGGATGTCTTGGGATCCAACTCACCCACGATCTCTCCCTCGTACATAACGAGGATTCGATCCGATACAGTCATCACCTCATCCAGCTCCAGAGAAACCAGCAGCACGGCCTTCCCTGCATCTCGCTGGGCAACGATCTGTTTATGGATATACTCAATGGCGCCCACGTCAATACCGCGAGTGGGCTGAACCGCGATCAGCAATTTGGGATCACGGCCGATCTCACGGGAGATGATCGCTCTTTGCTGATTACCGCCGGACATGGATCGGGTCATTGTAATGGGACCCTGACCGCTTCGCACGTCGAACTGCTCAATCAGCTGTTCGGCGTAAGTACGAATGTTGCCGCGACGCAGAATACCGCTCTTAGTGGTAAATTCAGGCTCGAAATAGCGCTGCAGCACCATGTTGTCCTCCAGGGTATAATCCAGCACCAGGCCGTGCTTATGCCGGTCCTCGGGGATATGGCTCATGCCCATCAGAGAACGCTTGCGAATGGGTGCGTTGGTGATATCCTGTCCGCAGAACGTAACGGAGCCTGACAGAACATCCTCCAAACCGGTGATACCGTAGACCAATTCGCTTTGGCCGTTGCCCTCGATGCCTGCTATGCAGACAATCTCACCGGCACGGACCTGGAAGGATACGCCGTTTACGGAATTGCGCTTACCGCGCTTGGATGCCATACACAGATCCTTTACCTCCAGCACCACGTCCGTGGGCTTGGCAGGATCCTTCTGCACGGCAAATTCCACGTCCCGTCCCACCATCATACGGGACAGTTGGGCACGGTCACAATCCTTCACGTCCACCGTGCCCATGTACTTGCCCTTGCGCAAAACGGAACAGCGATCAGCCACCGCCATAATCTCATTCAATTTATGGGTAATAAACAGAATGGATTTTCCTTCGGCGGCCAGATTGCGCATGATCTGCAAAAGCTCTTCGATTTCCTGGGGAGTCAGCACCGCCGTCGGCTCATCGAAAATGAGGATTTCGTTGTCTCGGTACAGCATCTTCAAAATCTCTGTACGCTGCTGCATACCGACGGATATATCCTCAATGATGGCGTCCGGGTCTACCTTCAATCCGTATCTCTCGGACAGTGCCATAACCTTCTCACGGGCCTTATCCCGCTGGAGGAAACCGTATTTGGTATCCTCCACGCCCAGGATGATATTATCCAGAACGGAGAAGCACTCCACCATTTTGAAGTGCTGATGTACCATTCCGATACCAAGATCGTTTGCGTCATTGGGGGAATTGATTTTGACAACCTCACCGTTTTTCTTGATGACACCCTCCTCTGCCTGATACATACCGAACAGTACGCTCATCAGAGTAGATTTTCCGGCGCCGTTTTCGCCCAGCAACGCATGGATTTCACCATGTTTCAGCTGAATTGTCACATTATCGTTGGCAACAATGCCGGGAAAACGCTTGGTGATGTTCAACATCTCAATAGCGTAAGGTGTAGAATTCATGCCAACTCCCCCATTCCGTTAAGTTAGAAATTGATCGTCAGGTATAATGTAATCCTCAGATTACTTAATGTTGCCCAGCCACTCTACCTTCACGTTGGTAGTAGCAGGAGCATTTGCGATGTCGCTCGAAACCTTGATGGTGCCCTCGAACATCTTCTTAACCATAGCTGCGTAGTCCTCAGCGGTGAACTTATCGCTGAACTGGGTGGTGGTGGGGATCTGAACATAGTTCAGAGAAGCATCGTCACCGGATACCAGGCCCAGAGTCTCGATTTTACCCTTGTAGTTGTCCCAGTTGCCCTTAACGAGAATATCGGTCAGGGTGTCAACGGTGGTGGGATACAGACCCTTCATAGCGGAAGTGATGGTCATGCCTTCGCCGTACTTGCCGTCGATAACAGCCTTCTGGTCGGTGTCAACGCCGATAACCTTACCGCCAACCTTCTTGGCAGCCTCAGCTACAGAGGTATAGATACCGCCACCGCAAGCGAATACAACTTCTGTGCCGCCTGCATACCAGGTATCCATAACAGCGGTAATATCAGCATCGCCGTAGAACTGGTTGCCATATCCGTACTTCATGTCCACATTGATGCCCAGTTCTTTTGCTGCTGCCTCAACGCCCTGAACATAACCGAAGCCAAAACGGATAACAGCGGGAACTGCCATGCCGCCCAGGAAGCCAAGCTTGGTGTAGCCCATCTTAACAGCTGCATAACCAGCCATGTAGCCGGACAGCTCTTCCTGATAGATTGCGCAGTATACGTTGCTCATATCCACGTATTTGCTGAGATCCCAGTTGTCAGGATTGTAGTCGTAGGATTCGCCCTTCAGTGCAACACCGGCTTCCAGAAGGTCACCCTTTGCTACGTCCAGTGCGATGAACTTAATGTCCGGATACTGTCCGGAAACCTCGGCGATAGTGCCGCCGAATGCGTAACCGGGCATAACGATTACGTTGTAACCGTCAGCGATTGCCAACTCAACGGAAGCCACACGGGCTGCGGTGTCGTTGGTGGTGGGCTTGTAGTACTTGGTCTCGATGTTGTTGTCCTTACCGAACTGAACAACAGCTTCCCAAGTGGTCTGGTTGAAGGACTGGTCGGTGATATCACCGTAGTCGGTAACCATTGCTACTTTGTAGTCGCCGCTTGCGCCGGTATCGCCGGTACAAGCTGCCAGGGAAAAGATCATTGCCAGTGCCAGAAGTGCAGTGAGAATGCGTTTCATGTTTCTTTCCTCCATAAAGTATAATAATTGTTTAGTGCTTGCGCATTAACATATATATTATCGCATATTGGTGCCGGAAAAGCAACATATTTCCCAACATTCCTTCAAATAATATAAATAGTTTCGTAAAAAATAGACATTTTTTAACGCACAGACTCGGCTATAATGCCAAAAGACTCCGCCAACGGCGAAGCCTTTTGTTATTGGCATTTGTCAAACCAGAAGATTGGTTTCCGCTTCGGAATCAAAGAAGTGCATAGTTTTGTCCCCGAAGATATCGTGGGGGATACTGGCACACCTCAGCACATTGCGCTGATCGTCATCCGGGGACACGGTGGGAATGCGAATGATCAGCGGCACATCTTCCTTTTGTCACCTTCCGCGTACAACCTCGCCCTGCCAATCTATGATACCGCCGAACTCCACAATATTTGTGTAACCAAGATCGGCCAGTTTCTCTGCCGCTTCTTTGCTGCGTCGGCCGCTGCGGCAGTAGACCAGGATAAGCTGGTTCTTATCGGGAAGCTCAGGGATCTCTGTCGCGCCAATGGTTTCATTGGGAATGTTGATCGCATCCGGGATATGCCCCTCGGCGAATTCCTCAGGCGTGCGCACATCAAGAATGATGTAATCTTGCCCGTTCTGCATCATAATTACCGCTTCGTCCATGCTGATCTGGCGGTACGTGTTCGTCTTCTCTTTGTTCATCATGTTTACAATCGCTTCCACGCTCTTGGCGATCTGCTCCTCATTCGTAATACTCGGCGTACCGTCGCCCGCCTGGGCGCCGTACATTCCGAAATGTGCGTGGCATCCGCCCTCGATCACCACTTCCGTGAAATCATCGGGCAGATTGGTTTTAGTGTTCTCATATTTCTCGCCATTCATAACCCGGTCCTCGCTTCCGTAGACAGACAGCACATCCAGATCCGCCCGGGACAAATCTGCCGTGGAATACGCGCCGAGGAGCACCAATCCCGCGAAATCATCGGTGTGGGACGAGAGATAGGACGCCGCCATGGAGCCGCCCAGGGAGTGACCGCCTATGTACCAATCCGTGATTTCCGGGTACATCGCCTGTATGCCATCTGCCGCATTCACATCCAGCACAGCCAGATGGAAGGGCATCTCCACAAGCACGGTGAGAACGCCCTGCTCGGACAGGGCATGCAGCAACGGAATGTACGCGGTGTGCTCCACCTTACCGCCGGGATAAAAGATGAAGCCCCGCACCGCGTTCTCCGGTGCAAATACGATCGTCCCCTCCGGTGCTTCTTCCCACCGGGTGTCCGCCGGAAGGAAGGCCTGTATGGCTTCCATATCCGCCCGATAATAATCCCCGAGATAGATCGCGCAGGCGCCGATCAGCACGGTCAAAACGAGAACGGTGATTATGGATGCAATACGTAATTTCCGTTTGTTATGCAAAGATGGTTTTGTCATGATTTCCTCCGAAACGCCCCGATAGTGTGCAGCATCGCTGGCCGATTCTGCCCCACTCCTGTTTTGTATTTTATCATATCTCCCGGAGCACTGCAACATAATTCCGTAAACATTCCGACGGGGGCATTGAGAGATGCACGCATCCGATAAATTGGCATCCGTTTTATGCATATCTGTTTACAACGGGCGGAATATTTGCTATAATAGGTATAATTATGACGTATTATGCCGTGGAGGACGGAATCTATGCTGCACGAAAGAATTAAAGCGAATTTTCTCGCAATCCTGAAAGAAGAGTTGATCCCTGCCATGGGATGCACCGAGCCCATTGCGCTGGCCTATGCCTCCGCCAAGGCAAGAGCCGTGCTGGGCGGTGATCCCGAGCGGATCGTGGCCAAGTGCAGCGGCAACATCATCAAAAACGTGCGCTGTGTGCGAATTCCCAATTCCGGCGGTATGACCGGCATCGAGGCGGCCTGCTCCTTGGGTGCACTTGCCGGCGACGCAGAGCGGAAGATGGAGGTGCTGGAGGCGGTCACCCAGGACGGTCTCAAAAACACCGTCCGTTTTCTGAAGGAGACTCGGTGCACGGTGGAGTATCTGGACTCCGCCATTCCCCTGCATTTCATTATTGAGTTGTACCGGGGTGAGGAATCCGCCACGGTGGAGGTGCGGTACAGCCACACCAATATTGTACATATCACGAAAAACGGCGAAACGGTGTTCAAGGTAGAGGGTCTGGTGGAAATCACCGAAGTGGCCGACCGGAGCGATTTGAGCATTGAGAACATCGTAGCCTTTGCGAGCGAAATCGAGTTGGAGAAGATCCTTCCCTTCACCGAGAAGCAGATTGCCTGCAACATGGCCATCGCCGAGCGGGGCATGCGGGGTGACTTTGGCATCGGAATCGGTAAGCACATTCTGGAAACCTATGCCGACAGCACCTATACCAAGATGCGCGCGTACGCCGCCGCCGCGTCCGAGGCACGGATGGACGGATGCGATATGCCGGTCATCATCACCTCCGGCAGCGGAAATCAGGGCATTACCTCCACGGTGCCGGTGATCGTGTTTGCCAGGGAAAACGGCATCCCCGAGGAAACGATGCACCGTGCGCTGGTATTCTCGGCGCTGTTGACCATCTATCAAAAGGAATACATCGGCAAGCTGTCCGCGTTCTGCGGTGCGGTGTCTGCCGCCTGTGCCGCCGGTGCGGCCGTTACCTACATGCTGGGCGGCACGCTGACCCAGATCAAAGATACGGTGGACAACACGCTGGCAGACGTGCCCGGCATCATCTGCGACGGTGCGAAGGCATCCTGCGCGGTAAAAATCTCCTCCGCTTTGGATGCGGCTTTGTTCGCCCACTCTCTGGCGATGAAAGGCAAGGTGTACGCCTCCAACACGGGTATTCTGCAGGACGACACGGGGGAGACCATCAGCTGTGTGGGTCATATTGGCCGTGTAGGCATGCAGCCCACAGATCAGGAGATCGTGAAGATCATGATTCAGGGGTAACCAATGGGAAAGAAAAAGGCGAAGGAAAAGAAAAATAAATTTCGTGATAGTTCAGCCCTCTTTGTTGCACGATTTATTGTACAAGCCGTCTTAATGGCGGCATTGATGCTGCTTCCTATGTGGTTACTGGGATTTATTCTTCCGGGAATGATCGATCACCTCACCCTCATCAGAGGCGCTCTGTTGTTCGTAACTGTACTGTTGCTCACAGCCATTCTCTCCCATGTTTTTCGAAAAAAGGATTCTCTCTCCTTAATTTCCTTTCCCGCTGCATGTTTTATCGAAATTATGTTCGCATCCTTAGGGCTCCTATTTAGACTGGACTATGCTTTCATAGATTTGGGATTCTCCCTGCTGTGGGTGATACCGTTGATTATCAGTCTTGGAGCGAGCATTTTCTTCATTTTAAAATGCTACAGTGAACCGATCACACCTCTTAAACGTATTGGATATATTCTTCTGTGCACTTTTATTGTTCACGGGATCCTAGTCACGTATGCCTATCACTTGAATTATGCCCTGGACTTCTCACCTCCGCAAGAGTATTCATCCGTTATCGTTGATAAAGATAGAAACACTCATATTGGTCGCCGGAGCCGTAAGCTGCCCACCAATTACAAATTCACCGTTATGGCAGACGGAAAAGAATACGATCTCACAGTCACCCGCGATGAGTACTACCGCTACGACGAAGGCGACACGTACTGTTTCTATCGGTACGAGGGCGCGCTGGGTGAGCCGTTCTTCCTATCGAAAATGGGTAAATAACCAATCCACCGGACGGAATCCTCTCCGTCCGGTGCGTTTTTTCTGAAATCCCCCATGAATCCTGCACATTCCCTTGATTTGCGCCCCGGCGGGTGGTATAATTATTCACAAATCACATAAAGGATCACACACATGAAAATTATTGACCGCATCACACAGAATACTCCCTCCCTCTCCTTCGAGGTGTTTCCGCCCAAAACGGAGATGCGCTTTGACAGCGTAAAATCCGCCACGGAGGAGATCGCCAAGCTGCGCCCGTCTTTCATGAGCGTTACCTACGGTGCCGGCGGCGGCACCAGTAAGTACACGCTGGATATCGCCAAGAATATCAAAGAACTGTATGACGTGCCCACCCTGGCCCATCTGACCTGCGTTTCCTCCACAAAAGCGACAGTGCGGGAAAAGATCCGCCAGATCCGCGAGGCGGGGTTGACCAACGTGATGGCGCTCCGGGGCGACATCCCCGCTGGGTGGGAGAATGAGGACCGGAGCGGATGGGACTACCGTCACGCGGTAGATCTGATCCGGGAACTGAAGGAATCGGGGGCAGATTTCTGCATCGGCGGTGCCTGCTATCCCGAGATCCATCCGGAGAGCGCCAATCAGAAAGAGGATATTCTCTATCTGAGGGAAAAAGTGGATGCGGGTTGCGATTTTCTGACCACGCAGATGTTTTTTGACAACAATCTTCTGTACAACTTCCTGTACAAGATCCGGGAAGCGGGGATTACTGTGCCCATCGTTCCCGGCATCATGCCCATCACCAATGCAAATCAGGTGGAGCGGGCCATCAAACTGTCCGGATCCTTTATGCCCCAGCGGTTCAAGAGCCTGGTGGACAAGTTCGGCTCCGATCCTGCCGCCATGAAGCAGGCGGGCATCGCCTACGCCACGGATCAGATCATCGATCTGTACGCCAACGGCATCACAAACGTACACGTCTATTCCATGAACAACCCGGATGTGGCCGCCAAGATCCAGGCCAATCTGTCGGACATTTTGGGAAAATGATTATTTACACAAAAATGTACGGCGCGCCGCCGATAAACCGAAAAGAAATCCTCCGCTATGCGGGATGCGCCGAAGCGGACGAAGCAACCGCTTCGCTGATGGAGGATTGTCTATGCGAGGCGGCCGATGCGCTGGTATACAAGGTATGCTATCGGGAATTATCGGTATCCATTAAGGGGGAGATGTGCGATTTCGGCACATTTTCCTTCTCGTCCGGAAATCTCGCGGGAAATTTGGCGGGGTGCCCCCGGGTAATCCTGTTCGCAGCCACGGTGGGGGTAGGTATCGACCGATTGATCCATAAATACTCCCGCATTGCCCCGTCCCGGGCGCTGATGATGCAGGCCATAGGAGCGGAGCGGATCGAGGCGCTGTGCGATGTTTTCTGCTCCGATATGGAAAAGGAGATGGGCGCATCTCTCCGTCCCCGGTTCAGCCCGGGATATGGGGATCTGCCCTTGAGCGTGCAGAAGGACATAATCACTCTATTGGACACCCCAAAGCGGATCGGGCTGTCTCTGAATGACAGTCTGCTCATGTCCCCGACGAAATCCGTTACCGCCTTTGCGGGAATTACCAACACTACTGAATGAGGCAAGTATGAACTTTACCGATTTTCTGAAAGACAATATCGTCCGTCTGGACGGCGGCATGGGAACCCTTCTGCAGGCGCAGGGGTTGGTGCCGGGAGAGCATCCGGAAAGATGGAATCTCACCCATCCCGAGATCATACAAGCGATCCATCGGGATTATTTTGACGCGGGCAGCCACGTGGTCTGCACCAACACCTTCGGTGCCAACTGTCTGAAATTTCCCGAGGCCGAGTTGGAGGCGATCATCAGCGCCGCGGTGGATAATGCCAAGGCCGCGCGAGATGCCGCGGGCGGGGATCAAATGAAATATATCGCTTTGGACATCGGCCCCACGGGAAAGTTGCTGAAGCCGCTGGGAGATCTGGATTTTGAGGATGCGGTGGAGGTGTTCGCCAAGACCGTGCGGATCGGCACTGCGTGCGGGGTAGATCTGATCCTCATCGAGACGATGAACGACTCCTACGAAACCAAGGCCGCCCTGCTGGCGGCCAAGGAGAATTCTTCCCTGCCCGTCCTGGTATCCAATGCCTACGGCGAGGACGGCAAACTGATGACGGGTGCCTCCCCGGCGGCCCTGGCGGCGATGCTGGAGGGTATGGGCGCGGATGCCATCGGTGCCAACTGCTCCCTGGGGCCGAATCAGCTCCGCGGTGTAATGGAGGAGCTTCTGGAATGCGCCTCTGTTCCCGTGATCCTGAAGCCCAACGCGGGCTTGCCCAAGGTGGTAAATGGGGAGACGGTCTACAATGTGGGAGCGGATGCGTTTGCCGCAGAAGTAGCCGCTCTGATGAAGACTGGCGTGCGGGTAGTGGGCGGATGCTGCGGCACCACGCCGGAATACATTCGTGCGCTGACGGATAAGACCCGGGATTTTACCCCCCCTCCGCTGACAGAGAAAAGCCGGACGGTGGTATCGTCCTACACCCATGCGGTGGAATTCGGTGCGTCCCCGATCCTCATCGGTGAGCGGATCAATCCCACGGGCAAGAAGCGCTTCAAGCAGGCACTTCTCGAAAAGGATATGGATTACATCCTGGCCGAGGGTGTAAAGCAGGAGGAAGCGGGAGTACACATTCTGGATGTGAATGTGGGATTACCCGAAATTGATGAGACGGAAATGCTGAAGTCTGCGGTACGCGAATTGCAGGCTGTCACCGCACTGCCACTGCAGATCGACACCGCCGATCCTCGTGCCATGGAGATCGCTTTACGCCGCTACAACGGCAAGGCGATGATCAACTCCGTCAACGGCAAGCGGGAAAGAATGGACGCCATCTTCCCGCTGCTGAAGAAATACGGCGGCGTGGCGGTTGCCCTGACGCTGGATGAGAACGGAATCCCCGACACCGCCGAGGGACGCGTGGCCATTGCGGAGAAGATTCTCTCCGTGGCCGCAGAGTACGGCATTGGGAAAAAGGATATTATTTTCGATACGCTGGCCATGACGGTCAGCGCGGACAATCGGGCGGCTTTGGCTACCCTGGAAGCGCTCCGGCGGATCCGGCACGAGCAGGGATGTCACACCTCCCTGGGCGTGTCCAACGTATCCTTCGGCCTGCCGGGACGGGATGCGGTCAACAGCACATTCTTTGCGATGGCTTTGTCCAAGGGGCTGTCTGCCGCTATCATGAATCCCTATTCCGCCGATATGATGAAGACGTACTACGCCTATCGGGCGCTGGCCGGACTGGATGAAAACTGCGCGGACTATATCGCCCGGGCGGACTCTTTTACCGCGGCTCCTGCGCCGGTATCAACGACGGCGGCTGTAAGCGGCACAGCGAAAAACCTCTCCGATTTGCAGCAAGCCATTGCCAAAGGATTCAAGGACAAGGCGGCAGAGATCACAAAATCCTACTTGGAAAGCATGATGCCGCTGGACATCGTAAACGGAGAGATCATCCCTGCCCTGAACGCGGTGGGAGAAGGATTTGAGAAAAAGACTGTCTATCTGCCCCAGCTGCTCATGAGCGCGGAGGCGGCAAAATCCGCTTTTGAGGTGATCAAGGCTCACATGGCGGGAAGCGGCCAAAACGATCGCCGGGGAACGATCGTGATCGCCACGGTACACGGCGATATCCACGACATCGGCAAGAACATCGTGAAACTGCTGCTGGAGAATTACGGATTTGACGTGATCGATCTGGGCAAGGATGTGCCCCCCGAGGCTGTCGTGGAAGCAGTTGTGGAAAATCATGCTCCGCTGGCGGGACTCAGTGCGCTGATGACCACCACCGTTCCCGCTATGGAGGAAACCATACGGCTTCTAAGAAAGCGGGCCTCTTGGTGCAAGATCATAGTGGGCGGCGCGGTTCTGACCAAGGATTACGCCGACCGGATCGGCGCGGACAAGTACGCCCGGGATGCCATGGAGGCCGTCCGCTATGCGGAGGAGATTATCGGATAACAAAAAGCCATCGCGCTCAGCGATGGCTTTTTTGATGTATTATTTCTCAAAATGCGATGCCCGAGACATCGGATACGATTCCGTTCATTTCGTCCATATGAGAAAGCATTTCCTCTGCCAGTCGGATCTGGCAGCGGGTACGGACCAGATTATGTCCGCGGTACAAGGTCTTGAAATAGGCATCGCCGGTGATATAGTCATCCAGGAAACGGACTGCCAGCTCCGCCGTCATAGTGAACGCACCGAGAGCCAGGGTCTGCACCTCCAGGGGAGTAAGCGCGGATTTCACCTCGGACAAAAATCCTTCCGTAAAGGCACGGAACCGATCCATATCCAGATGAACCAGGCTCAGATCCTTTTCATCCTCGGCTGCCGTGTTGGCGGCATAGCGGATGGCGTCGCCGAAATCGTGGGCCACCAGACCGGGCATAACCGTATCCAGATCGATGACGGTTTTAGCCTCACCGGTTTCCGCATCAAAGAGGACATTGTTGATTTTGGTATCGTTGTGGGTGACGCGCAGGGGCAATTCCTGGGAATCGATCCACTCGTTCAGGCGGATGGCCATATCTTTGAAAGCGCGGATTTTCTCAATCTCCTCCCGCACTTCCTCCACACGGCCGCAGGGATCCTCATTCACATGGCGGAAGAACACCGCGATACGGGAGCGGGTGTTGTGGAAGTTGGGGATGGTCTCATACAGGGCGGTAGCGTCGAAGTCCGCCAGCATGGTCTGAAATTCACCGAATGCCTGCCCGGCGGAGCGCAGTTTATCCAGATCCTCGCAGGAATTGTAGGTAACACTGCCCGGTACGTACTCGGAGATGCGCCAGAAGCCCTGCTCATCCATGTAATAATTCTTGCCCTCTGCCGTATGAGCGAAATGCATGACGCAGTCCCGGCTCTTCCCTGCCGCTTCCAGTTTATCGGCGATGTGGGCGGTGATTTTCTCGATGTTCTTCATGATTCGCTTCGGGCTTTTGAACACAAAGATATTCAGTTTCTGAAACACGTACCGATACACCTTACCCTCGTGGACCATATGTACGTCGTAGGTGGTATTGATATTGCCGTTGCTGATCAGATCGATGGCGGTTATCTCGCCGGGAAGGCCAAAGATTTCGGCCAACTCTGTGAATTTCTCTTTCATACGAAATCCTTCCTTGGAATCGATGTGGTTATCCGTATTATACCATTCCACAAGCGCAAATACAAGGCCCGCGGCAAAATCCGCCTGCGAAAACAAGGACAAAATGCACAATGATCCGGTAATAATTGAAGAAATTCCTATTATTTATGTAAAAAGGGGGATGCAAATACCGGTAAGATATGCTATACTATAAGTAACATTCCATAACAGCCGAGGTGATTCTTATGTATGAATATCATGATATCCGAACCAAAGAGGATGCACAGCAGCTGCTGGAGCAGTTCGACAACTTTAGCGGTGCGCGAATCACCGACATCACCTATCACGGCAATGTGCGCGCCGGCGGCGGCGCCCTCAGCATAAGTGCCATCGGCACGGAGTTATCGCTGATGTTTCTGGCTGCCTCCTCCGTTGTGGAGATTGTTTTCAGGGATGTGCTTGACTGGGTCTCCGGCATCCGGGACAGTTTTACGGATTTTGAGCGGATGACATTGGATATCCGTCCGGATACGGTTTTCTGGCAGGCAGATGTTCTGGAAGACCCGCATGACAATCACGCGCCCATGCAGATACTGGCCAGATCCGCCCGTTGGCGGTTGGTGGATCAGCCCGGATTGCGGCTGACGCAAAAGAAACGGGGCAGCTGCTCCGATGGATGGCGGTACATCCCCCTGCCGGCTGACTGCCCCACAGAGGATCTTGTTTCCATTTTCCGGCAGTTGGAAAAGAGCACGGATGGCGGCAAACTGGCCATAGTACGTCCCGCGGGCGCTCCCGAGGGTGGCTTGTTTTCCCACGGGAATCTGCTTCTGACCAAGGAAACACTCCCCTCCTTTATGCAGGAAGAGGCCATCGCCGCTCCGGCCGGTGAGCCCTTTGAATGGTACAGAATCACCGGCGATGCCGATTTGCGCCTTGCCTTGGAATACGCTATGAACGGCACTATGCTGGGGGTCATTGAGGACGGACATTACAACTTCACCATCGAGATCGTACACACCGAGTACTGCAATGTGGTCTTCCAGGATTGGCGGGGCTGTCTGCGCTCCAATCTGTTTGTGGATGATACCTGTTTTGCAGAGTTGTACATGGGCGGCGGCGTGGAAGAATTTGTGGCACCGTCCACCCCCTTCCCCATGGGCAAGCCGAAATACAAAAGCGTAAACGAAGCGGAATTGTTTGAGTTTCACGATGCGGAGATTCGTCCGCTGCAATTGCAAAACGGTATTTTCCGCGGCGTGGTTCAGCATCTGAACATCCACGGACACACGACGCACAACCCGGAAGATTACGACCGGGAACTGGATTCTGCCCTCCTCCACATGGACAGATTCCGACTGGAGGAGGAAGACGAAGCGCTTGTCGATGCCATGTCCCAGCCGTTCACTATCTTGAAGTTGAATGTGGAAAAAGCCGAGAAACACTATATCGCCAAACTGGAAGCCGTAACGCTTCAGCACAAGCCTTTCTTTTGTACATTCTATTTCGATACCATAAAAATAACCTGGAATCACTATCAAGGAAAGGCGTGGTACGTCAAACCAACTCAATAAAACGAATGAGGTAATCTATTTGAACCATTATCAAAATCACGATTTTTCCTACTATCTGCGGCGCGGTCACGGGCGGGCTTATCTGATGCTCCGCTACGAAACCGATGACGAAAAACGCCGCGAATACCGCGATGCGGTGATTTACGCATGCCTGCACGATCAGCGCCTGGATCCCCAGATTTTCTTCGAGCGGGATCTGTATCTGTGGGATATGATCTCCCTGTTTCCGGACAAAGATGACATCGTCGCGGAAATTTTGCGCCGTGCGGCCATCGATTTGCCGCAGGAGTTTCCCTACTGGGATTTTCAGCATCGGACCGATGTGCTTCAGCAATTGAAAACCCAGGGGTACGCGGATGCGGAAACCGTACTAAATCGGTATTACGATGCTTTGTTGGATTTTCTGCGCAGCCGGACGGATGTTCCCCCTTGCCTGGATGAGGATATGCAGAAAATGACCTCCCTGGCCTCCCGGCTGGGAAAGCCCATGCCCGATCTGGGCCAAGATCCTCCCCCCACCCTGGAAGAACGGAAGGCTAAGCGCAAAGCGATGCCCCATCCCACACCGCCGGAAACGGTGGAGGAGCTGATTGGTGTTCTGCAGGAGGGCTTTAGTCTTCCCCGCTGCCGCAAAAAACTGCAGTCACTGACTGAAAAAGAAATCCGCCAGGTAGCGGATGCCGCTTTGGCGGAGGAGGATTTTGTAGCAAGAGCCCAGTTATTTTCCGCCTTCGCCGAGGTGGATTATCCCTACGATCCCGCGCCGCTGATCGAGGTAGCACGAGAAAACCTGGCCGGAGCGGATGGATTCGAGGAGGATTTTAAAGCCTACCAGCGTTTCTTACAGCCCCACAGGGCACTATCGCGGATCCGGCATCCCGCTGTGCGGGAGTATGCCGAGTGGCTTCTGGCCACATTCCCTGCAGAAACCCGTTGGAATACGGGGCTGGAAATCCTCGTGCGCAATTACATTCCCGACGACCGGGACCGGATTCTTACATGGAGGGAAAATTCCATTACCTCGGAGGTAGATGGAAATGCTTTGTGGGGAACTGCCTGGCACGCAATCGACAGCAGTATTGTGGAGACTGCCAAAAACGATCTGCACCGTTTCGATCCGGATTTCTTCCCCATGATTTATTACACCACGCTGTGTTCCAACGAACGCTGTGACGCATTCCCCATCATGGAGACGTTGGGCATGCTCACCCCCGAGATGCTGGAGGAAGGCGTCCATGACAGCGAGGACCGGCTGCAAAAACACGCCAAAGAATTACTGAATTACAAAACATAAAATAGGAAAGCCACCGGGCATCCGGTGGCTTTTTCTGCGTCTGTGTATTTATGTTTGGCACTTGTCTTATTTTGATTATTTTTGCAAAACCTTGGAGAATTTCCAGCCATGGAAATTCTCGCGCACTTGCCCGCTGTTTTACGGATTCAGTTATGCATACGCAAGTGCCCTTTTCCGTTTGATTTTTCGCCAAACCTCGGAGAATTTCCAGCCATGGAAATTCTCCCGCACTTGCCGGCTGTTTTACGGATTCAGTTATGCATACGCAAGTGCCCTTTTCCGTTTGATTTTTCGCCAAACCTCGGAGAATTTCCAGCCATGGAAATTCTCGCGCACTTGCCCGCTGTTTTACGGATTCAGTTATGCATACGCAAGTGCCTTATTCGAGCTCTACCTTCACAGGCAAGCCGGTTTCCATGGATTTGTTGCAAGCCAGAGTGAAGCTGACCGATTTGAACGCATCCCGGTAGGAAGAACGGATCTTTGAGGGATCGCCGGTGATAACCGCTTCAATAAAGGTGCGATCGCACTGGATGCCCGAGTCGCCGTGGTGACGGTAGGTGATCGCATCACCGCCGGCCTTCAACGCGCCGTCGCCCTTGACCACAAATCCGTCATTCTCCCCGGCCGGGGCAGCCTCCTCGCCGTAGATCACGGTGGTGCCGAGGATCTTATGCTCCATGCGCTTATCGCGAGTGGAGAAGGTGATCTTGGAATCGAAGCTGTTGCCGGAGGTGGCATAGCATCCGGTGGAGATCACGCACAAAGCACCGTTGGCAAACTTGCAGGCCGTCACCGACAGATCATCGGTGTCGTAGCCCGGCCACTCCGCATCGGTAATGATGCCGCGGGCGTTGTACGTAAACACCTCCACGGGATCGCCGATCAGATAGCGGATGATATCGAACTGGTGGATGGTCTGCTCCGCGGCCTGTCCGCCGGAGAGCGATTTCTTGCGCCACCAATCCACCTCGGGGACGCCGCCGATGCGGGAGCACTCCACCAGGTGAACGCTATTTTCCTCGCAGAATTTCTTGGCCGGCTGCACGATCTGATCCGCATAGCGGCACTGGAATCCGCTGGCCGTGATCAGTCCCTTGGCCTCGGCCGCATCGCGGATCTTTCTGGCCAGATCCAAATCCAGCGCCAGCGGCTTTTCCACGAAGAAATGGATGCCCCGCTCAATCAGCGCGAATTCGATCTCGCCGTGGCAGTAGGGAGGTACACAGACAAACACCATATCCGGCTTTACTTCATCCAGCATGGTTTTGTAATCGGTATATGCCTCGCCGCATCCTGCTTTTTCCTTGAAAGCCTCCGCTCTTTCCGGGATCAGATCGCACCATCCCGCCAGTTCCACCAGATCCTTGAACTGCAGAAAATGGCCAAGGTGATAACTTCCGATGCCGCCGCATCCGATAATTGCCAATTTTTTCATTCTATATTCCTCCTGTGTTTTATCAATAGCCGCAGATCGTGCCGATCTCGCCGCTGACTTTCTCGTAATAGGCATCCCACTCCATATCGGGATCGGATTTGAATACCTCGCCCACCAGATAGCCGTCGTATCCCGCTTTTCGCAAAGCGGGGATGATCTTTTTCCAGTCCGCACTGCCGTGGGTAATGTCCTGCCAGGTACCGCCCGAATTCAGTCCGCCGTTTCGTTTGTAATCCTTCACATGCACCTTTCCGATACGGTCCCCCAGGATCTCAATCCAGTATTCCGGGGTGGAAAAGGCCAGCATGTTGCCCACATCCAGATACGCCCCTACCAGCGGGGAATCCACTGCATCGATAAAAGATGCCATATCGTACGGGGACAGAAAGAACCCGTTCCATACGTTCTCTACACCGCCGAAAATCCCGTGCCGCTCGATGTATCTGCGATGGGACTGCAGAAACGCCACACAATTCTTCCGTGCGGCATCCAGAGTAATATCGCCGCCGATCCCGCCGGGGACAATGAGTATTCCACCGGCTCCCAACTCCCGGGCCGCCTCAATCTGTTTATACAAAAGCGCCTGTCCGTCATCCCAGTGTGCCGGATTGCCCATACCGGCCTGCCACCACAAAGAGGATGCAATACTGCAAACGGGAAGCTGATACTTTTCACTGAGCCGGCGGATGTCCGCGTAATCCGATGCCGTGGTCTCCATGGACAAGCCGTGGGGCGCACCGGGGGCATCCACGTTCAATTCGATACCGGCAAAGCCGGCTTTTGCCACGGCGGCAAAGGTTTGCTCCATGTCCGCACTCTTTTCCACGGTCCACGCATTCAATGCTTTTTTCATGAGGTGTTCCTTTCTGCACGATCGCACGAATTTTTGCCATTTTCACTTATGCTCTTTTCGTTTCCGATGAAATCTGGTATACTACCAATATAGCGGATATGTCCCATCGTTTCAATACAGGATCCGATCGTTTTTATGGACAAAACGACCGCTCTATCTTTCGGAGGTACCATGGTCACCAAATTCTTTTATCGGGATCTGATTGTCCCGCAATGCAATCGGCGGGTGGATGACGAGCCGCTGATCGTCAACTGCACCGGATGCTGTCATTTTGACACTCCTTTTGAAACCTACAACCGAAGCGGACGGCAGGATTATTACCTGCAGTACGTGTGCGAGGGCACTCTCACCATATGGCTGGACGGGCGTGTCCATGAAATGCCGAAGGGCTCCTTCCTTTTGACTAAGCCGAACACACCGTACCGCTATTCCCTGCCCGCCGGGAAAACGATGGAATACCTGTGGATACATTTCAGCGGATTTCACGCGGTGCGGCTCCTATCCAGGCTCCATCTTGAGACCGGAAAAATCTACACCGTCGGCGACTGTCTTGGGGATATATATCCTTTGTTTGAGGGTCTGTTTGAAGAATTCACCAATCGCCCCCGGGGATTTGACGATCGGTGCGCCGCCTATTTGAGTGAAATCCTGGTACATCTCTCCCGCCACGCCGCCATGGATGCACCGGGAACGGAAAAGAAACTATGCAGTCTCTCCTGGCTGCACCGACATTTTGCACAGGACGTCCCCATTGAAGTACTGGCGGCCATGGAGCATCTCAGCGAGAGCCGATACCGCATTGTTTTTCGCCGTCAGACCGGCTATTCCCCCGGAGAATACCGCACCGCCCTGCGGATGCAGCACGCCTGCGACCTGCTTTCCACCTCACAACGAAGCATCAAGGATATCAGCGCCGAGTGCGGATACGGGGATGTGCTGTACTTCACCCGCCTGTTCCGGGAGAAAATCGGCATGCCGCCCGGGCAATATCGCAGAACGACCGCACACAGCGGCATGGATTCCGATAAGGCTGTCACAATGCACAATTTTTAATGTTGGATTTTAGCACGAACGACGATTTTAACGATCGGCCATTGATTTCAGATGAAATCTGTGATATACTATTTTTAACAGCCGTTTAGATTCGCTTTCCCCGGCCACAAAATTTAATAAGGAGATAGAACATGAAAATAAAACGCATACTCTCGTTATTGTTAGCCGCTTTGATGCTCGCCCCGGTTTTCGCCTCTTGCGATCAGGATACGCCGGATACCCCCGACATTCCCGATGTCTCCGATTCCACATCGACTGATACCGAACCGGAGGATACCGGTCTGGTACTGGGAAAGACCGACTTAGGCGGTGCTGAACTGCGCGTCATGGGCGTATCAGCAGAATGGAACTACGGTTACTACACTACTGCCGACATTTGGCGCGAAGAAGACAGTGCGGACCCCTACGAGGCCGCCGTTTATAACCGCGTTCAAGATTGTATC
The DNA here is from genome assembly GCA_017468385.1 of Clostridia bacterium. GTDB lineage: Bacteria > Bacillota > Clostridia > Oscillospirales > CAG-272 > SIG701. Next base: position 33,890 of record JAFUIQ010000002.1, read on the forward strand.
AACAAGTATAACTTCAACGTAACCTACACCGACGACAAATCCCCCATTAACGCCGTGGCCAGTATGGTTGCCGGCGGTCTGGACCAGGTGGATCTGGTGTTCCATCCGTGGAGCGGTATGTTTATCGCCTCCAAGGGCGGCCATCTGCTGGATCTGAGAGAGATTTCTTCCATTGATCTCAGCAATGCCTGGTGGGATCAGAACGCCAACACCGAGTTGTCTATAGCAAACCGGCTGTTCTACACCACCGGTGAGATCACTGCTATTGACGATCGCTGTTCCCGTGCGCTGTATTTCAACAAGGATCTGGCGGCAGCCAAAAATCTGGAAAGCCCCTACGAATTGGTAGCCAATAATCAGTGGACCTTCGACAAGTTCGCGCAGATGTGCCGCGACGTGTATGAGGATGTGGACGGCGGCGGTACGCTGGACGAGGATGATATCGTGGGTATGTTCTACGAAAATGGTCAATTCCCCTACATGATGACAGCTGCTGGCGAGAAATTCGCTTCTCTGGACGAAAACGGTAAGCCCGTATACACCTGGCTGCAGACCTCTGAGGCTGTCACCAAAATGGAAACCGTTGCCGGCTTCTTCATCGAGGACAATACCACGTTCCATATAAATAAATACACCAACCTCGGATCCTTCTCTAATAAATATGCTTATGCCCGCAGTAAGTTTGCAACAGGCAAGCATCTGTTCTCCCTGGGCGGCGCGCTGGTTATTAACGAATTCGCGGATATGGAGCAATCCTTCGGTATCGTTCCCATGCCTAAGTGGAACGCCGACCAGACTCGATATTATCACATCGTGGAAGGTTCCTGCCCCATGTACGGTATTCCCAACTCCAAGACGGACGCCACCGATATCGGCTACATGCTGGAATACTTCGCATGGGAAGGCATGAACACTGTAACGCCTACTTATAAGGAAAGAATGTTGAAGCGCCGTTATGCGCAGGATACCGAGAGCGCAGATATGCTGGATATTATCTATGCAAACAAATGCTTTGATGTAGGGTACGTAGGCAACTGGAGCGGTGTTGTCAACCAGGCCAATGGCAGCATCGACGCCGGAAGACTGCCGAAGATGTCCGCGTACAACCGGATAGCAAAGACAATCCCCGCTCTGATAGAGAAAGACTACGACGCGTATCTGAACGCCGGCAAGGAAGTTGTCGAATAAGTGTAATCTCCCAAAAGAACTGTTGCTCTTGGCAACAGTTCTTTTTTCATCCATGAATATAGCAATATAAACCTGTAATTTTCTCAAAAACGGTGACAAAGCGAAAACTTCATGGTATAATGCTCTTACAGCAGTTTTATTACCCATCTCAGGAGATATAGCCATGAACACTAACCCGATAACCAAAACAACCCTTCGCGATGATGCCTTTACCACCATTGCCAGAACCCATGCCGCCGACGGATGCTCCAGCACCCAGGGTATGGCTGTGGGCGGAGACTATATTTACTCCATCCAGATCAAGAGTGACAACTCCAAGTGCATCATGCATCGGGTGCACCGCTTTACCGGCGAATGTTGTCTGATGACTAATGCCGACACCGATTCCACCATCTTTACCAATCTGCGCCATGCCAATTCTATGGATTTCCGCGTACTGGACGGTAAGGATTTCCTGCTGGTCAGCGTATCTGACAAAATCATTGTATGGGAAATCGACGGCACTGTTCTGCATCCTTATGCGGAATTTGATATCCGTTACAATGGAAAGCCGTTTATTACCAGCGCCATGAATGTGTATAAAATTGAAGAAGATACCATCACCTTCCTGTTCAAATGGGGACGCACCCTCTCCACCGGCTCCATTGCCCGCGGAGAAAGATCCGGCGTCATCGACGCCACGGTCCTGTGCCAGCTGGATGTTTCCCGTGTTCCTCTGAACGGCGGGGAGCAGGATTTCTCCTCCTTCGTCAACCAGGGCATCTGCTGCGAGGGGGATATTGTACTGATTCCCATCACCGGCAATCACAAAGACGAAACCATCAACCAGGCCATCATTCTCGGTTACGACATCAGCCGTGCCGACGGTACCAACACCCTTCAGCCCGAGCCGGACCTTGTATTCCACATGATCTGTGAGGAATATCCCGGTCTGTTTGAAGTAGAGGACTGCGACATTGCCGATGACGGCAAGATGTATTTCAATGCCAACCGTTGGCTGGTTAAGTGGGGATCCGATTACGACGGCGTTCTGGTGATGAACGATTATACCTTCCCCAGCAAAAAATAATGAAAACCGGGCATCGCCCGATCCATCGGATAAGGAGGAGATACAACCATGAAACACGTTCCCGCGCGCCTTTCCGTTTTTCTCATCTGTGCCCTTCTGCTGCTGACACCCCTTTTGATTCCGGGTACCGCCGCGGCCGACATTCTGTATGACGATGCATACACCCAGATCGCCCCAACCCTGCATCAGTCAAACGGATGCACCTCTACCCAGGGATTTGCGGCAGGAAACACCTACCTGTACTCCGCCATGATCCAGGGAGACAACACCAATGCAGTAATCCATCGTGTACACAAGGATACCGGCAGTACCTGTCTGATGAAAAACGGCGCCAACGGCACCACATCCTTTACCAATCTGGGCCATGCCAACGATATGGACTTCGCCGTTGTGGACGGCAAAGAGTATCTGTTTGTTCTTGCCTCCGGCAACGATATTGAAACCGGCAACATCATTGTGTTTGAAATCCGGGACGATACTCTGTATCAGCGCGCCCGGTATACGTTGAGTTATAACGGCGGTAATTTCAATCCCTCCGGCATGGCTGTTTACAAAATCGACTCCCAAACGGTTACATTCGCATTCAAATGGAGTTTCACAACCATCTCCACCGGCTCCATCTCGTTCCAGGCCACATCCGGCGACATCCCCGTAACCGTCAAATGCTATCTGGACTCCACCCAGGTGAATATCGATGGACAGCCCCGGAATTTCAACGACTTCGCCAATCAGGGAATCTATATTCACGATGAGATTCTGTATGCCACCTACGCCGGCTGCTATAAAATTGAAACCGTCTATCAAAGTCTGATCCTCGGCTTTGATCTCACCAAAGCCCCCGGCACCCTTCAGCCGGAGGAGGATCTGATTTTTTATATCGAAAGCTCAAATTATCCCCGTGCCTTTGAGATGGAGGATTGCGGAATTGCCGGCGACGGAAAGCTGTACTTCAACACCAACTGCTGGAAAAGCGAAACCGACAAGAATCACGACGGCGTGTTTGTGCTGAACGATTTCTCTGTACATAAATCCACTGTGACGGGAGAAATCACCTCGTTCCACCCCGGCACTCCCACAACGGTCCAGCTGAAGCAGGGCGGCATCGTCAAGTATTCCACGGTGAGTGGAATCCAGAGCGGAAGCGGCGAAATCACCCAGTCATTCTGTCTGGAGAATGTTTCCCCGGGCACCTACGATCTGGTGTGTACAAAAGACAGACATCTTCCCTACACCATTACCGGCATCACGGTGGGAGCAGAGGATGTGGATTTGACAACCCACGCCAATCCGGCCATCGCTCACATCACCCTGCAAGCGGGGGATGTAAACAACGACGGAAGTGTAGATCTGGTGGATGTCATCGTGCTCACGTCTTCCTTGACCTATTCTCAGCCTATACAGGAGGCAGCCTCTCCTCACGCCGATGTAAATGGGGATAACTACTGTGATCTGCAGGATCTGATTGTCATTACATCCGCAGAGAATTACAATCAAAGCGCGCCGGTTGTTCCCTTCACCGAAACCTGATACAAAAGGGGCTATTGCAAGTAGATGCAATAGCCCCGAATTTTTACGTTCGCACGTAAAAATTCGAAATTTCGCAGAAATTTGCGGCGAGATTGCCCGTGTTTTTGCCTATGTCGGGCAAAAAATGGCCGCATCAGCGGCCAAGGGAAAGCTCGCGGAGGTGACGCATTGCTAAATGCGACACCTCCTTTTATTATTCTCTGTGGATCACCATCACGCTGAAGAAATCATCGCCGGTAGCCGAATCGGTTTTTTATCCCAGCGGCCATTCCGCCAGAATAGCCCGACAGGGTGCTCCGTCTGCACCGCCCAAAGCGATAGGCGCCGCATTCAGAAAATACACGCCCTCGGGCACATGCGCCAGACGGATGCCTTCCAAAAGTACTACATTCTCACCCAGCAGCTGATGATGTACTGCGGCAGGGGCATCCTCCGGTCCTACCGTCTGGGATTCGTTGCCGATAAGATCCACGCCGTAGTCGGCAAACGCCTGCGCCGCCTCCAGGGAAACGGTGGCGTTGCCCTTGATGAGAATCCGCCGGGCAGATTCCCGCAGTGCGAGAATAGCGCGATGCAGAATCCGCTGTGCATCGGCGGCACGCAGGATTCCCTCGTGCTCCGCCACATAGGCCATTCCCACGGTTTTGTCCAGCGGGATCTGCTCCACGGTTTTTCCGTCCGCGATGAAGTGGTAAGGGGCATCGATGTGCGTGCCGTTGTGGGCGCACATGGAAAAGGCGGTCAGGTTATAGGGTGAGCCATCGGCCATACGGCAGAGAACCTCCCGTTTCGGGGCAGGATCACCGGGAAACACGGCGCACGTAAACAGTTCCTGTGAGATATCGTACAGTTTCATCTTTGTCTTCCTTCACGTAAGATATATAATATTATACCTCTGCCGCACCCGCAATGCAACACAGAGACAAAAATCGGAGGCTGTTGCCTCCGATTTCTCTTATTTGGTTCCGAACAGAATCTCCCGGAAGAGCGCCTCGGTTTTCTCCTCGCCCAACGCTTTCTTGAACACATCGGTGGAGGGACCGCCGTTTTTCAGAAGCCCCTCTACATAGACGGATGCTTTTTGCCGCTTTGTCTCCTGATCGCTGACGGGAGCAGCATCGGATGACAGATAGGCCGCAAAATGCTCCTTTGTCAGTTGATCCAGCCGCGGTGTGTGGGACTTCTTCCCCTTCTTGGAGATGCTCTCGGGCAGCTTGATGGAATCGTACCAATGAGTGCCCGGATCCCGCTCGGGCAGATCCGCGTAGCCATTCTTCACGCGGGCAAGCGCATCGGCGTCATACGCCCCCACCAATGTATCATACAACTCCACGATGAGGGTATCGTTGCCCATGGCGAAGATGCGGTCATAGGAATACAGGGGCAGATCGATTTCCACGGGGTTGATGATCAGCGTATCCATCCTCATCAAGCCAAAGAATCCTTTGGCCCTCATCACGGACACATGACCCAATCCCTCGGCGTGAAACGCCTGCACGGTGAATGTCATCCCATTCGCTTTCAGTTGAGCGAACTCTCCCGCATCGATCGCGGTAAGGGGATATTTTTGTTGCAGGCGAGAGAGAATCTTGTCAGTCATACCATCTCTCCTTTGCGAAGTTCCAATTCAGTCAGTCCGTTCTTATGAAGCAAAATCGCACCGGCCAGGAGCGCCCCCTGCCCTACCACGTTGACGCCTTCCGCGATCCAGTTCATGGATGCTTCAGCGAAATCCTGGGAGGAGAGATACCCCATGCAGAGGGAGCAGACAAAGGACAGAACGAACAGCGCAATCAGCCCGGACTTTTTCAGTTTGGCGGCCAGAATGCACAGAACCACATCCATAATGCCCAGTCCCGCCACCATCAGACCGACAAACACAAACGTACCGCTGAACAGCGGCGGTGCTACAGCACAAACGGCGGTTTTGGATTGCTTATGGCACAGCATAGCCAGGATGCCGATGCCCGCCAGGAGAAATCCGATGGACTGCACGGGGAAAAACATGGCACTCAATGCCTCAAAATCGCACACGCCCGCGGCGTAGAGCAATTTGTAGGTCGCCTTCAGCGCACCGGCGCAGGTGATATCGATGGTGCCGGCGGCAAAGAGGGCAAAGGCACCTTTGCTCATTTTGTTGTACAGATCCCGCATCAGGATCACCGATGCGATGGCAAAGAAGATCACGGGAATATAGTCTACCAGTGCCATGGACACGGAAAAGTCTTTCATTCGTGTGTCTCCTTATGTGGTCTTATTTTTTATTCAGGTGATAGATGGGAAGCAGGGGGATGATGATGGGGGTCTTGTTGGCGTAGGTATTGTATTCCTCATCATCGCCGTAGCGCTTCATCTGCCGCTTTTCCAGACGCTGGGCGCCGTTGAACATGATGAACACGATGCAGATGTAGGCAATCACGGCGGTGATCCACTGGCCAACGGTAGCGTACGCGGTGATGCCGCTGATGAACACGCCGGTCCAGAACAAAATCTCACCGAAATAGTTGGGGCAGCGGACAATCTTGTACAGGCCCTTGGTGGCTACCATGTTGGGATTCTCCTTCTTCTGGGCGGATTTCTGATTATCCGCAACGGATTCCAGGATCAGACCGAACACAGACACGGCAAAACCGATCACGGGCACGAGAATATCCGCAAATCCGCCCACATAGCGGAACAGCATGGGGCTGACCTGCGCGGTATACAGCACAGCCACGGACACCCAGATGGTTGCCAAAACGAAGATGGGCATTTTCTTTTCGTTGTTCTTCGCCAAAGTATCCTTGGCCACATCTGTCTTGCGGAAGGACACGCTCTTCAATTCACGAATGAGAAGGAAGCCGGAAAGACGGATGCCGTAAGCCACAAACAGTACCGCCTCCACCAGCACGATCCACAACGGTGTGGCGGTAGGATTGATAAAATACATCACGAGGATAGCAATACCGCCGCCGGCCACGGCAAAGCCGTAACCGATGGACAGAAAATACACGAACTTATAAAATCCGACAGCGCACAAAACAGCGCAGACGGCCAGAATGATTCCCAAAAGACTCCAAGGCATGATTTATTCCTCCTTGCCGAAATAGTTCTTGATATATTCGCCGAAGCTCTTGTCGCCGGTGATGGTGTCGCCCACCAGATCGTGGCTCAGTGTCCACTTGGAGAACAGGATAATATCGTGCTTGCCTGCCTTCTTGATCTTGGGCAGATTAGCCAGAATACCGAACAGCCAGATGGGTGCCCACTTGATCTTCAGGGGTTTCTTTGCGGCCTCAAAGCACATAGCGGCCATTTCTTCGTATGTATAGGTTTCCTTACCGCCCACGTTGTAGGTAACGTTGGTATCGTTCATATGCGCCACGATGAATGCGGCGAAATCGGGACAATCGACCACGTTGGCTTTAACATGGCCATAGCCCTTCAGCAGCTGCATCTCGCCCTTATCCACGTACGGCTTGAACACCTTGGCAATATCGTAGAAATAGCCGGTGGGACGGTAGATCACGTAGTCCATGTCCTGCTTTTTGATCTCTTCCTCCACCAGATATTTTGCGTGGAGCATGGGCACCTTCTCCGCACCCGGCTCGTCACAGGAAATCACGGACACATAATTGAATTTCTTCACGCCGGCACGCTTGCACTCCTCGTACAGATTCATATTGCCCTTGTGGTCGATATCGTACGCGGTAAAGCGGGTGGATGCGCCGGTCAGGCCCATGGTGGTGATGACCACCTCGGCGCCGTCGCACAGACCGGAGAGCGTTTCCGGCTTGGTGGCATCGATGGCCACAAAGGTATACTTTCCCTCGCATCCCTCCACGGGAGTTTCCTTCAGATCGGCGGCAACCACTTCGTGGCCGTCCCGGCAAAGGCATTTCAGAATTTCCGCGCCCAGATTGCCAAAGGCGCCTGCCAATACAACTTTCATCATGAATCTCCTTATTTCTTATTCTTTTCCTTGGCTCGTTTGTCGTTGATGATCTGCATATGCTCGGCGGTAATCAACTCTACGCCGTTCTCCTTGGCCCAATCCACGCATCCCTTGAGTACCAGGGACAAAAATACGCGCGGCACGCCGAGGATAGTCATCAGCGCCTCGTCGGTAAACTTGATTTTATCATCGGCACGATCCGCCGCGTAACGGACGGATTCCAGGGATGCCTGACGCATCTGAAGCAACTCCGCACGCATTCTCGTCTTGCGGTGGAACCAGAAATTCTTGGAATCGCGGTAGCCGTAATCCACGGGCATGGCCGGGAAATCCTTCGCCTTCACGCCGTTGATGATGGCATCGCTGTACTTTTTCTTCATGAGGATCTTATCCACCCGGAGAATGAAGTGAGCACCAAACTTGCTGGTGATGCCGTTGAAATCGTGATAGGGACCCTCGTATCCGTTCAGCTCGCCGGGCTGATCCGCACCGGCGCCGTCCAGTTCCCGCATCCAGGTGCACTCGATCACTTCGATGGCATCGGTCATGACCTGGGGTCTGGCCTCACCGGTTTCTTCCTCGATCATGCTCTTTTCCAGTTTGAAATTGCACTTGGGCATTTTCTCCGAGGGCTTGTCGCCGGGCCAGGAAAGCTTCACCGCTTCCTTGAAGGTGGACGGCTTGTCATCGATGAAGTTAAGGGCACACTTGCCGGTGCGGAGGATGTTCTGTGCCGTATTGGAGGAATTGCGGCAGCACAGCAGCATGGCGTAGTAATCCTTACCGGCCACGTAATAGGGCTGCACCAGAGAATAGGGACCCAGATTGGTAGTACCGTCCTCGCACAGCGTGCTGATTACGACGGTGGGCATCGGGAAAAAGAGGGATGTCTGATAGAAGTTATCCACGATGCGAAGATTTTCAAAACTGCTCATGATATGACTCCTTTTGTATAGTTACACAATGATTTTCTTGAGAATGGGGGCAAGGCGGGCATAGTCTTCCCCTTCCATGGTCCAGGAAAGAAGAGACTCCGCCGCAAATTCTGCCAGAAACGCGGTGTCATCCGCCGCCGGCAGATGGGGCTGAATGACATCGGCCAGTTGGGCGCGCAGCTGCTTATGACGCTGTGTGAACACACCGGCAAACACCTTCACCGCTTCAGTATCCTGAAACAGCGCGGTGTGCCGCCGGGCAAAATCGCGAAGTGCCTCGTGAATATGCTGAAGAAATGTCTCCGGATCGCCTACAGGCAGGGCGGCAATGTGAGCCAGGCACGCCTGCCAATCCTCCAGCATGAAGGTAGCGATCAGCATATCCTTGGATGGAAAATAGTTGTATACCGTTCCCACGCCCACGCCGCACGCACCGGCCACGGAGCGGATCGTGGTATTGGCGTAGCCTTGTTCGGCCACCTGTTGGCGGGCTGCTTCCATCAGCTGCTGACGCACGTTCGGCAATAATTTCGGCATAACTCACCTCCTATTATGAACGCGTTCATTATAATTCCATTGTACTATTCGATACGCCAAGTGTCAATAGACATTCAAAAATTTCTCCCGAATTACTGTATTTCCACAATCACCAATTCCGGCCGATTGAAGATGCGTGGCACCCATGTGCTTTCTCTGGCCAAGCCCCTGCTGACGATCATAGTGGTTCCGTCCTGCTCATACAAACCGCCGGCGTATTTCGGGAACAATCCCTGGTTGGGCGCGATTAATCCGTTCAGAAGATAGGGGATCCGCCACTGGCCGCCGTGTGCGTGCCCGCACAGCACCAGATCGAAATCGAAGGCGGCATAGGCATCAAAACGCTCCGGGCGATGAGACAGAAGGATGGTGAAATTGCCGCTTTCCGCTGCTTCATTGGCGGCGGTCAGTTGGTCATCGAAAGAAGGAGAGCCACTGTCTATACAACGGATTTCCGGATCGTCCACTCCGCTGATGCGGAGAATCTGCCCGTTCACAGTAACGGTATCGTATGTGCCGGACAAAACGAGGACCCCATACTTCTGCAGAATCGCCATCTTGGCAGCGAATCCATCCGCGCCGCTCCAGCACTCGTGATTTCCCGTGACGTAATAGCACGGATACTTCCCCGCTATCCCCGCAAGAAATGTCTCCGTATTGGCATCAGGAATTTCGTCATCGAAGATATCTCCGCCCAGCAGAAGCAGATCGGGAGACTGCTCATCGATCGCCTCAATCAACTGGAACTGATTATCACCATAATAGCAGGAGTGCAGATCCGTCACGAGGGCAATCCGCACCGGCGCGGTGATTTCCGGTGCATCCAGCGTGTATGTACGAATCAGCAGACGGCTGTCCGTGGCGATCGGCAAAAGCAAAAGGCACACAATGGCGCAGACAAGCAGTATCATTTTCGTTTTGGACCAGCGTTTTTGGCGAAAGGAAAGTTGCATCTCTGTTTCTCCCTACGGTTCGATTTGTAATCAGTATATCATATTTTCCCGCACTTGCAAAGAAGCACGGGAAATTTGACGACGAAAAAACGGTCACAGCCATAGGCTGTGACCGTTTTGGTTTATGTAATTTTGTTACTGTAAGCATACAGAATCTCAGCGAGGAGCGAACGTTTGGCCGGGGATTGGGGTGTCAGCCATCCCTTCTCTCCGGTATAGATCCCGTTTTTCACGGCCCATTTCATGGGGGACACGGCCCAGGCGGACACGGACTCACAATCGTGATATCCTTCTTCCCAGGCGGACACGGTGATATACCGTCCTGTATGCTCGGCGTACCGCGCCATGATCACCACCGCCTGTTCAATCGTGAGAGTATCCTCCACGCCGAACAGCCCGTTTCCGTACCCCTGCACGATTCCCTCCTCCGATGCCCAGCGGACATAGGGGGAGTACCATGTGTTTTCCACCACATCATCAAAGGTTTTCCCGGGATATTGCGAGGGATCCACACCGGCCAGCCGCCCCAGAACGGTAACAAACATAGCCCGCGTCATGGATGTATTCGGCGCAAAGGTGGTGGAGGACGTTCCCTGGAACAATCCCTTTTCATACACATACACAACGGCCTCCTGATAAGCCGCGTTCGCGGGAATATCCGTAAACGGATGCTTTGCGGCAGGCTCCGTTGTCGAGGGAACATCGGTCACAGGCGGAGGCGTCGGAACCTCTTCCGACGTGGGCGCATCCCACGCAACCGTGGGAGAGGCAAGCGTATCCGCGGCGGATGTATTCCCATAAAAATATCCGGATTTGCCGTCATTCATCGCGGCGATAAAGGACTGTCGGAGATGATCCCGTTCAGTTTCGGTAACAAACCACACGGCATTCTCTGTCAATGATGCCCCGGGGAGAACGGCGAATCGGAACGACACCACCGTGGTATAGTCCGCATAGGTAACCGAGTGGCTCTGCATGGGCTGCGGACACAAAAACAAAGTTTTTTCGTCTTCACTCACAGCGGCCAGCGTGCCATTGATGGTGCTGTAGGTCCAGCTATCCACCGTCTTTCTGCCGGAAGTTACCGTTTCTTTCAGGGCACACAGTCCGGCACGGCTCAATCTCGTCGGCAATTTTCCGGGAACCAACTGGCCGTCGGCGATCTCATCGCGGACCGAGTATCCATCCGCCGCGAAATCCACCAGCAACAGGTGGCTCATATCCACGGCGAACCATGCGCCCTGTATTCCTTTGATGCCGCTTCCCTTCAACTGATATTCCACGAGAAGGGTTTCGTATTCCTCACCACTGCCGTCTTCTTCGGTATGCCAGGTTTCACCCGAAACCACATGAATGCGGGTAGCAAAATCGGTTTTTTCCGCGCCAAATGCAGACAGCGGCATAGCGCCTGTCAAAAGCAGCAACACAAGAACGGCTGTCAGGAAACGCTTCATAATAATCCTCCGGACAAATTCTACTGGCGGATAGTTCGAGTTCTTTTAATAATTCACTTCTGTCTTGGTTTGACCGTAATTTTCCGCGGAAGTCAATATGATCAGATCGGCCAGATCAAAGAAGCCGTCGCCGTTGAGATCCGCTGACTTATTGACCGCCTCATCGTACGGCAGAGAGTATGTATTGGAGGAGGTGAGCAGAGTCACATCCTTCAGATCCACATAGCCGTCACCGTCGATGTCGCCGGTAACCGGTGTAATATTAGCAATGGTTTCATTGACATGGGTGGTCAGATCGATATCCTGATTCACAAAGATGCCGTAAACGATGAACTCCAAGCCGCCTTCCTTGGCGATACGCAGATCGTACACGCCCGCAAGCACATCCGAAATGGCAAACGGAATCGTTTTCGAGCCGTTGGTGCCGGAAACGACCGTCGAATACATGACACTGCCGTTCAGAAGCAGTTCCACGGTAAATGCATCGTGAGGATTCGGCGTAGTAATCTGACCGCGAACCGTATAAGACTCAAACAGGTGGATCACCCAGGTGTTTTCACGCTTGGTATTGGCATCAAAGGAAGGGGTATCGTTGACAACAATCTCAAAGACGCCATCGCGGTATTGGAAGCCGTAGATGGAATAAAATTCCTCTTCAGCCGACTCCCATGTATAAACTTTTTTGCCCTCGCCTGCGGAAATATCGTACCGATAAATCTCCTCAGACAGAGAGTAATACAAGTCCGTACCGTCCGTGGCCAGGCAAGAGAAATTACCTACCCAGTAGGAGTTTTCACCGGCCATCCATTTATCGGACACACTGCAAAGAACCGTTCCGTCGTAGGTATTGAGTGTGCCGGCTTTGGAATCAATGTAATAGATCTCTCCGTCAAAAATCAAGAAAGCGGCACGGGAGTTGCGCCAAAAATAGTCATCATATTTGGTGGCATTGGGAGATGTATCATAGTCCTGCGCTTCATGAGACGCAAGGAACACATCCGATGAGCAGAGGAAATTAGTATGGCGAACGTAGCCGGGCACATCCCACACCGGGTCATCCCAGGTTACATCCACATGATAGTAGTCGCCGTCAATCTCCACGATATTCCAGACGTGGTTCAGCGCATCCGATGCACACAGGTAAGAATCGATTCCCACCTGCTCCAGCAGATACTGGTATGCTTCCGCATATCCCTGGCACACGGATCGGCCATTGACAAGGCAGCCATACGCCGTATAGGATATATCGGGCAAGGTATTTGCCAGGTAATTCTCGTAGTCGTATTCGCACCGCAGAGCAAGGCGGTCGTGGATCAGCAATGCACTTTCCTCATCCGTCAAGGATGTATTCCCGCGGATATCGCCGATTACCTCATCGACAGCTTTATCCCACGCTGCTTTTTTCTCCGCATACTCCTCGGGTGTCATGGTGTACGTGACATAAAGGGTCATGATTCTATCCCCATTATAATACGAGTACCGGAAGGCACCGCTCACGTGAAAACAGTCAATCAACTCGTAGTTGAGAATATCGGATATAATGTCCACATTCTCACTGGATGCAGAAATGTTAAAGGAATACAAGTTGATCTCCGTGGAAAACTTGCATAATTCCTCACGCAGATACTCCTTGAATCCTTCCACATCCCATGTAGGCTCCGCCGCAAAGGTAGTCGGCGCGGAGTATAATTTTTCCGCAGCTACAACGCCGCTGCACAATACTTTTTCCTCGGGTTCGGCAGCCCAGATCGGCGTCAAGCCAACGACGCACACTGCCATGATCAGGCATAAAATTCTCTTCATGATTGCACCTCATCCATATTTATCAAATTCAGAATACACGCTCGGAATGCAACTCAGTAGACCGGAAGCGGTCACTCATCTGAATGACCGCTTCCAACTTTACTGATTATTCACGCGGGAATTATTTGCCGAATTTTACAACGTATGCATGCATCAGCTGTGCTGCCAAAGAGCGAGGTGCCAGTGCGGTGGGAACCAGTTTGCCGTTCACAGGTGCGTAAACGCCATTCTCCACAGCCCACATCATCGCCTCAACAGCCCAATCGGCAACATCGGCATTATCTGCATAGATACCGAGGTTGGCACCGGGCGCTGTGTAGTTGCCGGTGTATTCCGCATATCTGGCCATGATAACGGCAGACTGCTGAACGGTCACGGGATCATTGGTACCGAAGATACCGTCGCCGTATCCTTCCACAATTCCCTCGGCGGTTGCCCAGCGGATGGCCTCGGTGTACCAGGTCTCTGCTTCCACATCCTCATACTGCATCAGGTAGTTCACCACCGGCATGCCCTCCAGTCTCCACAGAACCGTGACAAACATAGCGCGGGTCATGGTCATGGCAGGAGCAAACTCGGTATCGGAAATACCCTGGAACAGTTTGTTCTCATATACAAACTGAACGGCATCACAGAAGGGATCTCCCTCAGAAACATCCTTGAAGGGATTTTTCCATGCAGCTGCTTTGAACGTTACAGAGATGGTGTGCTTCTTCTTAACATCCGTGAAGGTGTATTCGCTAACCGGACCAACGTCCTTACCGTCAACGATTACCTGATCAATTTCGTAACCGGGCTCGGCTGCGATGTAATAGGTCATATCTCTGCCATACTTGACTTTGGTAACACCTGCATCGGTGATGGCACCGCCCTCACCGGCCGTTGCCGTGATGGGATACTTGCTGTTGCGGATGGCCAGCAGTACTACGAGAATCTGTTCCCAAGTATTGCCTTCCGTGTATACAGCACTGAAATCGGAAACATCGCTGTCCAGGAAGTATACGCCGTCGCCATGGGCGATGACATCAAAGACATAGGACTTGCCCTCTTCCAGGATCTCGCTGAAGTCACACTGACTGTTCAGTGCGGCAACGGTTGTGATCAGGGTTTCAACACCGTCAACGACCTCATACAGGGATACGGTATAAGATACTGCATTTTCAACCGGAGTCCAGATGGCTACGCCGTCTGTGAACTGAAGGTTGGCAGGCTCGCGCAGTTTGATGGGATCTTCTTCTTCCACGGTAATGGTGATGGTCTTTTCTGCCGTCACACTTCCCTTTGCAAGAGCTACCGTGTACTGGTCGCCATCTACGGCAGTGATGGTAACGGTTACGCCCTTGGCGTCACCCTTCATGAGAGACTTCAGATAGTTCTCCACTGCGGTGCGGATCTCAGACGCGGTTGCACCAATCTTCACGATCACCTTGGAATCCACCAGTGCTTTTTTCGCTGCGGCAACAGCATCCACATCCAGTACACCGTCGAACGCGGTAGCCTTGATGACTACGTTCTGGTTCTCCAGTTTGTATTCTTCCGTGCCGATCGTTGCGGTCACGGTGAAGGTGGCGGAGCCGTTGGTTCCTTCCTTGGTGGTAGCGGCACTGCCGGCTACTGCCGCGGTAAACGCGGTTACCTCTACGGTTACGGTTACGCGGTCGTTATTGATGGCGGCTTTCGCCTGCTCCAGAAGCTTTGCCTGTACGGTGTCCTGGGTGTTGGCAACTGCCTGTGCGATTTCTGCCCAGGTGATTGCTTTCAGGGCGGCTTCCGCTTCAGCGATGACCTCGCTGTCCAGCTTTCCGTCGAACGCGGTAGCCTTGATAACTACGCTCTGGTTCTCGAGTTTGTATTCTTCCGTGCCGATTGTTGCGGTCACGGTGAAGGTGGCGGAGCCGTTGGTTCCTTCCTTGGTGGTAGCGGCACTGCCGGCTACTGCCGCGGTGAACGCGGTTACCTCTACGGTTACGGTTACGCGGTCGTTATTGATGGCGGCTCTCGCCTGCTCCAGAAGCTTTGCCTGTACGGTGTCCTGGGTGTTGGCAACTGCCTGTGCGATTTCTGCCCAGGTAATTGCTTTCAGGGCGGATTCGGCGGCGGCAATCGCCTGCTCGTCGGTGATACCCTCATAAGCAACAGCAAGAACGTCTGCTTTCAGTTCCGCCGTTGTGGTTGTCTTGCCATTCTTTTCGATGGTTACGGTATACTGATACTCACCGTTGGTGCCCATGGGAACAGCGGATGTTCCGGGGACAGAAGGTGTGTACTTCACAGTGTTGACAGTGAGTTCAAATCCGGGAACAAGGCCGCGGAGCTGAGATACGATATACGCCTTGATATCGTCCTCACTCGGGCAGTCCTTCTGATTGACACTGCCGATGCCCGTGGTTTCCAGAGTCTGCTTGGCAGCGGCAAGAGCTTCCAGATCCGGATCGGCGGTTACAGTGATTTTTACAGCGTCGCCGGTCACAGAGGCTGTCTTTGCGCCGGTTGCGTTTTCATTGGTATTCGTTACAACTACGTAGTAGTAGGTTTCGCCAATCACATCGGTGGCAGGGGTATATGCTGCGCCTGTGCCTACGGAGGTTCCGTTTTCAGTGCTGTTGGTATCGTTCTTGAACCACTCGTATGTAATGGTACCGCCGTCGGTAACCGTTGCGGATACCGTCAGAGGAGTGGCCGCCGTGCCGACAATATAAGAAGCACCGGCAGGGGCAACATCAATTACCGGCTTCACAGCATCCACAGGCTTAACCGTGGGCTTGCCGGTAACACCGGCTGTACCGGTGAACGCGCTGGGGATAGCAAGCGTATCCGCAGGAGTTACTCCCGTTTCTTTATCGGGAGCAAAGCCATAACCGAACATATTGGTCTTATCCGCCATCAGAACGATGAAGGACTGATTCAGATGTTCTCTTTCCTCGGCATTGATAAAGCGAATGGCATCGGAGGACAACTCCACACCGGGACAAACGGCCAGACGGAAAGACACGATCGTGGTCAGCGCTTCGTAAGTCACTTCATAGGACTGGGAGGGCTGAGGGCACAGATACATGGTGTTGCTATCGGCGCTGACCGCTACCAGAATAGGTGCAGTTTCTCCGATGCTCCACATGTCCACTGTGTTACGGCCGGACTTGACCGGATCCTTCAGATCGTAGTAATACGGCTCGTCACCCTCAAAGAACTTCACGGCCGTTGCGCCGGGAACAATGGTGATATTTTCCGAGTCAAAAATGGTATAGCCATCTTCCGTATAATCTACCCATACAAGCTGCGTCAGATCAATGGCAATCCACGCACCCTGATTTCGACTCACATTCGTGCCTTTTACCTGGAAATCCAAACGGACGGTGTCACAGGAGTCACCGCTTCCGTCCTCTTTCGTATTCCACTTTCCATCCAACGCATCCACGTTGAAATTCGCCTGGAAATCATTGGGCATATCTGCCATGACAACCATGGGAACACTGGAGAAAAGCAGAGCAACTGTTAATAAAACTGACAATATACGTTTCACTTTGTACCTCCGAAAGCAACTAAAAAACTGTATAAGAATACCATGTTACTACTATACCACTTTCAGCGTCATTTGTCAACATACACACCATCTTTTTACATTACTATATGCCATTTATTTTCCCACAAAGAAATCCGGTGGCACAAAAGCGAAAAACCGTGCGGCTAACACCGCACGGTTTCCTTGTTTATTTGCGCTTATCCCAGAAGGACATCCGTCACAAGCATGACGCAGAATCCTACAAGAAGCGCATATGTTGCCCCCCGCTCACTGCCGTGAGCATGAGTTTCGGGGATCATCTCATCGCTGATGACGTACAGCATGGTGCCGCCGGCAAATGCCAGCGCAAAGGGCAGAATCGCCGATGCCATGCTGACCGCAAAATAGCCGATCAACGTACCGACCACTTCCACCAAGCCCGTGATCATGGCGCACACAAATGTCCTGGCCGGCGTGACGCCCGCCGCCAGCATGGGGCCGATAATGACCATGCCCTCCGGGATGTTCTGCAAAGCGATACCTCCGGCGATGATCAGCGCCTGGGACACGTCGCCCGCTCCAAATCCTACGCCTGCGGCAATTCCCTCGGGAAGATTATGGATGGCGATGGCGGTCACGAACAGAAGCACTTTGCTCAAATTCGCATTCTTATGGGATTCGGTATCCGCCCCCACCAGCCGATGCAGATGGGGCACCAGCTTATCGATCAGATTCAGGCACAAAGCACCCGCAAAGATACCGGCCACAGTGATCAGAAGCCCAAATTTTCCGCCGTAATCCAACGACGGCAGGATCAATCCCAGAACGGCCGCCGCCAGCATGACCCCCGCCGCGAAAGACAGGACAATATCGGAAAACTTATGGGATATTTTCTTAAACGCAAAGCCGATCAGCGAGCCGAAAATCGTGGCCCCGCCAACCCCCAAAGCAGTCAGAAGTACCAGTTCCATATCTGTCTCCTTGTGTAAGTAAATATCCGCCCGCACATAGGCAGGCGGATAGGCAGTATTATACTTTTTCGTGACCCATCAGGATCTCGGAAATCACATCCAGCACCTTCTGATGGCATCCGCCGCATCCGGTGGAGCAATGGGTCACCTTCTGCACGTCCTCAAACGCCCTGAGAACATCATCAAAATTCTCCAGATCGTGGAGCGCATCCGCGATATCGAAGTAGGTTACTTTTTTGCAGTTACAAATCGTATAATTCTCTTTCATGGGAAAAACCTCGCTTATTCAGCCTCAGAGAACATATCCTTGCCAACACCGCAGAGGGGGCACTCAAAATCCTCTGGCAGATCTTCAAACTTGGTGCCGGGTTCGATGCCGTTATCGGGATCGCCCTTTGCCTCGTCGTATTCCCAGCCGCATGCTTCACAAACGTATTTTTTCATGATAAATTCACCTTTCTTGATTCAGTTATCACAGTACCAGCGAGGGTGCTGTGTATACACGGGTACCCAACTCCTGATTGAGCATATACAGACTCTTGGGATCGGAGCCGAACAGCTCCAGCTTTGTGATCAGATCGTTGGCGTTGGTCTCCTCCTCGCCCTGCTCCTTGACAAACCAGTCGAGGAACTGCATGGCGCGGAAATCTTTGACCTCATAAGCCGCCGCATAGATATCGTGGATGAGGGAGGTCACATACTCCTCGTGGGCCAGACCGGCCTGAAGAACCGCCATGTTATCGGCGAATTCTCTATCCGGGGAGTCGATGGCTCCCAGCGTTACGGGCATATTGTTGTTCTGCAGATACTGGTAGAACAACAGGGCGTGATCTCTCTCCTCCTGGGCCTGGATCATATACCAGTTGGCGAAACCGTCCAGTCCTTTGGCTTTGAAATAGTTGGAAAACTCCAGATACAGATAGGCGGAGTAGAACTCCTTATTGATCTGGTTGTTCAAAAGTTCATGAACTTTCTTATCCATACTCTCCTCCGATTATTCCACGTCTGCTTTCCACAGGCCGTGGAGATTGCAGTAGGCATATACAGCCACCGGGGTTTCATCGCACAGAGCGAAGGTAACCACAGGATCGCTGCCGGGCTTCAGGCACTTTCTCTGGCCGCCGCGGCAGGTCTGCAGATACACCCACGCGATGTGGTGCTCTTCTGCCATGGGATGCGCCACGGAACCGACGGTAACCTTGACCGTATCGCCCTCACGGGTCACAACGGGAATGTGCTTCTCATGGCTGGCCTCCACGGTACCGGGCTCCAGCTTCTTCATCTTCTGGCCGCAGCACATCATGGGAACGCCTGCGTCGTGGATCATACCCACGATATTTCCGCAATGCTCACACACATAAAAACGATTCTCACACATAGTTAGTTTCCTCCGAAAAGTTTATTTTATAAAATTATAGAATTTCCTCAAAATCGGACGCGCCGTGCTTGCACAGAGGACACACAAAATCCTCCGGCAGGGATTCACCCTCGTAAACGTATCCGCACACCTTGCAGACATAGCCTTTTACGCCATTCGTCTGGGGCTTGGGCTTCACGTTGTTCTGATAATAGGTGTAGGTCATGGTTTCGCGATCGGACAGAACCCGTGCCTCGGTCACTGCGCAGATGAACATACCGTGGGTGTCCAGATCCACATACTGTTCCACCTGCAAAGACATGAAGGAGTTGATATACCGGGGCAGGAACACCAGACCGTTATCGGAGCGAAGCGGCTCGCAATTTTCGAACTTATCCACGTTCCGGCCGCTCTTGAAACCGAACTGCTCAAATACGGCGAAGGGAGCATCCACACTCAGGCAGTTGATATTCATTTTGCCGGTCTGCTTGATAATGTGGTGGGAATAGTTGTCCTTGTTGATGGTCACGGCAATCCGGTTGGGGGTGTTGGTCACCTGTGTCACCGTGTTGACGATAAGACCGTTATCCTTCTTGCCGTCGTTGGAGGTGATCACATACAAACCGTAGCCGATATTGAACAGCGCACTCAGATCGTTTTTGTTGGCGGTGGAATCCTGCTGTGCCAGATACTCCCGGCAAAGTTCCTCCGCCAGATCATTCAGCTGCCCCGCGCTTTCCTCATTGAGAGAGGACAGGATGCGCACGGTGGTATCCGCATAGGTCAGATTCTTGCTCTTTTCAAACATGCCCCGCATCACCTTGGCCGCCATGGGCGCCCAGCTGCCGTTTTCGATAAACGCAACGGTCCGATTCTGGAAATTCCGCTCGGTCAGGTGATTGATGAAGGTATGCATGAACGGGAAGATCTCCGCGTTGTAGGTGGTGGTAGCCAGAACAAGTTTGCTGTAACGGAATGAGTCGCTGACCGCCAGTGCCATATCGCACCGGGCCAGATCGTACACCACCACTTTGGGGCATCCGTTAGCGGTCAGTTTCTCTGCCAATTGCACAACGGCCTTTTTCGTGTTTCCGTACACGGAGGTGTAGGCGATCACGATGCCCTCTTCCTCCGGCTGATATGAGGACCAGGTATTGTACAGATTCAGATAGTATCCCAGATTCTCCGACAGAACGGGGCCGTGGAGAGGACAGATGATCTCGATATCCAGACCGGCCGCTTTTTTGAGCAAAGCCTGCACCTGGGCACCGTACTTGCCCACGATGCCGATGAAATACCGGCGGGCTTCATCCGCCCAGGGCTCCTTCGTATCCGGGGTGCCGAATTTGCCGAATCCGTCGGCGGAAAACAGCACTTTATCCGTGGAATCGTAGGTTACGATGACCTCCGGCCAATGGACCATGGGTGCGGTTACAAAAGCCAGGGTGTGCTTGCCAAGGGTCAGGGTATCTCCCTCTCCCACCACGACCCGGCGATCCGCAAAGTCCGTTCCGAAGAAGTTCTGCATCATGGCAAAGGCTTTGGCGGAGGACACGATTTTCGCCTCCGGGTATGCCTTGGCAAAATTCATGATATTGGCCGCATGATCCGGCTCCATGTGCTGAACGATCAGGTAATCCGGCACTCTTTTGCCCAGTGTGTTCTGAATATTGTCCAGCCATTCGTGGGTAAACCCGGCATCCACCGTATCCATGATGGCGATCTTTTCATCCAGGATCGCGTAAGAATTATAGGAAATTCCATTCGGCACGGAATACTGGCCTTCAAACAGGTCTACTTTATGGTCATTGACACCGATATACCGGATGTCTTCTGTGATATGCATTGCGATTTCCTCCATGCGTTTCTTGTCTCGATTATATCATACTGATGTTAAATATGCAACCATTTCCAGCAGTTTATTCAAGAATTTTTCCGTCAGTGGAGATAGTGACCACGCTCCACGGAATGAACTTTCCGCTGGCCTGCAAGGCTCGCTTTGCGGCGTTTTCGATACCGCCGCAGCAAGGCACCTCCATGCGGACGATGGTGACGCTTTTTATGTTGTTGTCCCGGATGATGGCCGTCAGTTTCTCGGCGTAATCGCCCTCGTCCAGTTTGGGACAGCCGATCAGCGTGATGCGGTTGCGAATGAATTTGTTATGAAAATCGCCGTAGGCGTAGGCGGTGCAGTCCGCGGCGATCAAGAGATGTGCATCCTCAAAGTAGGGGGCGTGGGGCGGCACCAGTTTGATCTGGCAGGGCCACTGGGACAGTTGGCTGGGAACGGCGACAGACCGGGATTGTGCGGGGATATCCCGTTTGATGGCTTTGGCATTGGTACCGGGGCATCCGCAGGGCAGTGGGCCGCAGGCATGGGATTTTGCCGCCTGCACAGCCGCTTCGTTGTAGGCGGGAGCTTCCCTTTCCTCAAAGGTGATGGCTCCGGTGGGACAGGCAGGCAGACAATCGCCCAATCCGTCGCAATAATCCTCGCGGGTGAGTTTTGCTTTGCCGTTTACCATCTCGATGGCACCTTCGTGGCAGGCGGCGGCACAGGCACCGCATCCGTTGCATTTATCTTCATCTATCGTAATAATTCTGCGAATCACGGTTTCTCCTCCTTGCTTTGTTGAGACTATTATAGTATAATAAGAACAGGATTTCTGTTGAATTTTCAACAAACGGAGAAATTTTATGAAAAAATATCTGGAAATTTTAAAAAAATGCCCGCTGTTTCGCGGAATTGCCGAGGACAATCTTCTGCGTATGCTGACCTGTCTGGGCGCCCGGGTAACGGCGTTTGACAAAAAATACACCATCTTTGCGGAAGGAACGCCCGCCCGGCACATCGGCATTGTTCTGTCGGGATCGGCGCAGATGATCCAGGTGGACTACTACGGCAATCGAAGCATTCTTGCGGAGGTGGTGCCGTCGGAGATTTTCGGCGAGGCATTCGCCTGTGCGGAATCCCGCAATCTGCCCATATCCGTTATCGCCACCGAACCCTGCGAGGTGATGCTGATCGAATGCTCCCACATCCTTCACACCTGCCAGAACAACTGCGGATTTCATCAGGCGCTGATCTTCAACCTGATGAAGGATCTGGCCACGAAGAACATCCTGTTCCATCAGCGGATTGAGATCACTGCCAAGCGATCCACCAGAGAAAAACTGCTGGCCTATCTGGTGCTGCAGGCGAAAAATGCGGGATGCGATTCCTTTGAGATCCCCTTCGACCGGCAGGAGCTGGCGGATTATCTGGAAGTGGATCGAAGCGGATTGTCCGCCGAGATCAGCAAAATGCGGAAGGAGGGCATCCTCGACAGCCGCAAGAATCACTTTACGCTGTTGTGACATTCCCAGTATTCGCACTTGATTTTCACAGCAATGTGTGGTAAAATGTGTAAAAAGGATATCCGCCCACAAGCAATCAAGTAAGGAGTATTCTATGAACATCTGGCACGACATCGATCCGAAACGAATTACACCTACGGACTTTATGGCACTGATCGAGATCCCCAAGGGAAGCAAAAACAAGTATGAGTTGGACAAGGAAACCGGTCTTGTCATGCTGGATCGGGTTCTGCACACCTCCACCCACTATCCTGCCAATTACGGTATGATCCCCCGCACCTATGCGGATGACTATGACCCGCTGGATGTTCTTGTGCTTTGCTCCGAGCCGCTTCATCCCAGCACGCTGGTGCGGTGTTATCCCATCGGCGCCATCAAGATGCTGGACAACGGACGGGCGGATGAGAAGATCATTGCGATCCCCTTCAGCGATCCCACCTATAACGTATACAGAGATATTTTCGCTCTGCCTAAGCATACATACACCGAGATGTCCCACTTCTTCGCCATCTACAAGACTTTGGAGAACAAGCAGACCGCCGTGGATGAAACACTGGGAGCGGAGGAAGCCATCGAGATCGTTCGCAAGGCGATCGAGCAGTACAACCAGCTGTTTGTGAAAGAGAAATAATTGTTTTGAACAGCAAAAATCCCGTGCGATTCGCCTTGGGTGCAAAATAGCAATTATAAGCGAAAGCCTCGACAGAAATTCTTTCTGCCGAGGCTTTTGTATTAGAATTTTTCAGCAATCAGCACATCCATACAGTGTTTATGAGGCATGCCGCTGCTGTTACAATCAAAAACTATTTCTTCGTTCTTGTGGAACAACCAATCGTGGTAGTGCGTGAATAGTTCTCCAGATTTCCAATCGCCTGCAGTGATTTCACTTTCTTCCATATCGGGCGGCAGGGGAATAAAGGGTTTTCTTACAAAAACATTTATAACGTTTATACCGTTTGCTGTTGTGTGCTCCTTGAGAGTATCGATGACGCTCTCTCGCAGTTCATTAGGAATATAGTGGAATACACCGCTTGAAAAGATAACATCGTAATCTGTTTCAATTCTGAAATCACGTATATCCGCTTTGAAAAATTCTATTTTCACACCACAGTGATCGGCGAGCTCGCGTGCTTTAGACAAGCCCGGATCTGAAATGTCAAAAGCGGTTACATCATACCCGTTTCGTGCAAGAAAAACAGCGTCTTTGCCCTCACCGCATCCTATGTCAAGCACCTTATACGGCCTTATCGGTGGCTTTATACGCATGATTTCGTAGCAAAGATTATTGGGTTTCAATCCCCAGTAATATCCCTCTTCGTTGTATCGTTTATCATAATAGGTTAGCGATTGCGAAGGATATCCGAGCAAGGAATCTATTGAAATATTCAGAATGGCAGCAAGTTTGGGAAGAAGAATAACATCAGGATATGAAGTGCTGTTTTCCCATTTTGAGACTGCTTGAAAGGAGATATTGAGTTTTTCCGCCAACCCTTGCTGAGTCAATCCAAGAGCCTTTCGTCTATCACTTATAATTTTACCGATATTCATAAGCATATCCTCCATCTTGATACAAGTAAATTATATAACATCAAGTAAGAATATTCAATAATCGGCTTGTTGAAGTTGTCAAGCGTTTTCTACTGATAGTTGAAACTTTCTTTTCACTCGCACCATCACACTCAGTAGTAAGTAAGTGCGCACTTGCAGGCAAACAAAAGCCTCCCTTGTGTAAAGGGAGGTGGCTCGCGCAAAGCGAGACGGAGGGATTGTAAAAAGCAACAATCACTCTAAAGCAATCCCTCAGTCGCCGCGACATTTCGAGTTGGCGAATGCCAACTCGCATCGTCGAAGTCGATGCGCCAGCTCCCTCCCGGAGGGAGCCTATGACTGTATCCGTAAGCTCAACAAAACTGTCCTTTAGCCCCGTGCGATTTCCGCACGTTTTTTATTTTTTTACTCCCAATTCGGCAAAGTGTTCCCGCTTTTCGAATATTGGCATATTACCCGTAGGGCGGGGGCTTGCTCCCGCCGTTTCGTACAATTTCGGCTCTTTTAGGCGGCGGGACCAAGGCCCCGCCCTACGTAACAGAGTTCACTTCCATATGGGAACACAAAAGGTAATTTGGAGTCTTTTAAAAGCGAACCGGGGAGGCACATGCCTCCCCGGGAAAACTCAGTAATTATTTGTACTTACGCTTTCTTGCCGCTTCCGACTTCTTCTTTCTCTTTACGCTGGGCTTTTCATAGCATTCTCTCTTACGAAGCTCGGCCTGAATGCCGGATCTCTGACATACGCGCTTAAAACGACGAAGCGCGGTGTCCAGTGATTCATTTTCTTTAACTCTGATCTCTGCCATCCATATCCCTCCCTTCGATTACGGAACATGAGATGTTATTATCTCTAAAGTATTATACTACTATCAAAACGGATTGTCAAGAACAATTTCCCGTTTCTCGCAGATTTTTTAAGAAATTATTTTGCTACGATGTTGAGGATCTTGCCTGGAACGTAAATTTCCTTGACGATAGTCTTACCGTCCAGCAGAGCGGCAATCTTCTCGTCCGCCTTGGCGGCGGCGATGGCATCATCCTGCTTGGCATCGGCGGCGATGCGGATGGTGCTCTTCACCTTACCGCAGATCTGCACAGCGATCTCCACCGTTGCGTCCTGGGTCTTGGCCTCGTCGTATTCCGGCCAGTCGGCGGTAGCACACAGTTCCTTGTGGCCCAGTGCTTCCCACATTTCCTCACAGATATGAGGAGCGAAGGGGCACAGCAGGCGGACAAACACGCCCAACTCATCGGCGGTCAGGGAGCCATGCTCGTAGATATTGTTGATCAGCGACATCATAGCGGCGATGGCGGTGTTGAACTTCATGTCCTCGATATCCTGGGACACCTTCTTCACCGTCTTATGGATCAGCGAAGTGATGGCTTCCGTTTCCCCCTTGCCGGATACCATGTCCGCCAGGCCGGCCACACGCTCCAAAAAGCGCTTGCAGCCCTTTACGCTGCTCTCGCTCCAGGGAGCGGCAGAAGCGTAATCGCCCATAAACAGGGTGTAGACACGGAGAACGTCAGCGCCGAATTCGTCCACTACATCGTTGGGGTCCACGGTGTTGCCGCGGGATTTGGACATCTTCTCACCGTCCGGGCCGAGGATCAGTCCCTGGGCGGTACGCTTTGCATAGGGCTCGTCCACCGGCACCTCGCCGATGTCGAACAGGAAGCGATGCCAGAAACGGGAGTAGATCAGATGGCGGGTCACGTGCTCCATACCGCCGTTGTACCAGTCAACGGGCAGCCAGTATTTCAGATTTTCCTGGGAGGCGAATTCCTTATCGTTCTTCGGATCCGTATAGCGGAGGAAGTACCAGGAAGATCCTGCCCACTGGGGCATGGTATCGGTCTCCCGCTTAGCGGGGCCGCCGCACTTGGGACAGGTGCAATTCACGAAGGATTCGATCTTGGCCAGGGGGCTTTCGCCTCCCTCACCGGGAGCGAAGTTCTCCATATTGGGCAGGCGGAGCGGCAATTCCTCATAGGGAACGCCCACCATGCCGCAGGCAGGACAATGAACGATCGGGATAGGCTCGCCCCAGTATCTCTGGCGGTTGAACGCCCAGTCCTTCATCTTGAACTGGATGCCGCGCTCACCGATTCCCTGCTCGGACAGATATCCGATCATCTTGGTGATGGCCTCCGCCTTGGTGGCAATGCCGTTGAGGAAACCGGAATTGACCATCTCACCGTCGCCGGTGTAGGCTGCTTCCTCAATATTGCCGCCGCGGATAACCTCGATAATATCGATACCGAACTTCTTGGCGAAGTCATAGTCACGCTCATCGTGAGCGGGCACGGCCATAATGGCACCGGTGCCGTAGCCCATCATAACGTAGTCGGAGATGTACACGGGAATTTCCTTGCCGTTGGCGGGGTTGATCACCGTCAAACCTTCGATGCGCACGCCGGTCTTATCCTTCACCAGCTGGGTACGCTCGAACTCGGTCTTCTTGGCGCACTCGTCCTTATAGGCGTCCAGATCGGCGATGTTGGCAATCTGGGAGCGATACTTCTCGATCACGGGATGCTCGGGCGCGATAACCATAAAGGTTACGCCGAACATGGTGTCGGGACGGGTGGTATAAATACGGAGGAAATCGTCGGTGCCGCTGATGCGGAAGTTGGCAAAAGCGCCCTCGGATTTACCGATCCAGTTCTCCTGCTGGAGCTTGATGTTGGGCAGATAGTCCACCTTATCCAGACCGCCCAGCAGCTTGTCCGCATACTCGGTGATGCGGAGATACCATACGTCCTTGGACTTCTGTACGATATCGTTGTGGCAGATATCGCACTTGCCGCCCTGGGAATCCTCATTGGAGAGGACTACCTTACAGTGAGGACAGTAGTTTACCAGTGTCTTTGCACGGAACACCAGACCTTCGTCGAACATACGGCGGAAGATCCACTGGGTCCACTTGTAATAGCTCTCCTCGGTGGTGTCCACAACGCGATCCCAGTCGAAGGAGAAGCCTACCCGCTTCAGCTGGCCGGTGAATTTCTCAATGTTGCGGTCGGTCAGTTCTCTGGGATGAATACCCGTCTTGATGGCGGAATTCTCCGTGGGAAGACCGTAGGCGTCAAATCCAATGGGGAACAAAACGTTGTATCCCTGCATCCGTCTCTTGCGGGATACTACTTCCAGACCGGAATAGGCCTTGATGTGACCAACGTGCATACCGGAACCGCTGGGATAAGGGAACTCCACCAGACCGTAAAATTTCGGTTTGCTGTGATCTTCGGATGCGTGGAAAACGCCTTCGTTTTCCCATCTGTCCTGCCATTTTTGTTCAATGGCCTTAAAATCGTACTTCATGCTGTTTCCTCTGTCTATTTGAAAAAA
This sequence comes from Clostridia bacterium, assembly GCA_017468385.1. Taxonomy (GTDB): domain Bacteria; phylum Bacillota; class Clostridia; order Oscillospirales; family CAG-272; genus SIG701. The sequence goes on from JAFUIQ010000002.1 coordinate 61,377, forward strand.
TCTTAGTCCTGTTTATCGGCTGAACATCGGAGAATTTTCCGCCAGGGAAATTCTCGCGCACTTGCTGGTTATGCAGCAATTCAACCGCACTTAATGCAAGTGCAAACCTCGGAGAATTTTCCGTCAGGGAAATTCTCGCGCACTTGACAACGGCAAGTGCCCTTGCCCGCTGTGTTACGTTTACAGCTTACTATATGGCAACCTTCGCTAAACCTCGGAGAATTTTCCGTCAGGGAAATTCTCGCGCACTTGCCAACTGTGTTGCAATCACGGCTGACCACACGGCAAGTGCCTTAGTCCTCCGTAATCAAATCGGAAATATCCTGCTCGCTTGTACCCTCGTACAGTTTTTCCAGATTGTAGAACTCTCTGGCGTCCCGGCTGAATACGTGCACCAGCACACAGCCGTAGTCGATCAGCACCCATCCGCCGTTGCCTCTGCCTTCTGTATGGGAGGGAGTGATGCCGCACAGCGACAGTTTGTACTCCACCTCATCGGCCAAAGAACGGATCTGCGTGCTGGATGTGCCGCTGCAGATCACAAAATAATCCGCCAGAATCGTCTGCTTTTCCGTGTGGAGCAGGCGGATGTTCCGGGCTTTTTTGCTGTCCAGCACGGTGACCGCATACTTGGCGATCTCCTCAGGAGTTGCGTCTGGCGTCAGCGGCGGCTGCTCGGCTGCGGGAGCATCAATGATCTTATTTTCTTCCATGTATATACTTCCTTTCGGCGGCGGGATCACTCGCCATCCTTCTTTGTTTTGGTGGGGATATCGATGGAGCTGTCCTGAATCTCCTCAGCAGTGAACTCATAGAGGAACGCCGCCTTATCCGCCATATAGGCCTTGTGGATGGCGTCAGATTCCGTGTTGGTGAACACCCGGGATTTATCAAAGATAGCATCGCTGATATCTGTGTTGTAAATGTTAAAATAATCGTTGATGACCTGCAATGTGGCCGCGCGGTTGATTACGTACGATCCGCCAGCGTAGTCTCCGGGCACTGTCATCATCTTGATATTGGAGAAATCCACGCTGAGGGCGTTCTTGCCGAAGTACACAAAATCCGCCGCGGGAATATCCGTTGTCAGATTCTTGATCACTTCGTTAACCAGCGTATTCAGCACAGACAGATTGGTCAAGCTGATGGAACTCTTCACCTTTTCCATGAAGGCGGTCATGAAGATCTTCTGGGCATTGACACGGCCGATATCCGCCTGCACAAAGCCCTCGCGGAAGCGGATGAATCCTTCCGCATCCTCACCGTTCAGATGCGCCGGGCCCTTCTTCAAATGGATATACAGATCCTGCACGGGATCCTCGTAGTCCATGTCTACCGGGACGTACACATCCACGCCGCCCACGGCGTTGACGATATTGACAAATCCGTCCAGATCAATCACCGCGGTGTAATGAATCTTGATGCACAGATTCTGCTCCAGAATCCGGGCAAATTTATCCGCCGCCACGGCGGTGGGATTGGACTCACCTCTGTAATGGGCGCGGTTCACATAGGCGGAATACTGCACATTCAACTGATTTTTGCTGGAATCTCCCACGTAATACGTATCACGGGGAATCTGCATGATGGCCACTTTTCCCGACTTTACATCGTAATTGGCCAGCATGATCACATCCGCCAGACTGGCGGCGCGGTCGTGACCGATCAGAAGGAAATTATACACTTCCTCCCGGGGAATATAGGCGGGAGGTGTATCGCTTTTATCCGTATCCGCCGGATCATCGGTGACGGGCGGGGTGTTCGGATCATCGCCGGTGCTCGGCGGATCCACGGGATCGGTGGAGAACGGAAGATCTGCATTTGGATTGGATGCGGGCTTATACAGCCACACCACCGTTGCCGCCATAGCGACAATGATCAAAGCAAGGACAACGATCACCACAATGAGCGTTGACTGCGTTGCCGCACGATACGTACTCTTTCTCTTTTTCATGATATTTATACAAACTGCCCGGAGGCAGCATTTCTCCCTGTTTTAAATCAGGCTTGCGACAAACTGTCCAGCCTGTCGAGGAAACAATTGCGGGCGAGGACCGTATCCGTACAGATCGTCTCGCCGTCTTTGATCAGATTCTGCATGGTCAGATCAAAGGAGAGCACCATGGTCTTGCAGAAATGGATCGTTTGACCGAGGGTATCCTCGGCGTCGGGCATTCCGCCCCAGAAATATTCACGAAGTGCCACACAATCGTCGAACGTGCGGCTGGGCTCAATATAGTCCGCCAGATAGATGATGGCGGAAAACAGACTCATCTGATCGCATCCGGTGGTATGCCAGCGGATACCGGTGAGGATCTCCTCATCCACCGCATCGGCGAATTCCCGACGGGCCAGTGCTTCCGCCGTCATGGCGTGAAACACCTTGGGGGAGAAAATATCCTGCGCTTTTACCATTATACCAAACTCCTCGCAGTATTGCAACTGTTTTTCAAAGGAGGCACGCTTGGTGATATCGTGCAGAAGCGCGGCAATCCGCAGTTTTCCGATTTTTGCGGGAAGATATACCGCACCGATGCGGGCGGCCTCTTCCTCCACCTCAAGGGTATGCTGATACCGCTTCTCCTTGAGATAGGGTTTGATGCGCTCTCGCAGTGCGCTCAATCCATCGGCAGTCATCGAAATTTCCATGGAAACAATCCTTATTCTTTATACAATTTATTCGCGCAGATCGTGCGCCATACCCCATCCGGCACAAGTCCAGCCACATCCCTGCCCTGCCGGATCCGCTCACGGATCTCCGTGGAGGAAACAGGAAACGGTTCTTCTGTGATGGGGAAAATCCGTGCGCCGAAGCGCCTCTCGTACTCCGCTGCCTTAGCTTGCACCGCAAGACGGGCATCCTCATCCGATTCCCGCAGCATACAGGCAATGGTGGACAGCGAAAAAATCTGCTCCGGGCAATGCCATCGGTCCAGCGTCAGAAACATATCCGTACCGCACAGCAGCCACAGCTCCGCATCCGTGATTTCGCGAAAGTGAGCAAGGGTTTCGCTGGTGTAGCTGATTCCCGCTTTGGCAATCTCGAAATCGGACACGGTGATCCGCGGATCCATATCGGCAAAAACGGCGCGGGTCATGGCCAGACGCACATAGGGGTCCTCGCATCCGCCCATCCGCTTATGGGGCGGGATGGCGGCAGGCATCACCAGAAGCTGATCCAGTTCTGCCTGACGAAGAAACGCCATTGCGGCATGCACGTGCCCATTATGAGGCGGCGAAAAGGTGCCGCCGTAGATTCCCAGACGCTGTTTTTTTTCGCTCATTTGGGGAGTTCGATTTTCTTTTTCTTCTTGGAGGGGCGGTACAGCACGAACCGGCGTCCCACAACGGCCACCACATCGGCTCCCGTCGCCTCAGCCAACTCATCCGCTGCTTCGCGGGCGGTGACAGGCGCGGTTTCGAGGGCAGACATCTTGATCAGTTCCCGGGCTTCCAAAGCATTATCCACGGAGGTGATCAGCTCCTCGACGATTCCGCCCTTGCCCACCTGCATGATGGGATCCATGGTATTGGCCATAGAGCGCAGAAAGGCTCTTTGTTTACTACTCAGCATAATTCGTCCTCAATTCTCACAAAACAAACTCAAAAAAGCACTCATGAAGGATCGCATGGCCCGACCGCGATGGCTGATGGCGTTTTTCGCGTCGGGGGAAAGTTCCGCAAAGGTTTGCTTTTTCTCTTCCACATAAAACAGCGGATCGTAGCCGAAGCCGTCACAGCCCCGTCCCTCGCGGAGAATCGTTCCGCGGCACTCGCCGCGCACGGTAAATCCGTCCCGGCCGTCCTTGGTGACACGCCATTCCTCGGGGATTGTCACATCATATCCCCGGGGGAACACGCAGGCAACCACAGACACAAAGGCCGCGCCCCGATCCGCATCGGGGACATCCTTCATCTCGGTTATAAGTTTTTGGTTATTGACCGCGTCATTCGCCTCCTCTCCCGCATAGCGGGCGGAATAAATGCCGGGGGCACCACGGAGCGCATCCACCGTCAATCCGGAATCGTCGGCGATGCCGATATATCCCAGAGCGGCGGGCACGGATGCTTTGATCCACGCGTTTTCCTCAAAGGATGCCCCGTCCTCAACGATCTCATCGGTGTATCCGATATCATCGAGGGACAGCACTTCTATATGCATAGACGTATTTTCGGCCAGCAATGTTTCCAGTTCTCTGATTTTTTTGGCATTTCTGGAAGCAAGTACGATTTTCACGCTCAATTCTCCTCGTCCCCGTCAAACAGTGCATCCACAAACATAGTGGAATCAAAGGGCTGCATATCCTCCATCTGCTCGCCCACGCCGATGAACTTCACCGGGATGCCCAGCATTTTCTTGATGGAGAACACAGCACCGCCCTTGGCGGTTCCATCCAGCTTGGTCAAAATCAAGCCTGTGATCTCGGCCGCATGCATGAATTCCTTGGCCTGGATCACCGCGTTCTGTCCCGTGGTGGAATCCAGCACCAGCAGGGTCTCCCGGGACACGCCGGGCAATTCCCGACTGATCACGCGGTCGATCTTGGCAAGCTCATCCATGAGATTCTTTTTGTTATGCAGACGGCCGGCCGTATCAATGATCAGCACGTCGGCGCCCCGTTTTTTGGCGGCACCGGCCGCATCGAACACCACCGCCGCAGGATCGCCGCCCTCATTCTGGCGGATCAGATCCACGCCGGCACGGTCACACCAGACGGCCAACTGATCGATGGCTGCGGCACGGAAGGTATCCGCCGCGGCCACGATGACTTTCTTGCCTTCGCTTTTCAGATGGGAGGCAATTTTGCCGATGGATGTGGTTTTGCCCACGCCGTTGACACCGATGACCAGAATCACAGACGGAGTGGTTTCCAGGCGAAGGTCCTCGCCCTCGCCGATGTGATCCCGCAGGATCCCCTTCAGGGCATCTTTGACTTCATCTGCTTCGGTGATTTTTTCTTCTTTAATTTTCTCCCGCAGTTCGTCCACCACAGACATGGCGGTTTCCGCGCCCATATCGGCGCAAATCAAAAGCTCTTCCAACTCCTCAAGAAGATCCTCATCTACCCGGCGGAAGGATTTCAGAACGTCGTTCACCTGTCCGAAAAACGCGTTTTTCGTTTTGGTGAGTCCGTTTTTCAACTTATCAAAAAAGCCCATGTACATTCCCCTTATGTTTTTATGTCAAAGCGCCTGCTCAAAGTCCTCGTCGGACATGGAGGCAACATCCAGCGCGAACACCTTCGATACGCCGTGATTGGGCATGGTAACGCCGTACAGCGTATCCGCGATCTCCATAGTACCGCGGCGGTGGGTGATCATGATGATCTGCATGTTGTCCGAAATCCGCTTCACATACTGTGCTACCCGCTGTACGTTGACCTCGTCCAGCGCCGCCTCGATCTCGTCAAAGATGCAGAAGGGCGACGGGTTGACGCGCACCAGCGCAAAGAGCAAAGCGATGGCGATTACGGACTGCTCGCCGCCGGAGAGCAGCGAGAGATTCTTGATGATCTTTCCGGGCGGGGCGGCACTGATCTCGATGCCGGACGTCAGCGGATTTTCGGGATCGGTGAGGGACAGATGTGCCTCGCCGCCGCCGAACAGTTCCTTGAACACCCGTCCGAAATTGTCGTTGATCTTCTCAAAGGCCTCGGTGAACATGCGGATCATTTCCTCATCGATAGAGCCAATGATGCCCAGCAGTTCCTCCTTGGAGGTATTCAGATCGTTCATCTGCACGCTGACGAAATCGTACCGTTCCTTGACTTCGGTATACTCGTCGATAGCGGCCACATTCACGTGGCCCAATGCCTTGATCTGTGTTTTCAGCTCGGTCAGCCGTGCATGGACGGAGGCACGGTTCTCTGCTTCCACCGGCGGGTAGGACAACTCGGCCGCCGTGGTAGGCGTCAGCTCGTATTCATCCCACAGCCGCTGGGTCATCTTGTCGATGTCGGAGCAGATCTGCTGATATTTATTCTCATTCTTCGCGTTGGCGGAGATCAGCAGTTCCTTCTTGGAGGTGATCTCCTTCAGGCGGATACGGAGCTCGTTCAGTTTTTTCTCATACTCCATACTGCCAGCCTCAAGGGATGCCCGTTCCGCATCCATTTCCTTGAGGGATTCCTCCAGCGTTTTGGACTGAGCGTGCTTCACTTCAATTTCCCGACGCATGGATGCTCCATCCTCCCGGAGGGAATCCATCTTCTCCAGGCAGAGCGCGATCTCGTTTTTGAGATTCTCGATCTGAGCGGAGGTGTCCAGAATAGCACGGGTTTCCGTTTCCTGATCCTTGCCCATCTCCGCGATGCGGATCTGCACATCGGAGATCTCCGCGGCCAACTCATCCAGGCGATCGCTCAGCGCTCCGCGCTCGATATCCACATCGGCACGGGCGGCGGCAATGCGGGCAATCTCTCCGCTTTCCCGCTCGCATTCGCCCTCCAGATTCTGCACATCGGAATCGCCGCGCTGCCCCAGTTCGCTGAGTTTGCTCTGGTCATCGCACAGCTGCTGCATGAGATTCTCAATAACACCGCGGCGTGCGGTGAGTTCATCCAGCTGAGCCTGATCGGCGCGAGCCAGGGTATCAATCAGTTTCGCCTTATCCTGTTCGGCGGTAATATCGGCGGCCATGCGCGCGATCGTCTGTCGGATCTCCTCCAGTTCGGCGGCGGACGCATCGCACTTCTTGGCCAGCGCATCCCGCTCGGCGGTCAGCGTTTCGATCTGGGAGGTGCGGGTCAGCATACCGCTGTCCCGGCGGGCGGCACCGCCGGTGAAGGAGCCGCCGGTATTGATCTGCTGACCGTCCAGGGTAACGGCGCGGACACGCCATCCCAGGGCGCGCGCCATCACGGTGGCATGATCCAGCGTATCGAACACGGCCACACGGTTCAAAATCGAGCCGATGACGCCGCTGTATTTGGCATCACAGCTGACGAGAGCATCGGCAAAGCCGATGAATCCCTCGTGAGTGGATGCGGCCTCGGTATCGCGGCTGCGGGTCTGTGCCTTCACCGAGGTAAGGGGATAGAACGTGGCACGTCCCACACCCGAATTCTTCAAAGAATAGATGGCCGCTTTGGCCGCCGCCTCATCGTCCACCACGATATTCTGCATGGCGGCACCGATGGCGGTTTCCAGCGCCACGGTATACTCCGGCTTTACGGAGATCAGATGAGAAACGGGGCCGTGGATACCGCGCAGGCGGCCCTCTCCCGCTTCCTTCATGATAAAGCGAACGCTATTGCTGTATCCTTCAAAATGATCCAGCATATTGCGGAGGGCGGAAATGCGGCTGTCCAGAGCCTCCCTCTGCGCACCTACGGTGCTGAGTTCCCGGCTGAGATTGGTTTCCTCCTCCCGCATAGCGGTCAGTTTGGTTTCCAACGACTCCGCCGTTTCGCGGGACGCACGGATGGTATCCGTATACTGTCCCACGGACTCCTCCAGCTCGGCGATCTGGCCGGCGATGGCATTCAGCTCCGTTTCGTACTTGCTGATATCCTCCCTGAGTTCGGAGGACCGCTCGTTCTGGCTGGATATAGTATTCTTCAACACATTCAGACGCACCTTCAGATCCAGAAGGGCGTCCTCATGCTGCTTCTGCTCGGAGAGCATTTCCTCAAGGATTGTTTCCTTGCCGCGATACTGTGTAAGGATATCCTCCCGCGCCGCCAACTTTTGCGACAGAGTGGTCTCGGTTTCCTTCAGCGCGTCGGTAATGCTGTCGTACCGGGCGTTGTGCGCGGCCAACGTCTCGTGGGCACGGGTCAGATCGGATTCCTTACGGCGTCGATCCTCTTCGCAGGCGGCGATTTCCGCATCCTTATGGATCACATTGGTTTCCAGCACCCGGTACTCGTTCTCTGCCGCGCGGCTTTCATCCGTGGTGGAACGGATCTTTTCGTACAGACGGGCGGCCTCCTGCTTGGTATCCTGAGAGATATCAAACAAGCGTGCGCTCTGGGACTGCAGCTGATCCTCCGTATCCTGGGTGATTTCCAATTCGTGACGGGACAAAGCGCAGTCCGCCTTGGTTTTCTCCTCATCCCGATGCATAACGTCCATATCGTACAGCCAGAGAGCCACGTCGATCTCTTTCTTCTGTGCGAACAGCTCCAGGTATTCTCTCGCCTTGCGGGACTGTCGTTCCAAAGGCCCTACCCGGGACTCCAATTCCGTGAGGATATCCGCCACGCGGAGCATATTGGCCTCGGTGGCATCCAGCTTTTTCTGGGCTTCCTGCTTCTTGAAACGGTACTTGGCAATGCCCGCCGTTTCGTCAAAGATGCCTCGGCGCTCGTCGCTCTTTTTGGAAACGATCTCTGCGATTCGTCCCTGGCCGATAATGGAATAGCCCTCCCGGCCGATACCCGTGTTCATGAACAGCTCATGGATATCGCGCAGACGGACCGCCTTGCGGTTGATGTAATACTCACTTTCCCCGGCGCGGTAATAGCGGCGGGTGACCGTGATCTCATCGTAGGGAGAATCGATGCGGCTTTCCGCATCCGTATTGTCAAAGGTGACAGATACTTCGGCAAAACCCATGGGACGGTATCCGTCCGCACCGACGAAGATGACATCCTCCATCTTGCTGCCGCGGATATTCTTACTGGACAACTCACCCAGCACCCATCGCATGGCATCGGTAATGTTGGACTTACCGCTTCCGTTGGGACCCACGATGACTGTGGCGCCTTCATCGAAGCGGATGACGGTTTTATTGGGGAAAGACTTGAATCCGTGCAATTCCAAGGATTTCAAACGCAAGGTATCTCACCTCCTCTTCTTTCGTGTAATGGGCAAACATCTATTTTTATATTATACCCTATCTGTTCCGGTTTTTCAATGATTTTTACAGATTTTATACCATATTTGGCACGCAGATACAACAGATTGCCGCGGTGCTGTCCCGCGGCGGCAGACGCTTTTCCCACGGGAACAAAAAATGTGACGCGCTCACCCTGCAATGCGGTTCCTTTTGTCATCTCCGCCTCGCAGGCACGCTCCATATATCGGCGCATCAAATTCCCTCGTGCCAGCTCGCCGATGGCGGGATGATTGGGGCCGGCACAGAAGGAATCGGGATCATGCAGGTTATCTGACTCGCACAGGCCTGCCCGCAGGCAATATACGTCCTTTTCCTCCAGAATCTCCATGACAGCACTCATGCGTGCCACCGCTTCCTCCACGGACAGGGGGCGGTATTCACCGCGCTCATACATCTCTGCCAATTCCGTCCCGTGGAACACGATGGTGGGATACACCCGATAGGCGCAGGCGCCCATATCGGCGATCTTTTGGGCACAGTGCGCCTCGTCCTCCGGGGATGCACCGGGCAGCCCGATCATCATTTGGCCGACGAGGGGGATTTCCGCCTCCCGCAAAAGGCGGCAGGCACGGTATGTATCCTCGACGGTATGTCCCCGTTTGGTGATGCGGAGCACATCGTCCGACATACTTTGGATCCCCAACTCCACGGCAGACACCGTATAGCGGGAGAGGATGGAGAGGATCTCCTCATCGATGTAATCGGAGCGGGTGGACATACGGATGCCCTGCACGACGCCGCGATCCACATACTCCTGGGCGGTATCCAGAAGTTCCCGCATCAGCGGCCGCTCGATCCCCGTAAATGATCCGCCGAAAAAGGCGATCTCCGCCCGGCGGCCCGATCCGGCCAGGGTTTCGACAGCCTGTTCAATCTGCTGTCGCACGCTCCCGGCGGAAAAAGAAGATGTGCCCGAGATCAGACGCTGGTTGCAGAACACGCACTGATTCGGGCATCCCATATGAACGACAAATATCGGAATATTTGCGTGTTTTTTCATTTCTGCTGCTGGCCTCCGTGGCCGAAAAGCACCAGAGCCTCTTTGGCGGCCAGCTGTTCCGCTTCCCGTTTGGAATGGGCGGAGCCGCGGCCGATGACATTACTGTTCAGCCGTGCTTCCATCACGAAGGTCTTGCAGTGATCCGGTCCGCTCTCGCCTACCAGAACGTACTCCAGAATCTCGCCCTCTACCTGCTGGACGATCTGCTGCAATGCGGTCTTATAATCCACAAAGGACGAGGTTTCGCGGATGCTTTCAATCTCCTCTTTAACAAAGGGGAGCAGGAATTTCCGCACGGTGTCCAAACTGCCGGAATCAATATACATAGCGGCCAGAACGGCCTCGAAGGCATCGGAGGTGATGGACGCGCGCTCCCGTCCGTGATTGATTTCCTCGCCATGGCCCAGATACAGATAGTCGCCCAGACCGATCTTGGCGGCATACTTGGCCAGCGCCCGCTCGCAGACCACGGCGGCGCGGATCTTGGTCATATCGCCTTCCTGATTGGCCACATACCGGAAATACAGATAATCGCTGACGATCAGGGACAAAACCGAGTCGCCGAAAAACTCCAGGCGCTCGTTGCACTGGATGGTCACGCCCTTGGATTTCAGTTCATTGGCGTAAGAGGAATGATACAAGGCCGATTTCAGAAGGGACGGATCCTTGAAATTGTATCCCAACTTTCGCTCCAGACTTACCTGAGGGAGCGGATACTTTCCTTCCTCGTGTTTCATTTTTCCTCTCCTTTCTCCACGGGAGTGGGCATCTCATTTTCCACATATTCGGTAATTTTGTCAATCACGCCGGTTTTTACAAAGGATGCCGCCTGGCGCACAGCACTGCAGATCGCCTGGGCATCCGAGGAGCCGTGGGCCTTGATCACCGGCTTGGACAGACCAAGCAGGGGGGCGCCGCCGTGCTCGGAGGCATCAAATTGCTTTTTCAGTCCCCGCAGCGGACTTTTGACGGCAGCCGCGGATAACTGGGTCAGCACATTTTTGTTATACATATCCTTGAGGGTGCTCATGAAGAATTTTCCCATGCCCTCCAGCATTTTCAGCGTGATATTCCCGGTAAAGCCGTCGGTGACCAGCACATCGCAGACGGAGGACATAACCTGATGGCCCTCCACATTGCCGATGAAAAGGATCTCATCGGACGCCTTGAGCAATTTGTAGGTTTCCGCCACGACGGGCGTGCCTTTATGAGGTTCGGAACCGTTGTTGAGCAGGCCCACGGAGGGCTGACGGATGCCGTAGAGATTCTTCATGTAGATGGAGCCCATAACCGCCCACTGCATCAAATATTCCGCGGTGACATTAGTATTGGCACCGCTGTCCAGAAGAAGCATGGGACGGGTCAGGGGAAGAACTGTGGCGATGGCAGGGCGATGGATTCCCTTGATGGGGCGGATGATCAGAGAAGATCCGGCGTGTAAAGCTCCCGTGTTGCCGGCGGAAACGAAGGCATCGCCCTCCTCCTTCAGCATACGCAGGCCGATGGCCATGGAGCTGTTCCGCTTGGAGCGGACCACCGAGATGGGGTCGTCCTCCATGGTGATCACGCCCTCCGCGTGCTCGATACGGATTCCATTCAGAGAAATATCGTTTTCTCTGGCACAGCGCAGAATCACATCCCGCTGGCCCACCAGCGTCAGATCCACATTCAGCCGGGCTTTGGCCAAAGCGGCACCCTTTATGATCTCACACGGTGCTTTATCACCGCTCATTGCATCCAGAATTATGTTCATGTACACATCACCCTTATTTCATAGGTTATGGTTTTACGGTAAAAGCAGTGGAAACGTCTCCAGCGTTTCCAATGCCCGGCGGGCATATTCCGCATAGCGGACGCGGCGGCCGCCCTTTACCCGCTGAGCCAGGGGCGGAATGATGCCGAAATTGGCATTCATGGGCTGGAAATCACCAGTGCCGCCGTGACTGATATAATCCGCCATGGCGCCGATCATGGTTTCCTTCGGGAAGATAGGCGTATCCTGTCCCCGGGCGCGGCACATGGCTGAAAGGCCGGCCACATAGCCGGAGGCGGCAGACTCGATATATCCCTCCACGCCGGTCATCTGGCCGGCAAAGAAGATGTTCGGATGGCTCCGAAGGGAGTAATCCGCATGCAGCAGTTCGGGGGAATTCAAGAAGGTATTGCGGTGCATCACGCCGTAGCGCAAAAACTCCGCGTTTTCCAAACCGGGAATCATGGAGAACACACGCCGCTGCTCCGGGAAGGTCAGGTGCGTCTGGAATCCCACCAGGTTGAACATGGTCCCCACTTCATCCTCCCGGCGAAGCTGGACCACGGCATAATAGGATTCTCCCGTCTCGGGATGGCGGATGCCCACCGGCTTCATGGGACCGAAGCGAAGGGTATCCTCGCCCCGTTTGGCCATAACTTCCACGGGCATACATCCCTCAAACACGGTAAGGGGTGCGTCCGTTTCGAAATCGTGAAGCTTAGCCTCTTCCGCATGGATGAGGGCATCGTAAAACGCCTTATATTCCGCCTCATTCATGGGGCAATTGATGTAATCCGCATCGCCTTTGTCATAGCGGGAGGCGAAAAACGCGCGGCTCATATCGATGGATGCGAAATCCACGATGGGGGCGGCGGCATCATAGAAACTGAGCCCTCCCTGCCCCGTCAGAGCGATGATCTGCTTGGCCATAGCATCGGATGTCAGGGGGCCCGTGGCGATCACGGTGATCTCCCCCTGGGGGATTTCGGTGGCTTCTTCCTCCACCACTTCAATCCGCTCGCAGGAACGGATTTTGTCCGTGATGTAGGAGGCAAAACGGACACGGTCCACCGCCAAAGCACCGCCGGCGGACACGCGGGAGGCATCTGCCGCTTCCATCATCAGCGATCCCATGCGGCGAAGCTCCTCTTTAAGCAATCCGGCGGCGGAAGCAACCTCCGCGTTGCGGAGAGAATTGGAGCACACCAATTCTCCGAACAGATCGGAGGTGTGGGCAGGGGTCTTTTTCTTCGGCTTCATCTCGATCAGTCGAACGGACATCCCCCGGCGCGCCGCCTGCCAGGCGGCTTCACACCCGGCAAGCCCTGCGCCGATTACATTGATTTTTTCCATTTATGACTCCGTAGTTTCGGGTTCGATTTCCCGTTTGTATCCACATCCGTCCTTTTTGCAGACCAGCAGATTCTTGCCCTTCTTGTGGTACAGAATCTCTCCGCAATCGGGGCATTTCTCCGGGGAGGGCATATCCCAGGAGGAATAATCGCAATCGGGATAGCGGGCACAGCTGTAGAACACGGTACGGCGCTTGCCCCATTTCATGACGATATCCGCACCGCACTTGGGACAGGCCACGCCGGTGCTCTTGGTCTTCTGGCGGGTGAATTTACACTCGGGATAGCGGACACAGGCGTAGAAATCGCCGAAGCGGCCGGAACGAAGCACCATATCCGATCCGCAGCTTTCGCACTTGAAAGGAGCTATCTCCGGCTCCTTCGCCGCGTCTTTCTCGGCGGAGGGCTTCTCCAAAGGCTTGGTATTCTTACAGGTGGGATAATTGGGACAAGCCGCAAACTTACCGTAGCGGCCGTTTTTGATGATCATACGGGCGCCGCACTGCTCGCAGATCATATCGGTTTCCTCCACGGGAATCTCGATATTTTCGCGGGATACGGTTTCCTCTGCCCGGGCCAGCTCCTTGGCGAAGCCCTCGTAGAAGTCGGTGAGCACCGATTCCATGGTATCCTCGCCGCCGGCAACGCTGTCCAGTTTGTCCTCCATCTGTGCCGTGAATTTATAATCCACGATATCGGGGAAGGAATCGATCATCAGCTTGGTGGTGATCTCACCCAGCGGTGTGGGAACAAGGCTCTTGCCCTCCCGTTTTACATAACCGCGGGAGATGATCAGTGTGACAATCTGCGCGAAGGTGCTGGGGCGGCCGATGCCCTTCTCTTCCAGGAATTTCACGAGAGATGCCTCCGTGTAGCGCGGCGGCGGCTCGGTGAAATGCTGCTGGGGATGGATCTGCAGGCATGCAAGGGTATCCCCCTCGGCGAAGGGAGGCAATTGCGTGCTCTTGCCCTCGCCGGACTCCTCTGCGGATTCCTCATATACAGCCAGGAAGCCCGGGAATTTTACAGTGGTGCCGGAGGCACGGTACAGATACTGCCCCGCTGTGATCTCCGCATTGACGGTGTCCAGCTCCGCGCTTTCCATCTGGCTGGCGATGAATCGCTCCCAGATCAGCTTGTACAGTTTGTACTGATCGTTGGTCATCGATTTGCGGATCAGGGACGGCATCAGGGCGATATTGGTGGGGCGGACAGCCTCATGGGCGTCCTGCGCATTGGCTTTGGTTTTGTATACGCGGGGCTCCGCGGGGCAATAGGCATCACCATACTGCTCGCGAATGAAAGCGCGGGCGGCATCCTGCGCCTCCGTGGACACACGGAGAGAGTCGGTACGCATGTAGGTGATCAAACCCTGCATGCCGCCGTACTCACTGCCCACGTTAACACCTTCGTACAACTCCTGCGCCACTTTCATGGTGCGCTGGGATTGGAAATTCAGTTTGCGGGAGGCTTCCTGCTGCATGGTGGATGTTTTGAACGGAGCGGCAGGAGCGCGGAGTTTGGTTCCCTTTTTCAGTTCGGTAACCACAAAATCCGCCTTCTCCACGGCATTCCGGATAGCCATAGCATCCGCTTCGCCTGCGATCTCCCGCTTCTGCGCGGTGGCCGCATCCCCATAGAAATGAGCAGTAAAGGACTTACCCTGGGCGGTCTGCAATTCGGCATCCACGCTCCAGTATTCCTTCGGCTCGAAGGCGCGGATCTCATTCTCCCGATCCACAATGATGCGGGCGGCCACGGACTGGACTCGTCCGGCGGACAATCCGCTCTTCACGTTTTTCCAGAAGAAGGGGCTGATTTTATAGCCAACGATACGGTCCAGAATGCGTCTTGCCTGCTGGGAATTGACCAGATCCATATCGATCTCCCGGGGCTTTTTAATGGCGCTCTTGACCGCGTTTTTGGTGATCTCGTTGAAGGTCACACGGCGGATCTTCTCCGGCGGAAGTGCCAGCGCATTGGCCAGATGCCAGGAGATGGCCTCTCCCTCACGGTCCGGGTCCGTTGCCAGATAGACATAGTGGGCATTCTTGGCTTCTTTTTTCAACTCGCGGATCAAATCGCCCTTTCCGCGGATATTGATATAATGGGCTTTAAAGTGATCGTCCACGTCGATACCAAGGGTAGACTTGGGCAAATCACGGACATGTCCCACAGAGGCAACCACTTTGTAGTTGGATCCGAGACAATGCTTGATTGTTGACACCTTACCCGGTGACTCGATGATTACAAGGTTGGACATGTAACGGTTGTCTGTTGCCAGACATCCTCCCTTCGAGGTATATCTTGATTTACGGTATGGATAGTATAGTGGAAATACCAGGCCTTTATTCCTCGCCCACCTCGGCGGATACGGATTCCTCCGCGGAACGGCGGAGATAATATCCGCCGGCGCCGCACTCCACCACGCCCGCCAATTCCAGCATGGTAAGTGCCGCCATCAGATCGCCCATGCCGATTCCCGAAACGGGGATATCGTCGGCCACCACGGGCACATCGGGGATCATGGCTTCATAGACTTTCCGTTCCGTTTCGCCCAGCGAATCCAGTTCCACATGGGCGGAGGGGATCACGTTCTTTTGGGGCGCGGGACTGCTTTCGTTGAAGCGTTCCACCACTTTTTTGGCAGGGAGTCGCTTTTGGCGCGGGGCTCTCGCCTTTTTCCCGCCGTACAATCCGTCGCCGTAGTATGTATTGCCATTTCTTGTGGCCACATTCATGCGGACCGCCACGTCGGTGGCGTCATCCGGGGAATGGGATGCGGCCAAAGCCGCGTCGATGGCGGCCATACGGATGGAATGAGGATACAAGAACTCGTAATTCTTCAGAATATCTGCCGCGGATGTAATGGCGCGGGCGCCGTTTTTGATAAGGTTATTGGGTCCTGCCGCGCCCGCATCCCCGATCATACCGGGAACGGCGTACAGATCCTTGCCCTGATACAACGCATGACGGGCGGTGATGAGCGATCCGCTTTTCAGGTCTCCCTCCACCACGGTTACCGCCTGGCACAATCCGCTGATGATGCGATTTCGTTTGGGAAAATGATATCCGTTGGGCGGTGTTCCCGGCGGATATTCGGTGATCACAGCGCCGTCCTGCAGCACCCGCTGCATGAGCTGCTTATGCTCCGGGGGATACACAATATCGATACCGCATCCCAGCACGCCCACGGTAACACCGCCGGCACTGAGGGCGCCGGCCATAGACATGCCATCCACCCCGAGAGCCAGGCCGCTGACCAGAACCGCGCCGCCGGCACCAATGCCGCGGCCGATGTCGTAGGCCATGCGCTTGCCGTAATCGGACATGGTTCGTGTGCCCACCACGGCACAGCAGCAAGACGATTCGAAATCCGGCAGTTTCCCCACGCAGTACAACACAAGGGGTGCGTCGCGAAGCTGATACAATGTACGAGGATATTGGGGGTCATCCGGTGTCAGAATCTGCACGCCGGCATCCCGGCACCGCCGCAGAATGGATGAGGCGTCGGACAAATCCTTATCAGACAAACGATTCAAAAGAGAGAATTCCTTCTCACCCAACTGCTTCGCCAGCGCCTTCCGATCCGCCTTGTATATTTTCTCCGGTGATCCCATAGCACACAGGAGATGGATCGCCGTGCGGCTTCCCTGCCCGCAGGCCTGGGCAAGCCATATCCACATCAATTTTGCATCCATGATCATTTCCCCACTAACTCATCCGTGAAATGTTCGGAAATACTCCCACATAATAACGGCGGCAGCGCCGGCGGCATTCAGCGATTCCGTATTTTCGCACATGGGAATCCGCATGACAGCATCGGCCGCAGCCAATGTTTCCGCAGAAACGCCGTGACCTTCGTTGCCTATGACGATACAATCGTCCTCCCGCAAGGGATCCTCCCCCAGCGTCAGCGCATGCTCGTCGAGAGCGGCGGCAATGACACGGTGACCATCCGCCATCAAAGGCTCAAACACGCCGGAAACAGAATCGCCCATGTACAATTTAGTGCGGAACAACGCGCCCATAGCGGCACGAACCGTTTTGGGATGATACACATCCGCACAGCCGATGAGGCAGACGGACTCGTAGCCAAACGCGGCAGCAGTACGGATCATTGTCCCCAGATTCCCGGGATCGCGCACGGAATCGACCGCAAGGATACGTTTTCCGTGCAGTTCACGAAGATGTTCATCGGCCATCCGTCCTGCAATCCTATGATGGATCCGCTCCGGAAAGGCTAAAACAGTAATAATCCCCTGGGGAGATTTTTCCGTTGAAATTTTATCAAACGCCGAGGTGGACAGAACGCACACCTTGGCGTTGGCGGGAGACTGTGCCGCCACGCGGACAATTCGCTCATCCGCCATTCCGTCATCACTGCGGATAAGGACATACCGGATTTCCGGCATGCCGGCGGCTTCCTCGGACAACTTGATCCCCTCCGCCAAAAACAATCCTTCGCTTCGGCGGAACTTAGTGTCATCCAATTTGGACAGGGTGACGACCAGGGGATTGGTGCGGGAAGTAATGCTCACCGCCCGCGCAATAGAATCCGTAATTCTCACCATATTTGAAATTTTGTCACGTATCACAAAAACCCGGTAAAACCGGGTTTTTAATGGATTAGATAGCTGCCTTTGCTTTAGCAACCAGATCAGCAAATGCTTCCTTATCGGAAACTGCGATCTCAGCGAGCATCTTTCTATTGAGTTCGATTCCGGCTTTCTTCAGACCGTGCATAAAGGTAGAGTAGTTCATACCGTTTACCTTGCACTGTGCGGAAATACGAGTGATCCACAGGGATCTGAAATCTCTCTTCTTCTGCTTTCTGCCGATGTACGCATAGTTACCGCTCTTCATAACGGCCTGCTTGGCCATCTTGAAATGCTTGGACTTGGAGCCCCAGTAACCCTTCGCTGCCTTCAGAACTTTATTTCTTCTCTTGCGCGTCATCATCGCGCCCTTAACTCTTGCCATTTTATATAATCCTTTCCGTTACAACGTTAATTCAATACCTAAAGTAAAATTACTTGCAGATCAGCTGCTTGACATTCGCAGTCATGGCATTGTCAAGGATCTTGGAGGAGCGCAGATGTCTCTTGCGCTTTGCGGTCTTATGACCGAGGTTATGACGATGATCGGAGTGATACATCTTTACTTTGCCGGTTCCGGTTACGGAAAATCTCTTTGCAGACGCCTTATGCGTTTTGATCTTGCCCATATTCTGAATCCTTTCGGTTGATAATTTTGCTAATTTAGATATATTATTGAGGAGAACTGTTATTACTTGTTCTGCTGTTTCAAGGGGGAAATAAACATAGTCATCTGGCGGCCTTCCAGAACAGGCTTCTTATCGACGCTGCCGCTTTCCTGACAGGCAACAGCGAATTTCTCAAGAATTTCATGTCCCAGACTCTGGTGAGCCATCTCGCGGCCTTTGAACTTCAGACATACGCGCACTTTGTTGCCGTTTCCAAGGAAACGAATCGCGTGATTGACTTTCGTATCAAAGTCGTGCGTATCGATACGGCAGGACAACTGGACTTCTTTCACTTCCACAGTAGACTGTCTCTTCTTTGCGTCCTTCTCCTTCTTGTCGCACTCATAACGGTATTTACCGTAATCCATAGCGCGGCAAACCGGCGGAGTAGCCTGCGGAGCGATCAGAACGAGGTCTACGCCGTGGTCAAATGCATAGCTGCGAGCCTCACTCAGTGACATAATGCCAAGCTGATTTCCGTTCTCATCCAGCATACGAGCTTCTTTGATTTTGATCTGCTCGTTGATCAACAGTTCCTTTGCTATAACTAGCACCTCCAATAAACAAATAAAAAAATGAGCCGAGAACCGGCTCCGTAAAACAGCACAGCATTTGCCTGTGCACTGTATTGACCGTACGCACAGGAGCGGCACGGTGAGAACGGAGGGTTCTACTTCTATTTACTGGAGTATTATATCACTTATCGCGCAGCATGTCAAGAGAATTATCAAAGATTTTTTGCGTTTTCTAACAATTTAACAACATTTATGAAGAGAAAAAGCCATACCGTCTGGTATGGCTTTGGTCGATCACAGAAAACCGAATAGGAAATAAGTTTCAGTATGCACAACAATCATTTTGAGAATGAACTTTAGCAGTTCAAGCCCTCGGTCTATTAGTATCGGTTAGCTGAACACATTACTGTGCTTACACCTCCGACCTATCAAGCTCGTAGTCTACGAGCGACCTTACCAGCTTATGCTGTGGGATATCTAATCTTAAGGTGGGCTTCACGCTTAGATGCTTTCAGCGTTTATCCCATCCGCACGCGGCTACTCAGCTATGCCCTTGGCAGAACAACTGATGCACCGGAGGTGCGTCCGACCCGGTCCTCTCGTACTAAGGTCAGCTCCTTTCAAATATCCAACGCCCACGACAGATAGGGAC
>JAFUIQ010000012.1 GCA_017468385.1 Clostridia bacterium
ATGGAAGCCGGCGCACACAAGGTTATTGGCGTTGAGTACGATCCTAACCGCACCGCTTACATTGCACTCCTGGAGAACGAGGCCGGCAAGAAGAGCTACATCGTTGCTCCCGTAGGCGTAACCGACGGCGATATCCTGTACTCCGGTGCAGACGCAGATATCAAGCCCGGTAACACCCTGCCCATGGCAAACATTCCTGTCGGTACTTTTATTCACAACATCGAAGTGAACCCCGGTAAGGGCGCTCAGCTCGTACGCTCCGCAGGCGTGCAGGCACAGCTCATGTCCAAGGAGAACGGTCTCGCCCTGGTGCGTCTCCCCTCCGGCGAAATGCGCTATGTACAGCTCAACTGCAAGGCAACCATCGGTCAGGTGGGTAACGTAGAGCACGATACCATCAAGATCGGTAAGGCCGGTAAGAAGCGTCACATGGGCATCCGTCCCACCGTCCGCGGTTCCGTAATGAACCCCTGCGATCACCCTCATGGTGGTGGTGAAGGTAAGTCCCCCATCGGACATGCCGGCCCGCTGACCCCCTGGGGCAAGCCCGCACTGGGTCTTAAGACGCGCGATCACAAGGCGAGAACCAACAAGTTCATCGTTAAGCGCAGAAACAGCAAATAAGGAAGGAGGCACCGTAAATGAGCAGAAGCTTAAAGAAAGCACCCTTTGTCGAAGCGAAGTTGTACGCACGCATCTGTGCGATGAACGAAAAGGGCGAGAAGAAGGTACTCAAGACATGGTCCCGTTCTTCCACTATTTTCCCGGAATTCGTGGGACACACCATCGCAGTTCATGACGGCAAAAAGCATATCCCGGTGTATGTCACGGAGGATATGGTAGGCCACAAGCTGGGCGAGTTCGCTCCCACGCGTACGTTCAAAGGCCACGCCGGCTCCAAAACATCCAACAACGGTAAATGATTCGCAAAGGGAGGATTTAAGATAACATGGAAGCAAGAGCAACACAAAGCTTCATTCGCATCTCCCCTCGCAAGGTCAAGGTCGTCCTCGATCTCATTCGGGGAAAGGACGCCGCTGTTGCAGCCGGTATTCTGAAGAATACGCGTAAAGCTGCCTGCGAGCCCCTGATCAAGCTCCTTGATCGCGTTGTGGCAGACGCTGAAAATAATTTCCACATGGACACCGAGAAACTGTATGTTTCCGAGTGCTTCGTAACCCCCGGCATGACGCTGAAGAGAATGATGCCCCGCGGCAAAGGCTCCGGAGATCGCATCCTGAAGCGTACAAGCCACATCACTATTGCAGTAGCAGAGAAAGAATAAAGAGGGAGGCTGGAATATGGGACAGAAGGTGAATCCGCACGGTCTGCGTGTCGGTGTAATCAAAAACTGGGACTCCAGATGGTACGCCAGCGACGAAAAGTTCGGCGATACTCTCGTGTCCGACTATAAAGTAAGAGAATATCTCAAGAAAAAGCTCATGGATGCCGGCATCCCGAAGATCGAGATCGAGCGCGACAACGCAGGTAAGGCAAGAGTCTTCATCCACTGCGCAAAGCCCGGTATGGTTATCGGTAAGGGCGGCTCCGAGATCGACAAACTGAGAGTTGACCTTGAGAAGATGATGGGCACCTCCGTTGCCGTTAACGTCATCGAGGTTAAGCCCGTGGATATGTGCTCTCAGCTGGTTGCCGAGTCTATCGCATCTCAGCTGGAACGCCGCGTTTCCTTCCGCCGTGCTATGAAGCTGGCGATCGGACGCACCATGCGCCTGGGCGCAAAGGGTATCAAGATCTGCCTGAGCGGCCGTCTGGCCGGCGCGGAGATCGCGAGAACCGAGCACTATCATGAGGGTACTATCCCGCTGCAGACCCTGCGCGCGGATATCGACTACGGTTTCGCTGAGGCGAACACCACCTACGGTAAGATCGGTGTTAAGGTTTGGATCTACAAGGGCGAGGTTCTCTCTGAGGTAGCTCGCACCCAGACCGGCGCAGCCGCTGCTGCCGAGGATAAGAAGAAGTTTGGTGACCGCAGAAACGGTGACCGCCGCGACCGCAGAAACGGCGATCGCAGAGACGGCGGACGCGGCTTCGGTGGTGACCGCAGAGGCGGTGGAGATCGCCGCGACGGAAATCGTAACTTCGGCGACCGCCGGAACAACAACGACCGTCCGATGAGAACTTCCGATCGCCCGATGCGCGCTCCCGTTGCTCCGGCAGCGCCGAAAGAATCTACTGAAGGGGGCGCTAACTAATTATGTTGATGCCGAAAAGAGTCAAGTTTAGACGCGTCCAGAGAGGCCGTCTGAAGGGTCGCGCAACCCGCGGCAATACCATCACCAACGGTATGTACGGTCTCGTTGCTATGGAGCCCGCTTGGATCACCAGCAATCAGATCGAGGCAGCCCGTATCGCTATGACCCGTTACACCAAGCGTGGCGGTCAGGTATGGATCAAGATCTTCCCCGATAAGCCCATCACCGAGAAGCCGGCTGAAACCCGAATGGGTTCCGGTAAGGGTTCTCCCGAGTACTGGGTAGCCGTTGTTAAGCCGGGCAGAGTAATGTTCGAGATGGGCGGCGTAAACGAGGAAGTTGCTAAGGAAGCAATGCGTCTCGCAATGCACAAACTCCCGATCAAGTGCCGTTTCGCAACACGGGAGCAGCTCAATAAAGAAGTGGAGGGTTAAGCTGTGAAGGCTATCGAAATGAAAAAGATGACAGATGCTGAACTGGAAGCCAAGCTCAAAGAGCTGAAGGGCGAACTCTTCAACCTCCGTTTTCAGCACGCAATCAATCAGCTTGATAATCCCCACAAGATCGCGGACGTCAAAAAGGATATCGCACGCGTGATGACCGTCATCCGCGAGAAGAACGCTTAAGGGGGTACTGAGAGATGGAAGAAACCCGTAATCTTAGAAAGACCAGAGTGGGTAAGGTAGTCAGCAACAAGATGGACAAGTGCATCACCGTTGCTATCGCCGACAACGTAAAGCATCCCACTTACGGCAAAATCATCAAGCGTACGATGAAGCTCCATGCACGCGACGAGAAGAACGAGTGCAATATCGGAGATACCGTCGAGGTTATGGAAACCAGACCGCTTTCCAAGACGATCCGCTGGAGACTCGTCCAGATCATCGAGAAGGCGAAATAAGGTTATCCTCAATATTGGGTACGTCAAAGCGCGTACCGTAACAACACTACAGGAGGAATGCTAAAGTGATTCAGCAAGAGTCTAGAATGGCCGTTGCCGACAACACAGGCGCGAAAGAGCTTCTCTGCATCCGCGTTCTGGGCGGTACTGCCAGACGATATGCGAACATCGGCGACGTGGTTGTGTGTGCTGTTAAGAAGGCAGCACCCGGCGGCGTTGTGAAAAAAGGCGATGTTGTTAAGGCTGTAATCGTTCGCAGCAAGATGGGTCTCCGCCGTGCGGATGGTTCCTATATCAAGTTCGACGAGAACGCAGCCGTAATTATCAACGAAGATAAAAACCCCAAGGGAACCCGTATCTTTGGACCTGTAGCCCGTGAGCTCCGTGAGCACGACTACACCAAGATCCTGTCCCTGGCACCCGAAGTACTGTAAGGAGGAGAAAATAATGGCAAACAAAATGCACGTTAAGAAAGACGACCTTGTCATCGTTATCTCCGGTAACAGCCGCGGTACGAAGGGTAAGGTGCTCGAAGTATCTCCCAAAGAGGGCAAGGTAATCGTAGAGGGCGCCAACAAGGTTAAGAAACACGTTAAGCCCAGAAATCAGCAGGAAAAGGGTGGCATCGTCGAGACCGAAGGTGCTATGTATGCTTGCAAGGTACAGCTTTTCTGTGAAAAGTGTGGCAAGCAGACCCGTGCTTCCCATAAGATGGACGGCGACAAAAAAATTCGTGTCTGCGCCAAATGCGGCGCCGCACTGTAAGGCGGAGGGTTAAGCAATGGCAGCAAGACTGAATGATTTGTACAAGAACGAAGTTGCTCCTGCACTCATGAAGAAATTCGAGTACAAGAGCGTTATGCAGATCCCGAAGATCGACAAGGTTGTTATCAACGTCGGTGCGGGTGAGGCAAAAGAGAATGCAAAGGCAATCGACAGCATCATGTCCGATATCGAACTGATCGCCGGTCAGAAGCCCGTTCCCACCTTTGCTAAGAAGTCCGTCGCTAACTTTAAGGTTCGTGAAGGCATGAAGATCGGTGTAAAGGTTACGCTGCGCGGTGCGCAGATGTACGAGTTCCTCGATCGTCTGTTCAACTTCGCTCTGCCCCGCGTTCGTGACTTCAAGGGCATCAATCCCGATGCATTCGATGGCCGCGGAAACTATTCCCTGGGCCTGAAAGAACAGCTGATTTTCCCTGAAATCGAGTATGACAAGGTTGATAAGATCCGCGGTATGGATATCGCAATCGTAACAACCGCACAAACCGATGCTGAAGCAAAAGAGCTGCTCGCTCTGATGGGCGCTCCGTTTGCAAAATAAGGGGAGGAGAAGAATATGGCAAAGACATCCATGATCCTGAAGCAGCAGAAAAAGCAGAAGTTCTCCACTCGTGAGTACAACCGCTGCAAGATCTGCGGCCGCCCTCATGCGTATCTCCGTAAGTACGGCATCTGCCGTATCTGCTTCCGTGAGCTCGCATACAAGGGCGAGATTCCCGGCGTGAAGAAAGCAAGCTGGTAATCAAAATACCCCGCCGGTGAGTCCGGCAAAACACGTTCCGCACCGGAAGGAAACGAATGGCGTTTAACCACCGGTGGGCGGCCACGCAAATGTGTGGCAGCAAGAAAATTTTTACTTGCATGACAGGAGGAAACTAAAATGCAGATATCAGACGTTATCGCCGATATGCTGACCCGCGTAAGAAACGCAAGCAATGCTCGCCATGAGACCGTAGACATCCCCGCTTCCAACATGAAGAAGGCTATCGCAGATATCCTTCTCGCTGAGGGCTACATCAAGGGTGTTCAGGTAATCGAAGACGGCAAACAGGGTATGATCCGCATCGCACTGAAGTATGAAGCCGGCAAGCAGAAGGTTATTCACGGCCTTCGCCGCGTTTCCAAGCCCGGTCTGCGTATCTACTCCAACTACGAAGACATGCCCAAGGTTATGAACGGCCTGGGAATCGCAATCGTGTCTACTTCCAAGGGCATTATGACCGATAAGGCAGCAAGACGCGAAAAAGTCGGCGGCGAGATTCTCGCCTTTGTCTGGTAAGAGGAAGGAGAGAGTAAGATGTCTAGAATAGGAAAAGAACCGATCGCTATCCCCGCAGGCGTTACTGTAACGATCGAAGCGGGTAATGTGGTCACTGTAAAGGGACCTAAGGGCACCCTCACCTATGCATTCTCCCCCGCACTCACCATCGAGAATGAGGCTAACATGCTGAGCGTAAAGCGCCCCAACGATGAGGCTATGAACCGCGCTCTCCATGGCACCACCCGTGCTCTTCTCAACGATATGGTGATCGGTGTTACCGCAGGCTTCGAAAGAAAGCTGGAGATCAATGGCGTAGGTTACCGTGCACAGAAGTCCGGCAAAACTCTCACTCTGAACCTGGGTCACTCCCATCCGATCGTGTTCGAAGAGAACGAGGATATCACTTTCGATGTTCCGGACTCCAACACCGTTATCGTAAAGGGTGCTGACAAGCAGAAGGTTGGTCAGACCGCAGCGGTTATCCGCTCCAAGAGACCGCCTGAGCCGTACCTGGGCAAGGGTGTTAAGTACACCGAAGAGCGTATCCGCCGTAAAGCGGGTAAGGCCGGTAAATAAGGAAAGGAGACGTAAGTTATGGTCGCAAAGAAAGATAAGAACGCTCAGCGTCTTAAGAGACATCTTCGCGTTCGCAGCAAGATCAGCGGAACCGCTGAGTGCCCCCGTCTCGCTGTGTACCGTTCCAACAAGAACATCTATGCACAGATCATCGACGACGTTCAGGGCGCAACCCTTGTCTCCGCTTCTTCCCTTGAGAAGGATTTCGAGGGAATCGGCTCCAACAAAGAGGCTGCTAAGAAGGTTGGCCTGATGGTGGCAGAGCGCGCACTGAAAAAAGGAATCGAGCAGGTCGTATTCGACCGCGGCGGTTATATCTATCACGGACGTGTATCGGAGCTGGCTGCAGGTGCCAGAGAAGGCGGTCTGAAGTTCTGATCCTCCCGGATCCGGATTTCACCCCATCTCACCGCAGACAGAAGGCCGGTTTGTACACTGTTTAATTTCATTACAATTAAACAATTCATAGGAGAAAAATAATGGCAAAGAGATTTGACCCGTCGACTGTTGAGCTTCAGGAAAAGCTCGTAGTCGTGAACCGTGTATCCAAAACCGTTAAAGGTGGTCGTATCGCTCGCTTCGCAGCTCTGATGGTTGTAGGCGATGGCAATGGCCACGTAGGTTACGGACTCGGCAAAGCAGCCGAGGTTCCGGAAGCAATCCGCAAAGGAATTGAAGACGCAAAGAAAAATATGATCGAGGTTTCCCTCCACGGAAATACGATCCCCCACGATGTACTGGGTGAGTACGGTGCAGGCTCCGTTCTGCTGAGACCGGCCTCCGAAGGTACCGGTATCATCGCAGGTAAGACGGTTCGTGCAATCGTTGAGCTTGCAGGTATCAAGAACATTCGTGCAAAGAGCCTCCGCTCCAACAACCCCACGAACGTTGTAAAGGCTACTTTCGAGGGCCTGAAGATGCTCCGTACCGTTGAGGAAGTGGCTAAGACCCGCGGCATCGATGCCAACAAGGTTATCGGCTAAGGAGGACAATGGAATGGAAAACGTAAAAATTACTCTGGTAAAGAGCCTGATCGGCACTAAGCCGAATCAGAAGGCAACCGCAGCATCTCTGGGGCTTCGCAAGATCGGCGATACGATCGTTCATGCCGACTCCGCTGTGCTCGCAGGCAAGGTGAAGATCCTTGCGCATCTTGTAACTGTGGAGAAGGCGTAAAGCCCTCCGACTCGCAACTACACATTTTTGAATTCATAGAAGGAGGACTTAACCATGAAGCTTCATGAACTCGCCCCCGCTGAAGGTTCCGTAAAACCCGCATGGCGTAAAGGCAGAGGTCCCGGATCCGGTAACGGCAAGACTGCCGGCAAGGGTCATAAGGGTCAGAATGCGCGCTCCGGCGGTGGTGTCCGCCCCGGCTTTGAAGGCGGCCAGCTGCCGATCTACCGTAAACTTCCTAAGAGAGGTTTCAATAACTACAAGTTCGCTAAGAACTATGCGATCGTTAATGTTAGCGATCTGAACAAGTTCAACGACGGCGATACGGTAAATCTCGCAGTTCTGATGGAGGCTGGCGTAATCCGCAAGCCCCTGTGCGGTCTGAAAGTGCTCGGCAACGGCGAACTGACCAAAAAAATTACCGTTGAAGCAGCAATCTTTTCTGCAAGCGCAAAGGAAAAGATAGAGGCAGCTGGTGGAAAGACCGAGGTGATCTGAAGTGTTTAAGACTTTCGCGAATGCATGGAAGTTGACAGATCTGAGAAAGAAGATCCTCTTCACCCTCTTGATCATCGTCCTGTACAGAGTCGGTGTCGCAATTCCGATTCCGTACCTGAATCCGGCAATGCTCGGTGAAATCGCAAAGATGGCGGAAGGTTCGCTCTTCCAGTATCTGAACATTCTGTCCGGTAACGCATTTTCGCAGGCAACACTTTTCGCACTCGGCGTTTCCCCCTATATCACGTCGTCTATCGTTATGCAGCTTTTGACAATCGCTATTCCTGCACTGGAAAGGTTGGCAAAAGAAGGCCAGGACGGTCAGAAAGTGATCAACAAGATCACCCGTTACGTGACCGTAGGCCTTGGCCTGATCACTGCGCTCGGTTACTACGTGCTGCTGAGAAATCAGGGTATGCTGACCGACACCGGTGTGTTCGCAGCAATCGTTATGATCACTTGCTACTGCGCAGGTTCTTCCCTGGTTATGTGGGTGGCTGAGCGTGTGAACGATCACGGTATCGGCAACGGTATCTCCGTG
The DNA here is from genome assembly GCA_017468385.1 of Clostridia bacterium. Classification (GTDB taxonomy): domain Bacteria; phylum Bacillota; class Clostridia; order Oscillospirales; family CAG-272; genus SIG701. Next base: position 7,956 of record JAFUIQ010000012.1, read on the forward strand.
ATCCTTCTCGCAAACATCGTTTCCGGCCTGCCCGCAATGATCATGTCCGTTTGGACACACCTGGTCAGCGGCAAGATCAGCGGTATCATCATCGCAATCGTTTCTCTTATCATTGGTTTGGGTATGGTCGTTTTCGTTGTATTCATGAACGAGAGCGAGCGCAGACTCCCCATCCAGTACGCAAAGAAGGTTGTCGGCCGTAAGATGTACGGCGGTCAGAGCTCCACTCTGCCCCTCAAGCTGACCATGACCGGCGTTATGCCTATCATCTTTGCAAACTCTATCGTTACGATTCCCGCAACGATCGCCCTCTTCTTCCCCACTCCCAAAGAAGGTTCCTTCTGGGCTGGCTTCCTTGGCCTGTTCCAGTCCACCTCTTGGGTGTATGCACTTCTCACTTTCCTGTTGATCATCGCGTTCGCGTATTTCTATACCGCGATCTCCTTCAACCCGATTGAGATTTCCAACAACCTGAAGAAGAACGGCGGCTTCATTCCGGGTATTCGTCCCGGTAAACCCACGGCCGATTATATCACGAAGATCCTGAACCGCATCACTCTGATCGGTGCCATCTTCCTGGGTATCATCGCTGTGGTTCCGATGATCGCAAACATCATCGCGCAGGGCAACCTCGGCGCGCTTGCGTTCAGCGGTAACTCCATCATCATCGTAGTTGGTGTCATCCTGGAGACCACTCGCGAAATCGAGTCTCAGCTGACATCCCATCACTACAAGGGCTTCCTTGAGTGATCTGTCCGGCCTGCTGTAAAGCAACTGAACAACGAAAACGAGGTGTGGAATTATGAAAAGAACTATCCGTCTTATACTCCTCGGCGCTCCCGGTGCCGGTAAAGGAACGCAGGCAGAGAAGATCTCTGCTGAATTCGGAATCCCGGCAATTTCGACCGGCGCGATCATCCGTGAGGCGATCGCTGCCGGCACCGAAATGGGAAAAAGTGCAAAAAGTTATATCGAGCGCGGCGCTCTCGTCCCCGACGAGGTCGTGATCGGAATTATCAAGGATCGTCTCGCCGAAAGCGATTGCGAAGGCGGCTTCATCCTGGATGGTTTCCCGCGCACCGTTCCGCAGGCTGCTGCGCTGGATGAAATGGGTGTGTCTATCACCGATGTCATCTCCATCGAAGTCAGCGACGAGCGGATCATCGAGCGTATGGGCGGCCGCCGCGTCTGCAAGAAGTGCGGTGCCACCTACCACGTTGTATTCAATCCGTCTCCCAAGGGAGAAAACTGCGGCGTCTGCGGTGAGGCTCTTACGATCCGCGCCGATGACGATCCGGCAGTTGTTCGCTCCCGTCTGGACGTGTATCACGAACAGACTGAGCCCCTGAAGGACTTCTACGCGAAGAAGGGTCTCCTTAAGATCGTAGAGGGACAGGAGAAGCTGGAAGATACGACCGCTCTGACTTTCAAAGCACTCGAGAACGCTTAATTAAATTTAAAGAATCCAGGCTATAACATGATTTTTGTAAAGAATTCCGAGCAGATCCGACTGATGAAGATAGCCGGCCGCATTACCGGTGAGGCACTGGCCCGGGCAGGGGAGATGGTGCGCGAAGGCGTTACCACCAAACAACTCGATGACTGCATCCGCCGTCATATCGAGGCTGCCGGCGCCCGTCCTTCCTTCCTCGGCTACGGCGGCTTCCCCGGAAGCGCTTGCATCAGTATCAATGACGAGGTCATTCACGGAATCCCCTCCGCCAAGCGTGTCTTGCAGGAAGGCGATATCGTAAAGATCGACGTGGGCGCCTTCATCGGCGGCTATCACGGCGACAGCGCGAATACCTTCCCCGTGGGCCGCGTAAGCGACGAGGCGCTCCGGCTGATCGAGGCCACCAAACGCAGCTTTGAGCTGGGCGTGGAGGCTGCTTCGCAGCCCGGCGCTCGTCTGGGCGATGTGGGTGCCGCCATTGACGGATATGTGACGAAAATGGGTTACTCCACAGTGAAAAAGTTCGTCGGTCACGGCATCGGCCAGGATCTTCATGAAGATCCCAACGTTCCCAACTTCGGAACGGCCGGCCGCGGTGTCCGCTTGTGCAACGGTATGACGATCGCCATCGAGCCGATGGTCAATGCCGGCGGTGCAGGGGTGTATGTCCTTCCCGACGGATGGACAGTCAAGACTACGGACGGCTCCCTGTCGGCTCATTACGAGCATACGGTGGCGCTGACTGCGGACGGTCCCATTCTCCTGACAAAAGTCTGAGGCCGAGAGGAGGAGATTCTTTTGCCAAAGGATGACGTAATCGAATTTGAAGGTACGGTTGTGGAAGTACTTCCGAATGCGACCTTCAAAGTCAAACTTCCGAACGATATGATCGTAACCGCCCATATCTCCGGAAAACTTCGAATGAACTATATTAAGATTCTGCTGGGCGATAAGGTGACGGTCGAGGTTTCTATCTACGATCCTACGAAGGGCAGAATCACCTGGCGCAGCAAATAAGCTGAGCTTATATTTCTGAAAGGTGGTAGCAACTTTGAAAGTAAAGCCTTCCGTTAAGAAAATCTGCGACAAGTGCAAGATTATTAAGCGCAACGGTCATGTAATGGTCATTTGCGAGAATCCGAAGCACAAGCAGAGACAGGGCTGATAAATCAGCCGAACGCGGGATGCCCGCGTCAAAAAAACTCAAAAGAGGTGAAATAAACAATGGCTCGTATATCCGGTGTTGATATTCCGAATTCCAAACGCGTCGAGATCGCGCTGACCTACATTTATGGAATCGGTCTGAAGAGCTCCAAAGATATCCTGGCTAAAACCGGTATCAATCCTGACACCCGCGCAAAGGACCTGACTGAGGATGATATTGCGAAGCTCCGTGACGAGATCGAAAACCACTACACCGTAGAAGGCGAACTCCGCCGCGAAGTTGCGATGAACATTAAGCGCCTTGTTGAGACGAACTGCTACCGTGGTATTCGCCACAGAAAAGGTCTGCCGGTTCGCGGACAGCGCACTAAGACGAACGCGAGAACTCGTAAGGGTCCCGCTAAGACTATCGCAAATAAGAAGAAGTAAAGGAGTGACCAAGTTTCATGGCTAAGGCAACTGGCGCAAAGAAAGTAATCAAGAAACGCCGCGAGCGTAAAAATATTGAGAAGGGAACTGCTCACATCAGCTCTACCTTCAACAACACGATCGTGACCATCACGGACACTGCCGGAAACGCAATCAGCTGGGCATCTGCCGGCGAAATGGGTTTCAAGGGTTCCAGAAAATCGACTCCTTATGCCGCACAGACCGCCGCTGAAGTAGCAGCCAAGGCTGCTGTTGAGCACGGTATGAAGACCGTTGAAGTTTTCGTGAAAGGCCCCGGCCCGGGACGTGAATCCGCAATCCGCGCTCTGCAGACTGCCGGTCTGGACATCACCTTGATCCGCGATGTCACCCCGATCCCGCACAACGGCTGCCGCCCTCCGAAGCGCAGACGTGTTTAATTGAAAAAGGAGGATAAATCAGTATGGCTAGATATACAGGACCTTCCTGCAAGCTCTGCCGCAGAGAAGGCAAAAAGCTGTTCCTGAAAGGCGATCGCTGCCTGAGCGATAAGTGTGCTGTTGCAAAGCGCCCCAATGCGCCCGGACCTCACACCCAGGCTCGTAAGTCTGTGAAGGAGTACGGTCTCCAGCACAGAGAGAAGATGACTGCACGTCGTTACTACGGCGTACTTGAGAACCAGTTCCATGCATACTATGAGAAGGCCGACAAGCAGGAAGGCGTAGCAGGTGCAAACCTTCTGAGCCTGCTCGAGCGTCGTCTGGACAACGTAGTATACAGAATCGGCCTCGCAAGCAGCCGTAAAGAATCCCGTCAGCTGATCCGTCACGCTCACTTCACTCTGAATGGCAAGAAGGTAGACATTCCTTCCATCATTCTGAAGGTTGGCGATGTGATCGCGCTGAAGGAAAAGTCTCGTTCTTCTGAGAAGTTCAAGGCTCTGGCTGAACAGATGGAAGCTGTAATCACTCCCAAGTGGCTGGAAGTAGACAAGGATAACTTCTCCTGCAAGGTAATCGCTATCCCGCAGAGAGACGATATCGACTTCCCGTTCGAGGAGCAGCTCATCATCGAGCTCTATTCCAAGTAATAACCTGCCGGCGGTGTTTCGTACATGCCGGTGGGCACGCTCCCCTGAAGGGCAGGGCTGCGTAGCATGATCCGGACTGATCCGCACCCCATAAGGCAAAAATCCGTCTTACCCGGCAAATTTGTGGATTTGCATACAAGAATAAACGGAGGGTTATTATAGATGATTGAAATAGAAAAGCCGAATATTACGACAGTTAACCTGTCGGATGATGGCCGGAACGGTAAGTTTATCGTTGAACCTTTGGAGAGAGGTTACGGGGTAACCCTCGGAAACTCCCTCCGCCGCGTACTGCTCAGTTCTCTCCCCGGTGTGGCTGTAACCAGCATCAAGATCGACGGCGTTCTGCACGAGATCTCCACCATCACCGGCGTGAAAGAGGACGTTTGTGAGATCGTTCTGAATGTAAAGGGCATCACCGCCAAACTGCACGGTGATTCCGCCAAGATGGCTGTGATCGATATGACCGGTCCGTGCGTTGTTACGGCTGGCGATATCAATCAGGATGCCGATCTGGAGATTCTGAACCCCGATCATCACATCGCTACTCTCGGCGAGAATGTTCGTTTCTACATGGAGCTGACCTTCGACCACGGTCGCGGTTACGTTTCCCAGGATAAGAACAAGCAGATCTATGCGCAGGTAAATCAGGGTGCATCCGCTCCTATCGGAACCATCTTCACCGACTCCATTTACACGCCTGTTTACAATGTAAACTACACCGTGGAAAATACCCGCGTCGGTTCGAATACGGACTACGATAAGCTGACCCTGGAAGTGCTTACCAACGGCACGATCTCTGCAAAAGAAGCGATTTCACTTGGCGCCAAGATACTCAACGAGCATCTCAATTTGTTCGTCGATCTGTCCGACGAGGCAAAGAACGCTGAAATTATGGTAGAGCGTGAGGAAACCATCAAGGAAAAAGTCCTTGAGATGACCATTGAGGAGCTTGACATGTCTGTCCGCAGCTTCAACTGCTTGAAGCGCGCAGGCATCGATACGGTTGAAGATCTTACCAACCGGACGGAAGAGGATATGATCAAGGTCAGAAACCTCGGTAAGAAATCGCTGGAAGAGGTCATTCTCAAACTCCACTCCCTCGGCCTGGAACTCAAGAAAGAGGAAGAGTGATCCGCACCGGATTGGGTGCATAAATAGTTTTGCAAAGGAGGACATAGACAATGCCCGGTACCAGAAAACTTGGTAGACCTACCGCCCACAGAAATTCTATGCTGCGCGGTCTGGTTACCTATCTGATAGAAAACGGTTCCATTGAGACAACTCTCACCCGTGCAAAGGAAGTTCGTTGCATCGCGGAGAAGATGGTTACTCTTGGCAAGAAGAACACTCTTGCAAGCCGTCGTGCCGCTCTCGCTTACATTACCAAGGAGGATGCAGTTGCTAAACTGTTCAACGTAATCGCTCCTAAGTATGCAGAGATCAGCGGTGGTTACACCCGCATCTACAAGCTCGGACCCCGTCGCGGTGACGGCGCTGAGATGGCTCTCATTCAGTTCGTTGAGCCCGAAGCTCCTAAGGCTGAAGAGGAAGCAAAGTAATTTGCGCTTCGTAGAAGCATAAGTAACCTCCCCATGGTTAGCCATGGGGAGGTTTTTTGTATAAGAAAAACGGGAGTGGGTTCTCACATCCCGTTTCATTTTTTGTATCGGATCAAATCGGATATATCGCATTCCAGCGCGTCGCACATCCGATTCAGTATGTCACTGTCGTAGCGAACCACTTTGTTCTTGTAATAATTGTCCACAATTTGAAACCGTATCCCGGTTCGCTTGGCCAATTCATAACGGGTTATGCCGTGTTCGTCTAAATATTTGTTCAGTGTCAGTTGAATCACTGCATCACTCCCTTTCCGTATATATTTTAATAAATATATACATCATTGACAATTACCCTGTTAAGGTATATACTTATATAAATATATACAGAGGTGGTTTCATGAAGTTACTGATTGCTGGTTCGAGGAGTATCCGGGAATGGGATATATCCAATTATGTGCCTCCTGAAACGGATTTAATCATCAGCGGCGGTGCAAAAGGGGTGGATACACTGGCGGAGCTGTATGCGGATGAGCATGGTATTCCCAAGCGAATTATCCGTCCGCAGTACGAGTTGTACGGGAAAGCGGCACCGTTGAAAAGAAACGAGCAAATGGTGGATCTGGCAGATCATGTACTGATCCTGTGGGATGGACAATCCCGCGGCACCCAGTATACCATGGACTATGTCGCCAAAAAAGGGAAGCCTGTGACGGTAGTCCTCTGTAAAAGTAACGAAAAATGATTAGGAAAGTTTTTGAGGGGTATGGGGAACTTTTTTCAAAAAGTTCCCCGCCGTTTCATTCTCCCCACCGTTCTCTCCTCCCCAGCACCAAAAGGCATACTACATTCAGACAGGTCATCAGCGAAATCACCAGATCGGCAATCTGCCACATGGCCCCCGGGGAAATCACCGATCCGATCAGAATCGCCCCGGCGGATAAGGTCAGATATATCCTCTTGGCCGCGGGCCCGGGTAGGAAATACCGCAGGGCTTCCACGCCGTAACAACTCTGACAGACCACGGTGGCAAAGGCGAACAGTACGATGGAAATCCGCAGAAGAATGTCCGAAAGAGACGCCAGCCACGGCCCGCCGATCTCGCCGCTCAATTGGGTGAACGCCGCCAGCGACAGCCGGATGCCGTCCAATCCCTCGCCGTCGACATACAGCAGGATCACCAATGCTGTGACGGTGCAGAGCAGCACCGTGTCCGCAAACACCTCGAAAATTCCCAGGCATCCCTGATGATGGGCGCTGGGCGTGTCGGCTGCCGCGTGGGCGGTGGGGGATGTGCCGCATCCCGCTTCGTTGGAGAATATCCCGCGCGTAATCCCAAAACGGACGGCACGGCTGACGCCAAATCCCAACGCGCCGCCGGCCGCGGGACGAAGGGCCCATGCTTCCTCCCAGATGCGGCAGAGCACGGAGGGGATCCTCTCCCGATTGGCGGCCAGAAGGAGCAGGGAAAGGCCAATGTACACCACGCTCAAGGTGGGAATCAGATAGAGAGTCAAAGTGGACACGCGGTGCGTGCCGCCCGTGGATGCGGCGATGGCAGGAATGGCAAAGAGAATCCCGAACAGAATCGGCGGTATGGGCATGCAGGATGCGGCGGCGTGAACCTGGACGATGTTTCCTGTCAGCAGTGCGTTGGCGGCGCACAACAGGGCAAAGATCCCGCCAAGACAGATGGCAGTTCTGCTCCCGCGAGAGCCGAGCCCATCCCGAATGTAATACATGGCCCCGCCGAAATAGGCGGTTTTACCATTCTCCGTGCGGCATCGCCGCCACCGGACGGCCAGAAACACCTCTGCGTACTTGACACTCATGGCGGCCAGTGCGCCTACGAGCATCCATAGTACCGCCCCCGGTCCCCCCGCCACAATGGCGGTGGCCACACCTGCGATGTTGCCTACCCCCAATGTGCCTGCCAGCGCCATGGTCAAAGCGGCGAGGGGCGATGTGCCGCTGTGGGACACCGATGCCCGCAGCGTTTTCAGGAAGCGGATCGGATGCTGAAAATAAAAGAAGCGAAGCCGGACGCCAAACCACACACCGGCCAGCAGAAGCAGGGCGGGAGTGAGGATGCCGCACAGCACGGACAACAGATTTTCCACGCCGAAATCCCTCCTTTCCCGTGGTATATTTCATGTATATGTATATCCGGGGCGAAATAGGACGGTTTAGCACTCGGCGGATGAGAGGATTAAATTCATCGGACTTTGCAAATGTTAATTAAATGTGAATATTCGAAAAAAACCTTGATTTTTCCATGGAAACAGTATAGAATAATACCCGTAGGGTTGGCACTCCAAAAATATGAGTGCTAATTCATTGAAGAAAAATGAATCATGTGTGCGTGTGAAAGCGCACCGTACAGGAGGTATACTATGACGATTAAGCCTTTGGCAGACCGCGTTGTGGTTTGCGCTGTAGCAGCGGAAGAGACCACCAAGAGCGGCATCGTACTGCCCGGTACTGCACAGGAGAAGCCCCAGGTAGCTGAGGTGGTTGCCGTAGGTCCCGGCGGACTGGTTGACGGCAAAGAGGTCGTAATGACCGTAAAGGTTGGCGATAAGGTAATCACCAGCAAGTACGCCGGCACGGAAGTAAAGTGCGACGGCAAAGAGTACAATATCGTTCGTCAGAGCGATATTCTCGCAATTGTTGAGTAATCGGAGGATTAAATCATGGCAAAAGATTTGCTTTACGGAATTGACGCGCGCAATGCGCTGATCGCCGGCGTAGATAAGCTGGCGGATACGGTAAAAATCACCCTGGGTCCCAAGGGACGCAATGTGGTGCTGGATAAGAAGTACGGCGCTCCGCTGATCACCAACGACGGTGTTACCATCGCCAAGGAGATCGAGTTGGAGAACGCGGCTGAGAACATGGGCGCACAGCTGGTTCGCGAAGTGGCTACCAAGACCAACGACGCGGCCGGTGACGGTACTACCACCGCAACCCTGCTGGCACAGGCATTCATCCACGAGGGCATGAAGAACGTGGCCGCAGGTGCCAATCCCATGATCGTTCGTAAGGGCATCCAGAAGGCTGTTGATCGCGCTGTGGAGGCTCTGAAGGCCAACTCCAAGAAGGTAAACGGCACTGCCGACATCGCCCGCGTTGGTACCGTTTCCTCCGGCGACGAAGTGATCGGTCAACTGATCGCTGACGCTATGGAGAAGGTTACCGCTGACGGCGTTATCACCGTGGAGGAGTCCAAGTCCGCTGAGACCTACTCCGAAGTGGTGGAAGGTATGCAGTTCGACCGCGGCTATCTGTCCCCCTACATGGCTACCGATACCGATAAGATGGAAGCCGTTCTGGACGACGCTCTCATTCTCATCACCGAGAAGAAGATCTCCAACGTGCAGGATATCCTGCCCCTGCTGGAGCAGATCGTGCAGGCTGGCAAGAAGCTGCTCATCATCGCCGAGGACGTCGAGGGCGAGGCTCTCACTACCCTCGTGCTGAACAAGCTGCGCGGTACCTTTACCGTGGCCGCTGTAAAAGCTCCCGGCTTCGGTGACAGAAGAAAAGAAATGCTCCGCGATGTGGCAGTTCTCACCGGCGGTGAAGTGATCTGTGACGAACTCGGTCTGGATCTGAAGGACACCACTATGGCACAGCTGGGCCGTGCAAGACAGGTTAAGATCAACAAGGATAACACCATCATCGTTGGCGGCTTCGGTGATGCGGATGAGATTAAGAATCGCATCGCGCAGATCAAGGCCGGTATCGAGAATACCACCTCCGATTTCGACCGCGAGAAGCTCCAGGAGAGACTGGCGAAGCTGTCCGGCGGTGTTGCCGTGATCAAGGTTGGTGCGGCTACCGAGACCGAAATGAAGGAAAAGAAGCTCCGCATTGAGGACGCTCTGAACGCAACCCGCGCGGCTGTGGAAGAGGGCATCGTTCCCGGCGGCGGAACCGCTTACCTGAACGTAATCGCTGACGTGGCTGCTCTGCTTGAGAACGCTGAGGGCGACGAGAAGACCGGTATCCAGATCGTTGTAAAGGCTCTGGAGGCTCCCGTTCGTCAGATCGCTGCCAACGCAGGCTTTGAGGGCTCTGTGATCATCGATAAGATCCAGACCAGCGGCAAGAAGGGATTTGGCTTCGACGCATACTCCGAGGAGTATGTGGATATGATGGAGGCCGGCATCGTGGATCCTACCAAGGTTACCCGTTCCGCACTCCAGAACGCCGCATCCGTGGCATCCACCGTTCTCACCACTGAGGCGCTGGTTGTAAGCCAGCCTGAACCCGTTCCCGCGGCTCCTGCCGGCGGTATGGGCGGCATGGGCGGTATGTATTAAGATACGCTATCGGGGAAACCTCTTTGCAAAGAGGTTTCCCCGAACCCTTTCCAGAAAACCTAAAACAAAAAAGAGGGATACAGTTTTTGCTGTATCCCTTTATTTATTGATTAGAGTTTTCGCGGGGTGTGGGGTGCCTTTTTCAAAAGGCGCCCCACGTATCCCGCTCCCTCAAATCACAAAACCGCCGTTTACGCCCAGCACCTGTCCGGTGATAAACTGCGCACCTTCGCTTGCTAAAAATACACAAGCCGCGGCCACGTCCTCCGGTGTGCCGATCCGCCCCACGGGCGTTTCCTCCGCCAGTGCCGCCAGATCCTCCTCTGTGAAGCAGTCCAGCATGGGCGTGCGGATCGCGCCGGGGGCGATACAGTTCACCGTGATCCCCGAGGGAGCCACTTCCTTGGCCAGCGCCTTCGTCAGCCCGATCACGCCCGCTTTTGCGGCGCTGTAAGCCACCTCGCAGGAGGCACCGACCTGCCCCCACATGGAGCTGATGTTGATGATCGTGCCCCGCTTTTGCCGGATCATCTCCGGCAGAGCGGCCCGGCAGGTGCGGAAAGTGCCGCTCAGATTTACGTCAATCATGGCCTGCCAATCCTCGTCCGTCAGATCGGTAAACAGTTTTTGTGCCGCGATGCCTGCGTTGTTTACCAGCGTGTCGATGAAACCGTATTCCTCGACCGCACGGGCGAATAGGGCATTCACCGCCTCCGTATCCGACAGATCGGCACACAGGGTCAGGGCAGGGATGCCGTAGGCACCCGCCAAACGTGCGGCCAGAGCCGCCGCCCGATCCTCTCCCTTGTGATAGTGCAGAACCAGGCCGTAGCCGGCGCGGGCAAATGCTTCCGCGATGGCGGCACCGATGCCGCCGGAGGCGCCGGTGATCAAAACGTAGCGCATATCGGTCTCCTTATGTGAAAAAACAGGGCTGTCGCTTTTCGCAACAGCCCTTTTTGTTTGTATTACTGCTCGTCGCCCTCAAAGGACTGGTAAGCTTCCGGATTGTCGGTGGAGTACATAACAGGTGCGTTATCCTCGGCAACTTCCTCGACAACTTCCTCAACGGGAGTCTCGATCAGAGCACGGATGGACAGGCCAACCTGATGCTTCTCATCATCGATGGAAACGATCTTAGCCTCAACCGTCTGGCCAACGGACAGAACGTCATCCGGCTTTGCGATCTTGTGATCGGCGATCTGGCTGATGTGAATCAGACCGTCCACACCGTCCACGATCTCAGCGAATGCACCGAAGGGCATCAGAGAAACCACGGTAACGGTAGCGGTGTCGCCAACGGAGTACTGGTTGTTGAATACGAACCAGGGATTGGTCTCCTCGGTCTTGTAGCCCAGGGAGATGCGGCCGCGCTCACGGTCAAAGGACTTAACGAATACGCGGAGCTGATCGCCAACCTTAACAGCATCGGATGCACGGCGAATACGCTTCCAGGACAGCTCAGAGGTATGTACCATACCGTCTACGCCGCAGCCCAGATCCACAAATGCGCCGTAATCCATCAGGCTCTTAACCACACCGTCGTAGATCTTGCCTTCTTCGATCTCGTTCCAGAAAGCTTCCTGCTCTGCCTTCTTCGCCTCGCGGAGAATAGCGCGGATGGAGCCGTATGCTCTCTTTCTGTCTTCCTTGATTTCGATGATCTTGATCTGCTGGGTGGTGCCAACGATGGAGGACAGATCGCCATCCTTCGGAACACCGGTCTGGGAAGCAGGGATGAATACGCGAACGCTCTTTACAGAGATGATCACGCCGCCCTTAACAGCCTCAACAATGCGGCCCTCCAGGGTTTCGTTGTTCTCGTAAGCTTCAACGATCTTGCTCCAGTTCGCGTCGTTGTCCACGCGGGTCTTGTCCAGGGTGGCGATACCGTCGATATCGCTTACCTTGATAACCTTTGCCTTGATCTCATCACCGACCTTAAACAGCTCGGAGAGCTTTGCGGAGGGATCATCGGTCAGCTTTTCGTGAACGATAACGCCCGTCGTCTTGGAACCGAGGTCCAGATGGATCTCGGTCTGCGAGATCGAGGTGATAACACCGGTTACTACGTCTCCTGTATTTAAAGTTTTGAGTGATTTCTCGAGCAGTTCTTCAAAGTTTTCCATTTGCTCAGCCATTGTTTCTTCTACCTCCTGTATTACACTGTACGGCGTCGATGCGCCGGCAGTTATGGACACTGTTTGACATCCGGTGAAATCCAGATTGTGCAGATCCGCTGCGTTCTCGATCAGGTGCGTCCGAGGGCAGTTTTGTCTGCAGACATCATAGAGTTTCAAGGTGTTGGAACTCGCCTTGCTGCCGATGACGATCATGGTATCCGATCGGGCGGCGAGGGCGGCGGCTTCCGTTTGCCTTTCTTCAGTCACACTGCATATTGTATCAAAAATTTGCGCGTTTGTATATACCTTTTTGAGAATTTCCAAACTTTTTTTCCATTCCGACAGTTTTTGGGTGGTTTGAGAGGCAATACTGACGGATTTATTGGTCATTTTGCCAATGCCTTCATTTGTAAGGAGCCTTTGCAAATGCTCCGCGTCGGAAAAGACGATCCCGTCCCGGGCACAACTGAGGATGCCGCGGACCTCGGGATGATCCTCCGCCCCCAGCAGATAGAACTGCTTGCCCTCGCCGGAATGCTCCCCCGCGATGCGGCGGACCTTCTCCACGAAGGGACAGGTGCAGTCCAGCACCCGCAAAGACGGGCACTCCTTCTCGCATTCGTGCAGCATCGCCAACGTGGATGCCACCTCGCCGTGGGCGCGGATCACCACGGTGATAGCCTCACCGGATCGTGCCCGCTCGCACAGGGCGGGAATGTCCTCGGATGTGATCTCACCCACGCCCGCGTCCCGCAGGGAGCGGCAGTAGCCGTCGTTGTGGATCAGTCGGCCCAATGTATAGATGCGGCTGTTGCCCTCTTTTATGGCATTTTCCACCGCCTCGGTGGCCCGACGGACACCGAAACAGAATCCCGCATGGGATGCGACGGTGATCTTCATTCCGTCACCTCGCCGGACGGATCGTCCTTGGCTTCGGGGAGTGCGCGATCGAATCCGCCCAGGCGGCAGATATCCGCAAAGATCCGCTCCGATGCGGCCAGGTATTCCTTCCGGCCGCCGCCGGTGTAGCCGAATTTCTCAAAGGAAATGGGCTTGCCCACGATCAGTTGGGTGCGGCAGAAGGGACGTACTCGATTGTGCTTCGTCACAATGCAGACAGGCAGTACCGTAGCCTTGGTGTGCCAGGTAATCATGCCCACACCGCCCTTGATGGGGGTGGTAGCGGGATCCACGCCGGGATGGCGTGTGCCCTGGGGGAAGATGCCTACCATCTCGCCCTCCTCCAGAAAGGAGATGGTCCGCTTGATGGAGGACACATCCGCCCCGCCCCGGTCCACGGGATAGGCACCCAGCGCGGACAGAAACTTTCCCAAAACGGGAACGGTCATAACCTCTTTTTTCGCCATATAGCGGATCTGCCGTTTCAGACCGGCGGAGAGGATCAGCACATCCAGCATGCTGGTGTGATTGGCGCAGACAAGGCATCCGCCCTCGGTGGGGATGTTCTCCGGATTCACAACCTTAATGGGGAAAATGGCCCGCACCGGCCACACAAACAGCGTATAAATCACACGGTAAAATTTCGTCATGAGCGTTTGGGGGCGCATTTCTGCGCGATCAGATTCATGGCTTCCGCCACGGTTTCGGCAGGGCCGTAATCGGAGTTGTCGATGAACAAAGCGTCCTCCGCGGGAACGGCGGGGGCAATGTTGCGCTCCCGATCCGCCTCGTCCCGTCGGTTGGTTTCCTCCAGGATCTGCTCAAAGGAGCACTCGATGCCCTTGGCGCACAGCTCCAGATAGCGGCGCTTGGCGCGGGCGGCAGGGGATGCTACCAGGAACAGCTTGGCATCCGCATCGGGCATGATCACCGTGCCGATGTCGCGGCCGTCCATAACGACGCCGCCCCGGCGGGCCATATCCTTCTGGATGCCCAGAAGGAATTCTCTCACAGCGGGGATGGCGGACACCGCCGATGCCGCCATGGAAATCTGGGGCGTGCGGATCTTCTCGCCCACATCCACCCCGTTCAGAAGAACGGACTGGGTACCGTTTTTGTAGGTCAATTCCAATTGTATATCACCGAGCCGTGCGGCTACTGCCTCACTGTCGTGGGTGTCGATGTCATGCTCCACCATAAACAGGCCGATGGTGCGGTACAAAGCACCTGTATCCACATAGATCAGTCCCAGTTCCTTGGCGAGAGCGCGGGCCAGGGAGCTTTTTCCGGCGCCGCTGGGGCCGTCAACAGCAATTTTCCAATTTCTCATGAGATCTCCTATCTGCCGCATCCGCGGCGGTATCAGGTAGTAATATCGTATTTGGCAAGGGCATACTGCGCCGCGTTCTGTCCGGCGGCCACGCCGGTGGAAAACGCGATCTGCAGATTATACCCGCCGGTATAGGCATCCACGTCTATGACCTCCCCGGCGAAAAACAGCCCGGGTACGGTTTTGGACATCATGGTTTTCGGGTGGATTCCGCTTACTTCCACGCCGCCGCTGGTGATGATGGCCTCATCGATGGGGCGGAAGGCAACGGGGGTCAGGGGGAATTGCTTCAGCGTGTTCCGCAAAGCGGATCGCTCCTCCCGGGTGATGGCGTTGGATTTTTTCCGGGGATCGATGCCTGTAAGGCGGATGACGGGATCGATCAGCTTCTGGGGAAGCAGATCGGAGAGGGAATTCACAAAATCCCGCTGTCCGTATTTGGCCAGATCGGCAATCAGCCGGGCATCCAGCGTGGCATCGTCCAAGGCCGGCTTCAGGTCGATGAACATCCGATACCGCTTCATATCCCCCCGCATGTGGGCGGAGGCGGACAACACCAGCGGTCCCGATACGCCGAAGTGGGTGAAGAGCATCTCGCCCATCTCGGAGTAGATTTCTTTACCGCCATCCGTGACTGTCAGCGTCACGTTTTTCAGGGACAGCCCGCTGAGGGGCGCGGTGTCTTCTCTCGTGATCACGGGGATCAGGGACGGGATCGGCTCGGACACCGCCATGCCCACCGATCGGGCGAAGCGGTAGCCATCCCCGCGGGAACCTGTCCCGGGGTATGACGCGCCGCCGGTGGCTACGATCACCGCGTCGGCTGTGTGATCGCCTGAGGCGGTTTTTACGCCGTATACGCCGCCATCGCCGTGGAGCAGGGAAGTTACCTTCTCCTGCGCAACTCGCACGCCCAGGCCCCGCATAACCCGCTCCATGGCGGAGGATATGTCCGCCGCCTTGTCGGATACGGGGAATACCCGGCGGCCCCGCTCGGTTTTCAGCGGTACGCCGTTTTCCTCAAAGAAAGCCATGGTGTCGGCGGGGGTAAAGCGGAAGAGAGCACCGGTGAGGAACTTGCGGTTCTTGGTCACATTTTCCATGACTTCGGCAGGGGAGCAGTCGTTGGTCACGTTGCATCGTCCCTTGCCGGTGATCCGCAATTTCCGTCCCAAAACGGCGTTGGGCTCATATACTGTTACGGAAGCATCGGGTGCTTCTCTGGCGGCCGCAATAGCGGCGGCCATGCCGGCGGCACCGCCGCCGATGATGATGATCGCGGCGATGGGATTACTCATCCGAGTGCTCCCGTGCCTTGGATGCGGTATTCTTGTCGTAGACGTTGAAGGTATCCCATACCGTCTCCAGCTTGGAGAGGGTGGCGGACAGCTCTGCCTGCTTTTTCTGGGCCACGGCCGCCAGCAGCGCATTGATGATGGACAGCGGCGCTACCAGAGAATCGATGAAGGAAGCCATATCGCTGCGCGCGGTCAGCACCGCATAGGCATTCCGGGCAATGGGGGAATGGGTGCTGTCCGTGATGGAGATCACGTGGGCACCGGTCTGGGCGGCGTATTCCACCGCATTTACGATGCGGGTGGAATAGCGGGGGAAGCTGACTGCCAGCATCACGTCCCCCTCGCCGATCCGCATCAGCTGCTCAAAAATCTCGCTGCCGCTGGTGGTGCGGATGCGGTGGACATTCTCAAACATAAAGTTGAGGTAGTAATTCAAAAACTCCGCCAGAGGGGAGGAGGAACGCATGCCAATGATGTAGATGGAGCGGGCGTGCAAGAGAGCATCCACCGCCCGGTCAAAGGCACCGCGATCCATGTTTTCCATGGTGTACTTGATCTTCTCCGCGTCGGAGGCCAGCACGTGATCCAGAATGTTGGTGTCACCCAGACGGTGGTTGGCTACCTCAATGCGCTGGAGGGAAGTGAGCCGCATCCGCACGGTTTCCTGGATCATATGCTGAAGGGCGGGATATCCGTCGTATCCCAATTCCAGAGCGAAGCGGACGACGGTGGACTCCGATACACCCACCTCACTGCCCAGGCGGGAGGCGGTCATGTAAGCGGCTTTATCGTAGTGGTTCCGGATATAGTCTGCAATCAGTTTCTGTCCTTTGGAGAGGGACGGGCGCGCCGTTTCAAGAATAGTCAGTAAATCCTGCATAACTTTTCATCCCGTGGATCGTGCCGCGGCACGATCGGTTCCTGTCTATATATAATATTTATGGAGAATACTCCCTATATTATATAATAAAACCCCTGCGGTGTCAAGTCGGGGCGGGAGACGGATTTGCAAAAACGAAGAAATGAAGTTGCATTTATTGACAAGGCGTGAACGGTGTGCTATAATAACAAATTATAGCACAAATCTATAAAACAACTTGGTTCTGCCGCAGCCTGCGGCGGACCGGATCCTGGGAGGATTGGAATTATGAGAGAAAAACTGAGAGCCGGCATCGTCGGCGCAACGGGTATGGTAGGCCAGCGGTTTATTATGCTGCTGCAGAATCATCCTTACTTCACCTTGACTGCTCTGGCGGCAAGCGCACGCAGTGCAGGCCGTTCCTATGAGGAAGCGGTGGCAGGCCGCTGGAAAATGGCGGGCGATATTCCCGCAGACGTGGCCAAGATGCCCGTGATTGACGCGGCAGACATCGACACCATGAAGGAAAAGGTGGACTTTGTTTTCTGCGCCGTTGATATGAAGAAGGATGAGATCCTCAAAATGGAGGAGGCTTACGCCCGGGCGGAAATTCCCGTAGTATCCAATAACTCCGCCAACCGCTGGACCAACGACGTTCCCATGATCATTCCGGAGATCAACGACAATCACGCGGAAGTCATCGCCAGCCAGAAGGCACGTCTGGGCACCAAGCGCGGCTTCATCGCCGTCAAGCCCAACTGCTCCATTCAGGCATACGTGGCCGCTCTGACGCCCCTGCGTAAGTATGGCATCAAGGAAGTGGTGGCTACCACCTATCAGGCCATCAGCGGCGCGGGCAAGACTTTTAAGGAATGGCCCGAGATGATCGACAACGTGATCCCCTTCATTTCCGGTGAGGAAGAGAAGAGCGAGAAGGAACCGCTGAAGATCTGGGGCGAGGTTCACGGCGGTATCATCACGAGCGCAAAATCTCCCCTGATCACCACCCAGTGCATCCGCGTGCCCGTCACCGACGGTCACACCTGTGCGGTATTTGTGAACTTCGAGAATAAGCCCCCCAAGGAAGCAATTCTGGAGGAGTGGCGTCAGTTCAAGGGAGCACCCCAGCTCCTCGGCCTGCCCCACGCACCCGAGCAGTTCATCACCTACTTTGAAGAGGATAATCGTCCCCAGGCCAAGCTGGATCGGGACATCTACGGCGGTATGGGCGTGACGCTCGGCCGTCTGAGAGAGGACACCCTGTTTGACTACAAATTTGTGGGATTGGCACACAATACCCTCCGCGGCGCGGCCGGTGGTGCGGTTCTGACCGCAGAACTGCTTTATCGCAAGGGCTATCTGGACTGATTTTGTGAACAATCGCTAAATTTTTCAGTTTTTTGAAAAAATATCTGTACAAACCTACCCATATATGGTATAATCAAATCGGAAGCAGAAAATGCTTCCAATATATGAAAAAGGTGGGTTGTACATGAAGATTACCGTTGTCGGCAGACAGATGAGCGTGCGTGAGAGTCTCAAAACACTTGTCGAGAAGAAACTCTCCAAATTTGACCGGTTCTTTGATGATGAAGCAGAGGCGATCGTCAAATTCGGCCATGTGCGGGATCTGGAACGTCTGGAGATCACCATCTCCGCCGGCGGTACCCTCTTCCGCTGTGAGGAAGAGGAATCCAGTTACGAAAACGCGCTGGATGAGTGTATCGAATCCATCGAGCGGCAGATCCGCAAGAACAAGACCCGTCTGGCCAAGAAACTGCGGGAGGGTGCCTTCAAACCGATGGAGGCGGCACCGGAGGCTCCGGCTGAAGTGGAAGAGGAGAACACGGTAATCCGCACCAAGGTGTTCCGCATGAAGCCTATGACGCCGGATGAGGCCATTCTGCAGATGAATCTTCTGGGACATGACTTCTTTATGTTCCGGGATTCCGTCAGCGAGGAGACCTGCGTGGTCTATCGCCGCCGGGACGGCGCATACGGTTTGATCGTGCCGGAAAAATAAACGAATAACGGAATCGGCGGGGAGCGAAAGCTCCCCGCTTTTTTGCGCGGGAGGGTATTTGGAGGAACTTTTTATAAAAAGTTCCTCCCAACCTCCTCAAAAACTTTGCAACTATTTTTCTTCCCCCAGTATAAAGTTTTCGTCCACCTTTTTGGGGAGGTGGCGGGGATCGGGCGCGGAGCCCGAGGAGCGTTTCTTTTTATCCACTTTTTCTTTGCGCGACGGCCACAAAGAAAAAGTGGTTGGGAGCATTTTTGTTCCTCTCCCTCCCATAAAGCGACCGTGTTTCTCACAACTCCCGCGCCATTTCGTCCACCGCCGCTTTCGCCACGTACAGCAGAATCGGGATCAGCACCACCCCCGCCAAGCCGAACAGGCGGAATCCCGCAAACACCGCGATCAGCATAAAGAAAGGATGAACGCCGATGGTCTCCCCCACGATCCGCGGCTCCGCAAACTGCCGCACCGCGTACATGGCGATGAACAGAATCAGCAATCCCGCGCCGCGGAACATATCCCCTCCGATGAACGCGAGGATGCTCCAGGGGATCAGCACCGTCCCTACCCCCAATACCGGCATCAGATCCACCAGCGCAATCACAAAAGCCACCAGCACCGGTCGGCCCACGTTCAGAATCAGCATTCCTGCCAATAACTCCGAAAAGGTGAGAAAGCCCAGCAGTGTGTAGGCCCGCATGCATCGCCCCACCGCCTCCCGTACCCGCACCATTCCTACCCGCAGGCGGGAGATGGAGCGCTCGCTGAGGAAAAACCGAAGCTGATCCACAATGGATCCTGCGTCAAAGAACAGATAGAACAAGGCGATTACCCCTACCACCACTGCCAACAGCACCTTGGGCAGTCCCATGATCAGCGATGTGGCAAATCCCGTCAGCGACGCCGAGGCGGTGGTGATCGTTTCCCGCAGCATATCGGAGAGCATCTCCGACAGGGCCCGCATTTCCTGTCGGTCCGCCAGAGTGAATCCGCTCGGCCCGTCCGCCAGCGAGGCGATTCGCCTAAGGGGATTGTTTTCGTCATCCAGTGTGGCCATCAGAGACGCAATGGTATCCCGCGCGCCGTCGTACAGGAATTCCCCCAGGGTGAAGATCCCGAAGGACAGCACCGCCACGGCGGAGAGAATCAGCACCGTCCCGCCGATCTTCTCCGGCAGATGGGTCCGCCGCCGCAGGCGGGATGCCGCCGGCTTCAGAACCGATGCCACCAGGGCCGCCGCGGCAAAGGGAAGCAGAATGCCGGAAAAATAGCGGATCAAAACGTATCCCCCCACTCCCGCGCACACCGCGCAGATTCCGATGGCCGCCAGCCGTACCCATGTTTCTGTTTTCATATTCGCACCGTCCCTTTCCCTCGTCCGCTTTAGTATATGCCGGGCAGGGCGGTTTAAATCGGCGAATCCCTTGACTTTGGGCCGTTTTTTTGATACAATTACCCATGCGCCCACCGGGCGTCAAAATGATTATGAACGGAAAGGAATTATTTCCGCATGAAAAAACGAATCGTGTGCTTCGCTTTGGCAGTGCTCTGCCTGCTTGGATTGAGCGCGTGCGCCAATACGAACAGCGGGAATAACGGTGAACCCATTATGGTAGAAATTACGATGCGGGACGGCGGCGTGATCAAGCTGGAGCTGTACCCCGACATTGCTCCCATTACGGTGGAGAATTTTACGAAACTGGCAGGCGAGGGATTCTATGACGGCCTGATCTTCCATCGCGTGATCAACGGCTTTATGATCCAGGGCGGTGACCCCGAGGGAACCGGCATGGGCGGATCCGGTGAGAACATCAAGGGCGAGTTCGCCATCAATGGCGTGGCCAACAACATCTCCCACGTGCGCGGTGTCATCTCCATGGCCCGTGCCCGCAGCTACAACAGCGCTTCTTCCCAGTTCTTCATTGTGCATCAGGATGCTACCTACCTGGACGGACAGTATGCTGCTTTCGGCCGCGTGATCGAGGGCATGGATGTGGTGGATGCCATCGCGGCTACCCAGACCAACGCCAACGACCGTCCCCTGACGGAGCAGGTGATCGAAACGATCCGCGTGATCGAGGATTGATCCTCTGATTACTCTGTGCACATTGCATAATTTTATCATGTAAAAACCTGTCGGTTTGTGAAAACTGACAGGTTTTGCTTTGGCAATTTTACCGAAAATCAAGACAATCTCCTATAGGATGGGAAAATCGGTTGATTTTTTTATAAATATAGTGTATAATATGTACTATGCCGAGGGCTGGCCATTTTTCCCTCGGATGGATTCATCAAAATTGTTAACAGGAGAGCAGCCATTATAGTATGAGAATAACTCGTTATGTTTTGTGCTTTGCGCTCGTTTGTCTTACACTGATATCATCGGTTTGGGCCGTGCCGGCAGAGATTGCTTCCTCCGGCGGCGGATTGCGCACGGGCACCATTGCCCGTATGGCACGCACGGCGGTCAAGGTGGCTCCCGAGGTAACCCAGGAGGAGGCCGCACAGCGCCTTTCCTATCTGGGCCTTCTCAGCGGCTCCGGCTGGCGGGACGGAAAGATCGATTTCGATCTGTCGCGTGACATTACCAAATTGGAAGCCATGGTTATGGCGGCCCGTATGCTGGGCGTGGAAACGGAAATTCTGGAAGACGGCGCCACCCATCCCTTCTCGGATGTACCCGAATGGGGCGATCCCTATGTGGGATATTTCTGGGAGCGTGGGCTGTTCGGTACCACGGAAGCGAAATATTTTGCCCCCTCGGAGAGCGTGTCCACCGCGGATTTCCTCAAGTATATGTTCTATGCTCTGGGATTCGATGCCGACGGCAGTGATTACAGCCTGGCATTGACGGAGCAAAGCGGCATGCAGGCGAAGATCTGTACGGAATTGAAAGACACCATCACCCGCGGGGACGCGGTTATGATGATGTTCCGTACGCTGAACGCACAGATGGCGGAGAGCAAGCAGCTTCTTTCCCAGCATCTTCTGGAGCGGGAGGAGCTTTCCTATCAGGACGTGCAGTTCCTTCTGTGGGAAACGGATGCAAAAAAGGCAAATGCCTATATTGAAAAATCCGGCTACACTACGGAAAAAATCCTTCCCGACGGCAAGTATACCATCGTTCTTTCCGGGACGGACCGCTGCCTGAATGTGGCAGTGGACGGCGGCAGGAGCGATTACGAGGGCGTAGGTGTCACCGTGTGGAAGCGCACGGGAGATGTTTCCCAGAAGTTCCGCACCGTGCGGACCGAGAAGGGAACCTATCGGCTGTATTCCTGCGCATCCAATGCCGGATTCAACCGTGTACTGGGCATCGGCTACTATGGTACGGCCGGTCTCTACTGCACCAATTCCACCTATGCGGGTGAGTATTATATCCGCTACAGCGATACCGGGGACGGAAGCTGGTACCTGATCAGCGCCGCGGATTCCACCAAGGTTCTCGGATCGGCCAACCACCGCAACGGTGCGTCTGTTACCCTGTCTGCCTTGGGCGAGGAAAAGCAGTCGCAGCTGTGGGCCTTTGAGTTTGACGGTGTGGTCAACACCGAGGGATATGAATATGCTCTGTATCCTTCCGAAACCCTTTGCGTCACCCAGGGTGCGTATGGCAATTACTCTCACCAGCGGCAGAACGCTTTGGATATCACCACGACCAACCGCAGTGTGTACGCGCCCTTCACGGGCAAGATCGTGCGCATCGATCGCGGCTATTCCCGATACAACACCGTATGGCTGCAGAGCTGTGATAAGGTGGTATACGCGGACGGTTCGGTGGACTATATGACGGTCGTGTTTATGCATGACAATAACGTAAGCGATCTTTCCGTTGGACAGATCGTCGGTCAGGGCGAGTATTTCTACGATATGGGTGTGGCCGGCGGTGCAACCGGATCCCACGTGCATATTGCCTGTATCCGTGGCAAATACAGCAGTAAAATGGCCTTGACGGGCAGTGGAGATGTCTATGTGCAGGATGCCTTCTTCCTTCCCAAAGATGTCACCGTATACGCCAGCAACGGATTGAATTGGGTTACTATGAACTGATAACAAACGCCGCCGCCTCGTCCGAGTGCGGCGGTTTTTGCCCCTGCGGAGAATCCGCATCCTATAAAGCAAGGAGATGTGGCTTATGCCTTACGATATTCATACCGCCCGGGCGCGCGTTGCTCATCTGCGGGAGCAGATCGAGCATCATCGGAAGCTGTATTACGAAAACGATGCACCCGAGATCAGCGATTTTGCCTTTGACGCGCTGTTTGAAGAACTGAAATCCCTGGAGGCCCGGTTCCCGGAATTGGATCGGCCCGATTCCCCCTCCCATCGGGTGGGCGGAAGCGTGTCCGAAAAATTTGCGGAAGTGAAGCACGTGGTGCCCATGGGCTCGCTTACGGATGTATTCGATTTCGATGCGCTTCGCGCCTTCATCGAGGGAGCGAAGCAAACCTTGCGGGATGCCGGTGAGACGGAGATCCGCTTTACCGTGGAGCCGAAGATCGACGGTCTGTCTGTGGGCCTGACCTACGAAAATGGTCGGCTGGTCATGGGCGCTACCCGCGGCGACGGAAATATAGGCGAGAACGTAACGGAGAATATCTGTACCATCCGCTCCATCCCCCAACGTATTGACTGCACATCCCCCCTGGTCGTGCGCGGCGAGGTGTATATGCCCCGCGGCGTGTTCCATCGGCTGAATGAGAAGCGGGAAGCGGCGGGGGAAAAGCTGATGGCCAATCCCCGCAACGCCGCCGCCGGATCGCTGCGCCAGTTGGATGCGGCGGTGACCGCGGAGCGGCAGCTGGATATTTTTGTATTTAATCAGCAGTGGGGCAGTCTGTATTCCGACGGCCACGCCTGCACCCACCACAGCGAAACCGTTGCCCGTATCGGGGAGCTGGGATTCCCCACCATCCGCCTGCTGGCGGTTACCGGGAATGCGGAGGAGATTCTGTCCGCCATCGACCAATTGGGCCGGGAACGGGACAGTCTGCCTTACGATATCGACGGCGCGGTGGTGAAGGTCGATTCGCTGGCCCAGCGGAAGATTCTGGGGGAGGGAAGCAGTACGCCCAAATGGGCGGTGGCCTATAAATATCCGCCGGAGCAGAAGGAAACCAAACTGCGGGACGTTACCTTCCAGATCGGCCGTACCGGCGTGCTGACGCCGGCGGCGGAATTGTCGCCTGTGCGGCTGGCGGGCACCACCGTGTCCCGGGCTACTCTCCACAATCTGGACATCATCCGGGAGAGGGATATCCGCATCGGGGATACGGTTATTGTGCAGAAGGCGGGGGATATTATCCCCGAAATCGTGGGCAGTGTGGCCGCCAAGCGGGACGGATCGGAGACGCCTCTGGCCGTGCCCGAGGTGTGCCCGTCCTGCGGGGAAAAACTGATCTTCGACCGCCTGGATGAGGAAGATGCCGCCGGGGTGACGGAGATGGCCTGCGGCGCATTGCGGTGCATCAACCCTGCCTGTCCGGCGCAGTTGGAGCGGCGGCTGATCCATTTCGCTTCCAAGGGAGCCATGGGCATCGACGGTATGGGCCAGCGGATTGTGGCACTGCTTCTGGCGGAGAATCTGATCGCCGGCGCGGCAGATATCTATACACTGACGAAAGAGCAGCTGGCGGCCCTTCCTCGCCTGGGCGAAAAATCGGCGGAGAATCTGCTCTCTGCCATCGCCGCCTCCAAAGAGGCCGGTGCGGCCCGGCTGCTGTACGCCTTGGGCATCCGCCATACGGGCGAGATTGCATCCGCCGCGATTGTGAACCACTTCGGTTCCATCCGTGCGCTGTTTGATGCCACGGAAGAGCAGCTTTGCGAAATTGAGGATATCGGCGCCGTTACCGCCGCGGCGGTGCGGGAGTTCTTTGCTCTGCCGGAAACGAGAGATCTGATCGATCGGCTGGAGGCCGCAGGCGTCCAGACCGCCCTTGTGCGGACGGAGGAGGAAGTGCCGCAGATTTTCGCGGGAAAGACCTTCGTTTTGACGGGAACACTTCCCACCCTGTCCCGGGATGAGGCATCGGAGATGATCCGTGTCCGGGGCGGCAAGGCATCCTCGTCGGTGTCAAGGAAGACGGATTTTGTGCTGGCCGGGGAGAAGGCAGGCTCCAAGCTGGACAAAGCCAATGCCCTCGGCGTGACTGTGATCACCGAGGCCCAGTTCCTCGCTATGCTGGAAGGCGGTGAGGTGTTGTGATCTGGTGGATTCTGGCGGGCGCTGTCCTGCTTCTTGTGCTGATCGCTGTCGGCGGATCGGTGTATATGTACCGCTTCGGCTTGAGCCGCCGACCTTTTCCCTGGAGCAAGGAATATCGGGATCTGTGGGCCAATCCCCCCAAAGGCCCCCGCCTTGTGGACGGCAAGCCCTTCAATCCGGGCGGATGGGGCGAGGCCATCTTCCAGGGGGAACTCTGGATGTACAATACCTATAAGGCTACGGGACGGCGGTATTATATGACCTCCTACGATGGGCTGAAACTGGCGGCGGATTACTTTCCCCCGAAGGGGGATGCGCCACGCGCCATTGTGCTTTTGGCTCACGGATACCGCTCCGGTCCCCTCTCGGATTTCTCCATCTCCACAAGAGATATGCTGGAGATGAATCTGGGATGCTTCCTCATTCACCAGCGCGCCCATTGGGACAGCGAAGGGGAGCTGATCACCTTCGGTGTGCGGGAGCGGTACGATCTGCGGGATTGGGCCGCTTTTCTGGAACGGGAATTCCCCGGCGTTCCCGTGATCATGGACGGTATCTCCATGGGCGCCGCCACCGTGATGGCGGCCGCGGCGCTGGATCTGCCCGGCAACGTGCGGGGCATCATCGCCGATTGCGGATATACATCCATGCGGGGAATCTTCAACAAGATCATCCGGGAGTGGTTCCATGTGCCCCCCTTCCCCTTTGTCCATCTGACGGATCTGTTCTGCCGCATCCGGCACGGATTCGGCTTTTCCGATGTGCACAGTGCGGAAACCCTGGCCCGGGCCACCTTGCCCGTGCTCCTGGCCCATGGGCAGGCGGACACCTTTGTGCCCCATTCTATGGCGGAGGAGATCTACGAAGCCGTCAAGGACAAAATCGATATCACCTTTTTCTCCGTGCCCGAGGCGGAGCACGGCCTCAGTTATCTGATCGATAATGCGGGCTATCGCCGCCTGCTGGCGGAATTCTTTGACAAATGCCTGGACGATCGGCATTGATTCCGCTTGACGGCGCGCGCGGATTGTATTATAATATTTGTGTACATTTTACTTATTAAGGAGAATACTATGACTGAGTTTTTGAATACCCTGGCGCAGGCATCCCTGGATATCGTTCTGCGTATTCTGGGCGTGGTTCTGGTTCTGGTGATCGGCCTTCGTCTGGGCAAAGTGCTGGCGAAGAAGTTCAAGGAAGCCAAAGCCAATGAAAAAATGGATGATACCGTCCGCAATCTGTTCAGCAATCTGATCCGCTGGGCAATCAATGTGCTGGTGATCGTGACGATCTGCGGCCTGCTCAATATCCCCACCGCTTCCATCATCGCCGCCATCAGTGCGGTCGGTCTGGCGGTCGGCCTGGCTCTGCAGGGCGGTCTGTCCAACATCGCCGGCGGCATTATGATCATTCTGTTCCGCCCCTTCCGTATCGGTGACTGCATCACCAACGGCGCCTACACCGGTACCGTGGTGGATATCGGCCTCTTCTATACCACATTGACAACCCCTGACAACAATTCCGTTGTGATCCCCAACGGATCTCTCATGAATTCCTCCATCCTCAATTATTCCCGTCACGACAAGCGCCGTGTGGATCTGGATTTCGCCGTTGCCTATGACGCGGATATGGACCTGGTGAGAAAGGTGCTGCTGGCAACCGCCGCCAACCATTCTCTGGTGCTGAAGGATCCCTCAGCCGAGGTTATGCTGGTGGAGCAGGGCGCATCCGCTCTGAAATTCCGTCTCCGCGTGTGGTGCGAGAACGCCGACTACTGGACGGTACTCTTTGATCTGAATGAGGACGCCAAGCGGGCATTTGATCAGTTCAAGATCCAGATCCCCTTCGATCAGCTGGACGTACACGTTGTGGAGAAGTAATAAAAGCAAAAAGAGCACCCCGCGGGGTGCTCTTTTGTTTTTCAACTGTGCCAACCAATGGTTGAAAAAACTCAATGACGGGCTGTTTGCTTTTGCCCGTCGTGCATGCTATACTATACTCACGGAAGGCGCCGCCGAAATAATACAAAAGGAGAACAGACTATGAATCTCGGAAATAAAATCCGTGAATTGCGCAGAGCGGGAAGTCTTACCCAGGAGCAGTTGGCTGCCGCGCTGAATATTTCCCCGCAGGCGGTATCCAAGTGGGAAATGAGGGTTTCCCAAACTTAAAGATACCACACTAAAACCCACGCTTGCATTACTTCCATAACACCAAATTTTGGAGGTAAAACCCATGAAACGCCTTATATCCTGCGAATATAACTTCGAAAACTGCTGTGTGGAGCTGAAATTTACCGATGGCAGCATGATTGCGATTGACACTATCGCAGCGGAGAACGAGGTTGCCCGTAATATGTACGAACGATCAGAACTTGATTATCTGGTCTACAACGCGCCGCTTGAATATGCCAAACTAATTTTGAACGGCGATCCCGAAACATATCTGAAAACTGCAACGGAGTATAAACCTTTAGATTGAAAATGGCAATATCGGCTGTATCTGCAAAAAAGGCGGATACAGCCGATAATTTTATCTCATACGATGTCCTGTACGAAAAGGGGCATATTTCACTTAACGAAAAAGCGTGAGAACACACGGAAAGATAGATACACCCACATTTTCGTGTACCGTATTCACTATACTGATAAGCACGAACTTGTAAAATGATGATTTTCTGCGGTGAAGATAATTACGAATTTCACAACAATCTATTTTGAGATAGCAAAACAGTCACGCGCCGAAATTCCTAACCGTCCTAATGCTGTATATTTTTCAAAGAAATACTCCCTCACCTATTGAAAAAAGAGATGAAATGTGATATAATATAAATAATAATGATTAATTGTGCAAGTGAGGAGAGCAAATGAATATTAAGGAACTGAAGTTCAGCGATGCTGTTAAATTTGTCCGCATGAAGCTTGGTCTTTCGCAGACCGAGCTTGCGAACGCAATCGGCGTATCTCTGCCGACGGTAAGCCGATGGGAGAACAAAGACCGTGAGCCCCGGATGAAGACTCTCGGCAAATTTTATGCGTTCTGTCGGGAAAAAGGGATCGACTTTGAGGAGGTGGATTCGGAATGAATCACAGAAAGCTTATATCACACGCGATTTCCGTATTTTTCATGATTATGCTGATCCTCGGTGCAGTCAGCGTATGTGTTTCTGCCGCCGAACCTGATCTGATCACCACCGAAGCAGAACTGAAGGAAGCACTTCATAACGCCAAAGAGGGAGATACGATTCTTGTCGGAGATATTGAATTTGCTTACTCACCGATGGGTATGACACTTTCAAAGGGTGTGACGGTCAAAAGCGGAAAGGACACGCCTGCGGTCTTTTCGGGCGGTGCGTTTGCCGTGATGGGCGGCGCATCCGAGCAGGATGTCATAAGTATCCGCTTTGAAGATATCACATTTTCGGGTGTGAATGATATTGACAGCATTGACTTTACGGGAAAGCAGATCATGACCGCGACCAAGATTCGTCCGGCGGTGTTTTTCTCCCGCTGTATCGATGCCGCGTTTGTTCGCTGTGATTTTTCGGGCTACAGTATGGCAAACGGCGGTGCCGTTTACGGCATATACTCATCTGCCGACAGCAAGGGATACCGACTGTCCGTTTCCTTTGAGGACTGTTCCTTGAATTCCAATGCGGGCGGCTACGGCGGCGCAATCTATTTGTCCGGGGCAGGCAACATCTTTTTATCCATGAAAAACTGTGAGCTGTCCCGCAATGTTGCCGGCTATGGCGGTGCAATATGGGCGGATCAGACAGCGGTCACGCTGGAGAACTGTCGGATCACCGGAAACCGCTTTGAGGATTTCTACCCCGATACGCTGACAAAGGGCGGCGGTATCTATGTGGGCCGCGGAACGCTTACGATGAAAAATTGCTATGTAACGGATAATGAAGCGCGAAACGGCGGCGGTGTGGCTCTTTCCTATACCGAAAGCGATCTTGACGGATGTGTGATATCGTGCAATATCGCAAGAGAAAACGGCGGCGGTATCTGGAATGAGAATAACGGCAACAATCTCGTTACAATCGTCAACAGCACACTTGCGAACAATACGGCAGCGGACGGCGGCGCGCTTTACATATCCGAAAATGAAGCAGTGCTTGGCGGCGGAGGGCTCGGCAAGACCTTCCTTATTCTTTCCACCTTGTCAGGCAACACACCTGCTATGAAGGAATATGATGCCCAGCGTCTGTCCCTGTTCGGATGCGCCCTTCACGGCGAAGACCGCGGAGAGGCGATGCCGTCCGATGACAATCGGTATTGCTATGCGACCGATGTACTTCATACAGGTGATCCGTACGAGCATCTGGATGGAAGCATCGAGCTTGACTCCGCCGTGCTGGAGGGGGTGGCCGGTGATCGCTTTGACAACCGGTATGGCCGCTTCCTTGTCGGCAATAACGCATATTCCGATACAACCTACCGTTTTCTTGTGGACGGCGAAGTGAAGCATACCGTCACCGTGGGATACGGCGAGCAGCCGCTCCTTCCCGAATATGAAAAGACAGGCTGCACGTTTGACTGCTGGCAGTATGAGGACGGATGCGATTGGGAGCACGATTCGATGGTCTATGTGGGCAGTGGTTCGGAATTCATCGATCTGTGTGCCGTCTGGACACCGAATACCTACGAGGTCACGTTTGTATCAGGCGAAATGCAGAATAAGGTCAGCTGTGCATACGGCTCTTCGCCGGCATTCCCCGAACCGCCGGATAAAAACGGACAGGTCTTTGTCGGCTGGTTTACCATGCCGGACGGCGGAGGCGAGCCCATTGCGGACGGTGAACCCCTTTTGCGTGCAGAAAATGTGACCTACTATGCGTATTACCGAAATAAAGTGTCCGCACTTCCCATTGTGCTGATCGCCTCCGCCGTTGTCCTCATCATAGCTGGTGCGGCATGGTTTGTGATCTCACACAGAAGAAATGCTGCGGCTGCATCAGCCATCGAAGCCGTGGTACAGCCCACCGAAGAACCCCAGGCGTCTCCCATCATCGTCAAGACGCGATATACGGACGAGGAGATCGACCGTATCATACAGGATACAACGGAGACACACATCTTTACCGACCGTGAGCTTGACGTATTCCGTGAGCTGCTCAAGGGTAAGAAACAAAGCGAGATCGCCTACTATCTCGGCATTACCGTCAACACCGTGAAGGAATATACGAGAAAGGTTTACGGCAAGCTCGGCGTTTCAAACAAAGGAGAAATGTTTGACCTGATCTCCGCCAAGATGAACAAAAACGAATAACCGCCGCTTGATGAAAAGCAGTCGAGAAATCGACTGCTTTTTGTCATATTATGGAATTTTCGGCCGTACCCACCCTCCATCCCCCCTTTTTTTGTAAAAAAATTGAGGATTCCCCCCCATTTTCCCTACCACAGGGAGGGTCACAAGATGAAAATTTTCCTGTATACTGTAGCTGCACGAAAAAACAATGACGGCTTCAGGAAAGGAGGCGGGAGAATGTTAGAGCCTGTAACCAAAAAATTTGAGGATGGCTCAACGCTTGAAACCTTCAGATTTACCTTCTTTTGTGACATCTGCGGCAAAGCGGTCAAGGAGATCACATATCCTTATAAACCGCCTTTCAAAGCCAAATTTTTCATCTCGAAGTCTGAACGCAGGGCGAGAGAGCTGCTCTGGCTGCACGATCATGACAGTGCGTATGAGCGTGCCAACAAGGAGGTTCTGCTCCAATTCAATCGCTGTCCCGTCTGCGGAAAGCGTGTATGTGAAGATTGCTACCACGAATTGGAGGGACTCTGCCGCGAATGTGCAAGGAAAACAAGAGGAGAAAAAGATGTAGGCTGACAGCATGACCAGGATTGCCCCCACACCAAAACAAACAGAAACAGGAGGATTTACACATGGCATTCTTTGATAAGATCGGTGATTTCGCAAAAAACATCGGCGACAAGACCGGTGATGCAATCGAAATCAGCAAGCTCAATTCCAAAATCAACACGGAGAAAAATCTCGCCGCCGAACAGTGGAAGAAGATCGGCGAGTTTTACTACAATCTGTATATAAACGGCGGTGAAGTTGATCCCGGCGTGCTGGAGTTCTGTGAAGCCGCAAAATCACATCTGAATACGGCTGAGGAAGCGAAGGCAGAGATCGAACGCATCAAGGCCGAGAACGAAGCCGAAGCACAGGCAGCGGCTGAGGCAAAAGCAGCGGCGGAAGCTGCATCAGCGATACCGGTCGCCGAAGCAGCAGACAATCAGCAGACAGGCGGACTTACCTGTACCGAATGCGGTGCGGAAATC
>JAFUIQ010000003.1 GCA_017468385.1 Clostridia bacterium
AAACCATTACTCCTCATCCACCGTTCGCGTGCGAACGGTCCCCCTTCTCCCACAGGAGAAGGCACGCCTTCGCCGCAACTTTTCTTTGCTAAAGCTTTTTGTTGCCACCTGCATAGCAGGTGGTTGTCTTTCATAGACAATAAAAAGGGGCTGTTGCAAGTAGATGCAACAGCCCCTTTTACACGCCTTACTCTGCTGGACGCAGTGTGCTGCATCGGGCAGGGGTACTGTTGGGTGCCGCCCACCGCCCCGGAAGGCTGTGTTAATCGCAAAAGCCCATCTGCCTGTGCAGATGCAGCAGCGAAGGTTTATCCAAGCACCCGCAAACGGTTTTTTATGGTTTCCAACCGTTCATCCGAGTGCAGGCACTTGAAGTGAGAGATTTCATCGAGTGAATATAGAAGCTCACAAGCAATACTTCTTTCGGTGCTGCTGCCGCTTTGCGAAGCATCATACCGCAATCCACGTACCAGAGGAGAGGTATGCTCAATTTTCTTGAACCGGTGGTATTTTTCCATATGATCGCACATTGTGGCAAGCTCGTCAAAGGCCTGATCTGTCTTACCCATCTCCGACGAGCTGATTGCCATATCGCGGCACAGCTTGCCGAGACGGTTTTCCCACCAGCCGAAATCTCCGTCCGGGAAGATCAGGTGAAAAAATTTATATACGGTCTCTCTTATGGAGTGTCGATCCTCCGCCGTGTAGCCCGCTTCGGGGCACTGCATCATATTGTGGGACAGTCTGAGCATGGTATCGCACACAGACCAGAAATACCACCGGCAGTGCTCCACCAGATCCTTTCCCTTTAAAACGGTGGAAAGCAAATCCTTGTTGCACGGAACCATTTTGGCATATTCTACCGCTTTTTCATCATCCCCCAATTTTAAGTATGTGAATGCCAGCATTTGAATGGCGTCGTAGCGATATTCCAAAGAATCGCTTTTCAGAAGCATATTGGCGATACGGATGATTTCTTCACTGTTTTTTGTGGCACCTGTGGAAAACAGATCGTGCATCAGATTGTCGAGTACAATTTCCTCATGGGGGTATTTCTTCTGCATATCGCGGCAAAGCGCCAGTCGCTCTTTTCGTTTTCCCTTGTTGATCAGCACCTGGGCTTTTTCCTCAAATTCTGCAAGATCTTCCTGCTTCCGTAAATCATTACATCCTAAAACATCGTCGGTTGTTACTTCATAATACGATGCAATATAGGGAAGAAGCGTTATATCCGGGAATCCGTCGCCGCGCTCCCATTTCGAGACTGCCTGTACGGATATCCCGAGATGATTCGCGAGATCTTCTTGGGTATTTCCGCGTTCTTTGCGCAATCTTTTCAGGTTTTCGCTGATTTTGAGTTTCATAAATGGACCTCCAAAGTATAAAGTAACAAGCGCTTGTTCCGATTTTAGTATATCATATTTTTACACTTATTCAATAACCGCGTTGTTTAACTGGAGTTGAAAATATCAACCATCCGTATAATGCAAAAGGCGTACCCGCTATAAAGCAGGTACGCCGAGGGCAGCTCTTTTTTATATCACGCATGCGCGTCGGGGGATTTCCGTGCGGCGAGAAAATTGCACACAATCTTCGTCAGCGTGGCCGCCAGAATGATGCCCAGCGCCAGGGCGGATGCCAATTGCAGGGTGTAGATGGCCTTCTCCAGAAAATGCTCCCGGTTCCCCTCAAAGGCGTAGGCCATGGTGTAGTACAAGGATCCGCCGGGGATCAGCGGGATCAGGGATGTGGTGACAAACATGGTGGTGGGGGTCTTCAGCACCCGTGCCATGATCTCGTTGTACAAAGAGATCACCAGCGCCACAATGAAGTAATTCACGACTTCATTGGGGATCCACCGATTCAGGATCACAAACAGAAACCAGGATAACAAGCCGCCCAGCGATACCGCGCAAAGCCGCCATCCCCGGATGCGGAACAGGATGCCGAAGCACAGCGTGCCCACAAATCCCGAGAGAATCTGGGCTATTTCCGTTATGGTCATACCAACACACCTCCCAGAATCACTACCAGAAAATATCCGGCCGCAATGGCCAGCGCGGTCAGCATGGTCTCCGTGAACCGCAGAATGCCCGCGATGCTGTCCCCCGTGAACAGATCCCGCAGGGCATTGGTCAGACCGATGCCGGGAATCAGGGACATGATGTTGCCGATGATGATCTTATCCACCGAGGGGATCCACCCCAGCCGCACCGCCAGAAAGGCCAGCGCCGTGGCGATGAGGGTGGAGAGAAATTTCAGGAAAATCCGGTTGGCGATGGCCCGCTCTGCGGCGAAGCTGCCGATCCGCGTCAGCGCCCCCACGAAGAAGGACACGATCATCTCCGTGACGCCGCCCCCGAAGAAGAGGGTGAAAGCGCCGGCGATCACCGCACAGCACAGAAGGTCCGAAAGGAAGGGCAGGGACGAAACGTCCACCGCCGCGGCCAGGCCGTCGCGGATCTGCTGGGCCGTCATGGGACGGGAGCAGATGTCCCGGGACAACTGATTCAGCCGGTGCAGCTTTTCGGAATCCGTGGAGATGCCGGACACCCGCCGGGTCTGGGTCATCCAGCTTCCGTCGTCGGTGTACACCGTCACCACCATGCTGCTGGTAATAATAAATACGTCCGTGCGATGGTATCCGAAGGCACGGCACATCCGGCCGACGCTGTCCTCCACCCGATGCACCTCCGCCCCGGCGATCAGCATCTGCTCGCCGATATCCATGACGCAGGTAAACAATTCTTCCATATATGTACCTCCCCGCAGGAAGTCCGTGATGATTCAGGTACACTATAGCACAATCCCGCCCAAAATGCAATACGATACCGGGAAATCCCCGGCGGCGGTCGTTGACACAGCCGACGGCGGCGTGCTATAATAAATCAGGACATCTTTGGATAGGTTTGTAAGGAGATTTGTGATGAAAAAAGCATGGGGAGTTCTGTTTGCCATGGTGCTGTGCGCCGTGTTGGCCCTCGGCGGCCGCGGGCAGGATGCGGTGCCCTCGGATGGGCTGGCGTATCAGCGCAGCGCGGACGGTACGTACTATATCGTTGTCGGCCCCGGAAGCCATACCGGGTCGGATCTGGTGATTCCCGCGCAGCACGACGGACTGCCGGTGAAGGAGATCGGCGCGCATGCCTTTGCGGGGTGTGCGGATCTGACAAAGGTTATCCTCCCGGAGGGGATAGAAGTGATCGGTGAGGAGGCGTTTGCATCCTGTACCTCCCTGGAACGAATCATTCTCCCCGGCACGGTGACGGTGCTTGCGGATCACATATTTGAAGGATGCACCGCCATGGTGGACTGCATCTTCGACGGCACGGGTGGGGAATGGCTGGCGGTCAATCGTGCGGAGCATTGGTATGATTCGCAAACCATAGAGGGGTACTACTCCCAGCACGGCCTCATGTGGGAGGATTCCATCATTCTTTTGACGAACCCCCAGTACAACTATATCTTGAATGAGGATAAAGCCTCCTGTACCTGGAACGGGCATAAAGGAAAGTTCTATTCCCGGCGGGTGGTGATCCCCACTCACTACAATAAACTGCCCGTGACGGCCATGAAATTTTCGGACTCCTTCGGTCAGGGGTACCGCAAGGTGTACTACGAGGGAACAAAAGCCCAGTGGGCGGCGCTGTCCATGATCGGGGACGTGTACGTGATCGATCGCGCGGTGGTGTATTACTATTCGGAAACCGGCCCCCTGGACTGCGGCAATTATTGGCGGTATGTGGACGGGATCCCCGTGCCGTGGAAGAACAATACCTATGCGCATACGGAAGTCATCGACCCGGCTGTGGAGCCCACCTGCACGGAATCCGGCCTCACCGAGGGCAAGCACTGCTCGGTCTGCGGCAATATCCTGGCGGCCCAGCAATCGATCCCTTCCAAGGGCGGCCATGTGGAAGTCAAGGATGGGGCGGTAGCTCCCACCTGTACCGAGAACGGCCTTACGGAGGGCAGTCACTGCTCCGTATGTGGGAAAGTGCTGCGGGCGCAGACTGTGTTGGACGCATCGGGGCACACCGAAGCCATTACGCCTGCTGTTGCTCCCACCTGCACGGAATCGGGATGGACGGCGGGAAAGCACTGCTTTGTGTGCATGGAAACGATCCTCGCGCAGGATGAAATCCCCGCGCTTGGGCACGATTTTGGTGAGTGGACAGCCATCGGGGGAGAAACCGCCGACGGGAAAACACGGCAGGAAAGAATATGCACCGCCTGCGGCGAGAAGGAAAGCAGAACAATAGAGATCGTGCTGACTATCACCGGTCGATTCAGAGTTGTGGGGGCTTCCGCGGTGCCTACTGTTGTCAAGCTGATGCAGAACGGCGTGATTGTTGCCCAGGTAGAAACCACCGACGGCACCTGCCTCTTTGAGGGCATTGGGACTGGCATATACGATCTCTCCTTTCAGCGCGCCAATCATCTGCCATACATCATTACCGGCATTCCGGTTACCGATACGGATGTGGATTTGACCAAGCACGAAAATCCCGCCATCTCCGCCCCGGCCCTGGTGGCCGGAGACATCAACTCCGACGGATGCGTCGATCTGCAGGACGTGATTTTGCTGACCTCGGCGGACACCTACTCCCAATCCTATGAGGAAGCGGCATGCAAAGCGGCAGACATCAACGGCGACGGCCGCTTTGATTTGCTGGATCTGATCATCATCACTTCCGATGAAAATTACGGCAGGCATGCCGTGACGGTGGCATTCACCGAAGCTGCATAATAAAAATCCACCCGCAAAGCGGGTGGATTTTTATTGGTGCTGAAAAAAACCACCTGCTGTGCAGGTGGCACCAAAAAACTTTGTCTATGCACAGTTGCGCCGTAGGCGGGCCTTCTCCTGCGGGAGAAGGGGGACCGTTCGCACGCGAACGGTGGATGAGGAGTAATGGTTTGTATAGACACCTCATCCGTCATCTGCCTCGCAGATGCCACCTTCCCCCACTGGGGAAGGCTATGATGTCATACCGCATTTGCGGTGGCGGGGCAAGTGATGCGGATGATAGAATATCGTGCGTATTTAGATGCTTGCCGGCAATAGCCCCTTATAGGGGCAGAGCAAGCCTCCGGCCTTGCCGGAGGTCCTGACAGCATTCGGCGTAATGAAAATAGTTTGTTTTTCACGTTCAGAATATTCTTTACACTTGCAGGAAGGTTGTCCGGTTGTAGATTTCTTTGGTTTTTCCCGGAAAAGCAAAATCGGAAATGACGGTATCCACCTCGGCCAGAGTACCCAGATAGGTGTCTGCCCGATCCACCAGCTTATCCACGTCCAGAAGAAGATATTTTTTGTCCGCGTTCTCCATCATGGCCCGGATCATCAGATAATGGGATTCGGGGCGGCTTCGTCCGATGCGGCCGTCCGGCGTAATGGAGCAGGCGGAGAAAAAGAGCTTATCCGCGCCGTATTTCCGGGCGTTTTCCACCGTTTCCTCGCTGTAGACCATGGAGGGGGGCTCCATGATCCGCCCGCCCAGGCAGATGCTGGCGATGTTGTACTCGCTGAGGAAGGAGGCCAGGGTCAGATTGTTGGTGATCACGGTCAGATTTTTGCGGTCGGTGATGTATTTTCCCAGATACTGGGCGGTGGTGGAGCAGTCGATAAAGATCGTGTCGCCGTTGTGGATGTGGGTAGCCGCCATTTTCGCGATCCGGCTTTTGGCCGGACGCATTTTGCTGTATCGGAACTGCAGGGGCACGGTTTTCTCCTGGGTTAATTCTGCCCCGCCGAAGGATCGCCGGATCAGTCCCTGGTTCTGCAGGGCGTTCAGATCCCGGTTGATGGTGGCGGTGGAATAGTGCAGCTGCTCCGTTAAAAACCGCACGGTGACGAATCCGTTTTGCTCCAGCAGGCTGAGAATGACCCGCAGGCGTTCCTTCTGATACATAACTCCTCCTGAGAAAGTTTGAGAATTTGTCAACATTTTCGACTTTATTGAAATAAGTTGAGAAAGTTTCTATACTTACATTATACCCCCGACAGGGGAAATGTCAAGGAGGATATAAAGAATGCTGGTCAATCCCATGGGATTTATTCAGGAGGCCCGGCAGAGGGGCGTGGCGATCGCATCGTTTAATGTACATAATCTGGAAACCATTCAGGCGGTGGCCGAAGGGGCGGCGGCAGAGCACAGCCCGGTCATCATCCAGACCACCCCCGGCACGCTGAAGCATGCGGGCGCCCGGTACGTGGCGGCCATCGTCCGGGAGGCGGCCGAGGAATACGGTGTGCCCATGGCGCTTCATCTGGATCACTGCCCGGATTACGATACCATTCTCCGCTGTATGGCTGCCGGATACACCTCGGTGATGATCGACACCGCCCATCTGCCCTATGAGGAAAATGTGGAGATGGTGCGTCGGGTCGTGGCGGAGGCCCACAGCCGCGGCGTGGCGGTCGAGGGAGAATTGGGCCGCATCGGCGGCGTGGAGGACGATCTGGTGGGAGAGGCGGCGTTTACCGTCCCGGAGGAAGCACAGGATTTTGCACAGCAGACCGGGATCGATATGCTGGCCATTGCCATCGGCACGGCCCACGGGGAATACAAGGGAGAGCCCAATCTGGATTTTGAGAGATTGAGTGCCATCCGGGCGGTGGTGGATCTGCCTCTGATTCTGCACGGTGCGTCCGGCGTACCCGATTGGCAGATCAGAGAGAGCGTGAAGCGGGGCATCTGCAAGATCAATATTGCCACGGAATTGAAGATTCCCATGGCGCAGGCCATACGGGATACGTTTGCCGCCAATCCCGGCGAGAACGATCCCCGGCGCTACATGGGCAACGCAAAGAAAGCCGTGACGGAAGTGGTCCGTCAGAAGATCCGGCTGTGCGGCGCGTCCGGCATGACGGATGAAGGAGGAAATGTGCAATGAAAGCAGGCGTTTTGTACGGAAACGAAGATATTCGCTATGAGGAGATCCCCACGCCGGAAATCGGTCGGGGAGAGGTGCTGGTCCGGGTGGCTATGACCGGAATCTGCGGCAGTGATCTGCCCCGGGTTCTGGATGGCGGTGCCCATTATTATCCCATCGTGCTGGGACATGAGTTTTCCGGTACGGTGGTGCAGATCGGAGAGGGCGTGGATCGGGTGTCCGTGGGCGATCGGGTGGCCGGTGTGCCCCTGGTGCCCTGCATGACTTGCGAGGATTGCCAGCGGGGGAACTATTCCCTGTGCCGCCACTATACCTTTATCGGATCGCGGGTCCAGGGTGCCTTTGCGGAATACGTAAAACTGCCGGAGCGCAATGTGGTCCCCTTCGGGCCGGAGGTATCCTTCGAGCAGGGCGCATTCTTTGAGCCGTCCACGGTGGCGCTTCACGGACTCCGCTGTGCCGGATATGTGGGAGGACGGGATGTGGCCGTGGTCGGATGCGGCACCATCGGTCTGTTTACTCTGCAATGGGCGAAAATATTCGGTGCCCG
The DNA here is from genome assembly GCA_017468385.1 of Clostridia bacterium. Taxonomy (GTDB): domain Bacteria; phylum Bacillota; class Clostridia; order Oscillospirales; family CAG-272; genus SIG701. The sequence goes on from JAFUIQ010000003.1 coordinate 7,451, forward strand.
CAGTGTGACCGCTTTTGATGTGTCGGACGCGCGGCTGGCGCTGGCGAAAAAGCTGGGCGCGGATTTCGTTTGCCGGGAGCCGGACGGCCGCCAGTTTGATTTCGTGCTGGAAACGGCCGGACAGCCGGATGCGATCAAGACCTGTTTTGCCATCGCGGCCAACAAGGCCAGCATCTGCTGTATCGGAACGCCCCACCGGAATGTGAATTTTACCGCCCGGGAATGGGAAACCATGAACCGGAAAGAGTTTACTCTGACGGGATCGTGGATGAGTTATTCCGCCCCCTTTCCCGGGGAGGAGTGGGAACTGACCGCCCATTATTTCGGCACCGGACAGCTCCGATACGACGAGGACATGATTTTCCGCAAGATGCCCCTGTCCCGAATCAACGAGGCGTTTGCTTTGTATAAAACGCCGGGCCAGGTGCAGGGAAAAATCATGATCTGCTGTGAATGATTGAAAACTCCCGGGAGGACTGTTATGGAGATATGTATACAAAGCGGCGGCATCATTGAACATGTCGATATGGAAAAAGGCTATACGTGGATGGCCAAGGCCGGATTTACCGCCATTGACTGGACGGCCATCGAGCACGGGCTGAAGGTCTCGCAGATCAAAAGCGGCGAGTGGAGAAAGGGATGCATTTACGACAAGCCCCTGGAGGAGGCCGTTGCCTGTTTTGCTGAAGAATACGAAATCATTCGAGGGTCGGGGCTGAAAATATCCCAGGCCCATGCGCCGTTCCCCTGCTACAGCGCCAAGGATCCGGATTTGTTTCCCTATATGCTGGGTGTGTATCAGCGCATGATCCAGGTGTGCCAGCATTACAAGGTGCCGCGGGTGGTGGTGCATGGGATCTCCCAGTCCCGGAACGATCCCCACACGGCGGCACAGATTGAGGCACTCAACTGGCAGTTGTATGAATCGATGATCCCCACATTGCGGCAGTGCCCGGATGTGACGGTGTGCCTGGAAAATCTCTTTTCGGGCGAGGGCGGACTGTGCGAGGGGCATTGCAGTGACGCCGACGAGGCGATACGGTTTATCGATACGCTCAACGAAAAGGCCGGTCGAAAAGCCTTTGGGCTGTGTCTGGACACCGGCCATCTGCATCTTCTGCACAAGAATTTTCGCACCTATATATCTGCGCTGGGCGATCGGATCACGGCACTGCACATCCACGACAACGACGGCAATGCGGATCGGCACATGGCGCCGCTGACGGGCACGGTTCCCTGGAAGCATTTTCTGGAGGGACTGAAGGAGATCGGCTACTGCGGCGATCTGAGTTTTGAAACCTTTGCCCAGTCGCGGGCGGCGCTGTTCATGGATGAGGAATTGCTGTTGCCCTGGCTGCACGCCATATGCAAAACCGGCGAAAGTTTTCGAAAGTATATTCAGGCGTGAAGGGAGCCGCATAATAAAAAACACCACCCGGATGGGTGGTGTTTTTAGATGGGGGAATCAGATTCTGTTTTTGTTTGCGTGCAGTATACCGCTGATCAGGCCCAGCTCCGCGCCGATAGACGGGAAAAATCCATTGGGAAAATACACTATGAAATTCAAAAGCACAGTTCCCAGGGACAATGCGGACACGGCCAGTAAAACGATGGAAATCAGGTCTATGATGTGGCGGGGATATACAGTTCTGTTGACAGCATGTTCTGGGGCATGGTATAATGTACAATAATTATATAGATTCTCACACTTGCAGTATATACGATGATTGCCCGAATATCCGGGGATATGACACTGGTGTTCGGGGCATTCGACATATTCCTGATTTATGCAGGAGTCGAAAAAATTGTGTTCGCATGATTCATAAACGGAGGTAATCATTATGGCAGACACCAAACGTAAAACCCACACATCCACAGCCGTTAAAAGACGCTATAACGACAAGAACTACACGCTCCTGTCCTACAGAGAGGACAAAGAAGTCGCCGCCCTTTTCCGGCGCCGGTGCGAGGAGTTGGGAGTGCCGCAGGCGCAGGTCTTTAAAACAGCGGTGCAAGAATTTCTCGCGAAGCATCCCGAACAAAAAGCAGAGGACTAACCTTCGCTTACTTATGCCGTGGGCGAAAAAAGGATACCGTCGGTGTCCTTTTCGTTGGCGGAGAAGGAGAGATTTGGCCTTCGACCACCTCCGATTCATAGTCGCCTCGCTCCCCGAGATGCGGCACGCATCTCGGGCGGTCACGATGCTCCTTGAATCGTCACTCGCTTTTGCTCGCTTCATCCGCCACTGGCGGCGCTCGCAACGCTCCCTCTCTTGCCGTACCGGCGCGATCGTTCAAATCTTCCGCTTTGCTTATGCCGCCAACGAAAAAAGGACACCGTCGGTGTCCTTTTTCGTTGGCGGAGAAGGAGAGATTTGAACTCTCGCGCCGCGTTTTATGGCAGCCTACGCCCTTAGCAGGGGCGCCTCTTCGGCCTCTTGAGTACTTCTCCATACACAGGCGGGTCGGCCTTCTCGTGTAACCCGCTCAATTATTATATAAAAAATCTTCGCTTTTGTCAAGGGTTTTGGGGTCTTTTTTTCAAAATTGCGCCCGGTGGGTTCTTATTATGATTTTTTCTTCCCGGATTTATGCGTAAGTGTGAAAAATCATTGACTTTTGGGTGGAAAACGAGTAGAATATATAGGAATCAGTATAATTATTTTTCGGAGGTAACTCATGGACAAGCAAAGACTGAATGAGCTTGCTGAGATCGCGCGCCGCGTTCGCGTCGGCATTATTGACGCGGTTTATTCCGCATCCAGCGGTCATCCCGGCGGCTCTCTTTCTATCGCAGATATTCTTACCTATCTCTATTTTGAAGAACTGAGAGTGGATCCCGCCAATCCCGACGCGCCCGATCGCGACCGTTTCGTTCTCTCCAAGGGCCACTGCGCGCCGGCACTGTATTCCGTTCTGGCACAGCGCGGCTTCATCCCCGTGGAGGATCTGAAGACCTTCCGCAAGACCACCAGCTATCTGCAGGGTCATCCGGACATGAAGCATACCCCCGGTGTGGATATGACATCCGGCTCTCTGGGCCAGGGTGTTTCCGTGGCTGCCGGCATGGCTCTGGCCGCTAAGATGGACAAATCCGACCGCCGTGTATACGCCATCATGGGCGACGGCGAGAGCGAGGAGGGTCAGGTTTGGGAGGCAGCTATGTTTGCCGGCCACCATCATCTGGACAATCTCTGCTACTATGTGGACCTGAACGGTCTGCAGATCGACGGTTCTCTGGATCAGGTTGTGGATCCCCGTCCTCACGATGAAAAATTCCGTGCGTTCGGCTGGAACGTAATTTCCATCAACGCTCACGATTTCAATGAAATCGAAGCGGCCCTCAAGGCCGCCCGCGAGTACAAGGGCAAGCCCACCGTGATCATCGGCAACAGCGTGAAGGGCAAGGGCGTTTCCTTCATGGAGAACAACGTTGGCTGGCACGGCAAGGCACCCAACACCGAAGAATACGAGATCGCTATGCGTGAGCTTGGCGAGAGAGCATAAGGGGGACAGTATAATGGCAGAAAAGATTGCTACCCGTGAAGCGTACGGCAACGCGCTGGCTGAATTCGGTGCGAAATATGAGAATCTGGTGGTTCTGGACGCCGATTTGGCGGCCGCTACCAAGACCAGCACCTTCAAGAAGGCATTCCCCGATCGTTTCTTCGATTGCGGTATCGCCGAGAACAACATGATCAACGTGGCTGTCGGCCTGTCTCTGTCCGGCAAGATCCCGTTCGCATCTACCTTCGCTATGTTTGCGGCAGGCCGCTCCTATGAGCAGATCCGCAACTCTGTGGGCTATCCTCACACCAATGTGAAGATCGGTGCAACCCACGCGGGCATCACCGTCGGTGAGGACGGCGCGACCCACCAGTGCAACGAGGATATCGCCCTCATGCGCACCATCCCCGGTATGACCATTCTGAATCCCGCCGACGCTGTGGAAGCACGTCTGGCTGTGGAGGCCGCTATCAAGATGCAGGGTCCCTGCTATCTCCGTTTCGGCCGTATGGCAGTTCCGGTAATTTTTGATGCGAATTACAAGTTCGAGATCGGCCGCGGCGTAAAACTGGCGGACGGTACCGATGTTTCCCTGATCGCCACCGGTATCGAGGTGGAGCAGGCTCTGGCCGCTCGCGAACTCCTGGCTGCCGAGGGCATCTCCGCATCCGTTGTGAACATCCACACCATCAAGCCGCTGGATGAGGATCTGGTTGTTGCGGAAGCACAGAAGACCGGCGCCGTTGTTACCTGTGAGGAACACTCCATCATCGGCGGTCTGGGCGGTGCTGTGGCTGAGTGCCTGAGCGCCAAGTGCCCCACTCCCGTTCTCCGCGTAGGCGTAGAGGACACCTTCGGCCGTTCCGGCCCCGCTAAGGAACTGGTTTCCTACTTCGGTCTGGATGCAGCCGCTATCGCCGCCAAGGCGAAGGCCGCAGTTGCGCTGAAGAAATAATCATGAGCGATTCGAGTGAGGGAGCGGTGCTCCCTCATTCTTTCTTTGGAGGATTCTATGAAATTTACCTCGTATATCTGGGATTTCGACGGGACGCTGTTTGACAGCTATCCCCACACCGCCGCCGCCTTTGAGGCGATTCTTGAGAGGGATCACATCCCCTACGAGCATAAAACCGTGCTGGACTGCCTGATGGTCACGTACAAAAAGGCACGGGAGCATTTTGGCTTGAGTGATCAGCAGTATAAGGATTTTCTTGCCCAGGAGCCCATCTATGCCCATAAGCCGATCCCCGCGCCCTTCCCGGGGGCGTGTGCCGTGCTCCGTGCCATCACCGAGGCGGGCGGTAAGAATTTTTTGTATACCCTCCGCAACGATCTGGCCCGGGCGTACCTCCGCTGGTACGGTATGGAGAAGTATTTTGCGGGCGTGGTGGACAGCACCATGCATTTCCCCGGCAAGCCGGCGCCGGACGCGGTGGAGCACATCTGCCGCAATTATAAATTGGATAAGGATCAAACCGTCATGATCGGCGATCGGGAGATCGACGTGATGGCGGGCGTGAATGCGGGCGTTCACGGATGCCTGTACCTGTCGTGGGATGTGCCCGCCCCGGAAACGGCGGCGGAGATCACCGTGCGGGATATGAAATCCTTCGCTGAGGCGATGGAGATCGAATTACCCGCCGGCGCGATCCCCACCGAGGAAACGCTTGGCGGAATCCGGGATGCGGCGGCCGCCGCGGCACGGGAATTGTGCGACGCGGCAAAAATCACCGCCGGACAGACCGTGGTGGTGGGATGCTCCTCCAGCGAGATCATCGGTGCCCGGATCGGCAGCGATTCCTCCTTGGACATCGCCTATGCGGTGCTGGACGGCCTTACGAGCGTGTTTGCTCCCCGGGGAATCCACATCGCCGCCCAGTGCTGTGAGCATCTGAACCGGGCGCTGATCATGGAGCGGTCCGCCGCCCAGGGACAGATCCTCAACGTGATTCCCATGCCGAAGGCAGGCGGGGCGTTTGCTACGGCTGCCCATCGCCGATTTGCCGATCCCGTGGCGGTGGATCACGTGCAGGCGGATGCGGGTCTGGACATCGGCGGCACGATGATCGGTATGCATCTGAAGCATGTGGCCGTACCGCTTCGGCTGTCCGTGAAGACGATCGGCCAGGCACCGCTGGCCGCGGCCAGAGTGCGTGCCCCCTTCACCGGCGGCGAGCGCGCCGCGTATGATGCGGATCTGCTGTGAGGAATACAATAGACAAGGCTGTTTGCCATTTGGCAAACAGCCTTTTTGTTGTGTTTTTCGTTGTAGGGGAGGGTTTTCCCCTCCCGTCACGTAGGGTTTGGAATATATTATTGCGGGGCGGAACCATCTCAAACGCCGAAGTTTCCGCCCCGCCCCCACCTCCTTGGCTTCCGCCGTGTGGGATGGTTCCCGTGTGTGCTCACTCCGCCAGCAGCGTCGCAATTTCCTCTCGCTGTTCGCGGGTATAGTCATATACCGTGGAATCAAACCATTTGGCTTCCACGAAATCCTCTGCGAAGGCATCCATCACCTTCCGGGCAATCTTGAATTGAGAGATTGCCTTTTCCTCCTCGCCGATTTTTCTCAGATGTTTTCCGGCGACGAGGAGCATATCGATCAGATCCTCGGCGGAGATGTTCTTCTGCTTCTGCGCCGCTTCGTAGCTGTCCTCGCCTTCCAGAAGAGATGCCATCAATTCCAGCTTGCTGAAATAGATCTCCGGGATGATCTCAAGTGTGGGTTTTACCAAATCGTCCTGCCCGTTTTCCTTATAGCACGTGGCAAGGATACGGCAGGCATCGTATTTGACGGAATCGTCCTTTGTGGATTCGATGAGGGTTTTGCACAGAGTGATTACCTCGTCTGCCCGTGTCTGATAATCCAACGTATACAGCAGATTGTTCAGAATAATATCGTTCCCGGGAAATCGTTGCAGACCGTCACGCAAAATCCTCTCCGATTTTGCCGCATCCGTAAATCGAAACCGGTATGCTTCCCGGCAGATTTCCTCTACCTGCTTTTCCACCTCGTACAAATTGAAATCAAAAAGCTCGTCGGTGGACACGCCGAAAAAGGATGCAATGGCAGGAATCATGGTTACGTCCGGCATGGTATTGCCGTTTTCCCATTTGGATACTGCCTGAAAAGATACCCCCAGGTAGCCCGCGAACACCTCTTGGGATATGTTCTTCTGCTTTCGCAGGGATTTGATTTTTTCTCCGAGTTTTATCATAATAACTCCTCCAAATGAATTTGGATCCGCGCTTATCCTGCTACCATTATAGCACGTTTTACCGGATGCGCAATAACGTATTTGGGGAGAAAAATTCTACTGCGGGTTGAAAATGGGGATAGGATGGTGATGTTTCGTTGTAGGGGCGTGCAGGACTTCGATGAATTCGAATGTCCACGCGTCCGTCACATACGATTTGCATTTCCGTTGCGGGCGAACACAGTTCGCCCCTACGGGATAGACGAAATTGCCGCCTTGGTTTCCGCCGTGTGGGGCGTTCTAATTACGCCCGCTTTTTCATGGGACGGAGAGTTTCCGGGGAGACTACGGTGCACAAGAGCACGATGCACACGCCGCAGACGATGGCATTGGGAATCATGTATCCTGCGTTGTATGTGAGGGAGTAGAGCCACACCGGCTGTCCTTCCGGGGCATAGGATCCCCACAAAAGAATACCGGAGAGAAAACTGCACACGAAGCGAAGCAGATTGGCGATCACGGCGCCGAAACCGTAGCCGATGAGTTTGTGCTCACCGAACAGGCGGGCAAACAGTACGGCCGATCCCAAAACGGTGAACGCCAGAATGTAGTCCAGAAGAACGCATCCGAACACAGCCAAAGCGGTGCCTGCCGGCGGTGCGTACCAGCCGGTGATCAGCTGGATCACGGCGTTGACCAGACCGGCGGCCAGTCCCCATTTTGCTCCGCGGCGATAGGAAACGTATACGATCGGAATGGCAGAAATGGAGAGGGATCCTCCGTTGGGCCACTTGGGCAGCGGCAGAAGATCCAGAATGATGGCCAGAGCCACCATAAGGGCGCACTCGACCAGGGCGAGAATGTGGTTGTGGGACTTGGATTTTGTCATAACAATGACTCCTTTCGCGGATATTCCGCATAAAAATGGATGATATCGCGGCGAAAGAAAAAATCCGCCGCGCGGCATGAACCGCACGTCGGACGTATACGTATACGATGACTTACAGCTCCCTACGCCGGTATTACCCGTATCAGGTTGAAGGGTTCGGTTTCACCGTCTCAGCTTTGGCTCTCGCCGCAGCACCCCTGCCTTATATCGTAGATTATCATAGCACAGTTTTTTTGTCGTGTCAAGGAAAAAATCAAATTTTTGCATCCGGGCATAAATCCCGCGCCGCCGGTACACAATACCTATGCATTTCAAGCAGGAGGTTTATTATGAAACGACTGGTATCTCTGCTTCTGATCGGGGCGGCGCTGTTGCCCGCCATGACGGGATGCAGAAAAGGAAATACGGATACGGATAATCCGAACAACACGGACACCCCCACGGTTACCTTGAAGGTATGGGGGGCCCAGGATGATCAGGCCATGCTTCGCGAGATGTGCGATGCCTTTGCCCAGGCCAATCCCGATAAGAAATACAATTTCACCTACGGCGTGGTGGGCGAGGGAGAGGCGAAAAACATCTTTCTGGACGATCCCGACGCGGCGGCGGACGTGTTTCACTTTGCCAACGATCAGATTGCGGATCTGGTGAGCGCGGGCGCGCTGGCCCAGATCGGCGGCACCTACCGCACGGCGGTAGAGGAGGAAAATCTGACGGGTGCGGTGGACGCGGCCATGGTGGACGGCAAGCTGTACGCCTTTCCCGCCACGGCGGACAACGGATATTTTCTCTATTACAACAAGGCTGTATTCGATCACGCACCCAATACCTTGGCGGAAATTCTTTCCCTTTGCACCGACGGGCGGCGATTCGCCATGAAGGTGTCCGATTCCTGGTATCTGGCATCCTTCTTTTTGAGTGCGGGATGCTCCTTCTCCGAGGATAAGAAGATCGATTTCAACAGCGAGAACGGCGTGGCGGCGGCCCGGGCCATCAATGCTTTGTGTCGGGATCCCCGCTTTGTGAATTTCGGCGCGGAGTACGATCCTTCCATTATTGCGGGATTTGGTGACGGCAGTGTGATTGCCGCGGTGTCCGGCACCTGGAACGCGGAAAAGATCGCATCGGAGATTGGCGCGGAGAATCTGGGTGCCACCAAACTGCCCATGATTGAGATCGACGGACAGGAAGTGCAGATGATCGGCTTTGCGGGATATAAGCTGGTGGGCGTCAACGCAGGCAGCCGTTCCCCCGAGGATGCGGTGAAGCTGGCGGCCTGGCTGACAAACGAGGAAAATCAGCTGAAGCGGCTTCGCGAGCGATCCATGGCGCCGGCCAACAAAAATGCCGCCGCCGATCCGGCGGTGATGGAGAATCCCGCCCTGGCGGCGCTGTCGGAGCAGATGCCTCACGCCGTATCCCAGAACAACGTCCCCGCCTCCTATTGGACCGCGGCGGAGGGATTCGGCACCGATCTGGCGGCGGGCAACGTGCCCGACGACGCCCTGCAGGGCAAATTGGACGTTCTGACGGAGACGGTGAACAATCCCATTGGGTGAGGGCACTTTGCGGAGTGCGACAAGGCGCTTTTTGAAATCCCCAATTCGACAAAGTGTTGCTGATATAAAAAAGCCGTATCTCTTGCTTCGGGACGTCGAGGCGCCGTCCCCTACCGGTGAATGTTGGGTACTTTTCGTAGGGGCTGGCGTCCTCGACAGCCCGTATTCAGTCAAAAGAGGAGATGCGTAAGCTAAGGAACACAAAAGGTAATTGGGGATTGAAAAAACGGGCAAAAACCTTATTGATTTTTTAACAGTCCACGCATCAAGGAGGCAGGATATGGCGGATCTGGATTATTTGGCATCGAGCGGGCCGCGGCGGGCGTGGATCCGCTTTACGCGGAGTGTAAAATCCCTGCCCGGCCGGGTAGGGGGGTGGATCGGCGGTCTGCCCCGCCGTCTGGGCGGGATGTTCCGCTCCCTTTTGGGGGCGGTGATATCCGTGGGGCTGATCTTCATCCGCGGCGACTGGGCCACCCGGCTGTCCTTCGGGATCATGGGATTCGGCTGTCTGCGCCGGGGGCGCATCGGTCGGGGGCTGATCTATCTGTTCACGCAGATCGCCTTCTGGTATTTCTTCTTCACCTTCGGGGTGGGATGGCTGGCTCTCATGCCCACCTTGGGCAAGGTAGCCCAGGGGGAGGTCTGGAACGAGGAAAAGGGCATCTTTGAGTATGCCCGGGGGGACAACTCCATGCTGGTGCTGCTGTACGGCATCGTGACGCTGATTATCATTCTCTTGTATGTGTGCATATACTTTTCCTCGATACGGGTGTGCTACGATGCGGAATGCCGCGCCCGCCGGGCGGAGCGGATCCCCACCCTGGGGGACGAGATCGCCGCCTTGCGGGATCGGGATTTCCACAAAACGCTGCTGTTTCTGCCCGTGCTGGCGGTGGTGATCTTCACTGTCCTGCCGCTGATTTTCATGATCAGCCTGTCCTTCACCAACTACGACCGGTTCCACATGCCGCCGGGCAATCTGTTCACGTGGGTGGGGTGGGAGAATTTCCGCGCCATCTTCGGCCTGGGCGGCAACGCCCTGCTGGGCAATACGTTCCGATCCATTTTGTCCTGGACGCTGGTGTGGGCGTTTTTCGCCACCGTCACCAACTACGCGCTGGGCATGATCCTGGCCATCTTCATCAATCATCGGGGCATCCGCTTCAAGAAATTCTTCCGCACGGTGTTCGTCACGACCATCGCCATTCCCCAGTTTGTGTCGCTGATGTTCATGCGGAATCTGCTGGCGGACAACGGTCTGGTCAACGTGTTCCTCACCCAGATGGGGTGGGTGGACGCGCCGATCCGCTTTCTCACCGACGGCAATATCGCCCGGATTACGGTGATTCTGGTGAATATGTGGGTGGGCATCCCCTACTCCATGCTGATCACCACGGGCATCCTTCTGAATATCCCCGCCGATCTGTATGAGGCGTCCCGCATCGACGGGGCAGGGCCCGTGAAGCAGTTCACCACCATCACCCTGCCGTATGTGCTGTTTGTGACCACGCCCTATCTGATCACCCAGTTCGTGGGGAACATCAACAATTTCAACGTGATCTGGCTGCTGACCGGCGGCGGTCCCATGACGGGCGAGTATTACCAGGGCGGGCGGACGGATCTGTTGGTTACGTGGCTGTACCGCATCACCACCGGCGAGCAGAATTACAAGCTGGCGTCCGTCATCGGCATCATCACCTTTGCGGTATGCGCCGCCTTTTCACTGATCGTATACAGCCGGAGCGGATCGGCAAAGGAGGGCAAATTCCTGTGAGACTGCGAAAAAATCTGACCCGGATTCTGATCTACGCCTTGCTCACCGCCCTGGCGGTGATCTGGCTGATCCCCATCTTCTTTCTCATCGTCCATTCCTTCCGGGCGGAGCCGGGGGCGGCCATCCGCTATCTGTTTCCCAAGACGTATACGTGGAACAATTACGTGCGGCTGTTCACGGATACAGAATTGTTCAACTTCCCCAGATGGTATCTGAACACCCTGGTGGTGTCCGTGGCCAGCTGTTTTTTGTCCACCTTGTACGTGCTGATGATTTCCTACGCCTTCTCCCGCCTGCGATTCCGCGGTCGGAATGCCATGATGCGGGCGGGGCTGATCCTCAACATGTTCCCGGGCTTTATGGCCATGATCGCCGTGTATTTCATTCTGAAGGCGGTGGGGCTGACCCAGTCGCTTCTGGCCCTGGTTCTTGTTTATTCGGGCTCGGCGGCGCTGACCTACTACGTGGCGAAGGGATTCTTTGACACGATCCCTCTGGCACTGGACGAGGCGGCCACCATCGACGGGGCGTCCAAATCCACCATTTTCTGGCGGATCACCCTGCCCTTGTCCAAGCCCATCGTGGTGTATACGGTGCTCATGTCCTTTATGGCGCCGTGGATGGATTTCATCTTTGCGTCGGTGATCATGAAGGACAATTACGAAAACTACACCGTGGCGCTGGGGCTGTTCCAGATGATTACAAGAGAGAACATCTACGATTACTTCACTGTGTTCTGCGCGGGGGCGGTGGTGGTGGCGATCCCCATTGCGCTGCTCTTCCTCTTCATGCAGAAGTATTACGTGGAGGGCGTGACGGGCGGTGCCGTCAAGGGCTGAGGCTATTTTCAATCAACGGAGGAGATCCAACATGAAGGATTTGGGTGTGCGTTTATCGGCGGAGATGAAGCGGGCGAAATTCGGCAGCATGACGGTGGCGGAGCAGTACAATTTCGTCTCCGAATTTGTCATGCGGGAGTATCGCGGAAAGATCGAGGATGCCCGGGCCGCTATGGGGCGCAAAAAGTGCGCCTACTATTTCTCGGCGGAATTTCTCATGGGGCGGCTGATCTATTCGAATCTTCTGAATCTGGGGATCCTGTCGCAGGTGAAGGATGCCATGGCGGAAAACGGGGCGGATATCGCCGCCTTTGAGGAGATCCCCGACCATGCCCTGGGCAATGGCGGCCTGGGCCGTCTGGCCGCCTGTTTTCTGGATTCCGCCGCCACCGTGGGCGTGCCGCTCCACGGATACGGCATCCGCTACCGGTACGGATTCTTCCGGCAGGATTTGTCCCACGGCCACCAGAAAGAATGGCCGGACGACTGGTCCCGGGTGGGGGATCCCTGGTCCATCCGCCGGGAGGGGGATGCGGTGACGGTCACGTTGTCCGGGAAGACGGTGCGGGCCGTGCCCTACGATCTGCCCGTGTTCGGCTACGGTACGAGGGTTCCTGACGAAAATACACCCTCGTGTGATAAGCATGAAAATAGCAGTGACGATATCCGATGCTTGGGGGCCGGCACTGCCGGTGGGACCGGCACGGCCGGCGGGGACATCCGTATTCTCCGGCTGTGGCAGGCGGAGGCGGAATCTCCTCTGGATTTCCCCCTGTTTGACGCGGGAAAGTACCTGCCCGCCGTGGCGGAGGCGGAATGGGCCGGCCGCATTTCCGCGGTGCTGTACCCCAACGACAACAGCCGGGAGGGGAAGGAATTGCGCCTGCGGCAGCAGTATTTTTTCACCGATGCATCGGTGGAGGATATTTTGCGCCGGTTTGAGAAGTCCCACGGGAAGGATTTTGCCAAACTGCCCGACTTCTGTCGGATCCAGCTGAACGATACCCATCCTGTCTGGGCGATTCCCGCTCTGATCCTCCGTCTGGGCGAGCGGGGCGTGGCTTTCCGGGATGCCTTCCCCATCGTGCGGAAGATCTTTGCCTATACGAATCACACCGTCATGCAGGAAGCGTTGGAGGTGTGGGAGGCGGATCTGGTGCGCTCCGTTTGCCCCCGTGCCTTCGCCGTCATTGAGCAGATCCAGGCGGAGCTGGAGCGGGAGATGGCAGAGCGGCACCTGGTGCGGGATCCGTTGAACATCGTGGTGGGAGAGCATATCCACATGGCCCGTCTTTCGTCCTATGTGGGCTACGCCATCAACGGCGTGGCGGCGCTGCACACGGATATTCTGCGGCGCACCGTGCTCCGCCCCTGGTACGAGGTGTATCCCGACAAATTCCAGAACAAGACCAACGGCATCACCCAGCGGCGGTGGCTGCTTCTGGCCAATCCGTCACTGGCGTCCTTTATTACGGATCGGATCGGGGACGACTTTATCACCGAGCCCGATGATCTGGCCCGCCTGCGCCCCTACGCGGAGGATGCCGATTCCCTGACGGAATTTGCCCGCATCAAGGCGGCGAACAAACAGCGGCTCAGCGGTGAGATCGCCCGCCGCTGCGGGATCAAGTTGGATCCCGCCATGCTGTTTGATATCCAGATCAAGCGGCTCCACGAGTACAAGCGGCAGCTGATGAACGCCCTCTCCATCGTGTGGCTGTATCAGGGAATCCAAAGCGGGGAAATCACGGATTTCACGCCCACGGCGTTTATCTTCGGTGCGAAGAGCGCGCCGGGCTATGCAAGAGCCAAGGGCATCATCCGCTATATTCTGGCCATTGCGGACCAAATCGAAAAAGATCCCGCTGTGCGGGATCGGATCAAGGTGGTATTCATCCCGGACTACAACGTGTCCTGGGCGGAAGGATTGGTGGCGGCGGGGGATCTGTCGGAGCAGATCTCCCAGGCGGGCACGGAGGCCAGCGGCACGGGCAACATGAAATTCATGCTGAACGGGGCACCCACGCTGGGCACCTACGACGGGGCCAACATGGAGATTCTGGAAGCATCCGGGGAGGAGAACAACTACTTCTTTGGCCCCCGGGCGGAGGAGATGCGCCGCCGCATGGAGAATTACGATCCCCGCGCGGTCTATACCGCGGACCGGCGGCTGGCGCGGGCGGTGGATACGCTGATCGACGGCACGTTTTCGGATGTGGGCGGGATCTTCGCGGAATTGTACGCGTCGCTTTTGGACGGGGCGTCCTGGCACCGGGCGGATCACTACTGCGTGCTGGGCGACTTCGCCGATTACACCGCGGCGAAGATGCGGGCGAATCGGGATTACCGGGACACGCTGGCTTACGCCAAGCGGGGGCTGATCTGCACCGCCTCGTCGGGGCGATTCTCCGCCGACCGCACCGTGCGGGAATACGCGAAGGATATCTGGGGCGTGTGATGGAGTTGGCTTCAATCCGCACATGATGGGAGGGGAAACCCCTCCCCTACAAAGAAGGATTACGCCACCCCGTACGGCGGAAGATGGGTGAGACTTTCATCTATCTTGTAGGGACCGGCGTCCTCGACGGTCCGTAGCCGTGAAGTGTGTGCTTTCTCTATGTCTTTGGACCGTCGAGGACGCCGGTCCCTACAAAAAAATCCGCCATCACAAACAAAAACCTCCGAAGGGTTATCCTCCGGAGGTTCATTGTTTATATATCCTTATTTCATTTTAATATTCTTGCCGTAGGCGGTGAAATACTCCACACCGCTCCAGATGGTCATCACGATCATGGCCGCGATGGTCACATAGGAGAGCAGATGATACTGGGTAAACAAGGGGAAGGGCAGGATCACCGGCTCCAGGATCACGCACAGAATGCACACCACCTGGGTCACGGTCTTCACCTTGCCCAGCCAGGCGGCGGCGATCACCGCACCGCTCTGCGAAGCGGCCAGCAGGCGCAGGGAGGTAACGGCCAGTTCGCGGAGCATCACGATGGCGGCGGCCCATACAAAGATGGGACGCAGATCGGCACAGTACACGAGAATACCCAGCATGGCGCCGAACACCAGGAATTTGTCCGCCAGAGGATCCATCAGCTTGCCGAAGTCGGTGATCATGTTGTATTTGCGGGCGATTTTTCCGTCCAGCATATCGGTCAGGGACGTGAGGGCGAACAGCACCGCCGCGATCACGCGGACCAGGGTGTCGGACAGCCCCAGGGGAACGCAGAGAAACAGCATAAATACGGGCACGAGAATCACGCGCAAAACCGTCAGTTTATTCGGAAGATTCATAATGCATACACTCCTTACAGAATCGTTTCGCCCACCAGGTCGTAATCCATGGCGGCGCTGATTTTCACATCCACCATCTCACCCTCTTCGTACTTCGTACCGGCGGGGGAGGTGAAGTAGACCTTGCCGTCGATCTCGGGGGCATCACACCGGGTGCGGCCGAAATAGGCTTCCGCCACCACGTCGTATCCCTCGCACAGAACGTGCTCGGTCTTGCCCACAAAGGACTGCTTCCAATTCTCGCTGATCTCCGCCTGGGTGCGCATGAGGATGTCGGCGCGGTCCTGGGCGATCTGGGCATCCACCTGGTCAGGCATATCGTAGGCGGGGGTACCCTCCTCACGGGAGTAGGGGAATACGCCCACGCACTCGAATTTCTCCTCCTTCACGAAACGGCACAGCGTCTCGAAATCCTCCTCCGTCTCCCCGGGGAATCCGGTGATGAAGGTGGTGCGGAGAACGATGCCGGGCACGCCCTCGCGGAGTCGATGGATGGCGTCCTTGATGCACGCGGAATCGCCGTGGCGGTTCATGCGGGCCAGCACCGCGTCGGACGCGTGCTGGAGGGGGATGTCGATGTATTTGACCACCCGGTCGTTTCCGGCCATCTCTGCCACCAATTCGGGGGTGATCTTGTCGGGATAGCAGTACAGCAGGCGGATCCACGGGATTTTCGTGGCGTCGGTGATGGCCCGGATCAGGCGGGGCAGGGCGTACTCGCCGTACAGATCGAAACCGTAGGCGGAGGTGTCCTGGGCCACCAGGATGAGTTCCTTGATGCCCATCTCGTCCAGGGTTTTTGCTTCGGCCACGATATCCTCCACCGTGCGGGAGCGCATATTGCCCCGGATGTAGGGGATGGCGCAGTAGGCACAGCGATTGCTGCAGCCCTCGGAGATTTTCAGATAAGCATAGGCGTCGCCGGTGGTGACCACCCGGTCGCCGCCCAGAGCCAGTTTTTCCTTATCGTCGAAGCGGGCGTATTTTCCCTCAGCCTTGGCCAGCGCCGCCTCGATCGCCTCGGTGATGTGGTGGATGGATCCCACGCCCAGAACCGCGTCGATCTCCGGCATTTCCGTGAGCAATTCCTCCCGGTACCGCTCCGGCAGACAGCCGGTGACGATCAGCGCTTTCAGGTTGGCGTTTTCCTTCAGCCACGCCACATCCAGAATGTTGTCGATGGCCTCCTGCTTGGCGCTTTCAATAAAGGCGCAGGTGTTGACGATGACCACATCCGCCTCGCTTTCCTCCGGCGTGATGGTGTATCCCGCCTGGGCGATGTGGGCCAGCATGACCTCCGTGTCCAGCTGATTTTTCGGGCAGCCCAGGGACACAAAGCCCACTTTGATATCCGATTTTTTCATAGTATCTCCCATATGTTATTCGGCGTCAAAGGAAGCGATGGCCTCCTTGATCTCGCTGCCGGAATAGCCCATGCGAAGCAGGGACAGAACCATCTTCTGCTTCTCCTGGGGATCCGTCGGCACCTCGACGTACTTTTTATCAATGATTACATGGAGCGCGTGAAGGAAATCCTCCTCGGGGATCTCATCCAGCGCCGCCTCAATCACCTCGCGGGGGTATCCCTTGGTGGACAATTCCGCCACGATGCGGCGGCGACCCCAGTATTTGCGGCGCAGATAGGTGTCGATGGCGTGCTCTACCTGCACATCCTCCCGCACCATGCCGTGCTCCACGGCATAGTCGGCGGCGGCACCGCAGATTTCCTCGGAAAAATCATACCCCTTCAGTTTCTGGATCAGGGTACGGCGGCTCACGCCGGAATAGGACAAAATTCCCTTCATGCGGGCGATGGCGCGGGACATGGCCGCGCTCTGTTCCATTCCGAAATAGTCCTCCTCGGTGATGACCGCGCCGCAGTGCAGACGGCCCCACTTCCAAAATTCCCGGGAGATCAGATACTCCACAGTGTTCGCATTGTCTGCCGTATCCGCCAGAATGGTGACGGAAATGCCCGCCGGGGATTCGGATACGGCCTTAATACTGTACGTAATCACGGTAACTCCTTGCATTCTTATGCTGTCAGTGTATAGATGATGTATGGCGAAATCAGCGCTTGCGCCAGACCTCGCCCCCCGATACGGCGAAGAGCGCCACATCGGGAATATGGGAAAACACGGTTTCTGCCTCGCAGGAGGTGATGATCACCTGCCGCTCGCCCAGTGCGGAGAGCAGGTATTCCCGCCGCTCGCCGTCCAATTCGGAGAAAACGTCATCCAGAAGATAGACCGGCTCCTCCCCGCCCACGGAGCGGGACATGGCCCCCTCCGCCAGCTTCATGGCCAGAGCCAGGGATCGACGCTGTCCTTGCGAAGCATACAGTTTGGCACTTTGGCCGTTCAGATCGATGGCCACGTCATCCCGATGGATGCCGTAGAGGGTGGTGCCCGCCCCGATCTCCCGGGGCAGCCGTTCCGTCAGGACGGCATACAGCCGATCGGCCACCGCCGCCTCGCCCCCATGGGCGATATCCGGGGGCGCATCGCTGCCGCAGGCGCAGATATAGGACAGACGGGGAATCTCCCGCCCGCCGGTCATGTCACGAAAGCACTGTCCCACCAGATCGTTGAGCCGATCCGTATAGGCGGATCGCCAGGATACGATGGCCGCGCCGCTCCGCGAGAGCTGGCCCGCGTAGACCGCCCACTGGTGATCCTCCACGCTCATTCCCTCCGCCGCCTGCTTGATCAGGGCATTGCGCTCCGCCAGGGCGCGGGTGTACACGCTGAGGGCGGATACATATCCCGGATACAGCTGGGCCAGAGCGATGTCCAGAAAGGCACGCCGCTCCGCGGGGGAGCCGGTGACCAGGGACAGATGCTCCGGGCAGAAAAGCACGGCCCGGAAGGATCCCACCAATTCTTTCACCCCCGACAGGGGGGCGCCGCCCCGGGTGATCCGCTTCTTTCCCCGGGTGGGGAAGGTGACGGACAGGTGGGTGTCGTACACATCCGCCTCACCCCGACAGGTGAGGGATGCGGTACCGAAATCGCACCCGGTGCGCACCAGCAGCTTGTCCGGCACGCCCCGGAAGGATTTTCCCCGGGCGAAATAGTACATACCCTCAAGAATGTTGGATTTTCCCTGGGCATTGGCCCCCCAGAGCACGTTGACACCGGGGGAGAATTCCACCCGGGCCTCGTGGATGTTCCGAAAATCCTCAAAGGAGATGGCTGTCGCTTTCATATATAAATGGAAGAATTATTCTTCGCCGGGCAGATCCAGTCCGTCCCCGTCCTCGTCCATATCCAAAAGACGGATGTCCAGCGGCTCGTCGTCGCCTTCCTCAAAATCGGAATTGCGCAGGCTGGCCGCCTTCTCGCGGACCAGACGCTCCACTTCCGCGCTCATCTCCGGATTGTCGTCTAAGAACTTGCGGGCGTTGTCCTTGCCCTGGCCGATGCGCTGTCCCGCGTAGGAGAACCAGGCACCGCTCTTTTCGATGATCTCAAAATTCACGGCCATATCCAGAATCTCGGAGGCCTTGGAGATGCCCTGTCCGTACAGGATATCGAATTCTGCGGTCTTGAAGGGGGGAGCCACCTTGTTCTTGACCACCTTGCAGCGGACGTGGCTGCCGTACACATCGGTGCCGTTCTTCAGATTCTCCACCTTGCGGATGTCCAGACGAACGGATGCATAGAATTTCAGTGCCTTACCGCCGGGGGTGGTTTCGGGATTGCCGTACATCACGCCCACCTTCTCACGCATCTGGTTCAGGAAGATGACGATACATTTTGTCTTGGAAACGGTGCCGGACAGCTTTCGGAGAGCCTGAGACATCAGACGTGCCTGCAGACCCACGTGAGCCGCGCCCATGTCGCCCTCGATCTCCTGCTGGGGAACCAGCGCCGCCACGGAGTCGATGACCACGATATCGATAGCACCGGAGCGAACCAGGGCCTCGCAGATCTCCAGGCCCTGCTCGCCGGAGTCGGGCTGGGAAACCAGCATGGAGTCGATGTTGACGCCCAGCGCCTTGGCGTATACGGGATCCAGAGCGTGCTCTGCGTCGATAAAGGCGGCCTCGCCGCCGGCCTTCTGTACCTCGGCGATGGCGTGGAGAGCCAGGGTGGTCTTACCGGAGGATTCCGGTCCGTAGATTTCAATGATACGGCCACGGGGCAGTCCGCCCACGCCCAGTGCCAGATCCAGATTGAGGGATCCGGTGGGAACGGCGCTGACGGCCATGCGGGGATTGTCGCCCATCTTGATGATGGCGCCCTTGCCGTAGGCCCGCTCGATCTGGGAGATGGCGGTGCTCAGGGCTTTTTTCTTCTCTTCGGGAGTGGCGTCCACGGGGAGTGCCGGTGCGGCGGCTTTCTTGGATGATTTCATAATATAAGGATTCCTTTCGGACGATAAAATACAAAATCGCCGGGCGGCATTTTGCCGAAAGCAAAAATTCCACCCAATTACTATACCTATTATAACACACAAAGCAAATTTTGTCCACAACGCAAACAAAAGTTTGTGATTTTTTGGCAGGGGATTTTTGAGGGGGTATGCTGCCGTTCCGCGATGTGCGATTTGGGCTTTCTCTAACGGGGCGTCGAGGACGTCGCCCCCTACGGGGATATCGTGAAATGTTCGTCTGTCTCCCGCCGCGTGGGTGACGGGGTTTTTGGTTTGCAGGGATCGTCCGCCTATCTCCATCGGCTCCCTGCCTAACGGAAAGTGCCTGATTTTGTTGAGAATCACCAAAAATGCAGATTCCATATCTGCGAAATGCCCAAAACGATCTTTGGAAAATCTATTGAAAATGTGCAAAGTGTAGTGTATAATATATAAAGACCGGTCTTTTTTCCGGTGAAAGTTCGTACATATAAACAAAAGGAGCATTTTCGATATGGCAAACCTTACGACAAAATCCATCCGCAACGTAGCGCTTCTCGGACACGGCGGAAGCGGTAAAACCACTCTTGCCGAGGCGATGCTTTACGGCTCCGGCACCATCGACCGTTTCGGCAGAACCCCCGACGGTACTACGATTTGCGACTACGATACAGAAGAGATCCGCCGCGGCTTCTCCCTTTCTCTGGCCACCGCGAATCTGACGTGGAAAGATATTAAGATCAACGTCCTGGATACCCCCGGCTACCTGGATTTCTCCGGCGAAGTGCTGGAGGGCGTTCGTGTGGCGGACGCGGCTGTCATTACCATCGACGGTAAGGCCGGTTTGGAAGTCGGCGCTGAGCTGGCGTGGGATTACGCGGTAGAGGCCGGTATTCCCCGTGCGTTCTTCGTAAACAAGTGCGACGATCCCGATGCCAACTTCAACCGTGTGTTCAACGAGCTCCACGAAAAATTCGGCGCGGCTCTGTGTCCCGTTTTCGTTCCGATCCGTACCTCCAACAACATTATCATGATCGATCTGATCTCCATGAAGGCGTACCGCTACAACGACAACGGTAAGCGCGAGGAGTTCATGATGCGCGACGAGTGGGAGAATCTGGCTACCTCGTATAAGGATATCCTGAACGAGGCTCTGGCCGGTACATCCGAGGAACTGATGGAGAAATACTTCGCCGGTGAGGAAATCACCCGCGACGAGGCGATCCTGGCTCTCCACGAGGGTATCATCGCCGGTTCCATCGTGCCCGTATACTGCGGCGCGGCTACCAAGATGTGGGGCGTGTACGCTCTTATGGATGCCATCGCCGAATCCTTCCCCCGTCCCACCGCCCGCAAGGTGGAACAGGACGAGGAAGGCAACGACGTGGCTATCGATGTGGAAGGCTCCGACGCGTCTATCTTTGTATACAAGACCAGCGTAGACCAGTACGGTCTGATGTCCTTCTTCAAGGTGATGAACGGCACCTTGAAGCGGGATATGGTTTTGAAGAATCTCACCTCCGGCGCCCAGGAAAAGATGGGTCACATCTACGTGATGCGCGGCAAGAAGGCTACTGAGGTAGAGGAACTGGTATGCGGCGATCTGGGTATGATTCAGAAGCTGACCGGCACCAAGACCGGCGACACCCTGCGTCTCACCGGCGACACCAAGTATAAGGGCATCAAATTCCCGAAGCCGTATATGACCCGCGCCATCGTTCCCGCCGCCAAGGGCGACGAGGATAAGATCTCCGGCGGTATCGCAAAGCTTCTTGACGAGGACCGCACCCTCGTTTACGAAAACAACGCAGAGACCAAGCAGATGACCATCTCCGGTCTGGGCGATATCCATCTGGACGTTACCGTTGCCCGTCTGAAGTCCCGCTACGGCACCGGCGTGGTTCTCACCGAGCCTCGCATCGCGTATCGCGAGTCCATCAAGGGCACCGCAGACGTGGAAGGCAAGCATAAGAAGCAGTCCGGCGGCTCCGGCCAGTACGGCCATGTAAAGATCCGCTTCTCCCGCGGTGAGGACGAGGGATTGACCTTTACCTCCTCCGTTGTGGGCGGTACGGTTCCGAAGAACTTCTATCCCGCCGTGGAGAAGGGTCTGCAGGAAGCTATGGAGCGCGGTGTTCTGGCAGGATATCCTGTGGTGAATCTGTGCGCCGATCTGTACGACGGTTCTTATCACCCCGTTGACTCCAACGAAATCTCCTTCAAGCTGGCGGCTCGCCTGGCCTATAAGGAAGGCTTGCCGAAGGCAAAGCCGATCCTGCTCGAGCCTGTGGGCACTCTGCTCGTTACCGTGCCGGATGACATGGTGGGCGATGTAATCGGTGACGTTACCAAGCGCCGCGGACGCGTGCTCGGTATGAATCCCACCGAGGGCAAGGCCGGCTACACCACCCTGGAGGCCGACGTGCCGAAGGCAGAAATGTCCGACTATGTGATCGCACTGCGCGCATCCTCTCAGGGACGCGGCCGCTTCGACTTCACCGTCAAGAGCTACGAGGAAGTTCCCGCCGCTGTTGCCCAGAAGATCATTGCCGACCACAAGGTAGAGGAAGACTAATCATACATAAACGGGGCTGCCGCCATGCGGCGGCCCTATTTTACGGATTGGGAGGATTTTATGAAAAAATATATTCTTGCCCTGGATGAAGGCACCACCAGCACCCGGGCGATTTTGTTCGATCGGGCGGGGGGGATCGTGTCCACGGCCCAAAGAGAGTTCCCCAGCCAGTATCCCCAGCCGGGGTGGGTGGAGCAGGATGCCCAGGAGATCTACGCCGCCCAGTACGCCACTTTGACGGAATCCCTGGTGCGGTGCGGGGCGGAGATGCAGGAGGTGGCAGCCATCGGCATCACCAATCAGAGAGAAACCGTGGTGGTGTGGGATCGGCACACGGGCAAGCCGCTTTGCCCTGCCATCGTGTGGCAGTGCCGCCGCACGGCGGATCTTTGCCGGAAGCTGGAGGAGGATGGCCTTGCTCCCATGATCGCCGATAAGACGGGTTTGCGTCCCGATGCCTATTTCTCCGCCACCAAATTGGCGTGGATCCTGGATCACGTGGATGGCGCCCGTGCCGCCGCCGAGGCGGGGGATGCCCTGTTCGGTACCATCGATACCTGGCTCCTTTGGAAGCTGTCCGGCGGCGTCCTCCACAAAACGGATGCCACCAACGCCAGCCGCACCATGCTGTACAACATCCACACCCAGGATTGGGATGAGGATCTTCTGAAACTGTTCCATATCCCCCGGGCCATGCTGCCCCAGGTCTGCCCCAGCGGATCCTTCTTCGGGGATGTACATATCCTCGGCACCACGGTGCCCGTGTGCGCCATGGCGGGCGATCAGCAGGCCGCTCTCTTCGGGCAGGGATGTTTTGCTCCCGGTGAGGGCAAAAATACCTACGGTACGGGATGTTTTCTGCTGGTGAACTGCGGTACACAGGCCGTGCAGTCGAAATCCGGCATGCTGACCACCGTGGCCGCCACCCTGACGGGAGAGGATCCCCAGTACGCCCTGGAGGGCAGTGTGTTCGTGGGCGGTGCGGTGATCCAGTGGCTCAGGGACGCCATGGGCCTGATCACGGAGGCCCGGGACAGCGCCTATTTTGCATCAAAAGTCAAAGACAACGAGGGCGTGTATCTGGTGCCCGCCTTTACCGGGCTGGGTGCTCCCCATTGGGATATGTATGCCCGGGGCACCCTCGTGGGCATGACCCGCGCCAGCGGACGGAATCACATCATCCGGGCCGCGCTGGAGTCCATTGCCTACCAGACGGAGGATATTCTGCAGGCCATCTCCGCCGACGCGGGCATGGAGATGCGGGATCTGAAGGTGGACGGCGGCGCGTCTGCCAACGATCTGCTGATGCAGTTCCAGGCCGATATTTCCCACGTCCGCGTGATCCGCCCCGCCTCGGCAGAAGCAACCGCCCGCGGTGCCGCCTATCTGGCGGGACTCAGCTGCGGATTCTGGCAAAGCCGGGAGGATCTGCCCCTCATGGCGGACAGCAAGAGTTACTCCCCCGTCATGGAGGAGTCGGAGCGATCCCGCCTGCTGGACGGATGGCACCGTGCCGTCCGTGCCGCCCGCGCCTGGGCGGAGGAATAATCTCATGAGAAACCGCGGTTTTGCCGCGGTTTCTGTTTTGTCTATGAAAGACAACCACCTGCTATGCAGGCGGCAACAAAAAGCTTTAGCAAAGAAAAGTTGCGGCGAAGGCGTGCCTTCTCCTGCGGGAGAAGGGGGACCGTTCGCATGCGAACGGTGGATGAGGAGTAATAATAAATAGTTTGTATAGACACCTCATCCGTCATCCGCTGCGCGGATGCCACCTTCCCCCACTGGGGAAGGCTATGATGTCATACCGCATTTGCGGCGGCAGGGCAAGTGATGCGAGTGATAGAATATCGTGCGTCTTTAGATGCTTGCCGGCAATAGCCCCTTATAGGGGCAGAGCAAGCCTCCGGCTTTGCCGGAGGTCCTGACCCCTATTATTTATCGTAATACGATAAATAATTATTGACACACGAGAAATTCCGCGGTATAATGAAAGAAAAACGCGGAGGATTTTTCCTATGCTGAAACCTATTTCCCTTTGGATACGGCTCGCCTTGCTTCTGATGCTGGCGGCGGTGGCCGCCATGTGCATCTTCTGGATGCCCACGGCGGTGGATTATGCATCCGATTTTCTTGGATGGGCATCCCGTCCCGTTTTGTACGCCCTTGGCGGCATGATCGCCTTGGTGATGGCCGTGGTGCTGATTCTGGCGTTCCGCCTGCCCTGGGCCATCGACGCGGACTGCATCTTCCACGCCCGCACCGCGGGACTTTTGAAGGGCATCGCGGCTCTGCTTGGCGGGGATTGCCTGCTCTTCGGCGGCGTGGCGGTTGCCTTGCTGACGGCGGGGGATATTCTCCTTGCCCCGGTGCTGCTCTTTGTGGACGGGATCGGTTTCTGCCTTACCTTGATGCTGTTTGTGCTGGCGGATTACGTGGGCCGTGCGGCCATCCTGAAAGAGGAGGCGGACGGAACTCTATGATCGTAGTACATATTGACGTAATGCTGGCCAAGCGGAAGATGAGTGTGGGGGAGCTTTCGGAAAAGGTGGGCTTCACCATGGCCAATGTGTCCCTGCTGAAAAACGGGAAGATCAAGGCGCTGAAATTGTCCACGCTGGACAAGCTGTGCCGGGTGCTGGATTGCCAGGTGGCGGATCTGCTGACGTACGTGCCGGGGGATGGGGAGGATGAGGACGATGTATGACGTGGCCGTCATCGGTGCCGGCCCGGCGGGGGCGGTGTTTGCCGCGGAACTGGCGGCGGCGGATCCCGCAAGAAAAATCCTGCTCATCGACGGAATCGGCGATGGCAAGGGCAAGATGTGCGGGGGCCTTTTGGCACCGGATGCCCAGAAAGTGCTGGCGAAATTGAATCTGACCCTGCCCAATTCCACGCTGGCCGATCCCCAGATTTTTGCCGTGGAGACGGTGGATCTGGTGCCCCGCCGCGTGCGGCATTATACCCGCCACTATCTCAATATGGATCGGGCCGCCTTTGACGCGTGGCTGCTCTCCCGGGTGCCCCCGTCGGTGACGGTGGTGGCGGGACGGTGCTTCGCCGTGACGGAGGAGGGCGGGGAATATCGCCTGCGTATCCGGCGCAAGGATGGGGTTTTTGAGGAAACCGCCGCCTGCCTGGTGGGGGCGGACGGGGCCAATTCCCTGGTGCGCCGCCGCTTTTTTCAGGATACCATGCTCCGCTACGTGGCTCTGCAGGAGTGGTACAGCGGTGATGTGGAAAACATCCCCCATTACGCCTGCGTGTTTGATGCGAAAACCAGCGACAGCTGCTCCTGGACTATCCGCAAGGATGGGCTGGCCCTGTTCGGCGGCGCATTCCGGCGAGAGGGATGCCGATCCGCCTTCGCGGAGCAGAAATCCCGCCTGGAATCCCATCTGGGCCAGCCTTTCGGGGATCCTGTGCGGCGGGAGGGGTGCTTTGTGGCATCGCCCCGAAAATGGCGGGATTTTATCCCCGGCCGGCCGGGGGTGTATCTGTGCGGGGAGGCGGCGGGATTCATCAGCGCCAGCTCCTTTGAGGGGATCAGCTCCGCCATCCTCAGCGGAAAACTGCTGGCGGAATCCTTCCTCGGCGGAAAAAATCCCCGGGAAATCTTTCAGCGGTACCGGCGGAAAACCCTCCCCTTGCGGCTGAAGCTGTGGTGCAAGATTCCGAAGATGCACATTCTGTGCTCGCCCGTCCTGCGCTCGCTCATCATGCGCAGCGGCATACAAAGCGTGAAGCGGTACAGATAAGTATACCGAAAAATTTTTTCAAAACCCTCTTAACCGTTTTGTCCTTTGGGCGACTATATGTATGAAGGCGCCTGAAACGGAAATGGAGAAGCAAATGGATCGTATAAAACTGGATGCACGGATAAGCGAGAATATGAAGTCTATCTTCGGCTTTGCTCTGACAAGGCTGGGGAATGTACAGGAAGCGGAAGACCTTGCCGGCGATATTCTGTACGCGCTCATCCGATCGGCCGGAAATCTGAAAGACGAGGATCGCTTTTACGGATTTATGTGGAAGATTGCCGAGAACACCTATAAGGATTATCTCCGCAAAAAATCCAAAAGAACTCCCCTCACAGCAGAACTGGACGAAAATATTCCCGACGAGTCGGAGAGTGCCGAGCAGACAATGATCAGACAGGAAGAATTGAATCTTCTTCGGCGGGAATTGTCCCTTTTGTCCAAGCAATACCGGGATGCCACGGTTTTATACTATATCCAAAACCTCTCTTGCTCCGAAGTGGCAGAAAAACTGCAGATCAGCACGGAAATGGTGAAATACTATCTGTTCCGTGCCAGAAAAATTATCAGAGAGGGTATGAATATGGAAAGAGTATACGGTGAAAAAAGTTACCGTCCGGGCATTTTTGAGATTGATTTTTGGGGCTCAAAAGCAGGAGAGGATAGTGCCTACCGCGATTTTCAAAAAAGAAAAATCAAGGGCAATATCCTGCTTGCGGCGTATTACGGCCCTGTGACGGCGCAGGAAATCAGCATGGAGTTGGGCGTGGCGCTTCCGTATCTGGAAGATGAGATTCGACTGCTCATGAAGCCGCAGTATCTTGTGTGCAATAACGGAAAGTATCTGACCAACATTCCCATCTTCACCCAGGAATGTACGGAGAAGATCGATGGAGAACTGCGGGGGCTGACTGAGGAAACCGCGAAAAAATTTATCGAGGCGGCGGATGCGTTTGACGCTCGCTTCGGCGATCGGTTTGCCGATGAGAATCTGTCCCGCTGGCAGAAGGTGCTCTTGTGCATGCATTATTCGATTATGAAAACGGAGCGTGATTTCAAAAAGAATCACGGCGAACTGCCAAAAGGAGGCCCCTATTCCCTCATCAACGGCGGCGGCGGTCAGGGTGTAATCTGGGGCCGGAGCTTTGATTGCGAGGCGAATAACGGACTGCCGCATGGCATCCAAGGACTGTATAACGGATGCGTTTCCGGCGACAAAAGGGGCAGCGTGATCGCTATGAATTTTCTGCAAACATTGAACGCACAGCATTTCGAGTACGGTATGACCGATGCCCTTGTGGGCGCGGCGGTGGACTGCGGTGTCAATTTGTCACAGGATCGCCGAGAACTTTTGGACCGTCTGGGCTATATGAAAAACGGCAAAAGCAATTTTCCCGTTTGGACATATGAGGAATACCGGGAGCTGCAGGAGATCCTTGCGGAGCGGATTGCCCTTGTCACTGCCTTGAATCGCAAAACCTCCGAGATCGCGGCCCGTGTGACCGCGGATCTGGCTCCCGCACACATCCGCAGCAGTGCGGAATACGTGGGCGCGCTGGTCTATCGCTTCAACAGTATGGATAATCTGGCAAGTGTGCTGTTCGATATGGGATGGCTGAAATCCGTGGACGATAAGGAAAAGCCGGCGGTTTGTGTGGTGACCAACTGAATCCAATAAAAAAAGAGCCCGAGAGGGCTCTTTTTTGGAGTTATTCCGTTTTTTCCTCGTCAGCGATTTTCTTTGCCCGGGCGTGCAGATCAGACACAGCGGCGATTTGCTTCTCACTGCCGCCGCGGTAAGTGAGATCGTTGCACATACGGCCGAGGAAGGCCTTTGCCAGTGCGGCGAAGACGGCATCGCCTGTGTCCTCAGCCGCAGACAGCAGGATTTTGCCGTAACGGAGGGCTTTCTCCGTCTTTTCATCGAGAGTGAGGATGGGGTCGAAGAACACCACCCGGCCCCATTTACCTCCCGCAAAGGAGATCAGCTCATACAGATTGCGCTGTACGTGCTCGTAATACTCCGGCGTGTCTTTGGCAAACAGCTGCTCGCATTTCTGCCCCACCGTGGCGTACCAGTTGGCGAATTTCGTCTGGTAGATGGCCAGCGCTTCCTCCGTTTTGCCCTCGGCGTGGAGGATCTTCGCCCGCATGTTCCAGGCGTTCAGGCGGAGGGTTTCCTCCGTGCATCCGGCCAGAATCTTATCGCACAGGGCGAGGAATTCCTCCTTGTGAGCGAGGAGCACGGCGGGGGCGTTGTCCGCCATATCCCCGCCGATGTTCCACATATAGTAGTGCATGACCCAGTAATCGTTCGGGTAATCGCGGTAGGCTTTCACGATCACTTCTCTTGCCTGTTTTGGATTCGTTTTCCAAAGACTGCGGTAATGGGCCAGGGTTTCCTCGATGTCCCGGCGGATCTTTTCGTCATCGTATCCCATGAGGGCGTCCAGCGTTACGCCGAAATAATAGGCCAGGGGCTGGAGCAGGGTGATGTCGGGATAGGTTTCGCCCCGCTCCCATTTGGAAACGGCGGCGCAGCTGACACCCATGGCCTCGGAGAGCTGTTCCTGGGTGATGCCCCTGTCCGTGCGCAGTTGCTTGATGTTTTTCCCAATCAGAATATCCATAGTGTACCTCCAAAAAGATTGAGCCGACGTCTGCTTCTGTAAATATTGTAGCACAAAACGGGAGGATGTACAGATATTGTTGGGAAAGACGGGGTGAACCGCCGGTTGAATTTTTGGAGCGGTGGGTTGGGTGCATCCGCAAAAATAAAACCGAGTCCTTTGGACTCCGGTGCCCCGGGGGCTCAGAACCCTGGTTTGCGCCGAGGTTCAGCGGGAATACTTGCCATCATAGCGCAAACCGTAACCGCCCATGGCGGGTGATATGCGCTTTGCGCGTTTGCAGTATAAATAGGAGTACGAACAAAATTGCTCGTGCTCCTTTAATTTAGGAACTGATTTTACAGATTTAGTAGGAGATTGTGGGTTGTTGTGCGCCGAATTTCATGCTATACTGGCGACAGTATAGGGAATATCTGCAAAATTTACCACTCATCACGGAGGCTGTGCATGATAGAACTGCACCAGAACAACGAATTATCCTACGAAAAGAACCAATATGCCGACGCCAACCCTTTTATTAACGCATCTGTGTCGGATATGCCTTTGGTCACTTACGAGGAGATCTGTCATCTTCTGCCCCGGCCGATTTTTGACGGCCATGAGGATTACATCGCCTGCTATGATTTTGCTTGGAGGATCGCTTTCAAGAATACTCTCAAGCCGGAGCCGGAATCGGGATTTGTGTCGAACTTCATAGATACAGCTTTTAACGGCTGTCTGTTTATGTGGGATTCTTCCTTTATACTCATGTTTACGAAATACGCAACCCGTCTTTTCCCGTTCCAGAATACACTGGATAACTTCTATGCCAAACAGCACAAGGATGGATTCATCTGCCGTGAAATCCGCGAAAGCAATGGCCGTGACCGTTTTGCCCGTCATGATCCCAGCAGCACGGGTCCCAACGTGATGCCTTGGTGTGAAAAGAACTATTTTGATATTTTCGGCGATACGGAACGCTTGGGGAAAATTTATGCCCCCCTGCGTGCCTATCACATTTGGCTGCGAAAGAACCGGACCTGGCGCGACGGCAGTTATTACTCCAGCGGCTGGGGATGCGGAATGGATAACAGTCCTCGCATGGAGCCGGCGTATAATCCCCGGTTCTCGCATGGACATATGATCTGGATCGATGCCTGCTGTCAACAGATCCTCAGTGCCAATATCCTCATCGAGATGAACCACGTCCTCGGCGGCAAAGACGATGTGTCCGATCTGATGGAAGAGCGGGATCGCTTGACCAAATTGGTGAATGAAAAATTGTGGGATGAGGCAACCGGCTTTTATTATGATCTACTCAAAGATGATTCATTCAGCGGTGTGAAGCACATAGGTGCCTATTGGGCTTTGCTGGCCGGTGTCGTTCCGCCGGATAGAGTGGAACGATTTGTGGCACATTTAACCAACACGAGCGAATTCAATCGCCCGAATACAATTCCCACGCTGTCTGCAGATCATCCGGAATACAACAGAAAGGATGGCGGCTATTGGCGCGGCGGCGTTTGGGCGCCGACGAACTATATGACACTGTGCGGACTCACAAAATATGGGCAGGATGAACTCGCCTATCGCATTGCGGATACATACGTAGAAAACGTTGTGAGCAACTTCGGGAAAACCGGTACACTTTGGGAAAATTATGCCCCCGAATCCGACGAAAAGGGAAATCCTGCGCGCCCGGATTTCGTTGGTTGGACAGGACTTGCACCCATTTCTATCTTCTTCGAGTACGTGCTTGGCATTCGCGCCGATGTGCCCACAAAGACAATCCTATGGGATGTTCACAAAACGGAGCGGCATGGCATTAGACAGTATCCGATGGGACGGGATATCACACTGGATCTTGTTTGTGAGGCCAGAAACTCCCCGGAGGATGAGCCTGTGATCACAGCCGTATCCAACACTCCGGTGAAAATCGTTGTGCGGTGGATGGGCAAAGAGAAAACCTTGTATTCAAAGTTGCCAATATAAAAAATTTTAACAAAAAGGAGCAGCAACATGAAATTCAAACGTATTCTGTCTTTTATTCTGGCGATCCTTATGTTTGTCCCCGTTTTTGCCGCATGTGATGCTGATGAGCCCGCGGTAACTCCAGGCGTATCGGATAACAGCGATACGTCCCCAACTGGCGAAACCATTCCGCCGGAAGAGAACGGCCTTGTGCTGGACAAAACGAATTTGGAAGGTGCTGTTCTGCGCATTCACGGTGACGATGGTTCTACCAGCTACGGTTACTATGAGACCGGTGATATCTGGAAAGAGGAAGACAGCTCCGATCCGTTTGATGCATCCGTGTACAAGCGTGCCCAGGACTGTATCAATACATATAACTTCAGCATTGTCTACACCAACTCCGCAAACCCTCTCGCGGATGTAACAAGCATGGTGTCCGGTGGTCTGGATCAAGTGGATCTGGTATTTGGTGCCTGGAGCCGTATTTTCCCTGCATCCAAGGCAGGTGTTCTGTACGATCTCCGCGAAATTGAGACGATCGATCTCTCGGGTGAATGGTGGGATCAGAACGCCAACACGGAGTTGTCTCTGGCAAATCGGTTATTCTACACAACCGGCGAATTGACCACGGTGGATGATCGCTGCACGCGTGCGCTGTATTTTAATAAGGCTTTGGCAACAGCCAATAATTTGGAAAGCCCTTACGAGTTGGTTCGCAGCAATCAGTGGACATTTGATAAATTTGCAGAAATGTGCCGCAGCGTGTACAACGATGTGGACGGCGCAGGAGAATACGACGAAGACGATATTGTCGGATTCTTCTACGAAGCATTCCAATTTTCCTATTTTATGACCGCCATGGGCGAGAAAATAGCCACATTGGATGAAAGCGGCAAGCCGGTGTATTCCTATCTCAGCACATCTGAAGCAGTAACCAAAATGGAAAAAATCGCGGAACTGCTGATCGATAACGAAGCCACTTTCCACGTGAATGATTACAAAAATCTGGGTTCTTTCAGCAATAAATGGGCATACGGTCGCGGAAAGTTCGCCGCAGGCAAGCATCTGTTCTCCGTCGGCGGTGCACTGGTCATCACCGAGTTTGTGGATATGGAGGATGAATTCGGCATCATCCCCATGCCGAAATGGACGTCCGAGCAAGACCGGTATTATCACATCATCGAAACCTCGGCTCCCTTGTTTGGTGTGCCCAACACCAAGACAGACACAACCGATCTGGGATACATGCTGGAGTATTTCTCCTATGAAGGCATGAACACGGTCACTCCTGCCTACAAAGAAAAAATGCTGAAACGCCGCTATGCGCAGGATGCGGACAGCGCGGATATGTTGGATATCATTTATGCCAGCAAGTGTTTTGATATTGGCTATGTGGGCAATTGGAACAATATATCCAGACTGGGTGACAGTTCCGTCGAAAATCGCAAAATTCCGAAGATGTCCTCCATCAACCGTGCGGGCAAAAACATACCGAATCTGATTGAGAAAGAATACGAAACCCTTGTGAATATCGGTAAGGCAAACACGCAGTAATTGCATAAAGGAGTTACCAATGAAAGCAAAACACCTCATGATGGCTTTGGCCATTATGGCTGTACTCTGCCTTAGTTTGAGTGGCTGTCAAACAAAAAACGAAAGGATAGCTTTGGTTGCAGACGGGGCAGTACAGGCTCGTATTGTGTATCCGGTCTCCGCAAACAAGTGCATTATGGACGCCATTGAAGTGATGGAAAACGAAATCAGCAGCCGGTATGGCCTTGCAATCCCCGCAGAGTCAGAGGCCTGGGCGGAAGATACGGACAATTCCACCCGGATTCACATCGGATCAACCGCACACCCCGCCGCCAAATCGGCTATGGATGCATTGCCTGCAAGCAGTTATGCAATCATTGTCAGCGACAATCAGATATGGATTGTTGCAAGCAATCCGTATTTATACTCCATTGCCGCGGAAACACTAATGACATCTGCCATCATAACCGAGGAGGGCATGTTTTTGGACAGTACATTTCAATACACAAGCGATAGTTTTCCTGTGTGTTCACTGGTGACGGACGGTAAAAGCGATTATACCATTGTGTATGCGGAAAATGACAAAACCGCCAAAGAAAACGCGCGCTTTATCTGTGACGCCATCTACTACGCATCGGATTTGGATCTGAAAGTAATCGGTGACTCCGAGCCCGCTTCCGGAAAAGAAATTCTTGTAGGGGCTACCAATCGCCCGCTGTCCGCGCAGGATAAGTCATATTATCTGAACGCATGCCTGCAAAGCGACAGCGAGGGGAATATCGCCATAACCGGCAATATCGCTGTCGGTGCGGCTGAATTGATCAAAATGATTTCCAATCTGGGTGATGCGGACAAAAACAATATAGAAGTTCCGGTATTCTCCTTGGGAATAGTCGCTCCATCCGGTTACGGCAATCCGCCCAAATACGAGGGAAGCGGAACGGAGGAACTGCGGTATTCCTTTGAAAAACATAAATCCTACTATGTGTTGATTCATGACGCAAAGCGGCAGGATTACACGGATTACTGCAGGAAATTGGAGGCGGAAGGATACGAGGTGTATACGCAGAAAAGCGTAAAAACGCACGAGTTCTCCACGTATTTTGACGGGCACACCATTGTAACTCTTTCCCATATGGTGTATAATGATATACAGCGAGAAAGTGCGGGAAGTGTGTCCTATATCTCCATCGCTGTGGACAGCATAGAGAATTCCTCGCTTCCCCCAAAAGCCACGGCGTATGAGACTGTCACCACATCGCAGGTGTCTCTGATCCATGCCCAATGCGGATTTCTCGTGCGTCTTGAGGACGGCAAATTTCTCATGATTGACGGCGGATTGAACCGGGAGATCCATACAGAGATCATTTACGAACAGCTTTGCTCTCAGAATGTGCTGGAGGGAAAGCCTGTGATTGCCGCGTGGATCTTTACCCATCCCCATACGGATCACTTGGGCGGTTTCTACGGATTCACCCAAAAGCATGCCGGTGACGTGGTGCTGGAAAGTGCGATTTTCAACTTCCCGGCGTATGAAACCTATTACGGAAAGAATTCGGATGAATACGACAAAGACAATCCGGATAATGCGGATACGGTTTCCCGCGAAATGAAGTCATACAGCGAGAAGATGCATCAGATTCTGTCTGCATCCTATCCGGAGGCAAATATCGCAATCGCGCACGCCGGGCAGAGTTATAACTACGCAGGACTTGTTTTGGATGTGTTGTTTACCCACGAAACGCTGTACAAAAAGCAGATGACGGACACCAATATGTCCAGCGTGGTCTATATGCTCACGATGCCCCGGGGAAAAATGATCATTCTCGGAGATATGTCCTCCACGGGATGTATGCTGCTTGATCGACTGTACGGAAGCGAACTGAAGGCGGATGTGGTGCAGCTGGCGCACCACGGATATAACGGCGGCAATGAAGGAATGTATGCCCATATCAACGCCACAGCAACTGTGTGGACCAACTCCTATGAAGTGATTCGTGAAAGAAACCTGCATAACCGACCATCGTATAATCATTATTCCTACAACAGTGTAAAGTACAATCTTATTATGGATTCCGACGATCGCGTTATGATCCTTTACCCCGATATGACAGCGGGGGATCTTGCCCCGTTTATACAGGATTTCCGCGGATAGTGGAGGGGGAATATCCCTCCGATTTTCCTGCGCTGCAAAATGTAAAGCCGAACAGGAGGTATTCTTATGAATTTTAATCTGTTTGAAACGGCAAAGAAAAACAGGATCGTTGTTGCCCACCGCGGCACTTGCGGCGGGAATATCCCTTGCAATACGTTGGCTTCCTATGGTATTGCCCTGAAGCAGGGAGCGGATATGATTGAAGTGGATGTGGAAATGAGTGCGGACGGAAAACTGTTTGTGTTCCATCCCGGCATGGAACCCTGGCATCTGTTTCACCGTGACAGAATCAGCCGCATGAAATCCGAGGATATTGCACATCTTCGCTTTGTGAACACAGACTGTGCCGCAACGCAGTTTGGCATCAACACGTTCGATGAAGTTCTGGAAGCCTTCAAAGATAAGTGCTACATCAATGTGGATAAATTTTGGGGTCATCCGAAGGAGATCTCCGAGGCCATCCGCCGCCATAAGATGGAGGACCAGATCCTCGTCAAATCCACCCTCTCCGATAAGGTGTTGCATGTGCTTGAGGAAGTAGCACCGAACCTTCCTTTTATGGCCATCGTGCGCGATACACATGATGCTCACGAATCCCTGATGCAGCGCAGCATCCATTATATCGGAGCGGAAGTATTGTTTAAATCTGAGGACTGTGAGGTTGCCAGTCCGGCCTTCATCGAAAAGATGCACAAGGATGGAAAACTGGTGTGGGTGAATTCCATCATCTACGATTACAGGGATCAGCTCAGCGCCGGACATTCCGACGACACGGCACTCACCGAAAGTGAGGAGATCGGCTGGGGATGGCTTGCCGATCGCGGTTTTGACTTCATTCAGACCGACTGGCCGATCATGCTGATCAACTTCTTGAAATCCACCGGAAGATACTATCGATAAACAGAAAACCCGAGGTTAACCCTCGGGTTTTGTTTCGCTGTCACGGCGAATCTGTTTGCGATACTGCGTGGGAGACACGCCCTCGGTATACTTCTGAAAAACGTGACAGAAGTAATCCGGATTTTGAAAACCCACGCTGTCGGAAATTTCCTTAATAGAAAGGGCGGTGGTTTTCAAAAGAGACTTGGCACGATACATGCGATAATCACTCAAATACTGGGTGGGTGATTTGCCCAGTTCCCGGCGGAACAGCTTGTATAAGTACTTGGGCGATACATGTACCGCATCGGCGATATCTTTTTCCCTCAGCGAGTGCCGGTAGGATGTTTCGATATACGCTATGGCTTTTGAAATATACTGCTGCGGGATGCGTTTTTCGGGTGCTTTTATTGCAGTTGATGTGGATGCATGCAAAGAAAGCAGCTCCATCAGTTTTGAAATCATATACAGGACATCTTGCTTGTCGGTATACGAGTCTTTGTTGTGTAAGTCGCGGAAGATTGCCAGTACTTGATCCATATATGGAACGGGAAACACGCCTCGCACCGGTATAAAGCCACCGCCTTCCAGCAATGCCTTCGCACCTGTCCCCCTGAAAAGTATCCAGTAGTGCTCCCAGGCACCGGCCTCCTGTGATGTTCCCACGGAAAACATATGATCCTCGTCCGGTGTCAACAAAAATCCGCATGGAGCGGTGAGCACTTGATCACCGCAGAATCCGCTGCCGGAGACAACGTAGTGAAGTACATAGCAGTTCCTGCTTTCCCGATAGGAATGACCGGGCGCCTGGCGTCCGAATCCGGCTTCAACCACAGTGATGTATGCATCCGGTGCAGTACCTTCCGAATATACAATAGAGGAGCCGGTCGTCTTAAAAAGTATATGGATCATACATATCCACCTTCAGAATAATGATTTCGCGTGTATATAAGGATGCAATCAAAGATTTTTGCTGTATGCCTTCTGTCGCTTCGTCCAAAACCGTCTTCCTACCCGGCGGGATACCCGCATCACGATGGCGTACCACTTGCGGTTATCTCTGGTGGTACCAAGGCATGATGGGCATACATGTGTCATCTTATAACAAATGATACCATAAGGTACCGTATATTTCAACAGACCCCAAGAATTATTGCGGAAAAATCGGAGGGAGGATCCGTCCGCACAGCGCAAACCGTAACCGCCCTTGGCGGTGGGGTACATCGCGTCATGTGCATCCGCAAAAATAAAACCGAGTCCAAAGGACTCGGGTGTCCGGGGGCTCTGAACCCTGGTTTGCGCCAAAATTCAGCGGGAATACTTGCCAGCACAGCGCAAACCGTAACCGCCCATGGCGGTGGGGTACGTCGCGCTGTGTGCATCCGCAAAAATAAAACCGAGTCCAAAGGACTCGGGTGTCCGGGGGCTCTAAACCCTGGTTTGCGCCGAGGTTCAGCGGGAATGTTTGCCAGCACAGCGCAAACCGTAACCGACCATGGCGGTGGGGTACGTCGCGCCATGTGCATCCGCAAAAATAAAACAGGGTCCGATGGACCCTGTTTTATTTTTGGTGGAGACGAGGGGGCTCGAACCCATGACCTCACGGATGTGAACCGTGCGCTCTGACCAGCTGAGCTACGCCTCCATGGAATGATATCCGTTAACGGATATCATTATACCACAACGTGTGGCGGAATGCAAGTCGGTTTTTCAATTTTTGTGTGAATTATTCCGTGGTTTCCAGCAGCATATCGATGCCTTTTTGCAGATTGGCCGCGTCCAGCATGCCGCGGGCATAGACCACCAGGTTCCCCTCGGCATCGATAAAGTACGTGGCGGGGATGGAGGTGGCGTTGTAGGCGATGGCGGCCTCGGATTCCGTATCGAAATACACGGGGAAGGTGTAGCCGGTATCGGCGATGAAAGATTTTGCCTTTTCCACCGTTTCCTGATATCCGTCGGTCATATTGATCATCATAAAGTGGACGGTGTCGCCGTACTCCCGGTACGCGGTCTCAAAATCCGGCATTTCCGCCTTGCAGGGCGGGCACCAGCTGGCCCACAGATTCACAATCACCGGCTTGCCCACCATGTCAGACAGGGACACGGCGTTTCCGTCCCCGTCCTGCACGGTGAAGCCGGGGGCTTTGATGGCATCGGGATCTGTTGTATCCTCGGCGGGTGTGGTATCGTCGGTGACGGGCGGAGTGGTATCATCGGGGGTGACAGGGGTGAGCACATCAGGCTGATAGCTGTCGCCGTAATTCTCATACAGCACCCACGCGCCGCCGATGAGCAGCACCATAACCAAAAGCAAAACAAGTAATTTTGTCTGATTCATACGACCTCCTGGCTGAGCCACGCAATCCATGCGCCGAATAATCCCGTCATCATGAGCACGCCCACCAGCACAAGGAGGACGCCGCTGACGGTATTGATGACGCGGTAATGCTTTTTGATGAAATCAAAGGTGGTTTTCAGTTTGTCGATCAGCACGGCGCTGATCACAAAGGGGATGCCCAGGCCGGCGGAGTAGGCCAGCAGCATGAGGATGCCCCGGAAAACTTCTCCCTCCCGGGATGCCATGGTCAAGGCCGAGCCGAGGAATGCGCCCACGCAGGGCGTCCAGCCCACGGAAAACACCATGCCGAAGAGAGCGGAGGAGAAGAAATGCATCTCCTTCGGCCGGGCGGCTTTCATGCCGCGGAAGATGTTCCAGCGGAATACGCCGAGAAAGTGGAGACCGAACAGGATCACGATGGCCCCGGTGATCAGATCCAGCAGCCTGCCGTGCTGCTTGAGAAATCCGCCCAAAGTGCCGGCCAGGGCGCCCATGAGGACGAACACCAGGGTGAATCCGCTGACAAATCCCAGGGCGTTGGTGAGGGTTTTGCGGGTGGTGCGCTCTCCGCCGCCGGCGAAGTAGGACACATAGACCGGCAGCATGGGGAGCAGGCAGGGGGAGATGAAGGTGATGATCCCCTCCAGAAAAGTGATGAAGTATTGCATACGGTAACTCCGTTTGTTTTTGATTAGTATACCGGATCGGGACGGATTTTACAAGAGGGAAATGAGATTCTCCTCCCCCAGATCCCACAGCAGGCGGGGAAGGACGTATTTGTCCCGGATATCCCCGGCGAAGCGGAGGGAGGCAAGCACCTCGTCTTTGTCCATGCCGATGGCGGCGGGGGAATCGGGAAAGCCGATGGCGCGGTAGAATTTTGCCAGCTCTTCCGCCGCGGGCAGGGTGGCGATCACAGACAGGATCTCCTCCCAACGGGAGAGGATGATCTCCAGCCGGGCAGCGTGCTTGTCGGTGTTGTATTTTCCCTCCCGGGATTCCAGATCGATCATGGCCTCCGCCCCCTCGCCGATGAAGCGGCGCATAGCCGCGGCGTGCTCGCCGTAGTCAAATGCCCGGGCGTGGGCCAGCGCCTTGGCCCGATCGGGGGTGATCTCCCGCAGA
This sequence comes from Clostridia bacterium, assembly GCA_017468385.1. GTDB lineage: Bacteria > Bacillota > Clostridia > Oscillospirales > CAG-272 > SIG701. Next base: position 45,821 of record JAFUIQ010000003.1, read on the forward strand.
GCGGCGTACAGACGCAGTACAGGCAGCACCGCCACGCCGCACTGGATGCCGTGGAGATCGAAGGGCGTGCCGTAGGCCAGGGATCGCATATCCCGGATGTGGGAGATGTAGTGCTCCCCGCCGGAGGCGGGACGGGATACACCGGCGCACCGCATGGCCAGTCCGGTGAGGATCAGTCCCTCGGTCAGCGTGCCGACCGCGTCCGGATCGCCCCGGACAGCATCCTTGGCGCAGGCCATTACCCGGGTGAGGGAATCCTTCACCATGGCGGCGATGGTGGGGCAGTAGTATTCGCCGGTGACGATGTGCCCCAACTCCCACTCGGCCAGGCTGATGTATTTGGCGGCCATGTCCCCGATGCCCGCACGGATCATGCGGGTGGGGGCGGCGGCCAGAATCTCCGTATCCGCGATGACGGACACCGCCGCGGCGGAGGGGAGGGATCGCTTCAGCCCCCGGCAGTCCATGGAAGCGGTGGCGGAGGCAAAGCCGTCCATGGAGGGAGCGGTGGGCAGATACACATAGGGGCGGCGGGAGACGTGGGCGATCATTTTGGCGGTGTCGTTGATGACGCCGCCGCCCACGCCCAGGATGATGTCATCCTCGGGGGTCAGATGCATGGCCGCGTCGCCCAGGGTGATTTCGTTCGGGGCGGGATGGCTGTCGGCCAGTACGCAGGCATTCACGGGGATGCCCGCACCGATGAGTAAATCGGCGGCCTGCCGGCCCGCCGCGGCCCACGTGTTGGGATCGGCCAGAAGAAACACCCGCGTGCCGCCGGCCCGGCGGATTTCCCCGGGCAGATGGGCCACGGCCCCCCGGCACAGGTGGAGATGCTTCAAATCGATATCGTGTTTTCTATGACAGTCCGGACAGACGAAACCGCCGTCCCGGATCAGATCGGTGAGGGTGGGCAGCATGGCGAACTCCTTTTTCGTGAGGAATGATCCCTTTGAGGTCATTATATCATAAAGGATCCCCTCTGAAAAGGGATTTTCCCAATTCCGTGGGAAACGGATCCGCGGAAAAAAAGGCCCCACCCACAGGCGGAGCCTCTGTTTGGCCTTAATACAGCCAGCTGGATGGCACCAGAAATGTATACGGAGCCGTGACAATCGCAAAAATGAGGGATAGTTTGAGCCGCAGTTTCCGCTCGGTTTTGCGGAACGTAATAAAGTAGTTGAAAACAAAAATCAAAACCGCCGAGAAAAGGAGTGCCGGGACCGTCAGATACCATTCATCCCCCATCCGGCCCATATCGAATCCGATCATCATAAGCAGCATATAGGCGGCGCCGATGATGTCCGAAAGCATACCAAAGGCAAAAATTGGGAAAATGTATTTTATGTACCACTGCTTTTTATCTCCGATTTTCAACACCAGCATACTGATCAGCAGAACAAGGCTGTCGATCAGAAAGTTTCCGGGCAGAACAATCAGCCATACCTGTGGAAACAGAAGCAGCATCCAAAAGGGGAACAGGACGTTGTGAAGGCGTACGTCTTTTTTTGGGTTGATTCATGATCTATCCTCCCGGGAATTTGATTAGGGGATGGGTATATTGTACCATAGGTGCGAAAGAATATCAAGTGCCCCATTGGACGGACAATGCCGCAAAAAGTTCCGTTTGGATTTTATAGAAGCCATTTCCTTTGCAATAGGGCCTTTTCAAGGGGGAAAATCTATGCTATAATATCTATCGTTATTTGTGTATATAAGGAGGCGGCAATATGGAACGGTCTGTAAAAGCGGGATTCTGGCCCATGGCCATCGCGCTGGCGTTTCCCATCGCCATGCAGAATCTGCTTACATCCTGTGCGTCGCTGATCGATACGGCCATGATCGTGCCCCTGGGCAATACCGCTGTGGCGGCGGTGGGCGTGGCCGGCCGATTCACGTTTCTTCTGAATGTTATGTCCTTCGGATTCTGCTCCGGATCGGCTACGTTGATCTCCCAGTTCTGGGGCGTCAATGACCGGCGGGGCATCCACCGTACCTACGGCACGGCGCTGATTTCGTCCATGGCCCTGGCGGTGCTGTACGCTCTTCTTTTGGGACTGGCCCCCGCATTCTGCGTCCGGTTGTTCGGACCGGAGGCGGATGTGGCCGCGCTGGCGGCGGATTATCTGACGGTTCTGGCCCTGGCGGTGCCGTTTATTATGTATTCCCAGGTCAGCTGTGCGGCCTTGCGGGCCACGGAGAAGGTGTCCGTGCCGCTGATCTCGTCCCTCATCAGCGTGGTCGTAAACACATCCCTCAACTACTGCCTGATCTCCGGCCACCTCGGATTCCCCGCCCTGGGCGTGCGCGGTGCGGCGGTGGCTACTCTGGCGGGCAGTGTGGCGCAGGCGCTGGTGGTATTTGTGTTCCTCACCTTTGGGGACAATCCCGTGCGGGCGAAGTTCAAGGAATATTTCGCTCTGTCCGGTGCTTTTGTGAGCAAGTTTTTCAAGACCGCGGCTCCTGTGTTCCTCAACGAGACCATGTGGGCCGTCGGTACGAATATCTATGTCATGGTGCTGGCCCGGCAGGGCACGGAGGAATATGCCGGTTATTCTTTGTACGAAACGGTGCAGCAGCTGTTCTTTGTATTCTTCGTGGGTATCTGCCACGCGGCGGCCATCCTGGTAGGCAAGGCCGTGGGCCGGGGAGAGACGGAGGAGGCCTATCAGACCGCCAAGCGGTTCCTCATTGCCACGCCTCTTATGGGATTGGTGCTGGGAGGGATCCTCATTCTGGTCCGCAATCCGCTGCTCTCCTTGTTCGCCATCGAAACGGAGGGTTCCCGGGCCACGGCGTCGGCCCTGCTTCTGTTCTACGGATGCTGGTTGGCTTTGCGCATGATCCCCTACACAGCGGTGTGCGGCATCTTCCGCGCCGGCGGCGATACGAAAACGGGATGCATCTTCGAGATCGGTACCTTGTACCTGGTGGGCATCCCCTGCGTGGCTCTGGCAGGGTTGGTTCTGCATCTGCCCTTCATCTGGATCGTGGTGATTATGTTCGCCAGCGAGGATATATTGAAAGGGGCCCTTTGCGTGCGGCATTTTCTGCACCGCAAGTGGATCATCCGCCTGACGGAGGATAAAAAAGCATAAGAAAAAGGCTGTCGCTTTGGCGTGATACTCTTAACGGAGTAATTGCAAAAAGTACAGAAACCGCAGATTGATTTTCTGCGGTTTTTGTGCTATAATGGGATATGAGCGTAGCCCGATGCATTTGTAATACAAATGCGAAACTGGCGATAAATGAGGGGTATGGTATGAAGTGCGGAATATGCGTATGCGGACTGAACGGAAGTGGTAAAACGACACTTGCCGGTGCGCTTGCCAAAGAATTAAACTTTACACATATGGATATAGAGCAATACTATTTTACTTCTGCACAAAATCCGTATGCTTCATCGAGAACGAAAGAAGAAGTTGAACGTTTGCTTTTAGAGGATATAAAGAAAAATCCCTGTTTCGTTTTTTCTGCCGTTAATGGAAATATGACTCCGGAGATCAATGAAAATTACACTCTTGTGGTATACCTTGACGTTCTCCTTGATGTTAGAATGAAAAGGATCAGGCAAAGAGCTATTGATAAATTCGGCGACAGAGTCCTTCCGGGCGGAGATATGTACGAGCAAGAAGAAAAGTTTTTTGCGTTCGCAGAAAAAAGAACTCCGGAAAAGATTGAGGATTGGCTGAAAGCACTGTCGCAGAAAGTCATTAGACTTGATGGGACAAAACCTATACAAGAGAACGTTGAACTTATAAAAAGCCTTCTCCTGTGGGAGAAGGGGGACCGCGTCAGCGGTGGATGAGGAGTCAAAATGATACCATACAACAAAAAACTCGTCTCAAACGCTCGAACGCTACGAAAAAATATGACGCCCGAAGAAAAGCATCTGTGGTATGATTTTCTTAAAAGATTGCCATATAACGTCAGACGTCAGCATAATATTGAAAACTATATAGTTGATTTTTACATAGCGGAAAAGAAGATCGTAATTGAGGTGGACGGCAGACAGCACCTGTTATCCGGACATAAAGAGGCAGACGAACAAAGAGACGCAGCCTTATCTTCTTGGGAGATAATTGTTTTACGATATTCCAACGATAGTATACAAAACAATTTCAATACTGTTACAGCGGACATATTGCAGCATCTTGGATTGGACTATAGTGATCTTAAGCCTGTGAGGTAACACCTCATCCACCACTTCGTGGTCCCCCTTCTCCCACCGGAGAAGGCTTGGTTGGGCCGTTTCTCCAACTTATAAAATGAAAATTCCCACAAACCGTTTGATTGGTCTGTGGGAATTTTACGTTATGGTGATTTCTCCGCTAAGAACGTCTCACTTTCGCAACAGCCTTTTTGTGATGCAAGTTTTGAGGGGTGCGGGGGACTTTTTGGTATCGTCCCCGTCTCTTATCCAATCGTATATTCCGTGCCGGTGGGGGTGTCCTTCAAGGTCACTCCCATAGCGGTGAGTTCGGCCCGGATGGCGTCGGCCCGGGCGTAATCCTTCGCTTTCTTGGCGGCGGCACGCTCGGCGATCATGGATTCGATCTTTTCGGTGAGGGCGCCGTCTGCCTTCGGGGCGGCATTTTCCTCGCGAACACGCTCCGCGGCGGTGAGCAGATTCAAAGACAGCACCGCGTCAAACTCCGCGAGCAGAGCCAGCTTCGCTCCATCGGGAATGGATGCCTTCAGCACATCGTACAAGGCGGTAACGCCCAGGGATGTGTTCAGATCGTTGTCCATAGCCTCGCGGAAAGTGGCGCGCAGGGCATCTGCCGCCTCGCCGTCCGCGGTGGATTTGTCCTCGGGATTCAGTGCCGCGATGCGGGCAATCAGCTTGTCGTAGGCGGTCACGGCGTTGTCCAGGCCCTCCCAGGAGAAGACCAGGGACTTGCGATAATGGGACTGGAGGCAGAAGAAGCGGTACACGATGGGATCGTATCCCTTCTCCTCCAGCAGCGACACGGTGAGAAATTCGCCCTTGGATTTGCTCATTTTGCCGCTGGATGTGTTCAGGTGGAGGATATGGAACCAGTAATTGCACCAGGGATGGCCCAGATAAGCCTCAGACTGGGCGATTTCGTTGGTGTGGTGGGGAAAAGCGTTGTCGATGCCGCCGCAGTGGATGTCCAGATACTCACCCAGGTGATTCACGCTGATGGCGGAGCATTCGATGTGCCAGCCGGGATATCCCACGCCCCAGGGGCTGTCCCACTTCAGTTCCTGATCGTCGAACTTGGATTTGGTAAACCAGAGCACGAAGTCGGTCTTGTTCCGCTTGCTGGTATCCTCCTCCACACCCTCGCGGACGCCCACTTCCAGATCCTCCGCCTCAAAATTGTTGAATACGTAGTATTTCTCCAGCTTGGAGGTGTCAAAGTACACGTTGCCGCCGGAGATGTAGGCGTAATCCTTCTCAAGCAGATCCTCAATCATCTTAATGAAATCCGCGATGCAGTCGGTGGCGGGCACCACGATGTCGGGACGCTTCACGTTCAGCTTCGCGCAGTCCGCAAAGAATGCGTCCGTGTAGAAGCGGGCGATCTCCATAACGGTCTTTTTCTCCCGCTTGGCACCCTTCAGCATCTTGTCCTCACCGGTGTCCGCGTCGCTGGTCAGATGGCCCACGTCCGTGATGTTCATGGCGCGCGTCACATCACATCCCGCGTAGCGGAGGTATTTTTCGAGGACGTCCTCCATGATGTAGGAGCGGAGGTTGCCGATGTGGGCGAAGTGGTAGACGGTGGGGCCGCAGGTGTACATCTTCACCTTGCCGGGCTCGTGGGGGATAAATTCTTCTTTCTCGTGAGTCAGGGAGTTATACAGTTTCATATGTCTGTCCTTTCGGGATGTCTTTGTTTTTGATTATTCCCGCATGTCGCCGGCGGGGATGGGACGGAGGATCATGAATCCGCTCAGCACCAGAAGGGCGGCGGAGGCCAGGGTAACGGAGAAGAACAAAAGCGGGTTGTCCGTATCACCCAAGAGGGCCTGCAGCAGATAATTGCCGCCGTTGAAGCCGGCGTGGCACAAAATGGGGGCGATGACGGAGTCGTTGTTTCTCCGCATGAGCCAGGCCAGGGCGACGCCCAGAACGGAGGCGTACAGGAAGGAAACAAGGTGGCCGTGGACCGCACCGAACAAAGCGGAGGAGATCAGCACGGCGAGGGCGGTGCTCATACCCCGGCGCAGCCGGGTGAAGGCCAGGCCGCGGAAGATCAGCTCCTCCACGATGGGGGTCAGAATGACCACGTTGAAAATCTCCATGGCCAGAGGGCCGGCGGCGTCGGCCAGGGCGTTTTGCTCCTCGAAATCCATCAGAAGGGAAGTGGGGAGAAAATTGAGCAGCAGATTGGTCACCGGCTGCAGGGCCACGCCGAACACCACGCACCAGGGGGCGCGGAGCAGGGGAATTTTGCGGATATGCATCTCCTCGGTGGGGGACTTCTTCCGCAAGCGGAAGGAAATCACCAAAGTGAGAATGGTGAGCAGTCCGGAGAGGAGCATCATGGTGTGCAGATTGTTATTGACGATCCGGACGATATCCTCGGTGATGGCCATCACCGCGTCATCCCCCAGGTCGCTGCCGCTCAGAAGATGGGGAGCCATCATGCTGAAGGAGAGGAAAAAGCTGTAGAAAAACGATACCAGGAACTGTATGCCCATAAACAAGGCCACATACAGGCAGGCGTGGAGGGCGGCCATAAAGAATTTCTTGGCCTGGGATTCCCGGGGCAGAGGACAGCCGCAGGACAGGCAGAATTTTGCGCCCTCGTAATTATCGGTATGGCAGTGGGGACATCGCATAGTTATTTATCCGTCCTTTCGTCGGGAGTGATGTTTTCGATTTCCTTGATTTTGTCCTCCAGCATCTGGAGCTTCACGGAAAGTTTGCACAGTTCCTGGGATACGGGATCGGGGATGTGGGTCTGGTCGAACTCGTCGCACACCCGCTTGCCGGATCGTTTGACCACCCGGGCGGGGATACCCACGGCGGTGGTGTCGGCGGGCACATCGCCCAGAACCACCGCGCCCGCAGCGATTTTGGCGTTGTCGCCCACGGTGAAATTGCCCAGCAGCTTGGCACCGGCACCCACCAGCACCCCGTTGCCCAGGGTGGGATGGCGTTTGCCCGTTTCCTTGCCGGTACCGCCCAGGGTGACGCCCTGATAGAGGGTGCAGTTGTCCCCGATGATGGCGGTCTCGCCGATGACCACGCCGGAGCCGTGGTCGATGAACAGTCCCTCGCCGATCCGGGCGCCGGGATGGATCTCGATGCCGGTCAGAAACCGACCTCCCTGGCTGATCAGCCGGGCGGCGAAGTATTTCTTGTGGATGTGAAGCGCGTGGGACAGCCGATACAGCATCAGCGCATGGAGTCCCGAGTAGAGGAGCAGTACCTCCGTGCGGGAGCGGGCGGCCGGGTCCCGCTCGCAGATGGCATCGATATCCCGCCGGATCTCCCCGGCAAAGGCCAGCGCGGAGCGGTACAGGCGGCGGAGTTTTTTGGCGGTATGGGATGCCGCCTCCTTCGGGACATGGATGTGGATATGGATACAGTTTTCTTTCATGATTTACCTCAAATAAAACAAAAGGCCATCCCTCCTGGTAGGCAAGAGGCGACGGCGCGCGGTTCCACTCTTATTGGATCTTTGATTCCGTTAACGCCGGATTACGTGTCCCACTCACGCCGAAGCTTCGCAGAACAGGCTCACGGATGCACAGCCGGACGGCACGCGATGCCGCTTTCAGCCCATGGCGGCAGCTCTCTTTGGCGGGCACTCTGTCCGATTCTTTCCGATCATCGCTTTTACAGTATATGCTGTATTCCTATTATACAGCACAAATTCCCCCTTGTAAAGGAGGTGATTTGTAAATATTTCATGGCGGCGGGGGAATAATTGACATTTTTGCCCCGATGTGCTATCATACAGGCATAGATATGGAAGAAAAGCAGGTGTTTCGTATGATATTCCGTCATTCCCGCCCGGAGGATGTACCGCAGATTGCCGCGCTCTTTGACGCGGCAAGGGTGTCCATGGCCGCCCTGGGGATCGATCAGTGGCAGAGGGGCGTGCCCAGCGGCGACAACGCCGCCGAGGATGTGATGCAGGGCATCGGCCGGGTGGCGGAGGAAGATGGCGTCATCGTGGCCGCCTACAGCTTCCTCACCGACGGGGAGCGGGATTACGATCAGATCTTCGACGGGGCATGGCAAACGGACGGCACGCCCTACGCGGCGGTCCATCGGGTAACGGTGGCACAGCATTGGCGGGGACGGGGCGTCAGCACGCAGATGATGGAGCAGATTTTTGCCGAAGCCCGCGCCGGGGGATTTGCTTCCGTGCGCATTGATACCCATGAGGGAAACATCCCCATGCGGCGGATGCTGGAGAAGCACGGTTTTGTGTACTGCGGGATCATTTATCTCCACGGCGGGCCGGATGACGGCGCGAAGCGGGTGGGATATGAGAAGGTATGGGAGGTGCAGTGATGGATTTCACCCTTTTGGATCGGTATTTGGAATCCCTTCTGGGAAGCGGACTGCCCATGTACGACTGCACGGTCCATATAAATTATAAGGAAGTCTACCGCCGGCAGGGCGGGTATATCGACGTGGACGCCGGCAAGCGGCATCATCCCCACACCCGGTATTTTATGTACTCCGCCACCAAGCCTGTCACCTGTGCGGCGGCACTGACGCTTTTGGAAGCGGGGGCGTTCCGCCTGGGGGATCCGCTGTTCTGGTATCTGCCGGAGTATGAGCATATGCAGGTGGCGGATCGGAAGCCCGGCGGCTGTCCCACCCTCCGCCCGGCGGAAACACCCATACGGATCCGGGATCTGTTTCAGATGACGGCGGGGATGACGTACAATATCCACATGCCCGCCCTGAGGGAAGCCATCCGGGAAACGGGCGGCCGTGCCCCCACGAGAGAGATTGCCCGGGCCATGGCCCGGGAGCCGCTCTCCTTTGACCCCGGCGATCGGTGGCAGTACGGCTTCTGCCACGATGTGCTGGCGGCGCTGGTGGAGGCAGTCTCCGGGGAGCGGTTTGGCGACTATGTGCATCGGGTGATCTTTTCCCCCTTGGGGATGGAGCATTCCTCCTTCCACGCGGGGGCGGACACATCCGATATGGCGGCGCAGTACCGGTATAACGACGTGACAAAGAAGCCCCACGAGATCGATCGGAGCAATCCCTTCATCTTCGGGGAGGAATACGACAGCGGCGGCGGGGGCATGGTCTCCACCGTGGAGGATTACATCCGCTTCGCCGATATGCTGGCGAACGGCGGCGTCGGTGAGGGCGGCGTGCGGATTCTGTCCGCCGCCGCGGTGGAGCTGATGGGGCAGAATGGCCTGTCACAGACGCAGGCCCGCTCCTTTACATGGGAAGGCATGGAGGGCCGGGGTTACGGTTTGGGTGTCAGCGTGCACACCGCACCCGGCGTGTCCGGATCCCTTTCCCCCGTGGGGGAATTCGGCTGGGGCGGTGCCGCGGGCAGCGCGGTGTACATCGATCCCTCCTCCCGCACGGCGGTGTTCTACGCCCAGCATGTGATGAATGCCCACGAGGAGCGGGTCATGGCGGCCCTGCGGAACGTGGTGTTTGGGTGTCTTGGGCGGTAAATGGGCAGGAAAATCCCCTCTTTCTTTGAAAAGAATGAAAAAATCCCAAAAAACCTATTGCAAACCGCGTCCGCTTGTGATACAATAATTAAGCATCTGATTTTTTATCGATTACCATGCGGCAGGGCAGACAAGCCCGCCCGCTGTATTATGAAGCCGGCCTGACCGGCGTGGAGGTTTAGTATGGAAACATTCCTTGGCATCATTATTCTTTTGGTAGCCGTTGCTCTGGTTGTCACTGTTGTTTTGCAGGAAGGTAAGAACAATCGTCTGTCCGGCGCCATCTCCGGCGGCAGCGCAGATACATTCCTCGGTAAATCCAAGGCAGCCACCAAGCAGAAGAAGCTGGCAACCGCCACTACCATTCTGGCTGTTGTTTTTGCTGTTCTCGTAATTGCTATGCACGTCACCCATCTGGCATCTCAGGATAACTATGAGTATCAGGATCCTTCCGATGTGGTAGATACCGTTGACAGCGGTGACGATGCAGGCATCACCGATCCGGCTGACACCAATGAGGGTGAAAATGCTTCCGGCGAGAACGAGGATAATCACGAAGGCCACGAGCACTAATCGCAAAAGCTAATAAAAACTGCGCTTTTGGGCACACTTCCCAAAAGCGCTTTTTTTGGACATAATCTACGGAGGAAAACTATGGCATCCGAACTGTTATTCAAATGCCGTTTCAGTGACAGCGGCCGGGGCTTCGGCTTCGCCGAGATCCTGGAGGAAAACGGAAAAGAGGATATTTTTATTGCGCCCGATGACACCATGGGCGCCATGACGGGGGACACCGTCCTGGTACACAAATTCCGCCGGGGTGAGGCGGGATACACCCGGGGCAACGAGGGTCAGGTGACGAAGATCCTGGAACGGGGAAATACCGAGGTGATCGGTACCTTGTACCTGCAGGGAATCCACGGCATCGTGCGCCCCGATAACGAAAAGCTGCACACGGAGATCTCCGTGCGGGGCACGGATCTGGCACAGGCCAGGCCCGGCGATAAGGTGGCCGTGCGGATCACGGATTACGGCAAACGCCGCCGGGGCGAATTTATCGTTCCCCCGGAGGGATTCATTACCGCCGTGTTCGGCCGTGCCGACACGAAAGAGGCCAACTACGCCGCCATTCTGCACAAAAATGGCGTGCCTACCCACTTCTCCGACGAGGTGATCTGGGAGGCGGAGGACATGGCATCCCGGCCCATCACGGAGGCCGGACGCACCGATCTGCGCGATTTGCCCACCCTGACCATCGACGGCGCCGACGCCAAGGATCTGGACGACGCCATCTCCCTGGAGAAGCTGGCGGACGGCTGGCGTCTGTATGTTCACATCGCCGATGTATCCGAATATGTAAAAGAGGGCGGCGAGGTGGACAGAGAGGCCTACGCCCGGGGCACATCCGTGTATTTCGTGGATAAAGTGGTGCCCATGCTGCCGGTGGCCCTGTCCAACGGATCCTGCTCCCTGAACGGCGGGGAGGATCGGTGGGCTCTGACGGCCATCATCGACTTCGATGCGGCGGGCAATCCCACCGCCTACGATTTCAAGAAAACACTGATCCGCTCCGATGTGCGGGGCGTGTATACGGAGGTCAACGATCTCTTTGAAAATGGTCGGGATTCCGCTTTTGCGGCCAAGTATGCACCGGTTCTGGATATGCTCTTCCATATGCAGACGCTGTACGGCGTTCTGCGCCGCGCGGCTGATGTGCGGGGCCAGCTGAATCTGGAGAGCACCGAGGCGAAGATCCTTCTCGATGACAAGGGCATCGCTGTGGATATCGTTCCCCGTCAGCGAGGCGAGGCGGAGATGCTGATTGAGCAGTTCATGCTGGCCGCCAACGTGGCCGCCGCCACCTGGTTGAATGGCCGGGGACTGCCCTGCCTGTACCGCATCCATGAGGATCCTCTGCCGGAGAAGATCCGCGCCTTCGCGGAATTTGCCCACAATATGGATCTGGATGTGTCCGGCGTTACGGAGGGCGTGTCCCCCCGCCGCCTGGGACAGGTGCTGGAGCAGGCCAAGGAAAAGGACATCGCCGAGGTGGTGTCCGGGGTGATGCTGCGCAGTCTGGCCAAGGCAAAATATCACGAGAAGCCGGCGGGCCACTACGGCCTGGCTCTGCCTCTGTACTGCCACTTTACCTCCCCCATCCGCCGCTATCCCGATCTGTTCGTCCATCGGGCCATCTCCCATTCGCTGGATCCGTCCAAGCGGCGTCCCGCCCATCCGGCGGAGAGCGCACGGGTGAGCAGCGAGGCGGAGGTCCGGGCTGTCACCGCGGAGCGGCAGATCGAGGATCTGTACATGGCCCAGTACTGCTCCGCTCACATCGGCGAGGAATTTGACGGAGTGATCTCCTCCGTTTGCTCCTTTGGCATCTTCGTGCGGACGGAGAAGCTCTTTGAGGGACTGATCCCCGTGGAGCTGCTGTTCTCCCGCCGGGACACCGCCGTGTATAACGAGATGACCATGACTCTCCGGGCGGGCAGCCGCATCTACCGCCTGGGGGATCCCATCCGTGTGCGCGTGGCTCAGGCCGAGGTGGCCACCGGCCGCATCGATCTGGAGCCCTCTGAGGCAATCGCGGAGGAAAAGGCACCGACCGCCCAGAAGCGGCACGGCCGATCCCACGTCGGGGAGAAAAAATCCTTCGGCGGCAAGCGGGGGGAATCCTCCAAGCGATCCGGCCACGGGGAGCATCGGGGCAAACGCCCCGGATCCAATCGCCGCGGCGGCGGTCGGCGGGGAAATCCCAAGGGAAATCGCCGCGCAAAATAAGGAACTTTTGCGCATAGATGCGAAAGGTCTTGATTTTCGGCGGATTTCCATTTATAATATAGGTATATATACTTGGCAGATTACTGCAAAATGCAGAAAGGAATCCGTCATATGAAAATACAATCGAAAATTCTGGCGATTTTGTGCGCCGTCGCGATCTTTATTCCCTCGTTGGTGGCGATCATTTCCTATAACACCACCAATCGGGAGCCTGTTTCCGATAAAAACGTGCGTGTCGTGTCCGTTTCGGACCTGGCAGGCACCGAGTTCACCTTTGAAAAGGGAGCATCGGACAGCGATGACGATGTGATTCAGCTTTTTCTGGATATGAACGAATCGGCGGAGAAAATCAGTTCGCTGCCCGATCCTCTGGTGGGTACACCCTTCTTCAAGGTGACCATGAACAGTTCCCAGAAGAAGGCGGATTATCAGTATTATTTCTCCACCGATGCATCGGAGGCATACTACCTGGACGAGTCCGGTGATGCTTACCGCATCGACAAGGAGCAGGCGGAGAAGTTCATCCAGAGCCGCTATGCGGTCAGCCTGTACACCGCGGCCAATGTGCCCACACTGTATGTGTCCGGCCAGCCTACGCTGCTTCCGGTAACCGCCCAGTGGAAATATAAGAATACCTCCGGCAACTTTGTGGATAATACCCCCGCCGTGTCCCAGGACGCCCAGACGCTGTCTCTGGAGGGCGGTCTCGATCTGGTGTTCTCCGTGGCACCCGATAACTTCAATGTGAAGGTGTCGGATGTGGCCACCGGCGAGGTGAAGTTCAACGATCAGTACGACAAGATCAGCGCGCTGTCCATCGATAAGAGCACCAAGCTGTCGGTGGAAATCACTGCCAAGTGGTACGAGGACAAGACCCGGGACTACTTCGGCGAGATGAATTACGTATTTACCGCGGATATCTCCGCTCCCGCCGCCTTCTATCTGGGCGAGACGGAAATCCAGACCGGTGAGTTCACCGTCATCTCCGCCACCAACGTGACGGATCCGGCGAAGATCACCTTCGCGTCCAGCCCCGATATCGGCTACACCCCCACCTTCTTCGTGGAGGATGGCATTGCGGTGGCTCTGATCCCGATCCGCTGTGAATTGAAGGCGGGCGAGTACACCTTCACCGTGAAGTATGGCGGCGTTACCGAGAATCTGACGCTGAATGTGACCCAGCGTCCCGTTCGTCTGTTCAATTACGATATCTCCGCGTCCATCGTCAACGCCACCCGCTCCGAGAAGAGCATGGCAGACTTCAAGGATGCTATGGCAGATGTGGTCACATCCGCATCGCCTACCCGCCTGTGGGACGGCTTGTTCTCCGAGGCCGTGCGCCAGAAGAGCACCTATGACGGTGTTATCACCACCGGCTTCGGCCACAGCCGCAAGATCCTGGTGAACGGCGTGACCTACACCCACGAGGGCGTGGATTACATTACCTCCTCCGGCTCGTCCATCTATGCCATCAATAACGGTAAGGTCCTCTTCGCGGGATATACCGAATTGGGCGGCAACACCATCGTGATCGAGCACGGCTACGGCCTGAAGAGCTGGTACAGCCACCTGAGCGAGATCAAGGTAGCGGTGGGCGACACCGTGGCCAAGGATGACGTGATCGGTATCGCCGGCTCCAGCGGATTTACCAAGCAGACGGGCGTACACGCCGGTCTGACGGTGTTCGATGTGCCGGTCAGCCCCTACCCGTCCTGGGAGACCGAAATCAAAATCGTGAAATAATCGGATCAAAAGCCGCCGGCATCCGCCGGCGGCTTTTTTGTGCAAAATCCGGGAAATGGAATTATTCCCACTCCCCTTTGAAAAAACCACTTTTGCAATTTTGGCCCCATCGTCTTGACAAAATGTGCCTGTTACAGTATAATAATAAGTAAAAAATGAATTTTGCTGAAAGGATTCATGCAGAATGATCACGTTACATAACGGCGGCGTATACCTGGTGGACGGGGAAGTGCGCCACTCCCATGATATGCCTGCCTGCGAGGCACGGAAAAACACCATGGCCGCCGGCATCCTGGCCGCTCACAACACCAGCGGCGACGAGAAGAATCTGAAAATCAAATTTGACGCCATGGTGTCCCACGACATCACCTACGTGGGCATCATCCAGACCGCCCGGGCATCCGGCATGAAGGAATTTCCCCTGCCGTATGCTATGACCAACTGCCACAACAGCCTGTGCGCCGTGGGCGGTACCATCAACGAGGATGATCACGTGTTCGGTTTGTCCGCCGCCAAAAAGTACGGCGGCATCTATGTGCCGGCCAATCAGTCCGTGATCCATTCCTTCGCCCGTGAGGAGTTGGCCAAGTGCGGCGGCATGATCCTCGGTTCCGACAGCCACACCCGCTACGGTGCGCTGGGCACCATGGGCGTGGGCGAGGGCGGACCCGAGCTGGCGAAGCAGCTGCTGAAGGACACCTGGGATATTCCCGCCCCCGAGGTGGTGCTGGTGTACGTGACGGGCACGCCCCGCCGGGGTATCGGCCCCCACGACGTGGCTATCGCTCTCGTGGGTGCCACCTTTGAGAGTGGATTTGTGAAGAACAAGGTGCTGGAATTCGTTGGCCCCGGCCTGAAATCCCTCAGTGCGGATTTCCGCTGCGGCATCGACGTGATGACCACGGAGACCACGTGCCTTACTTCCATCTGGGAAACCGATGAAGAGATTAAGAAGTTCTATGAAACCCACGGCCGCGGCGCGGATTATAAAGAACTGAAGCCGGGCAAGGTGGCCTACTACGATTCCATGATCGAGATCGATCTGTCCAAGATGGAATCCATGATCGCTTTGCCGTTCCACCCCTCCAACGCCTATACGATCCATGAGTTTGTCGCGAACGCGGAGGAGATCCTGGCGAAGATCGAGGCGGACGCCAAGGCGAGATTCCCCAAGTCCACCCCCGATCTGACCTCCAAGGTGAAGGACGGAAAAGTCTACGCCGATCAGGGCATCATCGCCGGATGCGCCGGCGGTATCTATGAGAATATCGATGAGGCGGCGGACATCCTCCGGGGCGCGTCCTGCGGGGACGGATACTTTTCCTTGTCCGTGTATCCCACCTCTGTTCCCGTATCTTTGGAATTGACCCGCAACGGCGACAGCGCCGCGTTGCTTGAGGCGGGCGCGGTGATCAAGCCTTCCTTCTGCGGACCTTGCTTCGGTGCGGGCGACGTGCCCGCCAACAACGGATTGTCCCTCCGTCATACCACCCGTAACTTCCCCAATCGCGAGGGTTCCAAGCCCGGCGAGGGCCAGTTCTCCGCGGTGGCTCTGATGGATGCCCGCTCCATTGCGGCCACGGCCGCCAACGGCGGTGTGATCACGGCGGCCACGGATATCGAATACGAACCCCAGCATCGCCCCTACGCCTTTGATTCCGGCGTGTATGAGAAGCGGGTGTACCGTGGATACGGTCATCCCCAGCCGGAAACGGAATTGATTCTGGGCCCCAATATCAAGGATTGGCCGGAGATGTTCGCGCTCCATGACAATCTGCTCGTGAAGCTGGCGGCGGTGATCCGGGATCCCGTGACCACCACGGATGAGCTGATCCCCTCCGGGGAATCCTCCTCCTACCGTTCCAATCCCCTCCGCCTGGCGGAGCTGGCTCTGTCCCGCCGTGTTCCCGAATACGTGGGCCGCTCCAAGGCCTGCGCCGCGCTGGAAGCGGATCGCCGGGCCGGCCATGTGCCCGCGGAGATCGCCGATGTGCTCTCTAAGGTGGGGGCGGACGCGGGATCCACTCAGTTTGGTTCCTGCGTATTCGCCATGAAGCCGGGTGACGGATCGGCCCGTGAGCAGGCAGCGTCCTGCCAGCGAGTGCTGGGCGGTATGGCCAATATCTGCTACGAATTTGCCACGAAGCGCTACCGCTCCAACTGCATCAACTGGGGTATTCTGCCCTTCACGTTGGACGCGGACGCGGCGTTCCCCTATGAGGACGGGGACTATGTATTCGTTCCCGGCGTGCGGGAGAAGATCGCCGCGGGAATCGAGGAATTCCCCGCCAAGGTGATCCGTCAGGGCGGTGAAGTGGCGGACGTGATGCTGTACGTCCGCGGTCTGACCGACAACGAGCGGGAGATCATCCTGGAAGGATGCCTGATGAATTACAAAAAGGCACATTTGAAGTAAAATGAAGGAAGCGACACCTCGCATCCTCACCGACGATGCGATTCTGGAAATCACAGACAGCGGAATCCGTTTCGGCGATCCCGCATCCCCGGAGTGGATTGACTTTGATGACTGTCGTTCGGCCAGCGGACGCGGCGTCGGCGAACGCGATGCTTATGCGGATCCGCCATACATCCGTATGTATACAACGCCCGCCACGGTGATTCAATTTCACCGTGTCAGATTCCCGCGCTGTTTGTGGACAAAAGATGCTCGTCAGCGTTTTACGGAGTTCCATAAGACTATGGAGAAGCACGGTGCGTATACGCTGGATTTAGGTTGATTGGTCGATACTTAATGTTATAATCAACTAAATATTTTTGCTATATGTGGAGGGAGAGACACCATGCGAGTTCGCGTGCACGCGAACTCGGAACGCCAGAAGTTTCCTCTCCCTCCACACCTCCCTTACCTCCTTGGCTGCCGCGGGAGAAAAACCACACTCTCCCTCGTAAGAGAATGGAGAGCCAAGGAGATAGGGGCGCCGGGGAAAGAAACTTCGGCGTTTGAGATGGTTCTTTCCCCGGCATCGAAACAGATGATTTGCACTTTCACGGCGTGAGCCGAACCCAATCTTTTTCCTATATATTCGGAGGTAATGAATGATGGAAAAAATCAAAATGACAACGCCCCTGGTCGAGATGGACGGGGACGAGATGACCCGCATCCTTTGGAAGATGATCAAGGATGAGTTGATCCTGCCTTTTGTGGATCTGAAGACCGAGTACTACGATCTGGGCCTGGTGGAAAGAGAGCGCACGAAGGACGCCGTGACCATCGCCGCCGCCGAGGCCAATAAGAAGTACAAGGTGGCCGTCAAGTGCGCCACCATCACCCCCAACGCCCAGCGCGTAACGGAGTACAACCTCTCTGAGATGTGGAAATCCCCCAACGGCACCATCCGTGCCATTCTGGACGGCACCGTGTTCCGTGCGCCCATCCTGATCGACTGCATCAAGCCGTCCGTGCGGACATGGCAGGCACCCATCACCATCGCCCGTCACGCCTACGGCGACGTGTACAAGAATACGGAATTCCGCGTGCCAGGGGCTGGTAAGGCGGAATTGGTATTCACCGACGAGGCGGGCAAGGAAACCCGCCAGACCATCTTCGATTTTAAGGGAGAGGGCATCATCCAGGGCATGCACAACAAGGACGATTCCATCCGCTCCTTCGCCCATGCCTG
>JAFUIQ010000021.1 GCA_017468385.1 Clostridia bacterium
CGATGTGGCGGTAGGCATGGCCGCATCCCAGGGCAACTTTGAGCTCAACGTATTCATGCCCGTATGTATCTACAACTTCCTGCAGTCCGCACGTCTGTTGGCTGAGGCGATTGTTTCCTTCAACAACAACTGCGCTGTGGGCATCACCGACAACCGGGAGAAGATGCACCACAATCTGCACAACTCCCTGATGCTGGTAACCGCACTCAACCCCTATATCGGTTACGAAAATGCCGCCAAAACCGCAAAGAAGGCATTTAAAGATAACATCTCCCTGAAAGAAGCCTGCGTAGCGCTCGGCTTTTTGACGGAAGAAAAGTTTGATGAGGTATTCCATCCGGAGCAGATGGTCTGACAGACAAGGAGGATCCCAGAATGAAAGTCAGTTATTACCCCGGCTGTACCTTGAGAACCAAGGCAAAACAGCTCGACCTCTACGCTCGCAAGAGCGCTGAGGCTCTCGGCATCACCATGGAGGAAATCGAAAACTGGCAGTGCTGCGGCGGCGTGTTCACTACCGCCAAGGACGAAATCGCCACAAAGCTGTCCTCCGTCCGTGCTCTGTCCGAGGCCGCCAAAAAGGAACAGATCCTGGTAACGGTATGTTCCGCCTGCCACAACGTGATCAAACAGACCAACCACGCCATGCAGAACGATGCGGATTTCGCCATGCATGTAAACCGCTACATGGCTCCCGAATCCTATGACGGCTCCGCCCGCGTTCTCCACTATCTGGAGATGCTGCGGGATGTGGTTGGATTCGATACGCTGAAGGAGAAGGTTGTCAATCCCCTGAGCGGCAAGAAGATCGCCGCTTACTACGGATGCCTGCTCCTCCGTCCCGGCCAGACCATGCAGATGGATGATGTGGAAAACCCCACCATCCTGGAAGATTTCATCCGCGCGCTGGGCGCGGAGCCGGTCATCTACGCACAGCGCAATGAGTGCTGCGGCGGTTATGTGGCCATGGAGGATCCTGCCTCCGCACAGAAGAAGAGCAAGAAGGTTCTCGACAGCGCCGCATCCCACGGTGCGGAAATCGTAGTGACCGCTTGTCCTCTGTGCCGCTACAATCTGGAAAAGAACGGCGAGAGCGATCTGCCTGTGGTGTACTTCACCGAACTGCTGGCGGAAGCACTCGGCGTGAAGGAGGGCTGATCATGGAAAACAATACGAACCGTATGAAGGAACAGATCCTTCGCACCAGCGGTGTAAATCCCCTGAAGTGTATGCGCTGCGGCAAATGCTCCGGCACCTGCCCTGCGTACGATGAGATGGAATACCATCCTCATGAATTTGTTTATATGGTTGAGCGCGGTGATATTGAGCCGCTTCTGAAATCCGAGTCCCTGTACAAGTGCCTGAGTTGCTTCGCCTGCGTGGACCGCTGTCCCCGCGACGTGGAGCCCGCCAAGCTGGTGGAGGCCGTTCGTCTGATGGTGATCCGTCAGCAGGGACAGAACCATCTGAAGCCGGACCAGATCCCCGAGATGCTGGATGACGAATTGCCCCAGCAGGCCATCGTCAGCGCACTCCGCAAATACGCCAAATAAGAAAGGAAGACACAATGCAAAGAATTGGAGTATTCGTGTGCCATTGCGGTACCAACATCGCCGGCACAGTGGATGTGAAAGCCGTCGCTGAAGCACTTCGCTATGAGCCCGGCGTGGTTATATCCACCGAATATCAATATATGTGTTCGCAGGCCGGACAGGATATGATCCATGAGGCAATCCGCGAGAACAATCTCACCGGTATCGTTGTCTGCTCCTGCTCCCCCCGTATGCACGAGGCCACCTTCCGCAAAACCGCTCAGTCCGCCGGACTGAACCCCTATATGGTGGAGATCGCCAACATCCGTGAGCAGTGCTCCTGGGTACATAAGGATATGGAAATCGGCACGGAAAAGGCTATCATCCTGGGCCGCGCTGCCATTGCCAAGGTCAATCTGAACGCACCTCTCACCCCCGGTGAGACTCCCGTTACCAAGCGTGCGCTGGTCATCGGCGGCGGTATCGCCGGCATCCAGACCGCTCTGGACATCGCCGACGCCGGCTTCCCGGTGGACATCGTGGAGACCAAGCCCACCATCGGCGGTAAGATGGCACAGCTGGACAAAACCTTCCCCACCCTGGACTGCGCCGCTTGTATTCTGACCCCGAAAATGGTGGAAGCCGCTCAGCATGAGAACATCCGTATCCTCTCCTACAGCGAGGTACAGGATATCAAGGGATTTGTGGGCAACTTCACTGTACAGATCAAGAAGAAGGCCCGTTATGTCAAGGAAGACATCTGCACCGGATGCGGTCTGTGTACCGAAAAGTGCCCCCAGAAGAAGGTTCCCAACGAATTCAATCTGGAGATGGACAACCGCCGTGCCATTTACATCCCCTTCGCACAGGCTGTGCCGAAGGTGGCTACCATTGATCCGAATTACTGCACCATGCTGAAAACCGGCAAGTGCGGTGTGTGCGCCAAGGTTTGTACCGCCAAGGCCATCGACTACACCCAGAAGGACGAGATCATGGAAGAAAAGTACGGCGCTATCGTGGCCGCTACCGGCTTCAATCCCATCTCCATGAAGCCGTTTGACGAGTATGCGTACAGCCAGTCCAAGGACGTCATCACCTCTCTGGAGTTTGAGCGTCTGATGAATGCGGCCGGTCCTACCGGCGGTAAGCTGCTCCGTCCCTCCGACGGGAAGCATCCGCACACCATCGTATTCGTACAGTGCGTAGGCTCCCGCTGCAGTGCTCACGCCTCCAAGGGCAAGGAATACTGCTCCAAGATCTGCTGTATGTACACCGCGAAGCATGCCATGCTGACCCGCGATAAGTATCCGGACACCGATGTATACGTATTCTATATCGATGTGCGTACCCCCGGCAAGAACTTCGATGAGTTCTACCGCCGTGCTGTGGAGGAATACGGTGTACATTATGTAAAGGGCATGGTAGGTAAGGTTTCCCCCGAGGGCGACAAGCTGATGGTCCAGGCGTCCGATCTGCTGGCTGACAAGCAGCTGCACATCGAGGCGGATCTGGTGGTTCTGGCCGCCGCCATCGAGCCGGATATGTCCGCACGTCCTCTGGCTACGATGCTGACCGCCTCCATGGACACCAACGACTTCTTCACCGAAGCCCATCCGAAGCTCCGTCCTGTGGAATCCCCCACCGCCGGTGTATTCCTCTCCGGTGCGTGCCAGGGACCCAAGGATATTCCCGAGACCGTTTCTCAGGCCGGCGCTGCCGCCGCCAAGGTCATCGGCCTTCTGGCCAAGGATAAGCTGAAAGGCAATCCCTGCGTGGCCGGATCCGATGAATGGATGTGCAACGGCTGTTCCTCCTGTGAGAGAGTTTGTCCCTACGGCGCGATCACCTATGTTACGAAAGAATTCCGCATGCCCGATCGCACCACTGCCCTCCGCCGCGTAGCACAAGTCAATGAAGCGGTTTGTCAGGGATGCGGTGCTTGTACCGTTGCCTGCCCCTCCGGCGCAATGGATCTGAAGGGCTTTGCCAGCAGCCAGATTATGGCGGAGGTAGATGCAATATGCAAATGACCGAATTTAAACCGAAAATCGTTGCCTTCTGCTGCAACTGGTGCTCTTACGCCGGTGCGGACCTGGCGGGCAACAACCGACTGAATTACCCCGCGGAGGTAAAAATCATCCGCGTTCCCTGCTCCTGCCGTGTAAATCCCATGTTCATCCTCCGCGCCTTCCAGCGCGGTGCGGATGGCGTGATTCTGTGCGGATGCCACCCCGGCGACTGCCACTACACCTCGGGCAACTACTACACCCGCCGCCGTATGGCTCTGCTCTTCTCCATGCTGAACTTCCTCGGCATCGAGAAGGAGCGTACCCGTGTGGAATGGGTATCCGCTGCTGAGGGTGCGAAATTTGCCGCTACCATGAACGATTTCGTAGCACAGATCACCGCCCTGGGCGAAAACAAGAGATTGGAGGATCTACGATGCAAAAAGTAACTCGTGAGATTCTGCTCGCCAAGGCTGCAGAACTGCTTGCCGCCGGCACGGTGAACCGTGTTCTCGGCTGGAAAGCAGGTGAATTCACCTACGACGTAACCCCTGCCCTGTTCACTACGGCGGCAGAGTTGGAGAAGGATTTTGTGTACGGCCCCTTTTCCGGTGCCAACTTCTCCAAGTATCTCGTAAAAGAGACCCGCCGGGACGAGGGAAAAGTTCTCGTTTTCCTGAAGCCCTGCGATACATACAGTTTCAACCAGCTTCTGACCGAGCACCGCTTCGACCGGGAGCGCGTATATGCGGTGGGCATCCCCTGCGATGGCATGGCGGATATTCAGCGCATCAAGGATCAGGCCGGTGACGGCGTGAGTGGTGTGGAGTGCGACGGGGACAATCTGATCGTGCACACCCTGTACGACGGTGACAAGACGCTGGCTATGGCGGACTGTCTGGCCGAGCGCTGTGTCAACTGCAAGAGCAAGAAGCACGTGGCCTATGACGAGCTGATCGGTGAGACCGGCGATGTCATCGACAGCCACCGCTTCGATGAAGTTGAGAAACTGGAAAAGATGACGGAGGACGAGCGTTTCGCTTTCTGGCAGAACGAATTGTCCCGCTGCATCCGCTGCAACGCCTGCCGTGATGTTTGCCCCGCATGCACCTGCGAGAAGTGCGTATTCGGCAACCCCAACTCCGGTGTGGAGAACAAGGCCATCTCCGACAGCTTTGAGGAGAAGATGTTCCATGTGATCCGCGCGTTCCACGTGGCCGGCCGCTGTACCGACTGCGGTGAGTGCTCCCGCGTTTGCCCCCAGAACATTCCCCTCCATCTGCTCAACCGCAAGTTTATCCGCGACATCGACAATTTCTATGACGAATATCAGGCCGGCGCTGAGGTTGGCCAGAGAGCACCTCTTGTGAACTACAAGCAGGAAGATCTGGAACCCTCCGAGGCTGTGGAAAGGAGCGGCAACAATGCGTAAATGTTCTACTGCTAATCTGGACGCGCTCCTTCGCACCATTGCGGAAAACGCTTCCCTGTATCTCCCCGTGGACGGCACCGACGGCCGCGCCCACTTCACCAAGTGGGAAGACGGCGTGAAGATGAGCGATGCTCTGAACACCGTTCGCTCCGCAAAAGATTTCTTCTTCCCCCAGACCGAAAATCTGATGGATTTCAAGGTGGAAGGCAAGACGATCGAGATCATCGACACCCGTGAGGAGTGCGAGGATTTCGTGATCTTCGGCGTGCGCGCCTGCGATGTAAGAAGCTTCGATATTCTTGACCGCGTTTTCCTCGTCGATCCCGTGGACACGTACTACAAAAACCGCCGCGAGCACGGCATCATCGTTTCCATGGCTTGCACCAGGCCCTCCGAAACCTGCTTCTGCCGCACCTTCGGCATCGATGCAGCCAATCCCGGCGGAGATATCGTGTGCTATAAGGAAGAGGACGCATGGTATTTCGATGCCCTCACCGAAAAGGGGCAGGCTCTGCTTTCCAAGCTGGAATCTCTCACCGAGGAATGCGACACCGCTGCGGTGGATGCGCAGAAGGATCTGATCCGTGAGCGCATGGATAAACTGCCTCTGGCGGATCTGACGGCGGATGCCTTCGGCGGCGACAAGCTGAACACGTACTTTAACGCACCGGAGTGGAAATCCCTCTCCCAGAGCTGTCTGGGATGCGGCACCTGTACCTTCGTTTGCCCCACCTGTCAGTGCTACGACATCAAGGATTTCAAGACGAACAAGGGCGTTCAGCGCTTCCGCTGCTGGGATTCCTGCATGTATTCCGACTTCACGAAGATGGCTCACGGAAACAACCGTACTTCTCAGTTGGAGCGTTTCCGCCAGAGATTTATGCACAAGCTCGTGTACTTCCCTGCCAACAACGAGGGAATATTCGGCTGTGTAGGCTGCGGACGCTGCCTGTCCCGCTGCCCCATCTCCATGAATATCGTGAAAGTTATGAAAGAATTAGGAGGTAATGCGTAATGAATACTGAGGCTTTGATTCCCGTTGTCGGCGTTATCACCGACATACGCATCGATACCCCCGATATTAAGACCTTCCGCGTTGTCACCCCCGACGGCAAGAAGGCGTTTGACCACAAACCCGGTCAGTGCGCCATGCTCTCCATTCCCGGTGTGGGCGAGGCGATGTTCTCCATCACCTCCTCCCCCACAAACACCGAGTACATGGAGTTCTCCATCAAGAAATGCGGATGCGTCACCGAGTGGCTCCACGCCGCTGAGGTAGGTCAGCAGATCACCATCCGCGGCCCGTACGGCAATCCCTTCCCCGTGGACGATGCGTTTGCGGGCAAGAACATGCTCTTTATCGCGGGCGGTGTCGGTCTTGCGCCCCTTCGCTCCGTGATCAACTACGTAAGACATTACCGCGACCGTTATGGAAAGGTCGACATCGTTTACGGATCGAGAAGCAAGGACGACCTTCTGGATTACGATGAGATCCTCCATGAATGGATGACCGACGACGGCATTGACGTTCACCTCACCATCGACCGTGAGCAGGAGGGCTGGGACGGACACGTTGGCTTCGTTCCGAACTACGTCAAGGAGCTTGGCTTCGATACCGACAAGGTGGCAGTTCTCTGCGGACCTCCGATTATGATCAAATTCACTCTGGCAGGACTGCAGGAGCTTGGATTTGACAAAACGCAGGTATACACCACGCTGGAATTGCGCATGAAGTGCGGCATCGGCAAGTGCGGACGCTGCAATGTGGGTTCGAAGTACGTCTGCAAGGACGGTCCCGTCTTCCGTTGCGACGAACTTGATGAGTTGCCGGACGAATATTGATAGACTGAAAGGAAACAAACAATGGAATCAATGGTTACTATTTACCTGTTTGGTAAGAAATATGAAGTGCCGGAAAATCTGACGATCATGTGCGCCATGGAATACTGCGGCTATCAGCTGGTCCGCGGATGCGGATGCCGCAACGGATTCTGCGGTGCCTGTGCTACCATTTACCGCATCAAGGGCGACCGCGAACTGAAGGCCTGCCTGGCTTGCCAGACCAAGGTACAGAACGATATGTACATCGCCACCCTGCCCTTCTTCCCTCTGGTGAAGGCTGTATACGATGTGGAGAAGATCCCCACCACCGAGCAGGTTATGATGCAGCTGTATCCCGAAATCTACGCCTGCATCGGATGCAACGCCTGCACCAAGGCCTGCACCCAGGAACTCAACGTTATGCAGTACATCGCATACGCACAGCGCGGTGAGTTCGAGAAGTGCGCGGAGGAATCCTTTGACTGCGTTATGTGCGGTGTCTGCTCCTCCCGCTGCCCTGCCGGTATCTCGCATCCTCAGGTTGCTATGCTGGCTCGCCGTATCACCGGTAAGTATCTGGCTCCCAAGACCGAGCATCTGGAAGACCGTGTCCGCGAAATCAAGAACGGCACCTTCGAGGAACTTCTGTCCAACTTGATGCAGAAGCCCATTTCCGAGATGAAAGAGCTTTACAACAACCGCGAGATCGAGAAATAAGGAGGGACATCCATGTATACCAACGAAAAAATGCTTGAATCGATCAAGAAGGTCGAAGCAAACCGTGCGGCCAATACCGTGATGGAACCCGCCCGCATGACCGCTGAAGAAAAAGAAAACGTACTGGCCACCTATCATCCCGACTACAAGCAGAGCGAGTTTGTTACTCTGCAGATCGGTCCCAACAAGGGTGAGAAGGTGCCCACCGAGCTGGCCGCTATCCTGCAGGCCAACAGCCGCATCAACCCCGCTGACATCGATCTGTCCAAGGTGGACTACGATGTGGACGTACTGGTCATCGGCGGCGGCGGTGCCGGTTCTTCCGCAGCGATCGAGGCACACGAGGCCGGTGCCAACGTAATGATCGTAACCAAACTGCGTATCGGTGACGCCAATACCATGATGGCAGAGGGTGGTATTCAGGCGGCTGACAAGCCCAACGACTCCCCCGCTATCCACTATGTGGATGCTTTCGGCGGCGGTCACTTTGCCGCCAAGCCCGAGCTTCTGTACCGTCTGGTAAACGAGGCTCCCGAGGCAATCCAGTGGCTGAATAACCTGGGTGTGGAATTCGACAAGATGCCCGACGGCACCATGGTCACCACCCACGGCGGCGGTACCTCCCGCAAGAGAATGCACGCCGCAAAGGACTACTCCGGTGCGGAAATCATGCGTACTCTCCGTGACGAAGTTCTCAACCGCGGTATTCCCGTGGTGGATTTCACCGCGGCTATCGAATTGATTCTGGACGAGAACGGCCGTGCTGCCGGTGCCGTTCTGATGAACATGGAAACCAAGGAACTGCTGATCGCCCGTGCGAAGACCGTCATCATCGCCACCGGCGGTGCAGGCCGCATGCACTACCAGGGTTTCCCCACCTCCAATCACTACGGTGCAACCGCAGACGGTCTGGTGCTGGGCTACCGTGCCGGTGCCAAGCTGCTGTATGCGGACACCCTGCAGTACCACCCTACCGGTGCCGCTTATCCCCAGCAGATCTTCGGCGCGCTGGTAACCGAGAAGGTTCGTTCTCTGGGTGCGAAGCTGGTCAATGTAAACGGTGAGGTATTCATGCATCCGCTGGAGACCCGTGACGTTTGCGCTTCCTCCGTTATCCGTGAGTGCGCTCGCGGCAACGGCGTAGAAACCGATCAGGGTCTGGCTGTTTGGCTGGATACGCCCATGATCGAGATCAAGAACGGCGAGGGCACCATCGAAAAGCGCATCCCCGCTATGATGCGTATGTTCGGCAAGTACGGCATCGACATCCGCAAAGAGCCGATTCTGATCTACCCCACCCTGCACTACCAGAACGGCGGTCTGGATATTTCCGCAGACGGCATGACCACCAATGTGGAGAATCTGTTCGTAGCCGGTGAGGCTGTGGGCGGTATCCACGGACGCAACCGTCTGATGGGCAACTCCCTGCTTGACATCATCGTATTCGGCCGCAGCGCCGGCAAGAATGCCGCCGCTAAGGCTAAGAATGTGGAAATCGGCGCGCTGAGCCTGGCTCATGTGGACAATTTCGCCCGTGAGATGGCAGAGGCAGGCATCGAAACCGATGTGGTTTCTCCCAAACTGCTGCCTAACTACACGAATCAGAAACCCATCTGACGAATACAGAAAGGCAGTAAAATCTCATGAATTTATTTGACGGCGTTATTTCTATCAGCAATGTTTCTACCTTGCTGTTCGTTGTATTTGCTACTCTGATGGTGGGCTATGCCTTGGGCAGAATCACCATCAAGGGTATCTCCCTGGGAGATGCGGGCGTGTTCATCATTGCCCTGCTCTTCGGTGCGCTGTTCTTCCATGTAGGAGATGCGGGACTGGTGTTTGCCGGTTCTGCCAAGCCCTATGATTTCTCCAGCGGCCTTACGCTGGTTGAGAGCCTCGGCCTGGTGCTCTTTGTTACCTCGGTCGGCTTTATTGCCGGCCCCAAGTTCTTCGGCAATTTCAAGCGCAATTTTAAATCTTACGTTCTCCTTGGCCTGATTATCATCCTGGCCGGCGGTCTTTCCGCCGCCGGATGCATTGGTCTGGGTGAAGTGGTGGGCTACGGCGGAACCATTGAGGAGCAGGACGGTTTTGTGGCCATGATCGTCGGTCTGCTCTCCGGTTCTCTGACCTCCACCCCCGCATTCTCTGCGGCTAAAGCCACCGTTGCCGAAGAATACCAGGCACTGGTTTCCGTTGGCCACGGCATCGCCTACATTTTCGGCGTCATCGGTGTAGTACTGTTCGTACAGCTGATTCCGAAACTGACGAAAGCCAACATGGACGAGGAAAGAGCGAAGCTGGTGATCAAAGAAGAGGGTGAGAAGAAATCCTTCACCGGCAAACTCTTCGAGATCGATCACATGGGCATCGCGGCCTTCTCTCTGGCGGCTATCCTGGGCACGCTGATCGGACAGATCAAGATTCCGCTGAGCAGCGCAGGCCTGAGCGGCACCTGCTTCTCTCTGACCACCACCGGCGGCTGCCTGCTGGTCAGCCTGATTCTGGGCCACTTCGGCCGCATCGGCAAGGTAAGCATTATGCCCGCGGGCACCACGCTGAAGCTGTTCCGTGAATTGGGTCTGGTTCTCTTCCTGGTGGGTGCCGGTATTCCCGGCGGTGCGGAATTTGTGGAGAATTTTGACGCCATGTATTTCGTATACGGCATCATCATGACCATCTGCCCGATGATCATCGGATTCCTCTTCGCGCGCTATGTATTGAAACTGAGCCTGCTCAATAATCTGGGATCTCTGACCGGCGGTATGACCTCCACTCCGGCGCTCGGCACCCTGATCGGCACAGCCGGAACGGAGGATGTAGCTGCCGCTTATGCCGCTACCTATCCGATCGCGCTGATCGCAGTGGTATTGGTTTCCCAGTTCCTGATCATACTTTTCTAAGAGTCTTTGGAAAGCCACAAAAGCATCTATTCCACATAATGATTGAAAGGAAACTTCCATGAAAGTAACCGTTTGTATCGGCAGCTACTGCCATCTGAAAGGTTCCCGCACCGTTGCGGAGCGTCTGCGCGAGCGCATTGCCGCTGAGAATCTGGAAGACAAGATCGATCTGGCCGGCACCTTCTGCATGGGCAACTGCCGCGATGACGTATCTGTCAGCATCGGAGACGAAGTATTCTCCGTATCTCCCGAAACTGTAGACAGTTTCTTTGAGAACGAAGTTCTTCCCCGCCTGAACGCGTAAAATTTCAAAAGAAAACAGCACACGATCTTCGATCGTGTGCTGTTTTTTTGTATTAAAATCAGATATTGAAGTCGAAGCGGAAATCTTCCCAGTTGCTGAGAGCATACAAACCGTCCTCGCGGCGGATCATAGCGCCCTCGCTTACCAGTTCGTTCATGATCTCCTCAGCCAGTTCCACACCGGTAGGTGCGGCGCCCTCATAGAACTTGTGCGACAGGTATACAGGAGCATTGACACCTCTCTGATAGGTGCAGAATGCGTCATACATGCGGCGCTTGAAGATGTACTTCATCGCCTTGCGCTCCGGTGTCTTGAGTCCGTTTTCCTTACAGAAGTTACGGAGGATATTGTACGCGTTACGCGCCTCGGGCTGACCCCACAGACCGATCAGAGTGTTGTACTCCGGCACCTCGAAAGGAAGCGTATCTACCTTCGCCTGGAGTGCAGCTGCATCGGCACCGTCTGCCTTCATCTTCTTCAGCTCCTCATATTCTACGCGGAACTGTGCGAACTGACGGATCTGGTACAGATGGGGCAGAATCAAGCGATAGAAATTCTTGCGGGATAACGGGAACGGAATACCGTCGGTGGGCTCCTCTTCCTGAAGCAGAGTCTCAAACTGTGCGATTACCTCATCCGCGCGGGCGTGGATCGGTGCATAATCGCCGCAGAGGAGGATGTAATCCTTCTCGCGCCACCAGTAGGTGCTCCAGGTATCGCCGCTGCGGGCGTCACGGATCAGTTCCATAGCGGCCAGCAGTTTCTTTGCGTTTTCGGGATGGGAGGGACCGGTGATCATCTCCACACTTTCCTTCAGCAGCTGATCGGGATCCGCCTCGGGATTGATCAGCAGATGTCCTGCTGCGTGCATGGAGAAGAAGTTGAGGATATGATATGCATCCATCTCGCTCCAGTATGTAGGCGCCATAACAGCGTCAGCCTGCGCTCTGGTCTGTGTATACACATCCTTCAGCACACGGTTGTTTACTACCATGAAAGGAGTCTGATCCTGCTCGTACTCGCAGGTGTACCATCCCCAGGAGCCGAGACCGCATCCCAGATCCTTCACGCCCTGGCGGAAGTTGGCACGCTTGCCCTCCTGACGCCATGTGGGAAGGAACGGAAGCTCCATCAGCATGATATCTTCCATGCCGGCATTGACCAGCTCGGTGGGATAGTTAGGCGGGCAGCCCCAGGTATCCACAGCAATCTTGATGTCGGGATTCTTCGCGCGGAACTTGTCGGCCAGCAGTTTGGTGAAGTACAGAATGCTGGGCATATCGCGCAGATTGCCGGGATCAAAGAAGTGGGCGATAACGCGATCGGCATAGGGAGCCAGATCGGCGTAAATGTCGTAATACTTATTGAATGCGGCCAGAACGCGAGGATCCTCGCAAGCGGGCTTTTCCGGATCAGCGTTACGGTATGCAACCGCGCTATCGTGCCAGCCGTGACCGGTAAATGCTGCAGCCCAGCACCACACGGTAAACTTCATACCGTTCTTATGCAGTTCGTTGGCCAGGACTTTATAGCGATCGTGCACGATCTCCCAGGATCCGCTGGCACGCCATGCGGAAACCATGTCGGTAACCTGAATGCCCGTAAAGCCGCAGGCTTTCATCATCTTGACATACTCGCCAAGCTGACGGTCAGAAAGAGAAATAAAGTCTACCATCAAAGATGTCTGCATATTGCTGATAAATCCACGGTTGTAGTCCAACTTCCATGTACAGATGGTTGCCTCTCTTTCGGGGATCCACGGGTTAGTAACAGAAAAGCTCATATAGATAACCTCCGGTTAAATAGATACATACGAGATAATTATACTGAATTTCACAGCAAATTACAATACTTTTTTCGCATTTTCTCAAAGTTCACACTAAAAAATAACAAAATTTATCGATTCAGAAATATTACACGCCATTGAATATACGTACCGAAGAAAAAACGCCGCCGAAGCGGTGTTTTTTTGCAGATGGCTGCCTCTCTTTTGGCAATCCAAGGATTTTTCCCGGAATAATCCTTTGACTGAGCCCCATCACAGTAATCCACGTAAATAATATCGGATTATTTTTGCCTTGGGAACGTTGCATACTCAAAGGGGAAACGATTCTGCCACAAAATCCGTGTCCGCAAACATAACGTCCGCATCCTTCGGAAGAAGTTCCACATCATCTGCCCGCTCCACATGCAGGATCACCGCAGTATTCGGAGTGATACGGCAACGAATCTTTTCGCCGTATGCAACCACCGGATTGCACATCAGGCACTCTGCCGCTGTACCATCATCGGTTACCGCCGCTACCAACCGTACCCGGTAGCGCGCACTATTGTCTTCCGTCAGACCACTCCAGCGATTCAGAAGAATACGGGCATCTGCATGATTGCCGGGAGCCGTGAACAAAAAGATATATCCTTCGTCGTCCACAAAATGAGCACTGCCGTCCACCGCGTACTCACCGGGCATACCAAACAGAGAGCGGCGGTCCGTCAGGAAACGGTAATTCTCATCCGCCCATGTTTTCCACCGTTTCAGCACATCAGCACATTCCGGATAGTCCTTCAAAGCCGTATAACCGCGGGACACTTGCCCATACGCAGCAGTGCTGAGGCAAGAAATAATACTGTGCTCAAAGGAAGCGGGATCCGTGCCAAAGATAGAGGAATAGTTCATATACATCGGGCGGAAGCGGCTGTTCTCGTTATGCCACGTCTGATAGCGATTATTTACGACGCTTCCCATTTCATAGTAATTCTCATCGGAGTTCAAACTCGTCAGAGACCAGATGCCTCCGCGTTTCAAGCCATAGTACTGTTCCAGACAAAGTGTCGGATAGCGATCCCTCAGTTTCTTCTTGAACAACTGGGTATTTTTCCACGCCTTGTACTGATCCCACGCGACGGGATGTCCGTGTTCCGCACTGTAGCACGGCTCATCGCCGATCGTTTCAAAATGGTATCCGGCAATCTCGCGGTAATTGAGCCAACGTCCATCCAAAGACCACAGTCTCTGATGATAGCGATCCAAAACGCGGCACAGCATCTCAAAATGGAAATCCATGAACTCGTCACAGGCAGGACAGCTGACAGCTGTCCCGAAATATTTCTGCGGACTTCCGTCTTTCAAACGGGAATACCACTGAGGACGCTTTTTGTAAGAATTGTTCGGGGTAGAAAAACTGGATACATACATGCCCTGCTTTTGCGCCTCCTGAATAAACGTAACGTAATCGGCAGGAGCCTCAAACGTATCCGTATATCCAACGATATCCTCCCGCGCCTCACCGGCTTCCACCACCGTATGCCATCCGGACGTTCCCTCCTGCACACCGGCGGCATCCGCCTCGGACTGCACGGGAAAGCCCATGGGATCCACGGACATATCGCAAATATATTTGGGTTCCGTTGTGGGATGGCGGTCATGGCCGTAATACATGGCGGCCGTCATGATATCCTTCACACCGGTCGACAAAAGGGGATCAATAGAATGAATATCCGGCGAAAAGAGACGTGCCCACCAACCGTTCTGCCATAACCAAAAGCCTCCCTCCGGCAATGGATGGCGCGGCAGATGGTGTTTGAAATATTCCTGTACTGCCCAAACCTCACCCCAGTCCAACACCTCCTGGGGCATTCCAACATCCTCCGGCACTTTCATGCCGGCAAAATGCTGATACAACCCGGTACCGGCAAAAACATCGTGATACGCAGGATTCTTTTCACCGGGATACGGGCCGTGAGAATAGCGGGTAATGCCTTCTTTCCTGTACACACCCCAGAAGGTTTTTTCCGCCTCAAACCACTGTCCCTCCTGCACGGTGTACCGCGGTGTAAAGCCCAAAGTAATGCTGTCTTTTGCATTATCCTCTCTGTCCCAATAGGGATAGGCAAGCCCCATATACATACCGCCGTCGCTATATCGAATGAAATAATTGGTAGGAACATGCCACAACGTCTGATCGTCATGAAAATGGATAGACTCGGCTTCTTTTGCAAACACAGCGTGTTCGCACACAATCTTCTCAGCGGTCCACATACCGCTTTCACACATATAACGCAGCTGTCTTTCAACAAACGCGCCCTTTTCAGGCACAGTATAGATACACTCCGCCACAAAGGGGCCGTCTTTGAAGAGAACACGGACACCGGTATCTGTTTTTTCATACGAAACAGCCTGTGAATCAACAAAATACTGTGTACCGTCTGCAGTCAGAGAAAAGCCGCTGGAGACAAATTCGTACGAGATGTTCCTGGACACATCTATGATAGCCAGCAATCCGCCCGTTGTCGGATGCAGACAGACACGAATCTCACAATTTTCCATGCACATTGAGTTCATCCTGAAAAATCCTTTCAAATTGGTATTGTGTCAAAATATGCAGCATAGGCTCCATTCGCATTATAGCGCAAACATCCACATAAGTCAATCAATTCACAATAACTTCCGCAGGATTAATTCGAAGCGGAAGAACAAAAAAGCACCTCATGTGAGGTGCTTTTTTACGGTCAAAGATGCCGGATCACGCCAGAACGGTGATCTTCTTGTTGATGATAACGGTGATCAAGTCAATGATCGCACCGATGCCAAAGAAGCTGCCGGTGACAAACCACAGAATTCCCACAACGATACCGGTGGTATCGCCCTTGGTTACGCGATACAGAGCGCCGTAAATAGCATCCGCAAAGATTACGAGCAGCAGCGTTGCGATCCACGGAAGTGCATCCAGCGTGTCTCTCAGTTTTTTCAGTTCTTCCATAACATGTACCCTTTCAGTTTTACGCCGAATACGGCGAAATATGGACTAATATGTAAATATGCTGTGTATAGTTTACCACAAATCTATGCACATTGCAACCGTTTTATGAAAAACAGCAAAAACTGTTAATGATATTCTCCGTCAGGGATGGATGATAATCTTGCCGCCGCGGCGTTTTTCGCCGTCCGCGAGAATCTCCGGCAGCTCCGCCAGGGGAGCCGTCCGATAGACCATGGAGGTCACGTCCACCCGGCCGGACTCGATCAGTTTCAAGGCTCGGGAGAAGGTATAGGGGTTGATATAGGATGCCTTCAGGGTGATCTCCTTTTTGAAAATCTCAAAAGGCTTGACGGAGATGGTGTCGTTCGGGGCGGTCAGGCCGAACAGCATCACAAGGGATTTGTTCCCTGCCATGCGGATGGCCATTTCCATGGTGTCCGTGCGGCCGGCACACTCAATCACCGTATCGATGCGGGTGATACCTGCTTTTTTCAGTTCAGCCTCCCAATCTTCCCGGGGATCCAGCGCCAGATCGGCACCCAGATCGATGGCCTGCTGCCGTTTTTCGGCCACCGGCTCCACGGCGATCAGTCGGGCAGCTCCCCGCAATTTAGCCAACTGGAGCATGATCAGACCGATCATGCCGCAGCCAATGACAGCCACGGTACTGCCGCACTGGATCTCGCACAGATCAATGCCATGCAGACAGCAGGAAACCGGCTCGGTCATAGCGGCCGCGTCGTAGGAGACGGAATCGCTGAATCGGTATGCCTGGGACGCGGCCACCACGCAGTATTCCGCAAATCCGCCGTGAACGGTGGTACCGATGCCGGTCATGTGCTCGCAGAAATGTCCGATGCCGCCCAGGCAGTACTCGCACGCGCCGCATAGCTGATTGGGATCTACGCACACCCGGTCCCCGGCTTTCAGATGCTTCACACCGGCGCCGACTTCCACGATTTCGCCGGCGAATTCGTGCCCGAGAACGGTACCGGCCGGCGTTTTTGCTGCACCTTCATCTCCATGGAAAATATGCACATCCGTGCCGCAGATGCCGCAGGCACGGACGCGGATCAACACATCGTTCTCCCCCAGCGCATCCACAGGAATGTCCTGCACACGCAGATCGGACGCGGAATAAAATACTGCTGCATTCATTATCAACAATCCTCCCCAAATTCCGGAATCGAGGCAATGGCCCCGCGAAGTTTCGTGCTTTGCGCGGCGATGGCCGCTGCTTTTGCGATATAGTTTCGGACGGACGTCTCCGTCAGTGCCGACAACTCGGCTCCGCCCCGCAGGAAGCAGGTCAAAAACGTACCAAAGAAAATATCCCCGGCTCCGGTGGTATCCACCGCCTGCACCGGCACCGCCGGAACAAATCCGCGGGCGTTATCCATGCCGTAGGTAATGCCGTTTGCGCCATCCGTCACGAGTACGGCGGTAACACCGCGCTCCAGGATGTAGCGGATGCATTCCTCGATATCCGCAGCGCCGGCGATCATCTGGGCTTCTTCTTTGGATACTTTGATAACATCGGCAAACGCCAAACTTTCCCGCATCCAGTGGATGGCCGTCGATTCGCAGTCCCACAGCGGCGGGCGGTAGTTGGGATCGTATGTAACGATACATCCCGCTTCTTTGGCGATCTGCAAAGCATGCAGGCTGGCGCGCCGTGCCGTTTCCGCCGTGAAGGACAAAGAACCAAAATGGAAGATCCGGCTTTGGCGGATCAGATTCTCATCCACGTCGCATACATCCAGACAGGTATCGGCGCCTGTTTTTCGACAAAAGTCGAAATCCCGATCGCCGGATGCATCCAACTGAACAAAAGCCAATGTAGTGTTGTGTGCGGGATCCAGTACCAAAGCACGATCGTCGATGCCGTTATCCCGCAGCACCTGTGCCAGATACCGGCCGAACATATCCTCGCCCACCTTGCCGATGAATGCGGTCTTTCCGCCGAATTTAGCCACGGTGGCCAGCAGATTCAGCGGAGCTCCGCCCGCTTTGCGGACGAACACGGGATCGCCGGCGTCATCTACGCCCATGGGAGAAAAATCAATGAGAATATCGCCCAATGCGGTGATGTCGTATTTCATGCAGTCCTCCTCACAGCGCATACGGGATGGGCATGCGCTCTTTATAATAATAGGCGTTTGTAAAACCAAGGTCTTTCAGCATCCGGACTGCGTCATCGAATCCGTTGCCGGTTCGATCGGCTGTATGGGCATCCGATGCCAGTGTGATCAGATAACCGCCCATTTCCCGATATTTCCGGAGAATGGATGCATAAGGCATATACTCGCCGTAGAACGATCCGATGCCCGATGTGTTCACTTCCAATGCGATGTGCCGCCTCACCACGGTGCGCAGAATCGCCTCGATCTCCGCCTGGTACTCACTCATATCCACGGGAATGCCGTATTTGCCCATCACGTAGCGCAAGGGACACGTCAGATGTGTCAGCACATCCTGGTCGTACCCGTCGGCCATCTGCTGCAACTCGCCGAAATATGCGTGGAGATATCCACGCACGTCCTCCGAAGACATGGCGGAAAAATCGATATGGGAATAAGGCACAGTGTACTCTTTATACCTGACGGCGTGTACCGATCCGAGAACGCAATCATAGGCAGTCGCCGAAAGTAGTTGTTCATTGGCCGCCGAATCCCAGATCGCCTCGCCAATCTCCACGCCGGTGAAGACCGCCAGCGAATCTTTATACGCCTCCCGGCACTGTTCGGCTTCCTTGACGGATGCCACGATAGGCGTGATTACATCGGTTTTGTAAGCGTATTCCAGATCGCAATGATCGGTGATGCAGATACCCCGCAATCCCTTTTCTGCGGCGGATGCCAGGTGGACCATGGGCTCGCAGGTGGAATCGTGAGAGTACTTCGTATGTACGTGGCAATCCACCCATCCACCGGGTGCGTAGGGCGGCTTCAACTCGCCGGGCGTTTCGATAATATCGGCCCCCAGCTGTTTGGCCCGCGCCAGCTGCTCCTCGGTGGAAATGATCCACAGTCCCAGATCGGCATAGCGGTGAATCATGTCACACAACTCCTCCGTAGCCGCGGCGTGGTACAGCCACACCGTATAGGCGTTGTTCCGCAGTTTCGCTTTCAGATAGGAAACGGTCTGCTCCGACACTTCCCCATCGTAATGGATCTCCGCGTCGGGGAACCGATCAATCACTTTTTCGGCAAACGCCGTTGTTTTGCAGGTAAAAGCCACCTTCGCACCGGAACGGGCTATGATATCGAAATTAATCTCGCACTGTTCTTCCGTGAAGGCTTCCATCCGGTTATCCAATTTGATGGTGATCCCCGTCTCCCGGGCGAAATCCAGCGTCTCCTCCAGGGTGGGAACGCGCTCGCCGCGGTATTTGGGAGAATGGGACACTCCCACATCCAGCGTCTGCAATTCCGCAAAGGATGTATCGCGCAATTTCCGCTCCGGAGGAAGCAATTCTCCATCTGCGGTGCGGCAGGTGCGCGCCAGGGTCTTATCATGGAACAGCACGCAAACGCCATCCTCCGTAAAGTCCGGATCCAGCTCGATCACATGGTATCCCTGAAGGACGGCCAGGCGGAAAGCGGCCATGGTATTTTCCGGCGCCTCACTGGCGACGCCTCTGTGAGCCTGATATCTCATAATTTCACCTCTTCGTTTATCCATTCTCGGGAATGGGTGTGCCAAACCGTTTTTGCACATTCCGGCGAATGATCAAAAACGCCGCGACCTGCATAAAAATGGTAAACAGCCACGACACAGGATAGCACAAATACAGCACCTTTAATGTGGGCATAGCCGCAAACACCGTATAGATCCATATCACACGGGTAACGCAGGCTCCCACCAGCGAAATCAGCATGGGAGTCAGGGATGCCCCCATGCCTCGCAGACTGCCGGTGAACACCTCCATAATGCCGCACAGGAAGTAGGTCAGCACGATGATGCTCATGCGCAGACCGCCGTAGGCCTGTGCTTCCGGAGCACCGGGGCGGTACAACGCCAGCAGAGGCTCACGGAACACATACATCAGTCCGCTGAGGGTAATGCTGATGGTGACGGACAACGCGATGCACGTCAGCAAAATCCGCGGAATACGATGGGGTTTCCGGGCGCCCAGATTCTGGCCCGTGAAAGTCAGCGATGTATGGTAGAACGCGTTCATGACGTTATAGATAAAGCCTTCCAGGTTGGATGCCGCCGTATTTCCTTCCATGGCAACGGAGCCGAAGGAATTGATGGAGGACTGAATCAGCACATTGGAAATAGAGAACACCGCCCCCTGCAGTCCGGCAGGCAATCCCACGCGGACAATGGCAAGGAGCTTGTCGGGGTAGATGTGGAGCTGGGACAGCACCAGACGGCAGGCGTCCTGCCGTTTCATCAGGAAGATGACCACCAATGCGGCGGACACCACCTGCGATGCCGCTGTGGCAATGGCCACGCCTGCCACGCCCAATCGGAATCCTATAACGGTCAGCAAATTCAGAAGCACATTGACGACGCCCGCTATCACGAGGAACAGAAGCGGTCGCTTGGTATCGCCGATGGAGCGGAGAATGGACGCGCCGAAATTATACACCATACAGGCGGGCATGCCCAGAAAATATATTTTCATATAGGTGGTGGACAGATCAATGACGTTATCAGGCGTGCCCATCCATGATAGAAACATGCGGCAGCCGAAAAAGCCGATGAGAAGCACAATCCCGCCCGCGATCACACTGGTGAGCATAGACGTATGGACCAGGCGGCGCACCGATTCGTGATTTTTGGCACCCCAGGCATGGGCGACACAGACGCTGACGCCCACCGACAGTCCCATGAATACATTGATGATCAGATTGATCAGCGCACCGGTGGAGCCTACAGCCGCCAGGGCCTCACCGCTGGCATACCGTCCGACGACGATCATATCCGCCGCGTTGAAGCACAGCTGCAAAATGCCCGACAGCGCCAGCGGCAGCGTGTACATCAGAATCTTCCCCGCCAGGGGGCCGCTTACCATATCCATCTCTTTTTTCTGCTGATTCATGGTGTCTCCTACCTGTTTTGCCCGGTTCTGTATATTACGATCACTCAAAAACATCGTACAAGTTATTATAAACCACGTGATTTCCCTTTGTCAATAGATGCGAA
>JAFUIQ010000022.1 GCA_017468385.1 Clostridia bacterium
CATATCCGAGAGTCAAGATACCGATGAATGGTATGGATACTTTGATACCTTTGCCTCGCTGCTTAATCATCCTAAATCATTGGTAAGAAATCGTGCATTGCACATTCTTGCCGCCAATGCTCAGTGGGATGCTAATAACCGCTTCGATGCCATTCTATCAGAGTATCTTTCACATGTTACGGACGAAAAACCGATTACTGCCAGACAATGTATTAAGGCTCTTGTACAAGTAGGTATGGCAAAACCACAATACATTCCAAGGATACTATCCTGTTTTCATGGCGCTGATTTATCGAAGTACAAAGACAGTATGCGTCCGCTGATTGCAAGGGACATGGAAGAAACTGAAAGATTACTAACTGAGTAAATTCCAATTTATCTAACAGAACAAAATAAATACCCCGACAGATTTATAAAATCTGCCGGGGTTAATCTTTGTTTTCTGTAATACAATTATGGCTTAATGGACCGTCGAGGACGCCGGTCCCTACAAAGAGAAATCAAACTTCCTTACGAGAACCACCCTTTACGCCCGGCTTTTTTGTTTGGCAGAAACCTTTCCAAAAAACGGATTGTATTTTCACTCGGGATATGCTATACTTTATATATATATGATATTTAAGGAGGCCTTCCTTTGGCTAAATACAGACAGGGCCGCATCAACGACAGTGTGGCACAGGAAATATCCATGATTCTCCGGGATGTGAAGGATCCCCGGGTTTCGGATGCGATGATCACCATCACCGGGGCGGACGTGACCCCGGATCTGAAGTATGCAAAAATCTTCTTCTCCCTCTACAGCGGAGAGGTGAAGGAAACTCTGCAGGGCCTGCGCTCCGCCGCCGGATTCATCCGCGGCCAGTTGGCGCGCCGTCTGAATCTCCGCGTGACGCCGGAATTGACCTTCGCCCACGATACTTCCGTCAGCCACGGCGCTCACATCGCCGAGATTTTGTCTCAACTGGACATCCCCCAGGATGATCCCGACGAGGCGGAGGATGACGATGCCGAATAATCTCACGCTATCCGCTGTGTCGGACATTTTGTGCCGGGCACAGCGGGTACTGATCTGTATCCATCACAATCCCGACGGGGACGCCGCCGGCAGTGCTTTTGCCCTCGCACAGATGCTGCGGGCCATGGGCAAATACGCCCGGGTGATCTGTGCCGATCCCATTCCGAAGCGGCTCCGCTTCACTCTGCGGGAGCAGGAGGAGTGGCTGTACACCGAGGGCATGGAGACGGAATACGATCTTCTGTGCGCCGTGGACACGGCGTCGGTGGGGCAGTTGGGTGCGCTGGGGCATCTGGCGGACAAAATCGGCGTAAGCATCGATCATCACGGCACGGGTGAGGTATTCTGCCCCGCTTATGTGGATCCTGAGGCATCGGCCGCCGGGGAGATTTTGTTTGATCTGTACCGGATGTGGTGCGAGGCCGGTCAGCTGCAGCCCGACGCGGATATCGCCCGGCTGCTCTACACCGCCATCGTATCGGACACGGGCAGTTTCAAATATTCCAATACCACGAAAAAGACCATGCTGGCCGCGGCGGAGTTGATGAGTGAGATTCAATCCGCAACAGATGGAGGCGACGATATTCCCATGCTGTGTCACCGTTTGTTTGAATGCCGCACCATGACGGAGCTTCGGGCACAGCGGGCAGGCATCGAC
Organism: Clostridia bacterium; assembly: GCA_017468385.1. Taxonomy (GTDB): domain Bacteria; phylum Bacillota; class Clostridia; order Oscillospirales; family CAG-272; genus SIG701. The sequence goes on from JAFUIQ010000022.1 coordinate 1,674, forward strand.
GCACTGCGGTTGGAGCACGGCGGGGAGTTGGGCATCGTTCTGTTCACTCAGCAAATGCTCACGGACAACGGACTCACTATGGAGGATATCGCCAACGTGATCGGCCTTCCCCGCACGGTGGACGGCGTGAAGATCGCCCTGGCCATCAAGCAGTCCCCCGAGGATCCCACCGCCTGGCGCATCAGCTCCCGTGCGAGTGTGGATGTGGATGTTTCCGCCGTTTGCGCCACATTTGGCGGAGGCGGACACAAGCGGGCCGCCGGATGCAGTATCTCCGCGCCGGACGCGGAGGCGGCACTTGCGATTGCCATCGAGGCCTTCGGCGGGGCACTCACACAAGCGGAGGGATGCGAATAATGGACGTATCGGGTATTGTGATCGTCAACAAGCACGAGGGCGTCACCTCAAACGATATCGTGATCAAACTGCGCAGGCTGTTCGGCACACGACAGGTGGGCCACACCGGCACGCTGGATCCCATGGCCACGGGCGTTCTGCCCGTACTGATCGGCCGTGCCGTCAAAGCATCGGAGAACATCACCGCCGAAAACAAGCGGTACACGGCCCATCTGAAACTGGGCATCACCACCGACACGGAGGACACCACAGGCACCACTCTGACCGCGTCGGAGACGATTCCCCCGGAGGAAGATGTGCTGGCGGTTTGCGCCTCGTTTATCGGAGAAATTTTGCAGACACCTCCCATGTACAGCGCGCTGAAGGTGAACGGCCGCAAGCTGGTAGATCTGGCCAGAGAAGGCATCACGGTAGAACGGCAGGCACGTCCCATCACTGTTCATGACCTGCAGGTCAAACGGCTGGCGGAGGATCTGTACGAGTTAGACGTATCCTGCTCCAAGGGTACATACATCCGCACTCTGTGCGCCGATATAGGTGCGAAACTGGGATGCGGCGGCGCTATGGCCCGTCTGACACGGACGGAAAGCGATCCCTTTACTCTGGCGGAATCCGTTACCATCGAACAGCTGGAAGCCATGACGGAGGAAGAACGGGCCGCGTGCGTGATCCCCCTGGAGAAATTCTTTTTGGATGCCCCCGCGGTGGATCTGCCGGCGTTTTATGCCCGCCTGGCACGCAACGGATGCGAGATCTATCAAAAGAAAATCCGCGCCGACCTCCCTGTGGGGACGGTGGTCCGTATGATCCACGACGGCGTATTTTTCGCCTTGGGTGAGGTGCGGGACTATCCCGACGGCAGTGCCGTCAAGGCCATCAAGATTTTTGTTCTGTAATACTATAGGTTTGCACGCAGATTCGTGTGCAAACCTATTTTTATGCATATGCCTAATTTTGATCGATTATAGACATTTGTGAAAATATCCGCCTTTTTTCGTGAAATGCTGTTGCTGTCCGTGTTGCAAAATGGTATAATGTATACATTAAGGTATAAATCACACCGAAAACAAAGGATAATGCTATGCTGAAGATTCTTCATACCGGCGATATCCATCTCGACTCCCCCTTCGCGCGGCTGGATGCCCGCAAGGCAGAAATCCGTCGGGATGAGCTGCGCTCGTCATTTTCCGCCATGTTCGCCTTCGCGCGAAAGTCCTCCGTGGATCTGATTCTGATGGCGGGCGACGTGTTCGATCGGGAATTTGTGACGCGGGAAACGCTCTCGTTGATTCTGCGGGAATTTGAGCAGACGGAATGCCCCATCGTCATCGCCCCCGGCAATCATGACTGCGCCTCTCCGGACAGCATCTGGGCCAAGCCCATTTTCCCGAAAAACGTGCACATCTTCCGCTCCCCGAAGGTGGAGAAATTCTCCTTCGATGATCTGGGTGTGGACGTGTACGGCTATGCCTTTGTATCCCCCGAAATGACAGAATGTCCTTTGCATGGCCTGCACGCAGACGATCCGCAGCGGATCAATCTGCTCTTGGCCCATGGCGAAATCGGTGTGCCTCTGTCCCGTTATTGTCCCATTTCCCGTGCCGCGCTGAGCGAGTTCGGCGCGGATTACACGGCCCTGGGCCACATCCACAATGCCCCGCCCGTGGAGAAAATCGGCGGTACCGTGGCAGCCTACTGCGGATGCCCCGAAGGACGGGCATTCGATGAAGCCGGCATCAAAGGCGCCATCTTGTGCGAGATCGAGAAGAACGGTACGCAGGCCGATGTCCGTCCCAAACGAATCCGCATCTCCCGCCGGCGGTACGAAAACGAGATTCTGGACTGCACCGGGGCAGAAACCCTGGCTGACATAGAAGCACGCATCGGAGCGTGCATGGAGGAAAAAGGATACGGCGAGGACACACTTCTCCGCGTCACTCTGCAAGGCAGAGTAGCCCCTGCACTGATTGTGGATACTCATGCGCTGGCATCCCGCTTCCCGCAGCTGTTCTCTCTGGATGTGCGGGACGAAACGCTGCCCGCCATCCATCCCCGGGATTACGAAAATGATCGCACGGTGCGGGGCGAATTCTACCGCGCCCTGGCCGCGCAGATGGAATGCGGCACCCCTGAAGAGAGAAAAATCGCCGCATTGGCGCTCCGCTACGGTCTGGCTGCCATCGCCGGCGAAAACATCAGCGAAACCTGAGGTGGATCATGTACATAAAACATCTGAAAATTGAATCCTTCGGCGTGCTTCGCGACCGCGAGGTGGAATTGTCGGACGGATTGAATATCATCGAAGGTGCCAACGAATCCGGCAAAAGCGCCCTGGCCATGTTCATCAAATTCATGCTCTACGGCCTGTCGGGTAAATCCACCGGCGGGGATTTGTCGGAGCGGCGCCGCTATGTGAACTGGGACACGGGCTGTGCCGCCGGCACCATGACCGTCTCCGGGGAGGAGGGCGAATTCCGCATTGAGCGGCATCTGGCCGCTTCCATGTCCGATGACGGTGCCAGACAGCGGGAAACCGTGCGGGAAACCGTGCGCATCATCGACACCGCCCTGGGTACTCCCGTCCATCGGGGTGAGGTACCGGGCGAGGTGATCTTCCACGTGCCCGAGGCCATCTTCATGAACACCGTGTTCGTGCGCCAGATCGACGGCGCGCGCCCCAGCGGCGAAAGCATTCTCACCTCTATTGAAAATCTGCTTTTCACCGCCAATGAGAATATCAGCACCAAAAAAGCCATGGATCGGCTGGATGCCGCCCGCAAGCAGATTCTGCACAAAAACGGCGGCGGCGGTGAACTCCACGCCTGCAAAGAGGAGCGCAGCGCGGTAGCCGCCCGTCTGCGGTCGGCCCAGGAACAGCTTGGTTCCCTGTTGGGAGAGGAGAACTCCCTCACGGACGCCCAGGCGAAATGCGACTCACTCAAAGAAAAAATCCGCCGCCAGACGCTGATCTGCTCCTACGGAGAAGTCAATCTGGTACGGCGTCGGTTTGATACCGTCATCGCCGGCACGCAAAAGCTGAAAGCCATGCAGCAGGAGCTGGCCAACCGGAATCGGGACGGGGTGGATCGCGCCTTTGTGGCCCGTGCCAAGGAATCCGCGGCGCGGATTGCCGAGCAGTCCTCCATGCTGGCCCAGATGCAGAACGCGGAGAGCGTTTTGCGGGGCAAGCACACCTCCGCCAGCGAAAAGCATGAACGGGCGCAAACCGAAATCCGTGCCGCCACCACCCTGGCGGATTCTCTGGTGGGACGGATGCGTCTGACGCTGGCCATGGGCATCACCATTCTGGTGCTGGCCATTCTGGCCGGTCTGGGCGGATGGATGCTGTACTCCTACGAGGTTTCACTGTATCCCGTGCCCATTGCCGCGGCCGCCCTTCTGGCTGTGCTGTCCGTGTTGTGCTTCGTCATCCGCGGACGGGCGTCCACCGTGCTGGGCGATCTTCTGCAGGAATGGGATGCACCGGATGTGCCTTCCCTGCCCGATGCCATCACCGACGTGATCGGCGTCAAGGGGGATCTGGACTCCCTCGCAAATGAATCCAAACAGATGCAAAAAGCCCTGTCCGATCTGATCCTTGCCCGCCACAAAGAAGCCAAGGAGGCATATGCGCTGGCCGGGCGTGTGCTCACCGACATCCGTGTGCCGGATGAGGAAAAGGAGGACCAATATGCCGGCGGTGCCGAGGAAGCACTGGCTCTGACCGTTAAGCAGGCGGAGGACATCTGCGCCGAGCGGGAGGAAATGCAGCGCGCCATCGATAAGCTGGCGGGACGCATCTCCGTACTGCAGGAACAGCTGGCAGGCGAAAATGAAGAGGAGGTCCGCCGCATCTTTGCGGAGAATCTCCGCACACCGGAGGGCAAGATCGCATCCGGGCTGGATGGAGATAAGCTGGAGGACGCAAAGAGATTCCTGAAGGAGCTGCAGTCCGCACTCCGCGAGGCGGAGGAGCAATGCCACTCCCTGGAAACCCGTGTGGCCGCATCCCGTGCGGTAAGCACATCTCCCATGGAATTGGCCAGCCGTCTGGCGGAATTGGATGAACAGATCGATACTCTGACCATGCGCCACGAAGCCTATTGCCTGGCCATGGAAACGCTGCAGAGAGCCTCGGATACCATGCGGGCCGGCGTTCTGCCCAAGGTAGTCGCCCAGGCCTGTGCATCGGCCAACCGCATCAGCGGCGGTGCCTTTGACGCCATCGGCGTGGATCACGGTCTGGCCATGACCTTCACCTGAAACGGCATGACCCGCGGGATGGAATACCTCTCCGAGGGGACAAAAGATATCGCATACATCAGCCTGCGGCGGGCGCTGAGCGGCGCTTTGTTCGGCGACACCCAGCCGCCGCTGATCTACGACGAAAGCTTTGCCCGGGTGGATGAAACCCGTCTGGCACGGGTTCTCCGGATGCTGAACTCGTCGGGAGACGAGGGTGCCCAGAGTATTCTGCTCACCTGCCGCCGGGTGGAAGCGGAATTGGCCGAAAACAACGGCGGCGCCAACGTGATTCGGCTGTAAGAACAAAAGGAGACTTCTATGGGACGCAAAGCAGACACTCGTGACTACAACGGCAATATGGACCACCCGGATTTGAACAAGTGCCCGGACTGCGAATGTTATTTCGCCGGTGAGCGGTGTCCTTTGTGCGGAAAGCTCTGCCCGGAGGAAATGCGGGCAGGCCGACGGAAGCCGCCGGAGGTACCCAAAAAGAAGCACAGCACCTCCCCAACCAGCCGGGTACTCTTCGTCGATTGGTTTCACCGCTGGTGGTTTATCGTTCTGATGCTGTTTCTGTTCCCCCTGGTGGGCATCATTCTGCTGGTCACCAGCCCCCACAAAAAAGGCATTAAGATCGCCGTGGGCGTGACGGCCGGTGTGTATCTGTTTTTGTCCAGCTTCGGCATCAGTAATGTGGTGTCCTTCCTGGCGGCCCAGTGGGAAAAGCCGGTGAACACGTCCCTTTCCCGGGAGGAATATATGGACGCCTGCCAGACGTTCTCCCCCGAGGAGCTGTACCGCGGTGCGGATGTATATACGGATACGTATGTTTCCTTTACAGTGGAAGTGGTCCAGAAAATCACGGACGTCTATGCCCACTACAATGGCGGAAAATACACCGTCTATTATGTCTGTCAGGATCCGGACAACACCCAAATCCGTTTTCTCATCCGGGACTGCCGGCGGGAACACAGCCGGAATTTCCTCCCCGGTGATGTGATCACCGTGTACGGTGAGGCCGAAGGCAATCTTTCCATCAATGATATGGAATACAACACCCACACCGCCCCGGGCATAAACGGAGCATATATGGAATTGGTTCAATAACAAAAGCAGTGCGAAGAAATCTTCGCACTGCTTTTTCTTTTTATCAGATACGGCACTTTCCGCGGATCCATTTTACCAGCGGCACAGTCATCAGCCGCAGCACACGGGATGCGGCATAGGATGCGGCAAAGGATCCGATCACCAGAAGGACCAGCCGCGCGCTATGGCGGGCTATGCCCAGATGATCCAGCACGCGGAGCATGCCCTGATCGGTGATAAAGGAAAACAAATACATCTCAAAGGAGCAAACGGAGATTTCCTTCGCGACGCCCCGCAAAAATCCCGTGCGCACCGGCCAATCGTACAGCAGAAGGAAATAGGCAACGCCCGTCATGGCGGCGGTCACGGACGCAAATCCGTTCATCATGTACCAGGCATACGCCCCGTCCCGGACGGTGTATATATAGCACAGCAGGCACGGCAGGACGGTGGCCAAAACTGCAAGTCCAATACGCACAAGGCGGGACAATTTCGGCGGATGCTTGCGCAGATAGGCTCCGATGAAGTAGTACGTCAAAGGATAGACGGCACGCCAGTAATCGGCGGTGATATCCAGACTCACACCGCCCACGCGGAAGCTCTCCAGGGTAGGCGGCAGCAGGGTAAGGATGGCCAGCGTGATGATCAGAATCAACCGATTGCGCCCCGTTTGCAGTCCCTCAAATATCAGATTCAGAAAGGGGATCAAAAGAAACAGCCCCAGATACATCTCCACATACCAGGCGTAGCCGTGAGCGGTGAAATTCAGAATCCCGCTGATACCGCCCCACACGGTGTACTTCTGCAAACCCGACACGGTGCAGAGGATAACCACCGCGGCGGCAATCAGCAGATAAGACAAGACCACGGAGATTCCGCCGCCGTAATAGGTGCGGCCGAATTTCTTATCACAGCAAAGATATCCGCTGAGCAAAAGAAACAGCGGCACACCCGCCATAGCGGCAAACCGCAGCACCAGATATACACACCAGACCGGGGATGCGGGGGAGGCATCCATTACGCCCGTGTAGGCGATGGCGTGGGTGACCAGCACGCACAATACCGCCAGCGTGCGCACCAGATCCAGCCCGGGAGAACGTTCTTTCATATCATCATCCCTTCCCTGTTTTCTGCCTATATTGTACTGAATTGGAACGCGTCTGTCAACCGTCCCGGAAAAATCCATTCCACACCCCTTGCTTGACAAGGCACATCCCCCATGATATAATGACCGTAGATATCCCCTTGGGATCATAAAACAGAAATGAGAAACGGATATGAAACTGAATTACAAGCGCACCTTTTTTATCGGTCTGGCGTTTATGTCCATCTGCGGATTCTGGCAGCTGTATGACTATGTAGTCCCCCTCATTCTGAAATACACATTCCGTTTTCCGGAAAGTCTGTCGGGTGTGGTTCTGGCGGCAGATAACGTGCTGGCGCTGTTTCTGTTGCCCCTGTTCGGCTCTTTGTCCGACCGGATCAACACACGCCTCGGCCGACGTACCCCCTTCATTCTGGTGGGCACCGCGCTGGCGGCTGTTCTGATGCTGGTCATTCCCGTAGCCGATAACACCGTCAATCTTCCCCTGTTCGTGATTGCCTTGGGACTTCTGCTCATCGCCATGTCCACCTACCGATCCCCGGCCGTGGCACTCATGCCCGATCTGACACCAAAACCGCTGCGCTCCTCGGCCAATGCGGTCATCAATCTGATGGGCACGGTGGGCGGTATTTTTGCTTTGCTGATCATCAAACTTCTTCCCAAGGTGAATGTGGAAACGGGCACTAAGGACGGCAGTTATTTTACGGTGTTTGCCATCATGGCCGCTTTTATGGCCGTATCTGCCCTGGTTCTTGTTCTCACCGTCCGTGAGCGGAAGCTGGCCGACGCTATGCCCAAAGAGGATGAGGATGAAAATGAGAAAAACGGCACCGCCGGCGCAAAACTGGCCCCCGAGGTGCGCCGCAGTCTGATTTTCATTCTGATCTCCGTAGCGCTGTGGTACATTGCCTACAACGCCCTGTCCAGCGCCTACTCCCGCTACGTCCTGGAAATCTGGAACATATCCGAATCCACCGGCGCAAACATGATGCTGGTAGCCACCGTGGTCGCGACAGCCAGCTATATCCCCGTAGGTATCATCTCCTCCAAATTTGGCCGGAAGAAAGTGATCCTCTTCGGCGTGGCCATCATGACCGCCGCCTATCTGGCCGGATTCTTCCTCACCTCCTACTCCCCCGTGATCTACGCGGTCATGGCGGTGATCGGTATCGGCTGGGCATCCATCAACGTAAATTCCTACCCCATGGTGGTGGAAATGTCCACCGGAGCCGATGTGGGCCGCTACACCGGTATTTATTACACCTTCTCCATGGCGGCACAGATCGCGACACCCATCCTCTCCGGCGTGCTGATCGATCTGTTCGGCTACCGTATTCTCTTCCCCTATGCGGTGATTTTCTCCGGACTGGCCCTGTTCACCATGTGGCAGGTACGCCACGGTGACGCAAAGCCCCTGGCAAAGAAATCCGCCATCGAATATCTGGACAGCGACGACTGATGAAAATTCTTTGGATCATCGGCGGCACTCTGGCCGCCCTCATTCTGCTGTATTTGTTTCTGCTCTTCCCCCGAGTGGGCGCAAGAAGAAAATACCGCGCCTTTCTTGGGCAGATCTATGCCCATCGGGGCGTGTTTGACAACGAACGCATCCCCGAGAATTCCCTGCCCGCTTTTCAGAGGGCCATCCGTCTGGGTGTGGGAATCGAGTTCGACATTCACCGCACCGCCGACGGCGAAGTGGTTGTCTTTCACGATGCCACCCTGCAGCGCATGTGCGGCGATCCCCGCCGCATCACCGATCTGACGCTGGACGAATTGCGAAAAATGTCCCTGCTTGAAACAGGCGAAAAAATCCCCACGCTGAAAGAGGTGCTGGATCTGGTGGCCGATCGGGTTCCCCTTGTGGTGGAACTGAAAGGTGAGAACACCGACACCTCGCTGTGCGGTGCGGCCATGCCGATTCTGGAGAATTACGGCGGACGCTACTGCGTGGAATCCTTCAATCCCCTGCTGGTGGCACGGTACGGAAAGCTGGCGCCCCACGTGATGCGGGGCGTGCTGGTCACGAAATTCAAGCGGGACGGCGAGGACCGGGGCGCACTGGGATTCATTCTGCAGAATCTCCTTCTGAACTTTCTGGCCCGGCCGGATTTCATCGCCGCACGCCATGTGTACGGCCGATCCCTCCCCGTATGGCTGTGCCGCAAGCTGGGTGCCGCCACGGTGGCGTGGACGATCCGCTCCCGGGAGGAATACGATGCCTGCCGAGGCGATTTTGACGCATTCATCGCGGAGAATGTGAAGGAATTGCTGAAGTAATTCTATGCCATCCTTTTGCTAAAGCGACTTTTAGACAATTCATAAAAGCACGGTATAACACATGACAAGGTTATTCCGTGCTTTTCGCATACATGCACATGATCCGTTTCAACCGTCTTAACCATAGGTTGATTTTTTCCTAATTTTGCGTTGTTGAAAAACTACCACTGCTATGATACACTGTAATCAGTGAAGCGCGTCACAATACAATTTGGAGGTTTCTTATGACCAATATCAATATAGGCAACAAGATACGGGAACTCAGAAAAAAGAAAGGAATCACCCAAGAGATTCTTGCTTCCGTGCTTTCTGTTTCTCCGCAGGCGGTAAGCAAATGGGAGAGCGGTCTGACCTATCCCGATATGGAAATGATCCCGGTTATCGCGGGATACTTTGAGGTTTCAATGGATATGCTGTTTGATTACGATGTTCGTGAAATGAAAGCAAAGATTCAAAAGATTATTGATGATGCTTGGAATTATTTCTTTGACGATACCCAAAAGTACATTGAAATCATGAAAGATGCTTTGCAAGAATATCCAGGAAACGAAGAATTGCTTACAGCTCTTTTGGATGCATACGAATACAATTTGCGCGACAAGGGAGATACTTCGCGGTTGGACGAAATGATTGAACTCTCTCAAAAAATCATTACAGAGAGCAACGATTTTATCAGGATCTGCAACGTAAAAGATATCCAGGCTGCGGCGTATCTCAAGAAGGGTGAATATCAAAAAGCAAAATCTGTATTGGAATCCCTTCCTCGTGAATACGATCTTCGCGATTGGGCATTTGCTTTTCGCTTATCCGGAAAGGATAAGCTCAATGGAGCAACTATGTCGAGATGCCATCATTTGCAGAACTTGTATATAGCCTGTATGGAGGAAGGAAATGCTTGGTTCTTCATGGATCAGCATCCCAACGTTAAGTTCCGTGATTATACACCCGATGATTACATCCCCGAAGCACTGAAATGCTATCAGAAAGGACTTCGCGTGCTTACCACGTTCCTTCTTGACGATCTGTATGATGATCCGTCCGATCAGTATCTCTGGGCCGGCATGCAGACATTCCATTGGAGTTTTCTTCAGTGCATTGCCGCCTGTTATAAAAAGCTTGGTAATAAAGAGGAATGTGAAAAGTATATTGCCGAAGCCTACCGACTCATATCCGTTGTATGGAAGGATTTTGAAGAAAACAAGGATCAGTACATGAAATACTTCCATAAGTATTTGCACGATTACGATCTCGCGGAATATATCAAATAATCGTCCCATTGCGCCAAAGAAAAACTCCCCTCTCGGGGAGCATTCCATAAAGCAGATTTACCTACAAAAAAAATCAAAAGGAGTACGAGCAATTTTGCTCGTACTCCTTTTCACACGCCTTGCCCCGCAAGGTATAGTGTGTTACACCTTTAGGTGTACTGTCGGGCGGTAAAGAGCCTCCCTTGTGCAAAGGGAGGTGGCTCGCGTAAGCGAGACGGAGGGATTGTAAAAGCAAAAATTCCATCGTAAAACAATCCCTCAGCCGCCTTCGGCGTCAGCTCCCTTTACACAAGGGAGCCTTTGGTTTGTGCGTCCCGAAAGTCTGTCTGCTTTTCCTGACAAGCACTGCTTTTGTGGACACAAAAGCAAAAATGCTTTCTCTATTTATCAAGCAAATTTGCTAAGCAGTGAAGCAAAGTATTATATTTCACAGATAAATTGTCTTCTGCATCTTTCCGCAATAACTGTTGTATGGCATTATACAGTTTATTTGCAAAAAATTCTATGTTATCCATCTGCACTTATGAATACATTTCAGAATGAACGTCAGTTCCAAGTAAAGGTGTATATTCCGGAAAATACGTACACATTAGCACCTTCCGCAAGTATTCCTTTGATAAATTTAGATTTTTTTGATAGTTCTCATTCTCAAACGGAGTCTCCCAAAAATATATAGCCATTCTGTAATTTGCATAACTGCGAAGTTCCTCATCTTGTGAAATATCCAAAATACGAGTAGCACATTCGAATATTTTTTCATTTATTTCTCGATGTTGATTTTCATTTTCAATATTATCGTGAAGAGTTTCAAGAAGTGAAATCTGTATTTTCATTACTCGATCATCATTCATAATATCAATTGCATCTATTAAAAAATCCTCATATTCTTTTCTAAGGGCAGAAAAATCCCCCTGTTTTTCATAAGAATATTTCTCGGACAGATAGTTGATACGTTTATCCTTTGAGGTATTGTCGAAACCGCATAATATATCCATCGAAATATGAAAAATCGAACATATTTTAGCAACCGTTGCAATATCGGGTGCCGCAATATTATTTTCATATCTTGAGACCATTTGCGGAGATATAAACAGTAAATCCGCGAGTTCACTCTGTGTCATTTTGAATTCTTTTCTAAAGAGTTTTATGTTTTTTCCTATCGTTTCATAGATCATAATTGTACCGCCTTTCTTTGATAAAAGAATACCATAAAACATTCTTCAAGTCTACATACTACCACGCAAATTCATTTGCATAAGACTTGAAATAACCATAAAACAACGCCGAAAGCTATTAACAAAAATGTCTTTCGGCGTTATTGCTATTCACTTTATAAAACTGCTCTACGGCAGGTACGCCAACTCGGGGAGTTTTTTGATTTCATTACCTAACCTGGCCGTTGCCGTTGATCAGGTACTTCTCTGTGGTCAATGCCGTCAGTCCCATGGGGCCCCGGGCGTGGAGTTTCTGGGTAGAGATGCCCAATTCCGCACCGAAGCCGAATTCGCCGCCATCGGTGAATCGGGTGGATGCGTTGACGTACACCGCCGCCGCATCCACGGCAGACTGGAAATATTCTGCGGCAGAGAGATCGTTCGTCACGATGGTTTCGCTGTGTCCCGTGCCGTAGCGGTTGATGTGAATCCGTGCCTTATCCAGCGTATCGACAACTCTCACCGCCAGGATGAGATCGTTGTACTCCGTATCCCAATCCTCCTCGGTGGCGGGGGTGACATCGGGCAGGATCTCTCTTGTGCGCTCACATCCACGGATTTCGCAATGATGGGCATCCATGGCCTCTTTCAGCATGGGAAGGAATTTCTCCGCCACCGCCTCGTTTACCAAAATCGTCTCGCAGGCGTTGCACACGGAGGGACGGGAGATTTTCGCGTTGACGGCGATATCCAGCGCCATACTCAGATCCGCATCCGCATGGATATACAGATGACAGTTGCCGGCGCCGGTTTCGATCACGGGCACCCGGGCATTATCCACCACGGCGCGGATCAATCCCTTGCCGCCCCGGGGCACGAGAACGTCGATCAGTCCCCGCATCTGCATCAGCGCCTCGGAGGAGGCGCGAGTGGTATTTTCGATCAGCTGGACGGCTTCCGCAGCCAATCCGGATTCCGCCAACGCACGGCGCACCAATGCCACAATGGCGCGGTTGGACTGTATGGCTTCCTTGCCGCCGCGGAGCACCACGGCGTTGCCGCTCTTGATGCACAAGGCGGCCACGTCGGCGGCCACATTGGGGCGAGCTTCAAAAATCACGCCCACCACACCCATAGGCACACGCACACGGCGGATAGACAATCCGTTGGGGCGTGTCCAGCAGTCGCCCTTGCCCACGGGATCGTCCAGACGGGCGATATCCTCCGCTCCTTTGGCCATGCCCTCGATGCGGGCTTCGGTCAGGCGAAGGCGGTCCAGCATGGTATCCTTCACACCGTTTTCCTTGGCGTTAGCCAGATCCTTTTCGTTTGCCGCCAGAATGGCGGCGGTATTATCCCGAAGCAGTTGTGCAAAGGTGCACAGCGCTTGATTCTTCACCTCGGTGCGTGCCCGCGCCAGAGTAGCAGAATTGGCTTTCGCCCGCATGCACAGATCGTAGACTTCATTAAATACAGCATTTTCCATTATGCGTTCTCCCCCTTTGCGGCAAAATAGGTGCCCACATGCTCGCCCTCGATGACGCGATGCAGAACCCGGGGATCCCGGCCGTTGAGGATCTGCATGGGAATGCCTGCGGCGGTGGCGATCTGCGCCGCTTTCAGTTTGGTCAGCATACCGCCCGTACCCCGATCGGAGCCCACGCCGCCGGCGCAGGCCAGAATGGAGTCGTCGATCTCCGCCACGTGCTCAATGAGGCGGGCATTTTTGTTTTTGCGGGGATCGCTGTCGTACAGACCGTCGATATCGCTGAGGTTGATGAGCAGATCCGCCTCGCAGATGATGGCAACATAGGCGGACAGCGTATCGTTTCCGCCAAATTTGATTCCCTCAAAGGAAACGGAGTCGTTTTCGTTGACGATCGGAATGCATCCGAACCCGATCAACTGGGCGAAGGTGGATTTGGCCAGAGCGAAGCGACTTTCGTTATCCACCACGTCCTTGGTGATGAGAATCTGACCCACGGTGTGGCCGTATGTAGCAAACAACCGCTCATACAGACGCATGATCTCGCACTGTCCCACTGCGGCCAGTGCCTGCTTCTCCTCCACGGTCCGCTTGGTGATCTCCAATCCGAGGCGGCTGGTGCCGGCCGACACCGCACCGGAGGAAACCAGCACCACTTCCAGACCGGCGTTTCGCATGTCGGACAACACCCGCACCAGCGTTTCGATCCGGCGAATGTTCAGCTTGCCCGTGGCATAGGTCAGAGTGGATGTGCCGATTTTCACGACGATCCGTTTATGTTTTACCGAATATTCCATATTTGTCATCAAAAAGCACCCGATTTCACAAAAAATTTCGAAAAATGTATTTCTTTCTCCGCCACAATCGATTATAATTATACTGTATACTTTTATGCGAAGTGTAGAATACACATAATTATACATATCTTTTGTCAATAAATCAAGAGTAAGCGGAAAATTGACTGCGTACAGAATGGGAGACGACGTTATGAAAGAACGTTACAACATTGAGATTGCCGATATTCAACTCACGATCCTGTCGGATGAGCCGGAGGATTTCGTTGCATCCACCGTCGCACAGCTGGATTCCCTGATCCGTGATATGACGGTGAAAAACAAGCGCTGCTCCAAGCTGGATGCCGCCATTCTGTGCGCGCTGGATTTCTATTCCGAGAAGACCAAGGCCGACAAAAAGATCAAGAATCTGGAGGCACAGATTTCCCTCTACGAAGCCAACATCCGCCGTCTGAAGGAAGAGGCGGAACAGATGCGCGCCGCCGCTGTTCCTGCGGAAAAGGCAGAGGAGCCAAAGGCCGAGGAGGAAACCCCGGCCCCGGCACAAAAGGCGGCAAAGTCCTCCCGCCGTACGGAACAGCTTTCCATCCCGGAGGTGCAGAGTGCGCCTGCGGCCAAGGTCCGCGAAATTGAGAATCTGCTGCGTCCTGACGGGGAAAAGCCCGCCTCCGCCCCCGCCACCCGCGAGGGAAAGTTGAAAGAAATCGAAAGCCTGCTCCGCCGCGGCGGAAGTGATGCAAAATAAAGGAAATCGCACATGACGCAAGCAAGAAAATTCCCACCCGAACTGCTCGCCCCCGCCGGCTCACCGGAGGCATTGGCCGCTGCCATTGAGGGCGGCGCCGACGCGGTCTATTTCGGCTCCGTCAAATTCAGCGCGCGGATGCGTGCAAAGAATTTTGATCAGAATGAAATAGCGGATGCCATTGCGCTGTGCCGCGCCTACGGCGTTCGTTCCTATATTACCGTCAACACCCGCGTGCGGGATACGGAAATGGCGGAGGTCATGGACACCATATCCCATCTGTACACGGCGGGGGCGGATGCCCTCATCGTAGCCGATCTGGGCGTGGCCTCGCTGGTGCGGAAGCACTTCCCCCAGATGGAACTGCACGCCAGCACACAGCTTTCCGGCTGTTCCTCCGCCGATGCGGCGCAGCTGGCCCGGTTGGGATTCACCCGCATGGTGTGCCCGCGGGAATTGTCCCTCCGACAGATTTCCCTGCTCTGCTTCCACTCTCCCCTGGAGATTGAAATGTTCATCCACGGGGCCCATTGCGTATCCTATTCAGGACAATGCATGCTCAGCTACGCTATGGGCGGCCGCAGCGGCAACCGGGGCGAATGTGCCCAGCCCTGCCGCTTGCCTTACAAGATCTGCGGTACGGCGGACAACCCCGCCGAATATCCGCTCAGTTTGAAGGATATGTGTCTGGCATCCCATATGCGGGAGATCATGCTCTCCGGAGTTACTTCCCTGAAAATCGAGGGGCGGCAGAAATCCGCCGATTATGTATACGGCGTAACAAAAATGTACCGCGCCTTGCTGGACGAACGGCGGGATGCCACAGGGGACGACATCGCCTCGCTGGCCGCTCTGTTCAGCCGGGATGGTTTCAGCGACGGCTATTTCAGCGAGAAATACCGCTCCATGCTGGGTATCCGGCGGGAGAACGATGCAGCCATGACCCGTCAGGCTCCCTCCTTCCCGGGACTGACAAAGAAAGTCCCCCTCCACGCCGCTCTGGCGGTGAAAGAGGGAGCCCCCGCTTCCCTCACCGTTTCTGCCGGTGAGCGGGCCGTGACCGTCACGGGACCCGTTCCCGATGCGGCGCGCACCGCCGCGCTGGATGAAGCATCCGCCAAAAAGAACATCGGTAAATTGGGCGGCACGCCCTATGCGCTGGCATCCTTTACGGCGGATATCGACGACGGGCTGTTCTTTACCCCCGCCGCTCTGAACGATCTGCGCCGCCGTGCCCTGGCGGAGTGGAACGCACCGCCCGTCCGTACAGCGACGCCGGTGGTACTTCCCGAAAAGACGCCCCCGGTGATGCCGGCAAAGGTGCGATATACAGCCCAGTTCCTCACCGCCGATCAGATCCCCGCCGAGGCGGAGGAATTCTTTGAGGAAATCTATCTGCCGCCGGAGTGCTATGCCCGGGATTACTCGCTGGACATGGTTCCCTATGCGCCGGATATTACCACCACTCAGTTGGCGGCCACCTTGTCTGTCACATCGCCGAAATCGGTTCTGGCCCACACCCCCTCCCAGATCGCCATGGCCAAAGAATTGGGCATTCCTGTCTTTGCCTCCATGCGCATGAATGTGTGGAACACCCCCTGTGCGGAAGCGGTATGCGCCATGGGCGCGGACACCGTTACCATCACGCCGGAGATTCCCTTGGGGGCTGTGCGCGCGATTCGTGCCAACAAGGCCGTGATCGCTTACGGCCGGCTGCCCCTGATGCTGATGATGCGCTGCGCCATCTCCGATGGCGGGGAGCACTGCCGCACCCGCGGCAACGGTGGCTTCACCGATTTTATTGAGAAAAACTTTATCTGCCGCTCGGCCTTGACCGATCGCACCGGCGCGTCCTTCCCCCTGCTCGGTATGTACGACTGCTCCAATGTTTTGTACAACAGCGTGCCTTTGTATATGGCCGATCGGATGGACACACTGCTGTCCTGCGGCGTGTCGACCCTCCATTTCATCTTCTTCGTGGAAACCAAAGCGGAAGTGAAGCAAGTGATCCACGCCTACAAAAACGGCCTGCCGCCCGAGGGTCCCTCGGCGGTACGGCGATTGAAATAATACTCTTGACACCGGAGGAACCCTTATGTCTGAAACATTGGGCGTACAAATTCGTCTCACCCGTCCCGGCGCATCCGTGCCCCGGTATGCCACCGACGGCTCCGCCGCCTGCGATCTGACGGCCGCCATCGATGCCCCTGTTACCATTCCCCGGGGCGGCAGCGCGTCCATCCCTACCGGCATCGCCATCGCCATGGAGCGTAAGGACGTGGTAGCCATCGTCTGCGCCCGCTCGGGACTGGCCTTCAAGCACGGGCTTTCTCTGGTCAACGGCATCGGTGTCATCGACTCCGACTACCGCGGCGAGATTTGCGTGGGCCTGCGCAACGACGGTCCCTCCGACTATACCGTGCAGCCCGGCGAGCGGATCGCCCAGCTGATGTTTATGCCCTGCCTGGCCGCCGCTTTCACCGTGACCGACACACTGGATGACACGGAGCGGGGCGCGGGCGGATTCGGCTCCACAGGAAAAATGTGAGGTGCAATATTATGAGACGTAATTTCTGGTTGAACCTGTTCCTTGTTTGCGTGGGCATCGTGGTGGGAACACTGGCCGCCGATATGTGCGCCAAGATCCCCATGCTGTCCTGGTTGGCCTACGGTATGTCCTTCGGCATCCCCACCTCCGCCCTTAATCTGCACGTGATCGATATCACCTTCGGGCTGTCGCTGAATCTGAATATCGCCGTCATTGTGTGCATTGTGCTGTCCGTATGGCTCGGAGGGCTGATCGCGAAAAAATGAATCATACACCATTCACACATCCGACGCTGATTCTTGCCTCGGGATCCCCCCGCCGGCATGAACTGCTCACAGTGGCAGGCATTTCTCACATCGTCCGCGTACCGCAGGCAGACGAATCCCTGCCGCCCCGCATCGATCCCCGCCGTGCGGTAGCCATTTTATCCATGCGGAAAGCGACCGCGGCGCTGGCCGCGGCACCGGAAACAGATGCGCTCGTCCTGGCCGCCGACACGGTGGTGGCTGTAGACGGGGAAATTCTGGGCAAACCCCACTCGGCGGAGGAAGCACAGCAGATGCTGTGCCGCCTTTCCGGGCGAAGCCACACCGTCTGTACCGGCATTACCATCGCCAACCGGACGAAATCCGTGACCGCGGTGGAGGAAGCCGCCGTGCATATGCGTCCCATTCTCCCCGAGGAGATTGATGCCTACATTGCCACGGGCGATCCTATGGACAAGGCCGGGGCGTACGGCATCCAGGGCAAAGCCGGCCTCTTTGTCACCGGCATCGTCGGAGATTACTTCACCATTGTAGGACTTCCTGTCTGCCGCGTAGGCAATATTCTGCGTAAACATTTCGGATTCACACTTATATAAATTGTACGAAAGGAAATCCGCTCCATGAGCGGATGGGATATACATATGGGCAAGAGCATTGGCATTGATCTGGGCACAGCGAATACCATCGTCTATGTGAAAGGACGGGGTATCGTTCTGCGGGAACCGTCTGTGGTGGCGGTGGAAGCCCGCACCCGCCGTGTTATGGCCGTGGGCAACGAAGCCAAGTTGATGCTGGGCAAAACCCCCGGTTCCATCACCGCCATGCGCCCTCTGAAGGACGGCGTTATCGCGGAGTTTGACGTCACCGCCGCTATGCTCCATCATTACTACAACAAGGTGGCAGGCCCCTCCATCTTCAGCCGTCCCCGCGTCATCATCTGTATCCCCTACGGGGTAACGGAAGTGGAGAAGCGCGCGGTGCAGGACGTGGCTCTGGAAGCGGGCGCCCAGTCGGTGGCGCTGATTGAAGAACCTATTGCCGCCGCCATCGGCAGCGGTTTGAAAGTGGCGGATGCCCGCGGCAGTATGATCGTGGACATCGGCGGCGGTACCACCGAGGTGGCCGTCACCAGCCTGGGCGGCATTGTGCTCTCCTCTTCCCTCCGCTCGGCGGGCGATGAACTGGACAATGCCATCATTGCCTACATGAAGCGCAAGCACAACGTGCTGATCGGTGAGATGACGGCGGAAATGCTGAAGAAGAACATCGGCAGCGTCATCCCCATGGCGGATCGTGGCAATATGGTCATCCGCGGACGGAATCTGCTGAACGGCCTGCCCGCCACGCTGGCGGTCACCTCCGGGGAGATCCGGGAGGCCATGTCCGAGCAGGTGTCCCGTATCATCGACTGCATCCGCACCACATTGGAGAACACCCCGCCGGAGCTTTCCTCCGATATTTACGACAACGGCATCATGCTGGCCGGCGGCGGCGCGCTTCTGGCCGGATTGGACATGCTGATCCAGCAATTGACCGGTATCCGCACCACCATTGCCAAAAATCCCTTGGACTGTGTGGCTATGGGTATCGGCAAAGTCATCGACAGCGTAGGCGAATTGAACGGTATCGTCACCTTCCGTACCAGATAAGGCCGTCTTATGAAACGATTCATCAAAAACAAATTCTTTATTCTGGCCGTTGTGTTGATGCTTGTTCTGACGGTGGTCCCCACCGTTCTCAATCTGGCCGGAAAGGGCGGATACGTCCGCAGTGCCGTGAACATCCTGATGATGCCGGCACAGAAGGCATTCAACTATGTAACGGATGCCATCGACGGATTTGCGTCGTATTTCACCAAATTCGACGATGTGGTAAAGGAAAACGCCCATCTGAAAGAAGAAATCGCCGCTCTGAACAACCGCCTGTATCAGGCGGAAAAGACGGAGGAGCTGAACCAGTGGCTCACCGCCTTTCTGGAGATGAAGCGATCCCATACGGATTTCACCTTTGCGGAAGCCGTCATCACCGGGCGGGAAAGCGCCAACCATATGACGGTCTGCACCATTGACCGCGGCACGGCCCACGGCATTGCCGAAGGCATGCCTGTTGTCACCCCGGACGGCGTGCTGGGATACATCGACGAGGCAGGACTCACCTGGGCCAAGGTGCGCACGCTGATCGAATCCTCTACCTCCATTGGCGCCTGCATTGAGCGAACCGGTGAGCTGGGATTGGTGGAGGGGAACTTCTCCCTGGCTGCGGATGGCATTTGCCGCATCACCTATCTGGCGGCCGATTCCGATGTCCGTGTGGGAGATCGGGTGGTCACCAGCGGCACCGGCGGCATCTATCCCCGGGATCTGGTCATCGGATACGTCACCGAAGTGATCCCCGACGAGTACAGCCGCACGCTGACTGCCACCATTCGCCCCGCCGCCACACTGACCGATCTGGATCGGGTTATGATCATTACGTCCTATGAAACAGTTACAGAATAATCCTGCGCCGGCGGCAGCGCAGAACGCCACTAAAAACCGGAGACGACGGCGCCGCCATCCCGTCATCCGGTTTCTTCGCCGTACCTACCGTTTTCTGATCCGGGCACTCCGTATTCCCCAGATTCACCTGGACGGATTTCTCATCGGAAAAGGCATGGTCTGCGTGGCTTTGCTTCTTTTGTTTGCCCTGCTCCAGACCACACTTCTTGCTCGCTTCCGCCCGTTTGGTGCCATACCGGATCTGATGCTGTCCGCCGTCATCGCCATCGCTATGCTGGAGGGCGAAAAATGGGGATGCCTTATCGGCATGTGCGCCGCTTTTATCATTGATGCCTTGGGCGGGGGAGCTATCCATCTTCTGCCTCTTCTCTATATGCCTGCCGGATACTTTGTTCCCGTAGCTACGGAGTTGTATTTCACCGACTCCGCCCCGGTGCGCTTCCTGTATTCCGCCATAGCAGGCATCGGACGGGCCATCCTGACGCTGATGCTTCTGGCCATGACGGTAACGGATTTCAGCCTTCCCGGGCTGTTTCTCTCCGTGGTCCTGCCGGAATATGCGTCCACCTTGCTTTTGTCCATTCCCGTGCAGATTCTGGTCCGCACGGTACTGCATCCCTTCCATAAATCCCGTTCCGAGCGCGTCGGAACCATCTGAGAAAGGAGACCGGTTTGAACAAAAAACGCGGTTATTTCATTCGCTACCTGTCCCTGGCGGCGTTCTTTGTCATCATTTGCCTGATCTACACCGGCCGCCTTATCCGCTATCAAATCGCGGGACAGGATATATATGCGGACAAATCCGATTCCGAATATTCGTACCGCTATGAGACCATCCACGCCCAGCGGGGCGAGATCTTCGACCGCAATGGCGTGCCGCTGGTTGTCAATGCGTACACCTACGATATCCTTCTGGACGGCGGCAGCATGCCTTACGCCCAGAGGGACAAAAACGAAGTCATCCTCTCCGTTCTCGCCGATGCCGAAGCGGCCGGTGAGACGGATACGTTTACCCCGCCCGCTTCCCCGTTCACCTTCTTCCCCATGCCGGACGGATCCAGTGTGCATTTCGAATACGACACTACTTATTTTGAGAGCACCGGCCGCAAGAATAAATTCTACCGTCTGGTGACACAATTGGGGTGCGATGAATCCTCCTCCGCGGAGGATACCGCCGCGGTGCTTCTCGCCCGATACGGCATCACGCAGAAAGGCGAGGATGGTTACCCTGTCCTGAACTACGACACAAACACGGCACAGCTTCTGCTGACGCTCCGCCTGGATATGGAGCTGTCCGATTTCTCCGCCTATACCCCCTACACCTTGCTCACCGATGTTTCCCTGCCTCTGCTCACCCGTGTGAAGGAATCGGGCGTGCGCGGCATTACTCCCTATACCAATGCCTCCCGCTCGTACACCTATCCCGGTTACGCCTCCCATATTCTCGGCCGATTGGGCAAAATTCGCTCCGGATATGTGGACTATTACACGGAGTTGGGCTATCCGCTGGATGCCATCGTGGGCATCGGCGGTGCCGAGGAAGCTTTTGAATCCTATCTCCACGGGGAAGACGGTGTGCTGACCGTTGTGGAGGACGGGGACGGCAATATTGTAGATCAGTACGTGAGCAAAGAGCCGAAGCCCGGCTCCAACGTATACTTGACCATCGATATCGAGATGCAGATCACCGCCGAGGATGCCCTGCGGGACAACATCCAATACATCGTGGATAAAGCAGTGGCCTCCGGCAAGCCCCTGTCCGGTGAGGATGCCAAAACCGGTGCCCTGACCGCTCTGGACAGCCGCACAGGCGAAGTTCTGGCCATGGCCTCCTATCCCACCTATAACCTGGCCACCTTCCAGCAGGATTACAGCATGCTCAACAGCGATGAAAATGCTCCCATGTTCAATCGGGCACTGAGCGGACTGTACGCCCCCGGCTCCACCTTCAAAATCGGCGTGGCCGCGGCGGCTCTGACCGAGGGCATCATCACTCCCAAGACCATCATCCATGATAAGGGCGAGTACACCTACTACTCCACCTACACCCCCGCCTGCTGGATTTACAATCAATCCCGCGCCACCCACGGTCCCATCAACGTGACAACGGCCATCCAGGTATCCTGCAACTACTTCTTTTACGAGGTAGGCCGTCTTCTGACCATCGAGACCATGAACAAATACGACCGGGCCTTCGGCCTGGGCGTTCCCACCGGCATTGAGTTGGCGGAGAAAACCGGCATTCTGGCAGGCCCCGATTACCGCAACGAAAAGGGACTGGGCGCATGGAATCCCGGCGACACGCTGGCCGCCGCCATCGGACAGGCGGAGAACTCGTTCACTCCCCTGCAGATCAGCGTGTATATGTCGTCTATCCTCAACAACGGCATCCGCATGAAGACCCATCTTCTGCACAAGGTGGAAGCCTTCCATACGGGGGAGGTTCTGGAAACCTTCACCCCCCAGCAGATGGACGGCATCACCCTGGGTGAGGGCGTGCGGGATGTGCTGCTGAACGCCATGAAGAGCGTTACGGAAAACGGCTCCGCCGCCCGCGTATTCCGTGGGTATCCCATTGAAATGGGCGGCAAAACCGGTACCGCACAGGTGCTGGAAACCAAGAGTGACAACGCCATCTTCACCGCCTTTGCTCCCTTTAACAATCCGGAAATCGTAGTCACCTGCGTCATTGAGCAGGGCGCCAACGGTACGGACGCGGGATTTGCGGTGCGCGATGTGTTTGATTACTACTTTGATGTAAACTCCGACTAAACAAAATCCCCCGCTGAGATGCCTTGCGTTTCAGCGGGTCATTCTTATACGAGGATTTGCTATGAAAAAACCGATTCTCAACGATCTGTACACCCCCGCCGGAGAATCCGCCGTGGGCGGCGAGTGGGATATCTATCCCCGCCCCGGTCTGGTGCGGGATTCCTTTTTCTCCCTGAACGGCCGGTGGGAATTCTCCTGCGGTGACGGCATGGCCGAAACCATCACCGTTCCTTTCCCGCCGGAATCTCTTTTGTCCGGCATCCATCGCTCCATGGGCAAACGCCCGCGTCTGGTCTACCGGAAAACCTTCACCCTGCCCGAGAGATTCGTGCGGGATCGGGTGCTGCTCCATTTCGGTGCGGTGGATCAGTGCGCTTCTATTACGTTGAACGGCGCACCCCTGGGAGAGCATCGGGGCGGCTATACCCCCTTCACTTTGGATATCACCGAGCATCTGCAGCTCACCAATACGTTGGTGGTTGAGGTAACGGATAATCTGTCGGACAGGGTTCTGCCCTACGGAAAGCAGTGCGAGAAACGGGGCGGGATGTGGTACACGCCTGTGTCGGGCATCTGGCAAACCGTTTGGATCGAAAGCGTTCCCGCGGAATACGTGCGTTCTTTGCGCATCGATACCGGGGCGGATCATGCTGTAATCCACGCAGAGGGTGTAACGGAAGGCGTAGTGACCGTGATTACGCCGGAGGGCGAATTGCGAGCCGATCTGCATGACGGCGTGGCCCGCGTGGACATTCCCGCCCCCCGCCTGTGGTCCCCGGAGGATCCCTATCTGTACGAATTTACTCTGAAAACGGAAACCGACTGTGTGAGTTCCTATTTCGCCATCCGCACCCTGGATGTTCGTAAGGTAAACGGAATCCCCCGCCTGTGCCTGAACGGCAAGCCCTATTTCTTTCACGGCGTGCTGGATCAGGGCTATTTCAGCGACGGCATCTTTACCCCCGCCATGCCGCAATGCTACGATGACGATATCCGCGCCATGAAGGAACTGGGCTTCAACATGCTGCGCAAGCATATCAAAATCGAGCCGGAATACTTCTATTACGCCTGCGACAAGATGGGCATGATTGTTTTCCAGGACATGGTCAATAACGGGGATTATTCCTTTTTGCGGGACACCGCCCTGCCTACCGTGGGTCTGAAATCCCTGCCCGACCGGTGGCTCCATCGGGATCCTGCCACGCGGCAGGCTTTCATTACCGGCATGGAGGAAACGGTGCGGAATCTGTACAACCACCCCTGCATCTGCTGCTGGACCATTTTCAATGAGGGCTGGGGACAGTTCGATAGTGGGGCTATGTACCGCCGCTTGAAGGAGTTGGATTCCTCCCGCTTCATCGATACCGCCTCCGGCTGGTTCCGCGGCGCTCCCAGCGATGTGGACAGCCATCACGTATATTTCAAGCCGGTGAAGCTGACGCCCGCGGACAAACCGATTTTTCTCTCCGAATTCGGTGGCTATGTGTACCGCGTGGATGGACACATCTTCAACCCGGACAAAACCTACGGATACCGCATTTTTGACGATTGCAGAAAATTCGAGGATGCGCTCCTTGCACTGTACGAAAACGAAGTAATCCCCCACGTGAAATCGGGACTGTGCGCCGCGGTGTACACCCAGTTGTCCGACGTGGAAGACGAGACCAACGGGCTTTTGACCTACGACCGGAAGGTATGCAAAGTGGATGGCGCACGGATGCGGGCCATGGCGGAGAAACTGACATCACAAATGTAATAAAAAATCGGGATCTATCGATCCCGATTTTTTCGTTAGTTTTGGATAGGCAAGGCCACCACAATGTCGTCGTTTTGATCGATCAGCAGCAGAAGCTGCTCATAGTGGGATTTGGAATCGGCGTTCAACTCCATCCCCACATGGGGCACGATTCCGCTTTTGGCGGGAATCAGTTCCGCCTGGGAAACAAGGGATTTTACGCTGTCGTACAGCGCATTCACCCGGGTCACGTCCGTCAGTTCCACATAACAGCTGTATGTAACCTTACTTTTTACCGATCGCTCCAGATAGACAAAGATCGCCATGGTGATCATGACCGCCAAAAAGGCCACCAATGCCGCCACGTAATAGCCGATACCGACGGCCAGCCCGATGCAGGCCGTTGTCCACAATCCCGCCGCGGTGGTAAGGCCCGTCACCTGCTGTCGGTTGCGGATGATGATCGTACCCACGCCCAGAAATCCGATTCCCGATATGACCTGAGCGCCCACGCGCATGGGATCGCTGGAGAATCCCAGCACGGACACGGTGTACAGTCCCACCAGCGCCGCCATGGCCGCCCCCAGACACACCAGAATGTGGGTTCTGAGACCGGCGGCCCGTCCGTGATGTCCCCGCTCCAGGCCGATCAATCCCCCCAGCAAAACCGCCAGAAAGACCCGAAACGCCGTGGACCACACATTCAGTTCCGCCAGCGTGTTCCCAATGATATCCATACTGACTCCTTGTGACACTCTACTTTTTTTCCGGATTGGCATGCAATCCGCATACAATAAACCAGATCACAATCACAAAGCTGGCAATCAGCGTAAACAGCGAATTGATCACATTGGAAATACTCAATACACCAAAGCAGATTACCATATAGATAAAGTAGATGATGCTGCAGACGGACAAAACGCGCAGATCGTAGGGCTGGATCAAGGCAATGCTGATCAGCACGGTGACGGCGGAAAACAACTCGCCGAACACCTCACCGAAGTATAGATGATCTCCCCAGAAAATGGAAAGCAGAAACATAATCATGCCGAACACCAGCATAACCACCCCCACCATAACGCGAAAAGGGGGGAACTGTCTTTCCGTGATCCGGACCGGGTCGGGATTATTCGTGGGCGGGGTATCAAATACCAACTCATCCAGCGTGATTCCAAAAATCGCCCCCATCTTGATCACTTTATCCAGATCCGGTGTTGCCATGTTGTTTTCCCATTTGGATATGGATTGCCGCGACACCTCCAGTGCCTCCGCCAATTCCGTTTGGGACCAGTTTTTCGCCATGCGATGCTTGTAGATGTTTTCGCCCAGACTCATATATTCCTCCGAAAACGCATCCGGGATCCTCAAGGTGCGTTTTTCTGTATCTTTTCTGCCTATATCGTACCACATTTTCGATGTAAAGTCTACTAACCTGAGTTGATAATTGCGCAACTCGGGGTTGCACAAGGCGAATTTTTGGCGTTTTTTTGCCGAAAGTGTGGGGGGGGAGCACCAGATTTATTTTGGTTTATTGTCTCCTATTCCCCTTACCTCTATTACCTGACAAGACTTACCCATTTTCTTACAATAACGAATAACGGACAGAGTTCCTCGCGAAGCACCGTCCCAAAATGCAATGACCGCATCCGCATATTCTACGATCTGCTTGTTCCGGATAATCGGAGCGGCACGTCCGTATGTTTCATACAACGGTAAAAATTCCGTCAAGGCAAGGCCGTGCACCTTCGCATATGCCGCCGCATATCGATCCACGCCCGCCGCCCCTCCGGAAACGATTTCCGTACAATCCTTCGGAATATAGGGTGCGAGATCCAAAAAAGCGGCATTTCTTGAGCCAATTATAGCAATTTTCATTTCCCCTCCAAATATAGTCTACTCGAATCAAGTATACTTCACACATTATACCACAAAATCATCTTAAAATATACTTAATTTAAGTTATCGGAGGCAATATGAGAAATAAAAACAACAAGCATCTCGGCATCGAAATCGATCCTGAGCTGCATTACAAACTGCATTATATTGCCAAATACGAAGGTAGATCTGCCAACGGAGAGATTCTGTATCTGATCCGTCGGGCGATCCGCGACTTTGAATCTGCTGAGGGAACCATTGAATACCCTCCCAAGGATACAGAAAATAAAGAATCGTGAAAACGGTCTGTTGCCATGAGCAACAGACCGTTTTGTGTTATTCCGCGTGAATCCGTTTTTCGATCCACGAAAGAACGCCTTCGCATCCGGCGTAGATGTCCCGATAGGCAGCCTCAAAATTGCGGCTGTACCAGGGATCGGCCACATCGCCGCCCCGGGCGGTGAAATCCATCAGCCGATAGATCTTCCCGCTGGGATCCCCGCCGCATATCCGCATCATGTTGCGGATGTTGGCCGTGTCCATGCCGATGAGCAAGTCATACGCGGCGTAATCACTCCGCTTGAGCAGCACCGCCTGCCGCTCCGTATAGGGGATATGGTGTGCATCCAGCATGGCTTTGGCGGGCGGATACATGGGATTGCCCACATCGCCCCAGATCTCCTCCGTGCTGGTGGCGCAGGATGCCACCCGGCAATGCTTGGCCAAGCCCCGTTTGTTCAGCATATCTTTCAAAATAAATTCCGCCATGGGACTGCGGCAGATGTTGCCGTGGCAGACAAACATAATCCCGATCATTCCGCACCTCTCCTCTCCGTCAGGTCCACCCGCACAGGGGCGTCGATACACATTTCCTCTTTGGTGACACGGCAATCCACGGCAAGAATCCGCACGCCGTCGGTACACGCCTGCCGCATAGCCTCGCCAAAGGCGGGGTCGGTTGCATCGTTGGGCGAAAAGGCACTCACGCCTTTCATCTGAATGACGATCAGCACATAGGCATCGTATCCCTCACCCACGCACGCCGCCAGCTCCCGCAGATGCTTGACGCCCCGTTCCGTGGGCGCATCGGGAAACAGCGCATGCCCATCCCGCTCCAGCGTACAGCCTTTGACTTCCAGAAAGGCTTTGGTATCACCATCCTCGATATAGAAATCGAAGCGGGATCCCTTATGGGTCACTTCCCGGCGGATTACCGCCCGGGAGGAAAACAAACCACTTGACGGAAGCCATTCCGCCGCCGCGTCGTTGGGGGTCTGGGAATCCATATTGATCCGCCACACCGTCCCGTCGGGGCGGTGTTTGTCCACAGTAACCAGATCGTACTTCGTTTTTCGTGCCGGATTATCGGACACTGCCAGATAGACCGTGCATCCAGGCACAAGCAGTTCCCGGCACCGTCCCGTATTCTTTACGTGGACGGTTTCCGTTTTGCCATCCACCTGTACATGGGCGATGAACCGGTTGGGCCGATCCACAAACGTGCCCTCGATTACATGGCTGTATCGAATGCATTTCCCTCGCCAAAATCGATGAAATTCCCGTTTATATAGAGCAGCATACCGCTGTCCCCTACGTTCAGGGTATAGTATACTTCCCCGGGAACAGCGCAGACCATCGCGCCGCCGTCCTCAAGCTGGAACGTGACCAGAAAATCCTCATGATATACGGAAGATTTCCTGCCGCCCGTGTAATAGCGGTCGATCTTCATTTCCGTCACCTGCGCCGGCACCAATTCCGGCTCGGGCAAGGCATCCGATTCCTCCATGGCGTCCAGGTCTCGCTTCTGTTTTGATTTGATGATCCAGTAGTGCACAACGAAGCCTACCGGGGCAGCCGATCCAAGAAAAGCTATCACCACGTAAGCCAACAGATTCCCCCAGTTCATTTTTTCATCCCTCCAAACTTCACGGGCGGCGGATGCTCAGATTCAAAACCAGCGCACCGCAGGCCAATACCAACAGCAGAACAAACGGAGCCACATATACCCCCGATGCCGCCAAAAGCGCATTGCACGCCGTGGCAATAAAGGATGCCGCCATCAAGGTGAAATTGATGATGCTGTAGTTGGTGGCAAAATGCTTCTGCCCGTAGAAGGCGGACACGAATGCAGAGCAAACCGTGGGGGTGGCACCGTAGGAGATACCGGTCAGGCAGAGTCCCACGATGCACAAGGGCAAGGACTGCAGCACCACAGCCAGCAGGGTAAGTCCGGCTGAAACGATGGTGATCAGATTGGCACCGATCATGGTCACACGGCGGCCGAAGGAATCAAACACCGCGCCGGTGATAATCCGTCCCAATCCGTTGCACACGGCAAGAACGCCAACCAGAGTGGTGGCCAGAGAGGCGCTGGCTTCCACAGACAAGGCCAGATCTCGGGCGAAGCTGATCACCGTATTGCCCACGGCCGCCAGAAAGGACAGGCACACAAAGGCCATCCAGAAGGAGAAGCGGCGCAGCATCTGTGCGGTGGTGTAGTCCTTCGCCTCAAAATTCTCCTGCCGCACGGCGGTGGATTTCTTCGGCGCGGGAAGATGCGCATCCTCGCCGGGACGGCGGATAATCAAGCCGGCGATCAGCAGGCAAAGTGCCACCGCGACACCGAACAGGATGTAAGTCTTGCGCCAGCCGAAAGCATCGGCGGCAAACATTTTGTCCAGAATCGTGCCAAAGAGCAAACTGCTGGCGCCGAATCCCATGAGCAGGCATCCCGAGGACAGGCCCCGCTTATCGGGGAACCAGGCATTGACCGTAGAGATGATCACGTTATAGGCCACGCCGATGCCCAGGCCTGCCAAAACGGCATAGGTAATGTACAACAGATATACGTTGCCCGTCAGCAGACCGGTCAGGACAAATCCCGCACCGGCCAGAACACCGGCGATCGCGATGGTCAGCGGCGCGCCGATTCTGCGGGAAATCTGGCTGCCGAAGAAGCCGCCCAGGCAAAAGCAGCACATGGTCAAGGTGAAATTCAATGCCAGCGCGGACGTATCCCATCCGAACGCACCCGCCAGAGGCGTTTTCAGAATGGACCAGGCATACAGAATACCGGCGAAGAGCATGGTGAATGTGCCCACGCCCAGATACAGATAGCGAATAAATGTAGTATGCTTGTTTTTCATATGGTTCTCGACTTCCTTGGTTTGTCTTCTTTTCCACTGTGTACATTATAACAAAACATTCGCCGTTTGTAAATAAAAAGCACAACTCTTCCCGCACGCAAAGGAAAAGGACCTCACCGGGCGGGTGAAGTCCACGCAGAACACATTCTCAGGACAGGGATACATGGCGAATCCATTCCGCTATATCGGCGATCACACTCTCCCCAATATGCTGCTCGATGCCGTATTCCTGCTTTGCCTTGGCGATGCTTCCGTAAACGGACGGTACAAAGGCGTGATTGAGATCCGCATACAAACGGAAGGATGCATCCGGATGATCCGCCAGGATTTCCTTATACATACGGAAATCCACATCCGCCTTCACTTGAAAATCCTTTCCGCCCTGCATCACAAGGATCGGTTTGTCAAGACGTGCCAGATACGACTCCACGGGATGCTCTCCCATTTCCTTGAAATAGTACAGCGTCACACCACCACCCATTTTTTTCGTCTTTGCCTCCTCATCCGACATCTCATACAGTCCCGCAAAGGTGTCGTTGAGCTTGCCTATCTGCTTTTCCACAAAGCGGCGCATCCATCCCTTCATCTCGGTCAGCACCTGGTTGTTCTGCTCGATGAGGACATCCTCCAGGCGGCGGGGTGTTCCCGCCATCAGAATCAGTCCTCGGTAATTGCCGCCCTCGGCATCGATGCGGGGCGCCAGCATACCGCCCATACTGTGACCGATGATAAATATCTTCTCCGGATCGATCCGGGAATCCCCTCGCAGCATCTCCGTGGCCAGAATCGCGTCCTCGATGGTTTCTTCCTGTACCGTGATCGTCAGGGATTTGTCCCGCAGCATCCGGAATCCATGGGCAAAGGACCGCTTATCGTACCGAACGGAGGCGATCCCGTGAGCGGCCAGCCCGTGGGCCAGATCCCGGAAAGGGGTCAGTTTGCCCACCTTTTCGTCCCTGTTGCTGGAGCCCGATCCGTGGACGAATACCACGGCGGGCACGGGATTGGATACGTCCGCCGGCAGGGTAAGAAGCCCCTTCAACGGATAGCGGGAACCTTCACCGACAACAATTTTTTCTTCCGTCATATTAGCCGCCCACTTTCTCCATCAAGGATTCATAAAACGATCTCGTTTCCGCCGCATCAGAGAGACCGATGACCAAAGTCTTGCCATCCGACGTAATCACCACGCAGGCATCGGTGGCGGCGTAAGAGTAGCGGGTGTAATTACCGAACGCCTCATTGCGGAACCATCCCAAAAGCAGGCGGGGCGTTCCAAAACCGCTCACCCGCTCACCGGGATCGTCGGCAGTACGGAATTCCACGGAATCGATCTCCGCATACGCAAGGCGCAGATCGTCGTAGTAGGTGGCCTTGACTATGAAGGAATCCTCATCCAGATGCACCGCAATATCTCCCGTGAAGCAAATGGCAATACAGAATACAAGAATCGCGATCACAATGGGAATTGCAATCTTTTCTCCCTTGGTCCACTTCCGTTTGTAATCCTCTTTCGTAGCGATTCCCTCCCGCAAATGCTTTCTGTACAGGCAGTAGGAATACACAAACGGCACAATCACACTCACGAAAAGAAGAGATACCATCGTATAGGGGAACACCGCCACGGGAAGCAAAGCCGCAGGCAGACACAATACACCCGCGATCACCCACACCTTGCCGGCCAGACGATGGGTACGCTCCCAGTTTTCCTCATTGGCAAGCGTCCATTTGATCTTGATGCCGATGGTGCGGTTGGGGCGGCATTTGGGCATATAGTTGCCGATCAGAATGAACACGACACCTATCAGAAGCCCAGCATAGGCACCCATATGCACCGTATGGCCGAAAGCGGCGGCATACATCATCCCGCAGGCAAACAGGGAGATCAGGGGAAGAATCCAATAGATCATGCCCGTCACTTTTTCGCTCTGGTTGTTTTTTTCGTTATCCTTTGCCGTGATCCACAAGCCGATCCAGTGCAGGGCAAGAAGAAGCAAAGGTATGCACAGCACGGCCACAAGCGGACTGCTGAATCCGTCCGCTTTTCCGTCCGCCCCCCAATGGATGGGCATGGATTCGGGCAGCTTATCCCACAAAATCAGCCCAACCAGCATGGGCAAAAGAATCAATACAGAGGAAATGATCAGTTTTCCTTTATTTCGTTTCAGCATCGTCATTATCTCCTTTCAGCTCCGTGATCCACAGCATGATCTCCTCCAAAACGGAGGCGTTCAACTCGTAAAAAATAAACTTCCCTTCCCGCTTGTCGCGGATCAGATCCGCTTCCTTCAAAACGGACAGATGCCGGGAAATAGACGCGCCCGTCACATCAAAATGATCCACGATGTCCCCGGCGGACATGCGCCCGCCCTTCAGAAGATTCAGAATCTCCCGCCGGATCGGATCGGACAAGGCACGCAATGTGTTTTGCAGTCCCATATCTTCCCTCTCATTTAACATTTAACCTATTTGTTAAATATAGTATAGCACACAGCGAATAGGATGTCAAGGGGAAAATGGAGGTTTTTGTTTACAAGGATTAGGGAGATATGGTATAATGGTAAAAAGAGGTGATTGAATATGGGATGGAATGGATTATCCATACTGCACAAGCAACCGAACCGGCACTACTGCTGCGACACGTTTGCCTATCACGCCACATTCAAATGTGACACGTGCGCATCGCCCTTTGCCTGCCCGGACACATTGCTGATATACAATCCGAAAAAGAAAACATACGGCCTGATTATCCACGACGGCGGCGAATCGTATATCCCAATCAACCACTGCCCCTGGTGCGGTAAGAAATTATGATATGGGAGCAAGAAGAGAACTTCCATGAAGAAAAAAACATACATTTTCCTCGCCATACTGGCCGCCTTGGTACTGCTTTTGACTGTGCGGGAATACTGTGTGCCGCCGGAGCAGATCGTAAAGGAAGCAGTAAAAAAGAGCTCTGTGAGCGGTGAGTATATCCTATGCCAAAGAGCCAGGACCACCGGCTTTGATTGGCACGTAACGGATGCGGGCGAGATAGGCAATAACGGGGAGTTTTGCCGCATTGTGGGTGCGGATCCCTTCCGGGAATTGCCGCTCCACTATGATTTTGCCATGGCGGACAACACGTTCGTCTTCTATGTGGAAAGCCGCCGCGAATACTATTCCGAGGAAATGCTGCAGCCAATCGTGGAATATACCGTTTCCGGCTGGGATATTCTCTATCCGGTACGGCATGAGGCGGTATTTGGAATAGGAAAATCCCCCAAATATATTCTGACAAGCGATTTGGAAAACAAGGATACAACGGAGTGATGTGTGTATGAGGCAAGCGAAATCTCTTTTCCCCGGGAAGACCGGAAAAGATGAAAGCCCTTTTCAGCTTATCATTGAGCAGGATATTCCCCTGTCCGATACCTCCCTGTCCACTGTATTTTATGTAAAATTGAATAATTACTGTTTCCCCGATTCACAATGGACCGATTTGACATACGACGTACTGATGATGTGGGTCGCTGAAATTGTCCGCGGTCAATCCGTCCTGACAAAGAGAACACTGTATTTCATGGATGGGCCGTACCGGATAGAGATCACAAAACCATCGAATACAGAAGTATCCCTGCATTTTCTGCGCCATGACATCATCCTGCATGAGGGAACATGCACCTGCGAGCATATTCTGAGCGGTATTTTGGCGGGACTGAACACGTTCCAGGGGATTGTAAAGTGCGAGAGCGCAAGCCATCCCGCACTGGATTCGGTGGTACGGGATATGGATCGGAGCATCGCCCAGATACAAGGTGTATTGCAGCGAATCACCTCGCAGGACGATTCGTGATTGCTCGGGGAGTCTCTCGATGACATTTCCCAGCCATATTTCGATTTTCCGTCATTTTCGCTTGTATGATTTCCAAAACTGTGGTATGATTAGTCATACCACAGTTTTTATTACTTACATCCTCGGAGGAATGATTTATGATGAAAATTGCGATTCTGCTTCTTGCCCTGATCAGCGGCATCTATTCTGTGGTGTTGGAGATTGTGCGCTACCGCTCCGCAAGCAACCCCACGCCGGCCAATGTGGCAGATGTGTACGATGCGGAAACCTACCGGACCTGGAAGCACTACAGCGCAGAGCATTGCCGTCTGGGACTTTGGTCCACCGTCGTGACCACTCTCATCACCCTGGTCCTGCTTTACACCGATGTCTATGCCGCCTTTGCGGCGCTGTTCCCCTCCAACATCTACTGGCAAATGATTGCCGTGATCCTTTTGGAAACGGCGGTCGGCACGGTACTGGACACTGTCCGCAGCTACATAAGCACCATGGTGATCGAGCAGAAATACGGCTTCAACCGATCCACCATGAAGACATTTGTCTTTGACCGGATCCGCTCCACCCTTCTCGGATTCGCCCTGGCTCTGTTTCTGAGCAGCATGGTCCTTGTGTTCTATAATTGGATGAACTACTGGATGATCGTGCTGTTCGCCGGCGCGGTGTTCTGCTTCACGCTCGTGATCTCCTTCCTGTATCCGATCTTCAGCCGCATCGGCAACAAGTTTGTGCCGCTGGAGGAGGGTGAGTTGAAGGATCGCCTGATGGAACTGCTGACCAGCCACGGCTATCAGGTCAAAGCCATTGAGGTGATGGACGCTTCCCGCCGCACCACCAAGCTGAACGCCTATTTCACCGGATTCGGCAAGATGAAGACCATCGTTCTGTTTGACAATCTGCTGAACGCCATGAGTGCCGACGAGATCTGCGCTGTGTTCGCCCATGAGCTGGGCCACGGCCTGCACAAGGACGTGCTCAAGCAGCAGATCATGAACTTCGGTAATCTGGTGCTGATGGCAGTGGTGGCCTATGCCACCGTACAGAATCCCGCACTCCACACCGCATTCGGCTTCGCCGAGGTAAACTACGGCTTTGCGTACATTCTTATGGGCGTGGGCCTGGGACTTCTCCAGCCCTTCACGGGCATTCTGATGAATGCATACAGCCGCAAGGCAGAATATCGTGCCGATCGGCAGGCGGTAAAGGAAGGATACGGTGCCGCCATGACCGCGGCACTGAAGAAATTGGCCCGGGACAATTTCGCCCATCTGTCCCCCTCCCCCGTGAATGTGGTTCTGGAATACAGCCACCCGCCCCTCAGCCGCCGCATCGAAGAAGTGGAAAAGGCGATGAAATAACATACAAAAAGGGGCGGTTGCATTTAGATGCAACAGCCCCAAATTTTTACGTTTGCGACGTAAAAATTTGAAATATCGCAGAGATTTGCGGCGAGATCGCCCGTTTTTTGCCCATGTCGGGCAAAAATGGACGCATCAGCGGCCAAGGGAAATCTCGCGGAGGTGACGCATGGCTACATGCGTCACCTCCTTTTCTTATGCCATGATCTGCTTCAAAAGTTCGATCTTTTCCTTTGCGGAGTCGACGGTGTACGGCTGTTTCTCCTCGGCGGTAAGAATCCGATCGTCCGCAAAATATTCCAGACATTCCATCATCGCCGCGCCGAACAAGTGAATATTGGACTGCAGATATTCCGCCAGTTGTCTTCCTGCGTACAAATTGCCCCGTCCCAGATTGTATTCGCGGCACACGGCAAACGGCGGCAGAGCATGGGCACAGGCCAACGCCTTATCGTATTCTTCCTTGGTATAGTAGCGATACATCAAGTCCCGTGTCACCTTGGTTCGCATGGCGGTGTCTGTGCTGATTTCCAGAATCTTGTGGTACAAAAGAATGGCTTCATCGTAATTGTCCGGAGATTCACGCACCATACCGGACAACGCCCAGGCAAGGGAATACATCAGTTTTTCGTTTCCCGGATGCTGGATCAGTGCCTCACGAAGCATGGGGATGGCCTGCATATACTTCTGCTCCTGAAACAGTGCCTCTGCCTGCAGACAGATTTTTTCAATTTTCTCCGCTCGCTTGCTCGTATCGTGACCCAGCAGATAGTCCACGGACACGCCGAAATAATCCGCAATAATGGGAAGAAGCGAAATATCCGGAAAGGAGCCGCCCGTTTCCCATTTGCTGACTGCCTGTGCGGAAACACCAAGGGTTTCCGCCATCTGTTCCTGATTCAATCCTCTCTGCTTACGGAGAGTTTTCATGGTCTCACAAAATTTGCTGTACATAAATATTACCTCTGTTTTTAATTATTGAACCGGTTCTGATAGTATTATAGCAGTTCTCTGTTTCCGCGTCCATATACAACTGTTTGGATATTACTCTACTGACGGTTGATTCCCCGACACATAAAAACCGCAGGCGTCATCCTGCGGTTTTGTATTCACTCCGTCTCATATCCGCCAAATCCGCTGGACTGCTGTCGGCTTCCATCGCTCATCACCCACAAGGCTTCCGTGTCGGGCAGGGATTCAATCAGAGCCAGCCCCTCCGCCGGGGAGAGGCAGAACAGCGCGGTGGAAAGCGCGTCGCCGTCGGCGGAACTGCGGCACACCACGGATACGGACAGATAGCCCTCGGCGGGCATCAGGGTATCCGGATCAATGATGTGGTGATATTGTTTGCCGTCCACGGTGTAGTATCGCTGATAGGATCCGCTGGTGACGAGAGATTCCCCTGCCAGCGCCAGATAGGCAGAATAGGGATCCGCCGCGTCCTCTGCGGGGTTGTCGATTCCCACCGTCCACGTGCCGCCGTCCCCTTTGGCGCCTACGGTGCGGACATTGCCGCCCACGTTGAGGACGTATCCCGTGATTCCCTTCTCCTCCAGGGATCGGGCCACCATCTCCACCGCATAGCCTTTGGCGATGGCCCCCACATCCAATGTCATACGGGGATCCCGCAAAGTGACGGTGGACGCCTCCTCGTCGATGATCACATCGTCGATATTCGTGTGCCCTGCCGCCTCGGTCAACGTATCCATCGGGGGAAGTTGGGCCGCCCAGGGCGCATCCATGCCTTCCGTACGATACTCATGCCAGATGGAGAGCACACTGCCCATGGCGACATTCACCCGGCCATCGGTCTTTTTGTACATCTCCTTCGCGTAAAGCAGCATATCGATGATGCGCCGGTCCACGGTGACAGTGCGGTGGGTCCCGTCCACCCATTCATTAACGGTGCAAAGATTTTCCATCCCATCGTACCGATGATAAATGGTGAACAGCTTATGATACTCACCCAACTCCGCCAGGACATCCGCCGCCACACGATCGAACTCCGCCTGGCTGTCGGCGTATCCCACAATGGTGGTCACGGTATCGAAATACGCAAAGGAGTAGGTGGTATACTTGTCGGGCCTCTTTCCGCAGGACGCAAGCGCAAGCAACAGCAGCCATCCCGCCAGAAACAGGAAAAAAACACGTTTTTTCATAAAAACCAT
The DNA here is from genome assembly GCA_017468385.1 of Clostridia bacterium. Lineage (GTDB taxonomy): Bacteria > Bacillota > Clostridia > Oscillospirales > CAG-272 > SIG701. The sequence goes on from JAFUIQ010000022.1 coordinate 38,392, forward strand.
CCGATGAAAAATGGGAGGTTGCCCTCCCATTTTCGTTTGCTTATTTATCCGATTTTGGAAGCGGCCTTCACCAGTCCGTTTACCAGAATGGTGCATCCTGCACTCTGCAGATCGGCGTTGCCGTAGTTGTTCTCGCCCATGAGAGACGCGATCTCAGCGGCACTCTTGCCAATGCAGGCAGCATCAAAGGCAGCAGCCTGCTCATTCCATTCCTTCACAACGCCGTCACCGTTCAGATCGGTGCCGTATGCGCTCATATTGTAGGCTGCACCGGCCTCTTTCTTGCCCAGCACGGCCTTGTTCAGATCGTAAGTGGAAGCACCCTTGGCGTCAAAGGTGAATTTCACCTGCACGCACTCGCTGGAAGCGGCCACAACCTTGCCCTCTGCATCCACAGCGGCGGCAAAGAAGGTGGTCTCGATCTGGTTCTGTCCGTCCTTGTCTTCGGTGGCATCCCCCGTAGACTGCTCGGTATGAGCACCCAGCTTCAGGGCGTGATCGGCAGTAGCATTGGATGCTGCGGCGGCGTTATATGCCTTCTCGATAGCGAGAACGAACTCGTGAATCATGATGGTACAGCCGGCGCTGATCACTTCCTCGTTACCCTTGTTCTCGGCAGCAACAAGTGCCTTTACCTCGTCCAGGGTCTTGCCTGCAACGACCGTTTCAAAAGCGTCTGCCTGCTCAAACCATTCCTTGGCAGCGCCGCCGTAAGTTTTCATGTTGTAGTCGGCACCCAGCTCATACTTGGTCTTGAAGCCGTCGTTGGCGATAGCCTTACCGTCCGCGGTATAGGAAACGGTGATATCGGCGGTATCCAGCACGCAGGCAACGATCTTACCGGCAGCATCTACGGTAACAGCGGCAGCAGTGATGGCCACTTTACCCTGACCTGCGGTGTCTTCGTTGGCATCGGATGCTTTACTTACAGCGGTATAAACGCCGAGGCCGAACTTCAAGGCTTCTGCCTGGCCGCAGCCGGCAAATACAAATGCGGGGAGGATCATGAGAGCGCTAAGCAGTACACAAAGCAGTTTTTTCATGGTAATTCTCCTGAATTTATTTAATTTATGCAATAAACCAATTACACACATTAATCATACACGATAGGGGCCGGTTTGTCAACACAGATGCTATATATTTCTCATGGGAATTCGTTTTACGGCCATGCCGCCGCACAATCCCACAAAAATGCCGGACACAGTTCCTGTAATCGCCAAAACGATCAGGTAGTATCCCAACTCCGCCGTGCCGAGCAGCCACATGGCCATCAGAATCTGTCCCACGTTGTGGAACACCCCGCCCGCCACGCTGACGCCCACGGTGGACAGAACATCCATCCGCCGCAGTATGGCCATGACCAGCAGACTGAGGGCGGCCCCCGCCGCGCTGTACGCAAACGTCATGGGATTGCCGAACAGAATGGACACCACCGCGATGCGGACAAAGGAAACCACAGCCGCATGGCGGACACCGTATCGGTAAAGGACAAAAATTATGGCGATGTTGGACAGACCCAACTTGATGCCGGGCACCGCGGAATAGAGTGGCGGAAGCAGTACTTCCACATAGGCAAGGATCAGCGCCACGGCGGTACACAGCCCCAGATAGGCCAATTTCCGGCTTGTGTGTCGCATGGCACTTCCTCCTTTACGCGATGATGTCCGGCTCCTGATCGCCGTTCTCAGCATGGACGGTGATCACCACACGGTGAGGCAGACAGACGATGCTTTCCCCTTCCCGGGAGATGGGCTTGTGAGCCGCGCAGATGCCGTCGGGGCAGGTGGCTTCTTCCACGCGGGCCTTCCCTTCCCGGATTACAAGCACATTGCGGTTCTGCTCCTCGTCACCCGTGCGGATTTCCACCGTAATGTCCCGATCCAGCGGATAGGTACCGTAGATTACCCCATCCACAGTAACGATCACGGTATCCCCCACTCCCCGCAGGAAGAAGAGCGCCAATCCCGCCAGGGACACAACAAGAAGCAAGGAAAGGATAAAAATCCAATCGTTGCGCCGCCTGCGTCCGTCGGACGCGGCATGGTTTGGTCGATTCATAAATGATTATGCCTCGGATTCACAGAAAGGTACAGGGGAAAAGCGGCTTTTCAGACATCCGGTAGGACAGCTGTCCACGCAAGTACCGCATCCCGTACACTTATCATAATCGATCTTGGCCAGATTATTCGTAACAGTAATCGCGCCGTGGGGACAACTCCGCTCGCATTTCTTGCATCCGATGCAGGCGTTCTGGCAGACACGCCGTGCCTCTGCTCCTTTATCCGTGCTGCTGCACATGACTACAACGGGGGATGTACGGGGCACCATAGAGATGATTTTCTTCGGACAAATACTCTGGCACAGTCCGCATCCGATACAGCGCTCGAAATCGATATGTGCGATGCCGTCCTTCATGCAGATGGCTCCGGTGGGGCACACAGCGGCACACTCACCGAATCCCAGACATCCGAAGCGGCAGGATTTGGGACCGCCATAGACCATAGCGGCAGATCGGCAGCTTTTCATTCCCTCATAGCGGGCCTTCATGCTGGCCGCCTCGCAGTGGCCGTTGCAATGCACAAACGCCACCACATCCTTGGGTTTCTCAATCTCAATGCCCAAAAGCTCACTCAACGCCCGCGCCGTAGTATCCGCACCGGGGATACAGCGGTTCGGCTGTGCTTCGCCTCTCGCCAGAGCAGCGGCATAATCGTCGCAGCCTTTATAGCCGCAGGCACCGCAGTTGACACCGGGCAGGCAAGCACTGATTTCCTTCAGATCCTTGCTTTTCTCCACGCCGAAAAAGTGGGAGATCACGGCCAGCAGCACACCGGCCAGCAAAGCGATAGAGGCAACGACGGCAAGAGCAATCAAAATTTCCATATCGTACCTCCTTTACGCAAACAGCGCATCCACCACGCCCGCGAATCCCATGAATGCCAGCGAAATAAACGATGCGGCAATCAGAGTAACAGCAAGGCCGCGGAACGGCTTCGGAATATTGGTTTCATCGATGCGGGAGCGCATGCCGGAGAACAGCACCATGGCCAGAAGGAATCCAAGTCCGCATCCGAGAGAGCTGACGATGGACTCCAGAAAGCTGTAGCCATCGGTGATGTTGTTGATCGCCACGCCCAATACCGCGCAGTTTGTGGTGATCAGGGGCAGATACACGCCCAGATTCTTATGCAGTGCGGGGAAAAACCGCTTGAGGATCAACTCCAGCATCTGCACCAGAGCAGCGATGACCAGGATAAAGATGATGGTCTGCATATAGCCCAAACCTACCCGATCCAGCAGAAGATGCTGAATGGGCCATGTGACGGCGGTAGCCAACAGCATCACGGCAGTTACGGAGACACCCATGCCCGTAGCCTGATCCAACTTCTTGGACACGCCCAAAAAGGGGCAGATTCCGAGGAAACGGCTGAGGACGTAGTTATTCACCAGCACGGAGGAGAGCAAAATGACGATCAAAGATTTCATCAGATCCATTACAGTTCTTCTCCTTTCGCTTGGCATAAGCCGGTATGGCAGTTTCCTGCGGAGGGACATCCCTCACAGGAAAACTCGGTTTTGGCAGGCGCCTTGCCGCGGGTAACGGCAGACACCAGAGCGATCAGCAAGCCGTAGACCAGCATACCGCCGGGGGCTTTCACCAGGAAAGCAATCTTAAAGGGCTCAAAGAAGGGGATCGGCATGCCCGCAAAGCTGGCGTTTCCGAACACTTCGCGGATCACGGCCATGGCGCAGAGGGCGAGGGTGAATCCCAGCCCCATACCGATACCATCGAGAGCCGATTTGCCCACGGAATTCTTGCTGGCAAACATCTCGGCGCGGCCGAGGATGATGCAGTTTACGGTGATGAGCGCCAGATACACACCCAGCATCTCATACAGTGCGGGAAAAAACGCCTGCACGATCATCTGCACCATGGTGACAAATCCTGCGATGATAACAATATAGCAGGGGATGCGCACATTATCGGGGATGATCTTGCGAAGCAGAGAAATCAGAATGTTGGAGCAGACGAGCACTACCAGGGCAGCGATGCCCATGCCGAAAGCGCCGGCCACATTGGTGGTGGTGGCGAGGGTAGGACAGGTGCCGAGGATGAGAACCAGGACAGGATTCTCCACAAGAATTCCCTTCAGCAAAGTAGTCATATTCCCGTTATTCTTCATGAGTGGCACCTCCTTCCAGAATCTTGACGGACGTAAAGGCCCGTTCTATGGCTTTCTTATAGCCGTTGGTGGTCAGAGTCGCGCCGGAGATGGCGTCGATCTCGTTGTAATCGGATTCGGTCTTACCGACGAACTGTCCGTAGAAGGACTCCTCGCCGCAAACCGAGCCGATATTGGCGGTTTCCGCCTGGGATGTGGTCAGACAGTCGATGATTTTTCCGTCCGCCGTCATGGATACGCGGATGTAGATATACTCGCCGGAGGCGGGATGGTAATCGTCGCCGCCGTTGATGCCGTAACCGGCACCCCGCATTTCCAGGATATAGTTGCCCGTGGCAGTCTTCTTGGCCGACAGGCAGGCGGAGGGCAATCCCTCGTACTGAGTCAGATCGATATCGGTGGTCGTAGCAGCATTCAAAACAGCCATCTGCGCCGCCACATTTGCCGAGATATCGGCGGGGGCATCCGTAATCACGGCACCGGCTTCATCCACAGCGACGAACTGCTCGCCCACGATGCAGACCGCGCCCTTACCGTTGTCTGCGGTGTAAACCGCGTCGATTCCTTCGATCACTTCCACGATGAACAACTTAGTAAACTTGCCCTCACCCGCCGGCAGTGCGGCGGAAAGATTGTCGTTAAGGATCTCCTCCTCGGTACGCAGATCCACCGATCCGCCGCCGAGAATGATGGCCGCATTCAACGCATCCTTTACAGCCGCACGATAGGCACCGGTGGTCTTGGTGGCACCGGAGATGGTATCTACCGCATCCACGCCGTCGCTGTTTTTGCCGTTGAAGTTGTCGCCGAAGGTTTTCTCATACCCCAGCGTTTCGGTGGAAGACAGGCAAGTCGCACCGCTGACGGTACCGTCGGCATTCACGCCGCACATGATGACCAATCCGGAGGAATATCCCGTGGTCTGCAGAGTAAAGACGTATCCGCCATTTGCTTCTTTATATGCCTCGGTAACGGTGGCGGGCAGCGTATAGCCGCTGATATCCATCTTCTCAAATCCCTGCCCACCCGGCATAACCTGCAGAAGGGCTTCATTGGCGGCAGCACTTTGATTCTTTTCGATAATGGGAGCGGTGATGGCGTTGGTAACAGCCAGCATCAGAGCCATCACGGCACAGATACACACCAGCACCAGCGTACTTTTCACAGAGTTTTTCATGCTTTCTTTCCTCCCACACCAAAGACCTTATGTTTTGTCCATGCATCAATATAGGGGGTCAGAATATTCATAAGAAGGATAGCAAAGGACACGCCCTCCGGATACACGCCGAAATAACGGATGAGAACGGTGATAAGCCCCGCGCCCAGGCCAAAAATGATCTTGCCGGCGGCCGTCGAGGGCGATGTAACGTAATCGGTGGCCATGAAGATGGCACCCAGCAGCAGTCCTCCCGAGAGAATCATAGCGAGAGCATGATCGAAATCCATGCCTTCGAAGAAGAAGGAGAGTATGTACACCGTGCCCACAAATGTCACGGGAACATGCCAGGTAATCACACGGCGGACGAGCAGATAGACAAATCCGATCAGGAGCGCAAGTGCGCAGGTTTCACCGATAGCACCGCCCCGCAGGCCGAGGAATAGATCCGTCAGCGAAAAATCGGTAACCGATCCGCCGAGCGGGGTAGCCCCGGACACCGCGTCCACCATCGTGGGAAACGCCTGTGTGGCCATGGAACCGAATGCCACCAGCATGAACACCCGCGCCGTAATGGCCGGATTGACCAGATTGCATCCGATACCGCCGAACAGGCATTTTACAACGATAATCGCAAAGAGGGATCCCACCACGCACTGCCACAGGGGCACATTGGCGGGCAGATTCAAGCCGAGCAAAACACCGGTGACGGCGGCGCTGAGGTCGCCCACGGTCAAATCCTGTTTAGTGATCAGATTGAAGAGCAGTTCAAATCCCACACAGCAGGCGGTGCAGAGCGAAACCACCAGCAGCGCGCGCCATCCGAACAGGATTGTGCCTGCGGCGGTGGCGGGGAGCAAAGCAATCAGCACATCCCGCATAATGCCTGCTGTGGAGCGGCCGCTATGGATGTGGGGAGAGACGGCAAGCTTCAGCGTAGTATTCATTTCTTTGCGTCCTCCTTTGCTTTTTCTTCCCGCAGAAAGATTTTTGCCATACGATTGGTCTGCACCAGCGGTCGGTTAGCCGGGCAGACGAAGCTGCAGCATCCGCACTCCATGCAGGCGGTAACGGACAACTCCGTAAGCCGCTCTGCATCCCGACGGTCATAGGCTTTCATGATTTCCGCCGGCGCCAGCCCGAAGGGGCAAGTATTGGTACAAGAACCGCAGCGGATGCAGGCCGTGGTCTTGGGAAGCTTGGCTTCCTTGACGGTCAATGCCAGAATGGCGTTGGTGTTTTTCAGAATGGGTCCGTCCATGTCGGGCAGCGTAATGCCCATCATGGGACCGCCGTAGATCACCTTAGCCGGATCCTCGGTAAGGCCGCCGCAGAAGGTGAACACATCCGAAATCGCCGTGCCGATGGGCACAATGACGTTCTGCGGATTCTTTACAGCGCCGCCGTCCACGGTGACGCACTTTTCCACCAGGGGCATACCCGTTTTCAGATAGGCGCCGATGGCGGCAATGGTGGTACAGTTGAGCACAATGCATCCCACATCGATGGGCAGCTTCCCGGCGGGAACCACCTTGCCCGTGGTGTGGTAGATCAGCACCTTCTCGCCGCCCTGCGGATACATGGGGGGCAGCACCTTCACCTGTGCCGTGCATCCCTGTGCTGTCTCGGTCATGAGTTGTTTCATGGACTGGATAGCCTTCGGTTTATTGGATTCAATTCCAATGATGATACTCTTGATGCCCAGATGGGTTTTCAGGGCTTCCAAAGCAACCGCCATATCCTCCCGGCGATCGGTCATAGTCACCGTATCGCTGGTCACGTAGGGCTCGCACTCGGCTCCGTTGATGATCAGATACTCAATGCGGGAGGGATCCACATTCAGCTTGACATGGGCAGGGAAACCCGCACCGCCCAATCCGACAATACCGCTGGCCCGGACGGCCGCGATGAAGCTATCCCGGGAATCCACGGTGGGAGGACAGATCGCCGCATCCGGCGTCATCTCCCCATCGGATTCGATCACCACAGCAGATGTTGTACCGCCCCCGGCCAACAGAAAATCGCGCACTTTGAGTACTTTTCCCGACACGCTGGAATAGATCGGAGAGGAAACCGGAGCCTCCGCCTCGCCGATCTTGGTGCCGACGTACACAAGATCTCCTGCCTGTACGACAGGACGGGCCGGTGCGCCGATATGCATCGACATGGGGATCGTCACCACGCCCGGCGGATCCATGCGGACAACGGGCAGATCCAGGGTGTTTTTTCTATGGGGTACATGGACCCCTCGAAGAGAAAAAGCCATTTTCTATTACCTTTCTGCAATCTTGATGTAGGGTTCACAAACACAAAAATGAGACTTTACGACATCTTTCGCAAGTCTTGTCATTGCATACAAATTTGACATATCGGACAAATATGCCCGATTTTTCGCCACTATATTTATACATCAATTTTCTCGCTTTGTCAATGGGTTTGTGAATGGTTGCACCTATTAACATAAAACATTTTTGGCTATTTCCACGCTCAGAGACAAATTGTACCGCAAGGTTGTCATAATGGGAAGTGAGAAAACCACCCTCCTGCACTTGACAGCCGCGAATATTTGCGTTACACTCAATATATATTATAAGGATATTACGGAAACCGAGGTACATCTATGGCGAAAATTCCATTCACCGATACCATGAAATTCGATCCGAAAACCACCTTGTTTGTCACGGATCTGGATGGCACGCTTCTGACTCCCGATGCTGTTTTGCCCGACGGAGCGGTGGAGGCCATATGGGATCTGTACCGCCACGGAATCCGCCTGACCTATGCCACCGCCCGGACGATCCGCTCGGCTTCCTTTATTCTGGATGGCCTGCCCTTCCCCGCTCCGGTAGCGCTGATGAACGGCGTGCTGATGCGGGATATGAACGAGGAACGGTACGTGGACAGCAATTTGCTCTCGCCGGAAACGGCGGCCCGGATTCTCACCGCGGTCGGCGAGCCCTTTGTGTATACACTGACACCAGAGGGGGAGTTGTTCAAAGCCTACCATCGGCTCGCCAATGAACACATGGAAGATTTCCTGCGGGAGCGGGTGGACAAATACGCCAAGCCGTTCCGCCGGATGGACGATTTCCAAACCTTGCTGGATGAGGGACAGCGCATCATCTACTTCTGCTATCTGGATACGGAAGAGCATCTGACACCTATCCGCGATGCCGTCGCCGCTCTCCGCGATCCCGCGGGAGAGCCGTCCACGAAATGCGCCTTTTATCCCGATCATTACCGCCCCGGGCTGTGGTATCTGGAGGTGTTTGCCCCCACCGCCTCCAAGGGAATGGTGATCCGCCGTCTGCGGGAAATGACGGGAGCAAAAACCATCGTCTGCTTCGGGGACAACGGTAACGATCTGCCCATGTTCGCCGAAAGCGATTACGCCTTTGCGGCCGAGCGCGCCGCCGATGCCGTAAAGGCCGCGGCGGACGGCGTGATCCCCGGCGGGATGGGCGTGATCGAATTCATCCGGGAGCACACCCGATAGTTAAATCCACCGCCTTATTCTAATTTGAGGAGGAGTCATTTATGCTTCTCGGCAAAGCAAAAAATCCCGCCTTTTGGGAAAAAGTCCGCACGTCAGGCGCGTACGAACCCCTCGTTCTTGAACTCCGGGACCTCTGGGAAAAAGAGTGCGCAGACGACTTCCCTGCCCTGAAATACAGCGAATACATCCTGTACGACCAAACAGGAAGCCGCAAGGAATACGAGGCAAAGTACTTCCGGCGGCGCAGGGCCATGAACACAGCGGCTCTGCTTTCGCTGATCTATCCCGACAACGATGCATATTTCACCAAACTGTGCGACGTGATCTGGGCCATACTGGATGAGTACAGCTGGGTGGTCCCGGCCCACATAGGCAATTTTCGAGACAATATTGTAGCATTCATCGATCTGTTTGCCGCCGAGACGGGCTTTGCCCTCTCCGAGATCGATTATCTGCTGCAGGACCGTCTGCCGCCTCTGATCCGCAGCCGCATCCGTGCCGAAATCGATCGGCGAATCATCGCGGCCTATACCGGAGAGAGGCGCTACTGGTGGGAGAAGAGTCCCTACAACTGGTCTGCCGTGTGCGCGGGTAGTGTGGGCATCACATTCCTCTATCAGCGGCCCGATCTGTTTGAGTACATCCGTCCCCGCATGGAAGAAACTCTGCGCATTTTTCTCACCGGATTCCCGGAGGACGGAATCTGCCAGGAAGGATTTGCTTACTGGCACTACGGATTCGGATTCTATCTGTGTATCGCCGATTTGATGCGGGAATTTACCGGCGGCGAGACGGATTATCTGGCAGATCCAAAAATCCGGGAGATCATAAAATACCCCCAGCGGATGTTTCTGGACGGCGACACCGTGGTCAGCTTCTCCGACGGCCAGCTGAGGGGAAAATGGCACATTGGACTGCTGCACTATCTGAAAAAGAGTTTTCCCGCCGACATCCATCTCCCGCCGAGGGATTTTTCCTACACAAGCGATCATTGCGGTCGCTGGGGTATCCATCTCCGTGCCTTTTTGTGGTTTGACGAAACGCTGGAAAGTGAAGACGAGAAGCAGGAATGTACAGACTACGCGCCCGCGTCCCAATGGCTGATCAAAAAAACGCCCCGCTACAGCTTTGCGGCCAAGGGCGGTCACAACGATGAGCCGCACAACCACAACGATATCGGCAGCTTTATTATCAGCCGAAACGGCGAGCAGGTGCTCTGCGATCCGGGCTCCGGAAAATACTGCCGGGAGTATTTCAGCCCGCAGCGGTATACGTTTTTCCATACCTGCTCCCGGGGCCACAGCGTTCCCATCATCGACGGACAGTATCAGAAACCGGGCCGCGATCGAGCCGCATCTGCTTCCTTTGAAAACGGTGTGTTTACCTTGGAATTCCACCGTGCCTACGATATTCCGACGCTGGAGCGTCTGAGTCGCTCGTTTTCCTTTGCGGAGGACACCGTCACGCTGCAGGACGAGTACGATTTTCACGGACAGCCTCTTTCCATTGCAGAGCGATTCATCTCCCGCTATCCTGCCGATATCACACCGGCGGGCGTGGTAACCGGCGGGGCACTGCTGGAAACAGAGTCAGAGGCGAGGATCACGGAAGCAGAGGGCCTGTTCTGCATTGACTATATTCTGCCGCCGGGATCGAACCTCTTCACATTGACCGTCCGGATCTGAAACATAACATAAAAGGACTGCCGCATTTTCATGCAGCAGTCCCTTTTTGTTTATATGGAAAATTAGGGCGCGGGAATCTCAAACACACAGCGATATCCCAGACACTTCCCGTCCCAAGTGACATCCGGCATCACCACGTACCCGCTCTCCTCCATGAACGCTTTATCCCTTTCGGCAAAGTATGCCCAGCCTGTTTCCAGGATGATAGCGTCCACCTCGGCGGGATCAATCGGCTCCGCAAAGCGGTAAAGGATGCATTCGGGGGTATTCTTAGAATAGCAAATACGGCTCTCTGTATATTCATACCGTTTCGTGCCGCCCAGATAGGTGCCATCCTTCATTCTCAGCATAACGCTCATGGGATTCTCGCCATAGCCGCCGAAATAGCTGATATAGCGATGCACCAACGCCTCCCCCTCCACTTTCAGGGTAAAAGGAGTAACTGTTACCGATGTCACCACCGTGTTGGGAGCATACTCCGCCCGGCTCTCATACCTTTCCGCTACATGGATGGCGTTGTAGTTGCTGTTTGTCAAAGCCAATTCAAACTGCCACTCGCCGGGGTAATTCAGGTATTGCTGTAATTCTTCAATGCTGATGCTATAAGAGCCATCCTCCCGCCGGGGAATCAAAGCCCCGTCATAGAAATTTGAAATTTTCAATTCAATGGAAGTCTCCGCCACCGTGAGGGGTGATTCATCCCTCTGTAGTTTCATGATAAAGGAGGATTCCTTCTCCCCGGTGGGATAAACGTGCAGAATCATGAAATCAAACCGATTCTCCCCGGGAAGCCACACCTGACAGGTCGCGCTGTGCTCTTCACTAAGGGAAAGAGGTTCCGGCGTAACCACCGTTCCGCCGATGAACAAAGTAAATTCGTCGTACCACACCTCCGTCAGATTCCACTTGACCTTTTTGTTGGTGGATTCAGAGGACAGAATACTCACATTGCCCGTGTCCACCGGGCGGGAAAAGGTGTTTCCGAATCCGCTGAGCAACGCTGTGGCGGAAACCGTCCCCACCAGAAGGCATACCGCCGCGGCGATCAGAATCGCTTTTTTCCAGCCAATCGTGGCTCGGGGCGTGCATTTTTTCTGCTTTGCCATAGCCAGGATGCTGTCCGCCTCTGTCCCGACCAGATCGTCCTTGGTGGCTTCCAGAATCAACTCATCCAGTTTCATGTTTCTTCTCCTTTCCAATAGGTACTGATTTCTTTCAATGTGCGATACAGTTTGTTCTTCACATCGGATTCCGTTCTGCCCAGCAGGCGGGCGATCTCCGGAAGTGTCATACCGAAGCGGTAGTACAGATGAAAGATCTTCCGCACCTCCTCGCCCCGCTTTTGCAGATACCGATCCGTCCACAGAAGGACCTCCCGATCGGCCGCGATCTCCTCCACGGACAAGGCGTGGATGTCCTCCAACTCTGCGTTGATTCCGTCCTCGGATTCTACGGCGTACACTTCCTGCCGATGACTCATGGTGCGGTAATAGCGAGCCAACGTCTGCCGGGTGATTTTCCCTACCAGGGCAACCGGATTCCGGATATACCCCTGGCCCCGCCGCTGAAGGATCGTATACACCTCCAGATACACCTCCTGAATCAAATCGGCGGCATCGGCGCTCTGGCGGGATTTTGCCAGAATCCGAGAGGCTGTCTGGCGGTATGTAGTGTCATAGATTTGTCGGAACCGTTCGTCTGTCGTCATAGCCTGCCTCCTTTGATTCATTGTGGGATCCCATACTATAAGCGGGTGAAAATGCAGAATTCGTTTCAAAAAAGAGAAAAAATATGAAAAATTCCCCATTTCCATTGTACCGCAAATGAAGTCGACGCACAAGCCTCTCTTTGATCCAACAAAAAAGATGCGACACGCAGTCGCATCTTTTTTCGTTTATTTTTCGTGGTTGTCACCGCCGCAATGACCGCCGCACTGTTTGGCATACGGGCAGCCGATGCATTTTTCACCGCGTTTTTTCGCCCGGCACAAATACCAGACGATTCCCGCGACGATCGCCAGCAGGACAAGAACGATGATCACATTTTCCATAGTTTATTGACTCACAGCAAATACTTACTTTCCGGAAGCGGTCAGTGTATATTCCGCCTTCAGCTTCCGATCGGTGTTGCGGATCAGAATCAAAATGACACCTACCATAGCCAGAACCGCGATCAGCCCGGCGATTGCCGCGCCGATGTGCAGCGAAGCGGGAGCGGTGATCAGCGTACCGATGGTGTACACCAGATAGGATACGGTATAGCCCACCGCCAACTGGAGGCCGATGCCGCCCCACAGCCATTTGGCGCTCTTCATCTCCGCGTTCATAGCACCGATGGCGGCGAAGCACGGAGGGGTATAAAGATTGAACATCAGATAAGCCAGAGCCGCCACTTTCGTAATGGCCATGATGCCGGCCACTTCCGCACCGGCGCCTTCCATAAGGGCCAATTCTTCCGTATCGATCAGATTTTCCAGACCAACGAAGCAAACGGCCAGCGTACCAACCACATTTTCCTTTGCGATAAAGCCGGTAATCGCCGCGGCCGCCATCTGCCAGGAAAGAACACCCACGATGGGAATAAGCAGATACGCAAAAGGAGACGCAATGGAGGCAAGGATGGACTGATCCGCCGACTCGGCTACCTGGAAGGACCAGGTGAAGGTCTGCATCAACTGTACTGCCATGTTGCACAGAAGGATGATGGTAGCGGCCTTTACGATGTACGACCAGCCGCGGCTGCACATGGACTTGAATGCGCCCCAAAGAGAAGGCACTTTGTATTCGGGAAGCTCAATAATGAAGAAGGATTTCTTCGCCTTATATCCGGCGATCCGGTTTACAAGAAGCGCGCCCAGGAAGATAAGCACGATACCGGACAGGTACATCACGGTGCTCACCCAGCCTGCGTCCTCAAAGAACGCACCGGCAAAAAGCGCGATCACGGGAATCTTGGCACCGCAGGGCATGAAGGGAGCCAGCATAGCGGTGGCTCTTCTCTCACGCTCGTTACGGATGGTACGGCTCGCCATGACGCCGGGAACAGCACATCCGATGGTGATAACGAAAGGAATTACGGACTTGCCGGACAGGCCCACCCGCTTGAAGATGGGATCCAGCACAACCGCCACACGGGACATGTATCCGCAATCCTCCAGCAGCGCGATGAGGAAATACATCACCATAACGAGAGGAAGGAATCCCACAACAGCCGCCACACCGCCGATCACGCCGTCCACCAGGATGGCAGACAGAAGGGGATTGGCATCCGCGAGCAGATCGCCTACCCAGCCCTGGAAGGTTTCCAGCCAACCCACAAGCAGATCGGCAATCGGTGTGCCCACCCAGTTCTGGGAAATCTGGAACACAAGGAACATAACCACGGCGAAGATCGGGATGCCGAGCCACTTGTTGGTCAGCACCGCGTCAACGGCATCGCCGGCATTTCTGGTTCTGGTGAGAACTTTTCGGATCTCCACAGACTTCACGATATCGTTTACAAAGGCAAAGCGTTTGCGATCCTCCGCTTCCACCGCCGCCTTATCGGTCAGATCGATCTCTCCCTGATGATAGGGCGCGTTTTGCGTCTTGCCGGCCGCCGCGACAGCCGCTTCCACAACTGCCTTCATGCCTTTGGATGAGGTAGCCGTGGTCTGCACCACCGGGCATCCCAGTTTGGCAGACAAGGCGGCCACATCAATCTTGTTTCCCTTTTTATCATTGAGATCGCTCTTGTTCAGGGCAACCACCACCGGCACGCCCAACTCCAGCAGCTGTGTGGTGAAGAACAAACTGCGGCTGAGATTGGTGGTGTCCACGATGTTGATGATCGCGTCCGGGTTTTCATTTTTCACGTAGGAGCTGGTGATGCTCTCCTCGCTGGTGAAGGGGGACATGGAGTACGCACCGGGCAAATCCACAGCGATCAGCTGCTCTCCGCCCGCAAAAGCCTTTTTAATGGCGTGCTCCTTCTTATCAACGGTAACACCTGCCCAGTTGCCAACCTTCTCATTACGGCCGGTAAGCGCGTTATACATGGTAGTCTTACCGGAGTTCGGGTTGCCTGCCAAAGCAATTCTCATGGAAAAATCTCCTCATTATGTAAGTGTATTCGAAACCCTTTCGGATTGTGAACGATGCTCAGTTAGCACCCGCTAACTCCTGGGCTGAAAAACAATCCGCAGATTGCTTCTTGCCGATCAAATGATAATGGCCTCTGCCAACTGCGGATCTATGCTGTATCTGCCGTCCTTGATGGAAACCACGCAGCCGCTTCTCCGGTGCGCCACCACAGTAATGGCCTCGCCGCTGTAGCAGCCCAGCGAGAACAGAAACGCATCCAACTCTTCGTCGTCCGTTTCGATCCGCTGAATGATGTATTCCTTTCCTTCAACAGCATCCCTCAAAGTCATACTATCCACCGTGTATCCCATCTGTGCGCAGCACATAAACCGTATTCAATTAGCGCCGGCTAACTCTTGCAGCAAAATGCAAGTTAGCCCCCGCTAACCTTCATCATTATACTCCCCTTTTTTTCGTTTGTCAATACTTCATTTTCATTTTTTTCATTTTTTTGGATGGGCTTTCCGGCGCAGCGATGAGCAAGGCGTTAGGGTGATGGAAATATAGCGAAAGGGGCGAACGATTCGTTCACCCCTTGTTTCAATTTTTTTGGAAAACCTTTTGTTTAGTGACAGTTATGTCCGCAACCGTGGTCGCCGCAGGTGTGACCCTCGCCGTGGTGCTCGTGATGGTCGCATTTTACGTTGGGATTAAAGCCAAGTGTGCCGCCGAGCAATGCTTCGACCGCGGCATCAGAGGAGCCGCTAACACCGCCGTAAAGCTTGATTCCTGCCTGTGCCAGTGCCATCTGTGCGCCACCGCCGATGCCGCCGCAAATCAGAGCGTCTACGCCGAGCGACGAAAGAAGTCCTGCAAGTGCTCCGTGGCCGCTGCCGTTGGTATCAATCACTTCGCTGCTGATTATTTTTCCATTCTCTGCGGTGTAAATCTTAAATTGTTCGGTATGACCGAAGTGCTGAAAGATCTGTTCGTTTTCGTAAGTTACTGCAATTTTCATTGTGCTGTCTCCTTTGAATTTTCTGTTGTTAAAGACTTCAGTGCCTTTTTGAATTGAACGGTGAAAAGAATAGCGGTAAAGGTTACGGCTATCACGTCAGCCACGGGTTCTGCGGTGTAAACGCCCATCGTTTTGTCTGCAATAAATTGAGGCATAATGTAAATCAGCGGCAAGAGCAAAACGAATTTGCGAACGATGGCAACGATAATAGAGCAAGGTGCATTGCCGATGGAAACAAAGGTCATCTGGCAGGCGATCTGAATGCCGAAGATGCACATCACACCGCAATAAATCCGAAGTGCCGTTGCGGTGAATTCAATGAGTGTTCCGTCGGGGGTAAATATTCCTGCAAACATTTGCGGCAACAGCATAATGGCGCCCCAAATGGCAAAGGAGTAAGTAAGGCAGGATATGAGCAGAAGTCGAAAGGTTTTTTTGACGCGGTCGGCATTTTTTGCACCGTAGTTGTAACTCAAAATCGGCTGTGCGCCCTGTGCAATACCTTGCATCGGGAGCATGGCAAACTGCATCACGCTTGTGAGAATAGTCATAGCGCCAACGGCAATATCACCGCCGTATTTCAAAAGCGAAGAATTAAAGCAGACCGAAATGACACTTTCACTGCTTTGCATTATAAAGGTCGCCGTTCCCAGTGCGATACAAGGAAAAACGAGCTTTGCATCTATACGAAGATTATGCCTTTTGAGCTTTAAATAGGTCTTCTTTCCGCAAAGGAACAAAAGCACCCAAACACAAGAGATGGCTTGAGAAAGAACAGTAGCAAGCGCCGCACCTTTTACACCCATATGAAAGCCGAAAATAAATATGGGATCGAGAATAATGTTGCTGACAGCACCGATCAGCACCGTGATCATACTGATTTTGGTATACCCCTGCGCGGTGATAAACGCACCCATACCAAGCGTCAGCTGAACGAAAACGGTACCGATAACGTAGATGTTCATATAATCGGTGGCGTAACCGATGGTGTTTTCACTGGCGCCGAACGCCAAAAGCAGGTCTTTGTTCCAAATCAGCAAAACGGCACTCAGAACGGCGGAAATGATAAGCTGCAGAGAAAAGCAACCGCCCATGATTTTTTCGGCGGAATGATTATCTCCCTCGCCCATCAAAATAGATGCCTTCGGTGCACCGCCCGAGGCAATCAGTGCCGCGAATGCCGAGATGATCATAATAATCGGCATACACACACCGACGCCCGTAAGCGCAAGACTGCCGATATCCTTGATATGACCGATGTAAATTCGGTCAACAATGTTATACAGCATATTGATAAGCTGGGCAACCACCGTAGGAACTGCTAATCTAAACAGCAGCTTACCAATCGGTGCCGTGCCGAGCATTTTTTTGTTATCGCCCATATTCTCACCCGGATAATTCATAATATTGGAAGCTATTATAGATAAAATTAAGACCGCAATTCGTGAGAACTGCGGTCCTTTGGCGGAGAAGGTGGGATTTGAACCCACGCGGCGATTTTTCACACCCTACGAGATTTCGAGTCGGAGTCGTTATCCAGACTTTGAAGGAAAACGCCGGAAAATCTCAGGCATTATGAGAGTTTGAAAACCCTTGAAAAATCAGCATTTTTTAGCCCTCGGAGGTCAAAAATCCCGAAAAGCCCGATGGTACAAGGAGTTCGAAAGAAAATCGGTTTTGGGGAGAAAAAAGTCCGTTGGGGAGAAGATGGG
>JAFUIQ010000004.1 GCA_017468385.1 Clostridia bacterium
GGAAGGCTATGATGTCATACCGCATTTGCGGCGGCGGGGCAAGTGATGCGAGTGATAGAATATCGTGCGTCTTTAGATGCTTGCCGGCAATAGCCCCTTATAGGGGCAGAGCAAGCCTCCGGCTTTGCCGGAGGTCCTGACTACCACGGAAAGATGGCGTGGGGAATGCTTTGGCCGGTCACCGTACACGCCACATAGATGATGGCATTGACGGCCCAATAGGGGACTTTTCGCCATCCGTCCCAGTAGTCCGATACGGATTTGAGGGGGAAGGCGCTGACCATGGTGATGGGGAAACCCGTGATGTACCACGCATCCACAGACATGATGGGCACAAAGGAGAAGAGCAGCCAGCACCAGTAGATAGGACAGGCGATGCGGAAGGAGAGACGGGCAATCCGGGGGAAGGTGAGACAGCCGTCCTTTTCGTATTTTTCCAGTTTTTTCATCGCCTTGAAGCTGATCGTCATGGAAAAAGCGTAGGCACTCAGCAGGATAGCCAGAAACAGCGTCACATATCCGCCGACCACCCGGCTGTAGAACAGGAGGATGGCGCCGAACAAGATTCCGTACAACAGCAGGGTGGCGGTGTTCCGTGAGATGTAATCCAGAAAAGGCTGCACCGACGCGCGCCATTTTGCGTTATGGGTCATCTTCGTTTTCTCCTTTCACGAACTTTCTAAATATATTGTGATTTTTCATACTATCATCCGGCCAATAGACTCATCCGCCGAATGCATCAATTCTCCTCACAGCATCCATGAACCGCATATCATCCCGAACCGGATTGAACCACGCCCAGCGGCTTCGATCATTCAAACAACCTGTAGTCAGATAATCCGGTGTAATTCTTCCAAACGCACTTGTACAATAAGCAATATATTCCCGCGTTCCATCGGAATATACGGCGAACTGCCTGTCTTTTGTCAGCCGGATATCGCCAAATCCCGTTGGAAGCAAGGCTGTTTCCGGAATCGCAAACCACTTTTCAAAGCAGGATACCGCAAGCTCAAAGGCGTCCCAAGCTTCTGCATATTTCTTTTCATCCAGACTGCCGAACAGACAGGCAGACAGCACCAAGGTTTTATACGCATACATACTGAGCCATGCCTCCGGAAGAAGATCATTCACGCGGAGACTCTCAAGAACATCTATCTGTTTTCGTATACGCTTTTCTTTTTCCTGCGCACCGATCTCATCCGGAATCAGATTATCGCAGATTTCATCTATTTGTATCACCGCAAGTACATCACTCTGCGCCACTGCTCCGGATACATCACCATCCCGCATATAACACCATTTCCGCATCATATGCTGACGGCACAACATTCTTCTCGGCAGACGCGAAAGCCATTTTTCACGCTCTTCTTTCCGCGAAATCCGCGCCATAAGCGAGATTGCACTTTCTCTCAGATCGGGATCGTTTGATTCGGAAAGGAGCTTTTCGCACAATTCCTCGATGAATACAATGTTTTCCTTTCTGTTTTGCGGTATCGTGTGTATCAGTCGGTGCATAATCAGACAATCATGCGGAAATTTCCTGTATTCATCCAACAGACAATTCAAAAGTTCCTCGGAATCCGTAATAGTATTCAGTTCCCGCCAGAATGCCCTCTTTTGTTCCTGCACATTTTCCGCGCTGTTACCCATCAGCTCATCAATCGTGACAGAAAAGAAATTCGCAAGTACAGGAAGCAAAGAGATATCAGGTGCACCGCCGCGCTCCCAGTTGGATACAGACTGCGGCGTAACGCCAAGCTCTGCTGCAAGCTGTTCCTGCGTCAGATTTGCCGATTTTCGCAGTTTCAGTATGTTTTGTGATAACTGATTCATAACGTCTCCTTTATTTCACATCACCAAACAAAAAACCAAGTCCGTTCTCGATTACAATATCCTTGGCAAGACTCGCGGTTTCCTCTTCGCCGGAATAAGCAGTGATTCGATACGCGCGCCGTCCGCCATACACTTCGGGCGCAATATGCCGCAATGTGGGAATATCCGCAAGCCTCATGGGAAGCTCATGAAGATGTGTGACATAAATCACATCACATCCGATTTTCGCCAGATACCGCATCAGCGATTCGGATAGAAACAGCGCATCATACGCCGATGTGCTTGAAAATGTCTCATCCAACAAAAGAAGCGTATTTTCCGTAATCCCTTGTAAGGTTTTGTGTAGTCTCTGAGATTCATTTGCAAGTCGGCTTTCGGTGTCGCGCTTGGATTCCTCAATAAAATGCGTTACAATCCGTTTATAAGGCTTCATTCTGACTTTACCAGATGCGCATATCGGCAAACCAATCTGGAATGACAGCTGTGCCGTGCCGACAGCGCTGACATATACGCTTTTACCGCCGCTGTTCGGTCCGGTCAGAATGAAAACGCGTTCTGTTTCCGTGAAATGCAGCGCACTGGGAACAACATTGTCAATCCGGCATTTCTCTGCCAAAAGCGGATTATACAGGTTTTCAACTATTGTCTCCGTACAGATTTCGGGGAATGAAAGCGTGAATCCAAATTCCTTTTGCCGCCGGAGCATCTTCACAGCACAAAGCAGGAAATGCAGATCGCCGCGCATAGCTGTCAGCGCACGGATCGTACTGAACGCGGATGCGTTAATTCGTTTGCGGAGATTTTTAAGCGCACTTCGATACAGCATATTCATGCTGGTATAGAATTCGCTGTTGATGACAAGTCTGCTGTTTTGCAATAATTGCTTGACCTCATGGATGCCGACTACGGATAGACATTCAAATGCAGCGGGCGGCTGTTCGTTTCGCATCGCTTTATCCAAAGCATTTCCACAGACAAACGGCTGATTGTTGATGGAAACAATGCCTACCTCGGTGATCTTCAGCTGTGCATCCAGATTTGCCCCAAATGTGATGGAGCGAATTGAGCGCATATTTTCGTCAAGCTCATTCAGCCAATTCGTCAGTGCACGGTATTCAGCGTCCTCTTTCATGCGTCTCACAGATTCAAAAAATGCAGTCAGACGTTCAGAGCGAAGATGCTTGGAAGCGGAATATGCATCATCTATGGCATCTACTGCGTTTGTAAAAGTCAACAGCTCCACCAGTGCATAAAGCAGATCCTCTGCGGAATCAGCCTGATTGTTTCCAAGATTGCGAACAAGTTCATATAACTCATCCAGTTTATCACAGGCATTGCAAAACGCCAGATAAAAAGGCTCATTTCTCAACAAATCTCTGAAAATCTGCTGTCTCGCGGAAATTTCATCTGGAGATAAGGTGAAATATCCATCGCAGTCCTGCAAGGAATAATGGAGAGAATCCATAACCGCACGGTCAGCAAACGGCGCATTGTTCAAAAACAACGGAGAAAATTCAGTTGCAAGCACGGTAAGTCATTCCTTTCTACAAAATTTTTGTCAGCCAGTCCCAGAAAACGAGATTTACAATAATACAGATTACAAACCAACCGATAAGGAGAATGTTCAGCTTTTGCGTGGAAATGTTCATGGATGAACAGATATGACAATAACTTTTCCATTTCAAAAATACGATCAGAAACAGCGGTGGAGTAACCACTGTCAGCAATGAATAACATCCGAGAACACATACCATAAACGCAAGAAATAACCGCATCCCGTGTTTAATGATATAGTCGTGCGGCATACACAGATAATAGCATGTATCTTTCTGTGCGGCGTTGATTTCTACTTGTGCATCCTGTATGGATTCATTGAGTGAACGCTGGCGCGCTCGTGCGTGCATATCCCCAATATCATTATCCGGTGACATTCTGTTCCTCTTATTGACGATTTCAAGTTTGGTTTGAGTTTGACTGGGTGAAAATGAATCACTATAGGGATTATAACATATTTTTTCAATTTTGTCCATCAAACAGGTTAGAGTCAACTCAAGTGCAATTTTAGTTTCCGCTAGTTATATGGGATATCAATTTACTAAAACTAATCTTTTTGCAGTTTGATTGCGTCTCCAAAGTCCTAATAACCATCGAAAACGCACTATTTTCAAAAGGAGCGCATTCGCCATCCGCAGAATCCGCGGCGGTAGATGCGCTCCTTATTTTCGTGATGACAGCATTTTTATCGAATCTTATACACATATCTTTTAGTAAAAGCTTAAAATTTTTAGTATAAGAATTTTCATAAAAGTATATCATAATCACCAAAACATGTCAAGCCACCGTGGGTTGCGCAATAAACAGCCCAATGACGGATAAATCTGGAAAAAATCACTTGAAAATCTGGAAAACGTTATGCTACAATGAGGGTGTACCGACGAGTCGTCGGATTCGGGTCTGCCCTCATGCGGATCCATATACAAAAGGAGTACGGATTATGAGAAATCAAACCGTAGAGAAGATCGGTGTTACCGGACACCGCGGCTGTAAGGCGTATATGGCGGAGAACACCCTGGAGTCCTTCCGCGAGGCGTTCCGCCTGGACGTGGACGTTCTGGAGTTTGACATTCACCTGACCCGGGATAAGGTGCTGGTGGTTATGCACGACGATCTGGTGGATCGCACCACCGACGGCACCGGATGCATCCACTTTAAGACCTTGGAAGAGGTAAAGAAGCTGGACGCCGGCGTAAAATTCGGCCAGCCCGGCCTTCGCATCCCCACGCTCCGCGAGGCACTGGAGTGCATCGTGAACGAGGGTGCACCGGATATGATTCTGAATGTGGAAATCAAGGATCAGCGTCCCGACTGCATCGATGCTACCATCGCTATGCTGGATGAGTTCGGCGTACTGGATCGCTCCGTGATCGCCAGCTTCGACGCACAGTCCCTTCTGTACGTGCAGGATAATTATCCCCATGTAAAGACCCAGGGTCATGTGCCGGTATTCATGGTACAGTACGATCCCCGCGTTCTGGATCGTATGTACGGCATGGGTGTGCCGCTGGGATCCAAGCGCCTGCCCACCGAGGAGGACATCTTCGAGGCGGTGAAGTTTGCCAACGATCACGGCATCCAGGCATGGGGCTACCACGCGGACAACCGTGAGCAGGCGATCAACGCCGTCAAATTTGGATTTACCAACATCACGGGCAACGATCCCCGTGATCTGATCGCGTATCTGGACGAGATCGACCGCCGCTGCGGGAAGTGAGCGGGATAATTGAATAAAACAATGCGGGGAAAACTTTTTGCAAAAAAGTTTTCCCCGCACCCTTTTCAAAAAACTTTATGAAAACGATTTGGTGATGATTCGCTCCCCTGCCCAGAACAGGGCGCATCCTGCGGCGTAGCAGATCAGATCCGCAAACGAAAAGGTGGAGCCGAGAAGAATCCGGAAGAAAGGGATGTTTCCCAGTCCGAGAAGGGTGACGAAATCGAAATACTGGCCGATTTCCACCCCGGCGGCGAAGAGGAATACCCACAAGGGAAGCAGCCGCACGCCCGTGGGAAAGACGATCCGCACGGCGGCGCAGATCAGCACCGTGACCAGAATATCCCCGCCGTAGGGGCGGATGAAATCATCCCGCACGAACAGCGCAATGAGGATTTCTGTGATCAGGAGGATAAGGAAGGCGAGGGCATACGTGAGACGTTTTTTCATAATGTTACCTTGTGTTGAGGTGAATGGTATAAACGATAGGGGAGGGAGAGAAACCATGCGAGTTCGTGAAACGAACTCGGAACGCCAGAAGTTTTCTCTCCCTCCCTGCATTCGTGCGAGTTCACAAAGCAAGCTCACTCTCCCTCTCATCCTTGGCTCTCGGAAGTTTTGTGCCGCTGTCTTGCGACACAATTTACACAGCAATAAGCTGCACCTTGGAGAATTTCCACTGTGTGGAAATTCTCGGGAGGTGGGTGGTTGTCTTGCGATACAATCTACAACGCTAAACCTTGGAGAATTTCCACTGTGTGGAAATTCTCGGGAGGTGGGCCGCTGTGTTGCAACTTCAGCTGTAGAATGTGCCCACCTCAGTGGTACCACGACGCATCCAACGTGTCCGGCGTGGCGAAGGTGCATCCCATCTCCCGCAGATATTCGATCATCCACGGAAGCATGTCCACCGTCTGCTGATAGGTCTCATGCACCAGCACGATGTGCGGGCTGGTCTTCATGCGGAAGCTGTACGCCACGGTGGAGAGGAAACTATCCTTCATGTATTCCTCCGCCGTCATGCCCTTCGGGCGGAGATGGCTCTGGCTGTCGTTGTTCAGCGCGTTCCAGTCGTATCCTTTGTAGCCCCGATAGGCCAGGGCCTGCTTGTAGGCGTTTCGGTTGTCCCCCGCGGTCATGGATCCGCCGGGGAAGCGGAACAGCCGCTCCGCGGGAATCTCGCCCAGGATCGCCCGGGCCGACGCTTCCCACTTGTCCAGATCCGCCATGAGATTCTCCTCCGTGGCGTAGATGTGGCCGTAGTTGTGGGTGTAGGAGTGGCATCCGATGCGGTGGCCCTCCTCTTTCACCCGCCGGGCGATGTCGGGATACTTGTCCATGTACTCGCCCACCAGGAAGAAGGTGGCCTTGACATCGTATTCCTTCAGCACATCCAGGATTTGCTCCGTGCATTTCGGATTGGGGCCGTCGTCAAAGGTGAGATAGATGGTCTTGTCCCCCTCCGGCACGCGCACATTTTCCCAGGTGGCGCCGTCGCTGATCCGCAAGGTGATCCCGCCCAGGGCGTGTACATAGTAGGCGTCCTCCGCCTTTTCCCCCACAAATTCCGCGTCGTGGATCAGCCCGGCGGGGGTGGAGTGGGCCCCGTGCTCTACCCGGATCTCCAACACACCCTCCGGCAGAGACGTGCCCGCCCGGGCGGAATCGATGATCTGCCGCGCTTCCGCCTCACTCATGCCGGACAGCGGGGGCAGAACCAGGATCACGTCCTCGGGGGCGATGGTTTCCGGCTCGGCGGGGGTGGTATCCTCGGGGATGTCCGTCTCCGTCACCGGCGGCTCTTCTGTGGTGATCACCGGCTCGGCGGTGGTTTCCTCGGGAATCGGATCGGTGGCGGGAGCGTCGGTGCCTGTGGTATCCTCCGTCTGCGGATCGGCCTGAACGGGTAAAGAACCTCCCGGCGTACAGCAGGCCAGGGAGGGGATCAGCAGAAGAAGGGTAAGCATCAGGCACAGGCGTTTCATGGCATCTCCGGAAATTGTATTTGTTTTCTTGACGGATCGGGTCGGGAAATGTTCCCGAAAAAGAGGAAAAATTTCCCTCGCGGGGGCTCTTTTTTTATTCAAAAATATGTGATACAATATAAGGCAGAAAGTATGTGGGAGGTGGGAAAATGATTCAGATCCTTATGGCGGTGGCAGTCATCCTTGTGACGGCGCTGCGCTTCGTCCCCCGACGGGGAAAATGGGCGATCAGCACGGCAGTACTGGGCGTACTGCTTTGCCTGAGCGGTGTTTTGTGCATCGTTTTGGCTTTTGGGGATGCGGCTGCGCTGAGAGCCGATGCTTTGCCCGATGCGGAAACGGCGGCATGGGCCTACGATATGACGCGGGGCTGGTTTTCCTTTGCCGGTACGGCTTCGCTGGTGATGGGTATCCCGCTGCTTCTGGCCGCGCTGATCCGGCACAAAATGGTGTGGATGCGGACGCTGTGCGCGCCCTGTGCGGCTATATTGATCCAGTTGGCGGCGGCGGCCTATGTGGTGATCTGCCAAAACGACGCCGTGGATTTTACGCCGATCATCCGACTGTTTTCCACGGGATGCGGGGCACTGATGCTGTGCGGCACGGCCGTGGATGCCATCCGTTTTGCCGTGAGCGGGCAGGGAAGTCTTGCCCGCAAGACCACGGTGAAAACGGCATCTCACGGGAGAAAAAAACGCTGAAATCGAGTCCGTTCCCCACTTTGGGTGGGTTTTTCGGCCTTTTTTGACACTTTCACCACGAAAAATGCCGATAAGTATCCGGTTTTTGGAAATATTTTTTGCAGTCGCCTATTGCAAAACACCCGTTCGTGTGTTAGAATGATATCAATCTATTTTAACCCCCTCAGAAAGGAAACGAACGTGCTGTTTTTGATTACCGGATTTGACCCCTTCGGCAATAGTAACCGGAATGCTTCCGCTGAGGCGGTGCGGTGCCTGCCTGCCATGCTGGGGGATCATACAATCGTCACGGCCACTTTGCCCGTGGTGTATGACAAGTGCGCCGACGCGCTGTACGCCCTCTTGGACGAGCATCAGCCGGACTGCGTCCTTTGTCTCGGACAGGCCGCGGGCCGCGAGGGCATCTCCATTGAGCATGCCGCGGTGAACGTGAAGGCATCCAGCACCCCGGATAATGCGGGTGTCACCTTCAGCGGCGAGAAGATCGCGGAGAACGGTGCGGAGTCCCTTCCGTCCAATCTTCCCCTGAAGGAACTGACCGGCGCTTTGCGCGAGGTGGGAATCCCCGCCAAGATTTCCTATTCGGCGGGTACATATGTGTGCAACAATCTGTTCTATCATCTGATGCAGTACGCGTCGGAGCACGCACGGCGGATGCTGTGCGGCTTTATCCACATCCCGCCCAGCGAATCCCAGAAGACGGACTTCGCCGAGGGCACGCCCCTCATGGCATCGGCGGAAGTGGCGCGGGCCATCAAGGCGATCATTGCGTATCTTTGCGCGTGAATGGTATAAGAACTCCTTGCCGGGACACGGCAAGGAGTTTTGTATTACGGGACGTAAATCAGCCGCACACCGGATGCTTTGGCGTAGCGGACGGTGTAGTCCGTGCCGCCGCCGGCGTGGGTGTGATAGGCGATGCAGGCGGAGGAGCGGCTGACCATAAACCGGTTTCGGCGGAGCATACATTCTCTGGAATACTCCCGGGCGATCAGGATGCGGTGATCCGCCGTCTCCAACAAATACCGGTACAAACGGCGGTCCGCGTCACTCCAGGTCTTGTCCTGCTCCGGGCAGGGGACCGCCATGACGATGCGGATATAGGGGATTTCCGCGCGAAGCTTGGTCAACGTCAGCTGTGCCAGGGTGTCAAAACCGAGGGCCCCGCCCACGAGAAAGGTGTCGTATCCGCCGGATAGCAGATCACGGATGGCGTTTTCCGTGGCGATGCGAATGGTGGTTTCCGTCCCCTCGGGGAGGATGCGATGACCGGTAAAACATGCTGTTGCTATAGGATTGAATTCCATCAGATACTCCGATTATTTCTGCCTTTTCCGTTTCATGTGCCGCGTATCGAACGGTATCATTATAGCACGGTTTCTGTAAAAAAGCAAGGCAATCGGGGTCGGGGATGGGCTCTCGGACGGAACTTTTTTATTGTGAGAAAGAATTTCGCGAAAATCCTTGCACTGCGGGAAAAATTGGGTTATAATAAGGAAAGTAAGAATTTTATTACACGGAGGACTCCCCCATGCTCGTTTCTACTAAGGAAATGATGGCCAAGGCGCGTGAAGGTCACTACGCCGTTGGTCAGTTCAACATCAACAACCTGGAATGGACCAAGGCAATTCTGCTCACCGCAGAAGAGCTGAAGTCTCCCGTTATCCTCGGCGTATCCGAGGGTGCCGGCA
This sequence comes from Clostridia bacterium, assembly GCA_017468385.1. Lineage (GTDB taxonomy): Bacteria > Bacillota > Clostridia > Oscillospirales > CAG-272 > SIG701. The sequence goes on from JAFUIQ010000004.1 coordinate 9,482, forward strand.
AGTATATGTGCGGCTACTCCACCATCGTTGGTATGGTGAATGGTATGCTGGAAAATCTGAAGATCACCGTTCCCGTGGCTCTGCACCTGGACCACGGCTCCTACGATGCGGCCAAGGCTTGCATCGAGGCAGGCTTCTCTTCCGTTATGTTCGACGGTTCTCACTATCCCATCGAGGAGAACCTGGCAAAGACCACCGAGCTGATCAACATCTGCAACGAAAAGGGTCTGTCCCTGGAGGCAGAGGTTGGCGCTATCGGCGGTGAGGAAGACGGCGTTGTAGGCGGCGGCGAGTGCGCAGATCCCGCTGAGTGCAAGCAGATCGCCGATCTGGGCGTTACCATGCTGGCAGCCGGCATCGGCAACATCCACGGTAAGTATCCCGCTAACTGGCCCGGCCTTCGCTTCGACGTTCTGGAAGCCATCAAGAACACCACCGGCGACATGCCTCTCGTTCTGCACGGCGGTACCGGTATCCCCGCTGACATGATCAAGCGTGCTATCGATCTGGGCGTTTGCAAGATCAACGTAAACACCAAGTGCCAGATCGCGTTCACCGAGGCTACCCGTAAGTATATCGAAGAGGGTAAGGATCTGGTTGGCAAGGGCTTTGACCCCCGTAAGGTTCTGGCTCCCGGCGTGGAGGCCATCAAGGCAACCGTACGCGAGAAGATGGAACTGTTCGGTTCCGTTGGCAAGGCGTAAATCGAAAATCGCATAAGAAAATCCTGTGGATCGTATGGTCCACAGGATTTTTTTGTTTATTGGATGGTTTTTGCGGTGGGGTTCGGGGAGGGCTTTTTGGGGGAAGCCTCTCCCCGTTTTTCACTCCATCTCAATATCTTTACCCAAGGGCAGGGAGTAGATCACGCACTTGTCGATTGCCCGGCCGAACATATCCGCGCAGACCGCGCGGTAGTATTTCAGCTGGGTTTTGTGGCGGCGGATCAGCTTCTCGGCCGCCAGGGCAGGATCGGCGATCTCCTTGTCCGTCAGGCGATCCGTTTTGTAATCCACCAGCACCGCCCGTCCGTCCTCATCGATGAACAGGCAGTCCACCACGCCCTGCACGATGATGTCCGCCCCCTCCCGCCGCAGATCGGCGGCCAGGGATTCGTCCTCGGTGAATTCCCAGGCGGGCAGGGACGCGTTGAAGCGGAATTCCCGCCGCATATAGGATGCGCGCCGCATCCGGGCGAAGAGATCGCTTTGCCGGAACATCTCAATTTCGTCTATGCGCACCGCGTCCGCCATGGTGCGGGACAGAAATCCCGCGGCGATAAGGCGGGACAATTCGGCCTCGGCCCCCGCCCCGGCCAGGTGATCGAAATCGCAGAACTGCATAAAGGTGTGGGTGGCCGTGCCGGCGAAGGAAGCCTCAAACTCCGTCTTTCCGCTGAGGAAGCGGGGAGCCCGGTTCCGCTCGCCCCGCTGAGGCAGGGTGGGCGCGCGGGTGATCTCCACGCCGGTGGATTCCGCGGACTCGATCTCATCCAGGATGCCCGGGTACAGCCGGGACACGGTCAGCTTCGCCGGGATGCCGCGAAGCGCGGCATGGGGATAGGTGTAGGCGAAGTGATCGGTGAACAACGTGCGGTAAGACGCCACGGCCGCCTCGTCCAGAGCGATTTCCTCCGATGCCGCGGCGGCGGTTTCGGGGATTTTCTCCTCCTCCGCCCCCCGGTCGGTGACGATCTGCACATCCGCCGAGGAGATATCCTCCCCCGCCCGGCGGGCGGCGGCGATGGCGTGCAGGATCCATGTGATATTCCGGGAAGCACCGTAGACGGAGTAATCCGTGAGATAGGGCGCCGCGAGCGCACTCTGCTCCCACACTTTCTCGGGGTCGCTCAGGGTGGCGGTGACGATCAGCCGCTCCCGTGCCCGGGTCATGGCTACGTACAGAATCCGCATCTCCTCCTCCATGGCAGCGTCTGTCATGGTGGCGGCGATGGATTGGCGGATGGGCGTGTCGCACTGGACCAGACCGCCCTCGTCAGGGAGTTTCATGGCCACGCCTACGGCGGAATCGAAGAGCACCCGGGCGCTGGTGTCCTTGGAATTGCGGAGTTTTGCCGTGCGGGACAAAAAGCAGACGGGGAATTCCAATCCCTTGGATTGGTGGATGCTGAAGATGCGCACCGCGCCGGCGTCCGCGTCCTTCTGGGGCATGGCACCGCCGGTTTCCGCCAGAGCGGCTATGCGGGTGAGGAAGGGATACAGTCCGCCGCCACCGGCGTTTTCGAATCGGCGTGCCTCCTCGTACAAGGCACCCAGATTGGCCCGCATGGCGGTGCTGTCCCGGGAGTCATCCCCCTCCAGCAGGGTGAAGATATCCGTCTCCTCATACAGGCGCAGAATCAGCTTGTCCGCGCCCATGCCACGGGCGTCCCGGCGCAGATTGGACAGTCGCTGGGCAAACTCGCCGCACCGGCGGGACAGATCCTCCCCCACTCCCGCGTCGGGCACGGATTCTCTCCCGCAGAGGAGCACCGCATCCCACAAGCTTCCCCCGTAAGCGGCGCGGCGGATGCGCACCAGATCGTCCAAAGTGAAGGCGAAGACGGGGCTCTTCATGGCGGCGGCCAGGTGGATATCTCTTGTGGGATTGTCGATGGCGTACAGCACCGACAACATCAGCAATACCTCCGGCTGTTCGTACAACGCCGCCGCGGTGCGGTTCTGCACCCGGATGCCCCGGGCTTCCAGGGCCTGGGCAAAGGCGGCACCGTCCGTGCCGGGGGATCGGAGCAGGATAGCAATATCGGAGGGAGTCAGGGGCGTGCCGTCCTCCCGCCGCTCTCGCCCCAGCATGTCGGAGATCCGTTTGGCCACGTATTCCGCCTCGCCCACAGGGGTATCGTCCCCCTCGCCGCGGCTGGGCGCGGGGATCAGCCGCACTTCCACGGGATACTCTCTCTTGTCGGGGGCGGCGGGCTTGGCGTATTTCAATTCATCGGATTTCGTGAAGGGGATAGCACCGGTGGAGAAAATATGGCGGGACACTAAATTGACAAAGTCCACCACGGTGGAATCGCATCGGAAATTCTCCTGCATGAACAGGGATCGGGCGGTGGCCGCGGGATCTTCCTCGGCGGTGGGCCATGCCCGACGGTAGGAGGAGAATACCTCCGGCTCCGCCCCGCGGAATCGGTAGATGCTCTGCTTGATGTCGCCCACCATGAACCGTCCTCCGCCGCCGGCGGCCAGGGAGGAGAAGATGGAATCCTGCAGGTGGTTGGTGTCCTGATATTCGTCGATAAAGATGTAATCAAAGGCGGCGCCGGCCTGTTTGGCGGCATCGGTGGGTCGGCCGTTTTCGTCGGTGAACAAGGCGGCGGTCAGCCGCTCCAGATCCCCGAAATCCACGATGCCCCGCTCCTTTTTGCGGCTGTGCATCGTATCGAAATAGATGCCCAATACCCGGGCGATGCTCTGGGCCGTCTCCGCCGTGCGGAGCCGTGCCGCGGCAATGTCCGCCTCATTCAAAGCGAAGCTTTTGGCGAGGAGAGCGGCAATCTGCTGCTTGAAGGTGGTGTACTGTTCCTTGAAATACAGCACATCCTCGGTCTGCAGTGCGGTGGATACGCTGCCCAGCCGGGCCGGGGGAGCAAAGGCGGCCAGCACCGCACGGGCGGCGGTGTAGGAGCCCGCCTCGCAGGCGCGGAGCAGATCCCGTGCCGTATCGGCGCAGATGGCGGCGGCGGGGATGTAGGCGTTGGCGAACCGCTCGTCCTCGGCGAATTCCTCCATCATGGCGGTGAAATACTCGCCGTAATGGCGGGCGAATCGCATAACGCGGGTGCGTGTGCCCGCGCCCGCCGGGGTGGAGAAGAAATCCGCCTCGGCACACATATCCCGGGCCAATTCGTCCAGCTTGGCCGGGGACATGCCCGCGGATTCCAGCGACTGGGCCAGGGTGAGCAGGGCCTCATCCAGGGAGGATTCGTTGCGGGCACCGGCCAGCGTATCCGCCAGGGCGATGAACCAGTCCTCGCCCCCATCGAAGCAGTCGGAGAGCACGTCGGTCATAACCTGCCGGCTCAGATTTCGTACATCCGCTTCCTCCGCCACGGCGAATCCGGCCGGCAGGCCCAATTCCGCCGCGTGGGAGCGGAGAATGTCCAGACAGAAGGAGTGGATGGTGGTGATGCGGGCCCGGCCCAGATCGTACAATTGCCGGGTCAGGCGGGCATTCCCCCGATTTTCCGCCAGGGCGGCGGTGAGATTCCGTCCGATCCGCTCCCGCAGTTCCGCCGCCGCGGCACGGGTGAAGGTGACGCACAGCATGCGGGAGATCTCCGCCGTGGAATCCGGGGCGGTGAGCAGGGAAACGATGCGCTCGGTCAGGGTGGCGGTTTTGCCCGATCCTGCCGCCGCGGACAGGAGCAGATCCGCCCCGTCGTAGTGGATGGCGGCCAGCTGGGCGTCGGTCCATTTGGGCTTACTCATTGTCCTCACCTCCTGCCGCGCGGCATACTTCCTTCATTATACAATAGGTACAAGGGTTCTTGCCGTGGAGCTTCATGGGGCGGGCCTCGGCGGCACCGCTGCACATCTCCCCGCCTACCCGGGCGATGGAGTCGATCATGGTCTGCTCCAGCTGTTCCATTTCCTCTCCGCTCAGGGCGGCGGAGGATTTGATGCCCTTTTTGCCCTGGGTGGCGGGGATGTACTTGCCCCCCAGATCCCGTTCCATGGCGCGGAGCACCGTCTCATCGGACAGAAGCACGCCGGAGCGATCTACGTTTTCCTCCGCCAGGGCGATGGCGTCCTCTCTCGATATCAGCGTGTCGGAGGAGGTCTCGCCGGGCCGGGCGCTGAAGTACAGCGCTCCCGCGGCGCGGATCTCGCCGTCCGGCTTACCCGTCAGTTTCTCCCGGAATTTTCCCGGCGGACAGCGGAGCACGGAGAACAGATAGAGCAGCAGCTGCACGTTGATACCGATCTCCACGTCGCTCCGCGCGAATTTTTTCGATCCGGTTTTGTAATCCACCACGCGGACGTAGGTGGTGTCCCCGTCCTGCCAGGTGTCCAGCCGATCCACCACGCCCGTCAGATAGACGGTGTGGCCGTTTTCGGTGGCGATGTGCCGGGGCGGCACGGAATTTTCGTTATCCTCGCCCATGGGCAGTTCAAAGAAGGCGGGACGGAACCGGCTCTGGGCGAATTCGTGGGCCAGGGAGGCCAGCATGGGATACACGCACCGCGTCAGCCGGGTGAAGAGATACTTGGCACGTCCGGAGGGATCCCCCTCGGGGAGGATTTCGTCGATGACGCGGGTGACGATGCGATCCGTTTCGGTGCGGATGACGCTTTCCTCGGTGGGCAGGGGCTGCCCCTTCTGCTCCGCGAAGAACAACTCCAGCACCCGATGAACAAAGGTGCCCACGTTCATCTGGGTGAGGGAGGCCTCTTTTTCCTCGTCCAATTTCATCAAATATTTGCAGTAATAGCCGAAGTGGCACTGGATAAAGGAATCCAGCCGGGATTGGGTCAGGGACATCTCCCGGGGGAAGAGCAGAGCGGCGGTTTCCTCGCTGACGGATTCGTTCTGCGCGTGCAGGGGGCGGATGGATGCGGCCTTTTCGGGGATGATGCCCATCTCAATCAGCGCCTCGCCCGCATCCGTTCCCCGCAGAAGGCGCGCCCGATCCCGGGCGTCCATGGGGGTGAATACGGTATCCGCCGCATCCCAGGCGGCGAAATTTTCGGTTTCCAGATCGGGCAGAAGAGCCCGGATTCGCTGGGCGGCCAGGGAGGGCGAGCAGGCGTCGCCGCCGTCCGTCGCCGGCAGAAAGACCGTCACAGATCGGTGGGCCAGGCAGAGGGCGCGGTAGAACCAGAGCAGCTCCTCCTTCATGCGATCCTCCGTTTTCGCGGAGAGCACGATGCCCTCCCCCTCCAGAAGGACCTTGTCCGTGTCGGTGAAAAATCCGTCATCGGTGACGGAGGCGGGGAATTCCCCCTCCACCGCGCCGAGAAGAAGCACATGGGGGATCTCGCCCAGGCGGACCTGATCGGCGCTGCCGATGACCACCTCGTCCATGCCGCCGGGGATGGCCCCGATGTGCATGGTGGACAGCACCTGCCGCAAGAGGGCGGCAAATGCCTGGGCATCGGCCCGGGCATCGGGCAGAGTATCGGCCAGGGTGTCCAAGGCTTCCATCAGAAGATCCCACAGCTGGGCGTGCTCCGATGCCTCCCGGGCACGTCCCGCCCGGGACAGATCCTCCGCGGTGCGGCGCAAAGAATCCCACACGCCGTACTCGCACAAGAGCTCATAACAGGCGCGGGCAATCTCCGGCACGGCGGCGGTGCCGCCCTGAAATACTTCCGTGAAGTGGGACAGGGGCGGAATCAGCTTGTCCCGTCCCCGATTGGCGTGGGTGAGGATTCGCTGGCCCCGTTTGGTCATATCCTTGGTGTATCCGTCCGGGTTGTTGTTCCACGGGATGGAGAAGGACTTCTCCCCGCGGATGTGCCAGGTGTCGGTGTAGATTTCCAGAGCATCGCACTCCGCATCGGTGAGAGCGCACAGCCCTGTTTTGGCGCAGAGGATCACGTCCTCCCGCCGCCATCCGCCGCCGGCCACAGCCAGCGCGGCCAGCAGAAGCCGGGCCGCGGGACGGGTAGTCATATCCGTATGCTCGGAGAAGAAATAGGGGATGCCGCGGCGGGCCAGCGCCACATCCAGAATCCCGCGAAGCTTATCCGCGCTCCGGGCGATGATGGCGATATCGGAATATTTTGCTCCCTCCCGCACCAGCGCCTGGATGCGGCACGCCGCCGCATCCGCCTCCGCATACCGATCCGCGGTGCGGATCATGCGAACAGCGGCGGGATCATCCCCCTCGGCGGGGGTGTAGGGGTCGGCGGAGAAGTTCCATAGGTGCGTTTCCAGATAAGCCAGGCGGGGCGTGCCCGCGCGGTGATTCTCCGTCAGCTCCACCGTGACGTATTCCCGCTTCATCCGCTGTGCCGCCTGCTTCATCTTTTTATAAAAGGATCGGGGCGAGGCGAATTGGGGCTCGTCGGTGGCCTTCGCCGGGCAGGCGAAGGTGACGGATACATGATCCGCCTGCCGGAGAATATGGTACAAAATCTGATCTTCCACGGGGGTCAGGGAGAAGAAGGAGTCCACGAACACGTCACATCCCGCAAAAAATGGCTCCGTTTTCAGCCGCTCGGCCAGATGGGCGAGGGCATCCTCGCTGTCGTCGTATCGCTCTGCCACCAGCCGGGTGTATACGGAGGTGATCAGGGACAAATCCCGTGCGCGGGCCACCAGATGGCCGCCCTCCCCCTCGCTTTCCAGGTGATCGGCGGCATCCTGCAGCATGGCGGGAGTCACACCGCTCCGCTTCATCTCCGATACGGCGCGCAGAATGGCGGGCACCGTCCGCTCCGCCCGTTTTCCGCCGTACACCTGCAGGGAATCCGACAGGGAGCGAAGGGTAGTCCACATCAGGGCGGCCTTGCCGCCCCGGGTGATGCAGTTTTCCGCCAGCCCGCCGTAGGTGCGTCCTACCAGATTGCACAGACGGGTGAAGCTGACAATCTCCAACCGCAAAGCGGCGGAGGGGGGCAGTTCCCGGGCGATGCGGCTCTCCCAGATCACGGCCTGCTGCTCCGGCACGATCAGAATCAGCCGCTGCCGGCCGCTGTCCAGCGCCTGGCGGATCGACCGCATTATATATTCACTTTTGCCGCTTCCCGCGCGGCCGCAGATCCATTCAATCATGATGTTCCTCCCGCAATCGCAGATTGCGCAGCAGTACCTCTTTGGGCCGCCAGCCGAAAGCATAGGCGGCGTAGGCGGTGGCGTCCATGGCCTCTATCGTTTCCGCAGTGAGGACAGACAGGCGATTTTCCCGGAAATAGGGGATCGCCGTGTCCAGTGTGCCCACCGCCATGGCCCGCGCGGTGTGGGGACAGGCCGTCTGGCAGACGTCGCATCCCCAGGCGTATTCGCCCGAGCGAAACAGGCGGATTTCGCCCTCGGTCAAATATCCCTTCTTCTGCCCGATGGCGGACAGACAGCGGACGCGATCCCGTCCGATGCATCCGCCGGGACAGGCGGACCGGCAGGCACCGCAGTGCTCGCAGGTGCGAATCCCCCCGTCCCCGGGAGCGATGCCCTCCGCTTCTATCTCCGCGGGCGTCAGCGTGGTCAGCAATTCAAAAATGAACACAAAGGAGGAGTGCATCTCGGTGATCAGAAGGCCGTTGTCGCCGATCACGCCCAGCCCGGCCATGGCGGCACCGACCACTTCGCTGTAGGGGGAGTGGTCCGCAAAGGCCGCGCAGGCGGCATCCGGATGATTGGCACGGAGAACGGCAGCAGCCCCCTCACCCAACTCCCGGGCGAAGGCATGGTAATCCCGCCCGCGGGCGAACATGGCCAGATTGGATGTTTCGCCCGACACGTGGTAGGGAATGGCAGCGAACAGCACGGTGCGCACGCCGGGGATGGATTGCAGAAGATGCGGGCGGATCATGGGGGGCGCGTCCGCCGGAAGAAATGCCGTCAGGGAAATCCCGGCGTCACGGAAATAGTCGCGCAAAAGCAAATGAGGCTCCTCCTTTGGTGGTTTGTATCCATTATAGCAGATTTGACGGGAAAATAAAAGTACATATGTGAGGAAAGCGAAGAGTTTCTTCCTATTATATTGTATATAAGGACAACAGGATGCGCGGGATTCCGGGCGAAAACAGAATTTCAAAAAAGCGAAAAAAGGTGTTGACAAATAAAATGGAAAGTGGTATACTATACAGGTCGCCTGCGAGAGCAAGTCGATAACCGAAAAAAGAAATTGAAAAAAGTTTCAAAAAGGTATTGACAAGCACGAGGCAAGGTGATATAATATACAGGCTGTCGGCGAGACAGCGAAGCTCCTTGAAAATTGAACAACAAGACAACGGTACTTCCTTGACAGGAAGTACGAAAAGACTCCAA
>JAFUIQ010000005.1 GCA_017468385.1 Clostridia bacterium
GAGCCTCGGTTGCGGCCTGGTTTGCCTTACCGTCGTTGACGGTGTTCAGGTAGTTGTCCACGATTCCCTTGCACTTCTCGCAGGGAGTCTCCAGAGCCTTTACCTTCTCGATGAGGCGGTTGCGGATGGTCTTCTGACCCAGGTACATACCCAGACCGTGCTCGGCGTTGTCCTCGAACAGGGAGTTAGCCCATGCGGGACCGTGGCCGGACTTGTTGTTTACGGTATAAGGAGTTGCCGGTGCGGAGCCGCCCCAGATGGAAGAACATCCGGTTGCGTTGGAGATGTACATTCTCTCACCGAACAGCTGGGTGATCAGACGGGCGTAGGAAGTCTCGGCACAACCGGCGCAGGAGCCGGAGAACTCAAGCAGGGGCTGCTTGAACTGGGATCCCTTGACGGTGGTGTTGATCAGCTCTTCCTTCTCGGATACATTGGCAACAGCGTAGTCCCAAGCGGCCTGCTGGTCTTCCTGGGTCTCGCGGAGCACCATCTTCAGAGCCACCTTATCGGTGCCGTCCTTGTTCGCCTTGTTCGTTACGGGACAAGCCTTCACGCAGAGGGTACAACCCATACAATCCATGGGAGATACGGCCATGGTGAACTTGTAGTTGGTCTTGATCACCGGCTTTGCGGCGAACTTGGTGTTCGCAGGTGCGGCAGCTGCCTCCTCTTCGGTCATAGCGAAGGGACGGATGGTAGCGTGCGGGCACACGAATGCACAGCTGTTACACTGGATGCAGTTTTCGGGAATCCACTCGGGAACGTATACGGCCACACCGCGCTTCTCGGAAGCGGCAGAGCCCTGGGGGAAGGTACCGTCCACGTAATCCTCGAACGCGGATACGGGCAGGGAGTCACCGGCCATAGCGTTGGTGGGAGCCACCACGGTATTGACGAACTTCTCAAGGTCTGCACGCTTGGAGGTGAAGGCAGCCTTGGGTGCGTCGGGTGCAACGTCAGCCCATGCGGCGGGAACCTGGATCTCCACGAATGCGTCGGAGCCGGCGTCTATCGCGGCGTAGTTCAGATCCACGATAGCCTGGCCCTTCTTGATGTAGGACTTGTAAGCGGCCTTCTTCATGTATTCGATGGCCTCATCCTTGGGCAGGATGCCGGCCAGGGAGAAGAATGCGGACTGCAGAACGGTATTCTTAACCTTGGCGTTACCGATCTTCTTGGTGGCGATGGTGGTAGCGTCGATGGTGTAGAACTTGATGTTGTTCTTGGCGATGTAGGACTTAACCTTTGCGGGCAGGTTGGCTTCCAGGCCGTCCATATCCCATGCACAGTCAAGCAGGAAGGTACCGCCGGGCTTTACGTCGGAGATCATGTCATACTTCTTCAGGTAGGAGGAGTTATGGCATGCAACGAAGTTGGCCTTATTGATGTAGTAAGGAGACTTGATGGGCTTATCACCGAAGCGCAGGTGGGAGATGGTGATACCGGAGGTCTTCTTGGAGTCGTACTGGAAGTACGCCTGGATGAACTTATCGGTGTGGTCACCGATGATCTTGATGGAGTTCTTGTTGGCGCCAACGGTACCGTCGCCGCCCAGACCCCAGAACTTGCAGGCAATGGTGCCCTCGGCTGCGGTGTCGGGAGCGGGCTTCTCCTCGAGAGAGAGGCCGGTCACGTCGTCCACGATACCGATGGTGAAGTTGGCCTTGGGAGCGTCCTTAGCCAGATTCTCATATACAGCGAAGATGGAGGACGGAGGGGTATCCTTGGAGCCCAGACCGTAACGGCCGCCGACCACCTTGATATCGGTTCTGCCCACGCTGGACAGAGCGGTCACAACGTCCAGATACAGAGGCTCACCCAGGGAGCCGGGCTCCTTGGTGCGGTCCAGAACCGCGATCTTCTTCGCGGTGGCGGGGATGGCCTCGGACAGCTTTTCTGCTACGAAGGGACGGTACAGACGAACCTTAACCAGGCCCACCTTCTCGCCCTGTGCCATCATATAATCAATGACTTCCTCTGCCACGTCGCAGATGGAGCCCATAGCCACGATCACGCGCTCTGCGTCCGGTGCGCCGTAGTAGTTGAACAGCTTGTAATCGGTGCCGATCTTGGCATTGACCTGATTCATGTAATCCTCAACGATAGCGGGGAACGCATCGTAGAACTTGTTGCAGGCCTCACGGTGCTGGAAGAAGATATCGCCGTTCTCAGCAGATCCGCGGAGCACGGGATGCTCAGGGTTGATGGAGCGGGCACGGAATGCGGCGATGGCATCCTTGTCCACCATCTCCTCCAGATCCTTATAGTCCCAGGTCTCGATCTTCTGGATCTCGTGAGAGGTACGGAAGCCGTCGAAGAAGTTCAGAACGGGAACGCGGCCCTTGATGGTTGCCAGATGGGCAACGGCACCCAGGTCCATTACTTCCTGGGGATTGGACTCGGCCATCATTGCGAAACCGGTCTGACGGCAGGCGTATACGTCGGAGTGGTCACCGAAGATATTCAGCGCGTGGGACGCAACGCAGCGGGCGGATACATGGATAACGCAGGGGAGCAATTCACCCGCGATCTTGTACATGTTGGGGATCATGAGGAGCAGACCCTGGGATGCGGTGTAGGTGGTGGTGAGAGCACCGGCTGCAAGGGAGCCGTGAACGGCACCGGCAGCACCGGCCTCAGACTGCATTTCAACCACCTTGACAGTGTCGCCCATGATGTTCTTCAAACCGCCGGCGGACCAGGTGTCGGTTACGTCAGCCATAACGGAAGAAGGCGTGATGGGATAGATGGCAGCCACTTCGGTAAACGCATAAGACGCATGCGCCGCCGCGGTGTTGCCGTCCATGGAAAGTTTCTTTCTTGCCATGAGATATGTTTCCTCCTGATGTGATTTATGTGTTTAATTTTGCAGACAAAAAACAGCGGTGTTTTGCACACACACAATATTATACCGCCGTTTTTGTGATTTGTAAATATGATTTTGCTGATAATCCCGTGAATATTTGGCTTTTTCGTGCATTTTTTATCCATCTTTTGCAAAAAGCATTCCTTTTCGCCCAAATTCCCATGAAGGATTTAGCAAATCTTCTTGCAAACAAAGATGCATTGTGCTATTATTATAAGGTGGAAATTTTTTATCATCCGAAAAGCAGACGCTCTGCGTTCCGGTGGAATATGTCCTCCCGCTCCGCCTCCGTCAAGGGAAGCGCTTTCACATACCGGACGAAGGCTCCGGGATCGCCCCAGGGACAGTCCGTACCGAAGAGAATCCGCTCACTTCCGTGGGCGCGGATCACTTCCATCACCGTATCGGGTGACGCATACGATAAAATGTAGGAAAGATCAAAATACACGTCCCGCCCCGCCAGATGACGGATCACCTCCGCAAACTGCCGATTGCCGCCGCCGTGGGCGAACACGATCTTTCCCGGCGCGTCTTCGTTATCCCGGTACACCGCGTCCACAAAACGGGCGGCGCGGTCTGGCGGGCAGTGGGTTTCCTCGGGAAATCCGTCATCCACGCCGGCGTGGGTGATGAGGATCAAGCCCCGGCGCACCGCTTCTCTTGCGATGCGGATATACCGGGGATCATCGATGTACACGCCCTGGTAATCCGGGTGGATCTTGATGCCCCGCAAGCCAAGCTCGCAAATCTTCCCGATATGTTCCTCCGGGGCTTCATCGTCCGGATGGATGCCGCCGAAGGAGATCAGCCCCTCCATCTCGCACAGCGTGCGGGCAAAAGCGTTGACGGTATCAAACTGCCCCGGCCGTGTGACCACCGGCAGCACTACGCCCAGATCAATACCGGCCTCCCGCAATCGGGCGGAAAGATCCTCCGCCGTACCGTTTGTAAACGGGGTGGCACCGGACTTTTCGGCCAGCATGGGAATGGTTTTTGCCGCCAAAGCGGCCGGAAACGCATGGGTGTGAAAATCAATGATCATACAGAAATGCTCCCACAGACAGATATACCCTATTGTACCCCCGCGGTGCGGGGATTGCAAGAGCCTATATAAAACTTTCAGGAGAATCCATTATGCCAATTACCGACTTTCTGGAGAGAAATGCCAGACTCTATCCCGGTGAGATCGCCCTGACGGAGATCTCCCCCCAGTACGAGCCGGAGCATCAGCTCACCTGGCACGAATACAATCTGATCGAAGCGGCGGAGGGCGAGGAATACCGCCGGGAGATGACGTGGCGCTCCTTTGAGGAGGATGCCAACCGCTTCGCCAATCTGCTCTTCACCCGCGGCATCCGCCGGGGTGACCGGGTGGCGATTCTGCTCATGAACTGCCTGGAATGGCTGCCCATCTATTTCGGTATTCTGAAAACCGGCGCCTTGGCCGTTCCCATGAACTACCGCTACAGCGCGGAGGAGATCCGCTACTGTGCCAATCTGGCGGACTGCTCCATGATGATCTTCGGGCCGGAGTTTATCTCCCGCGTCAGCGAGGTGAAGGATGAGATTCCCCTGATCCACAACTGGTTCTTCGTGGGCAAGCGATCCGATACGCCTGCGTATGCCGATCACTATGCCTCCATGATCCATCACTGCTCCCCCGTGCCCCCGCCGGTGGAGATCGCCGACACGGATGACGCCGCCATCTATTTCTCCTCCGGTACCACCGGATTCCCCAAAGCGATTCTGCACAGCCATGCGGCGCTGGTGTCCTCCTGCCAGACGGAGCAGGCGCACCACGGCCAGAGTCACTCAGACGTGTTCCTTTGCATCCCGCCGCTGTACCACACCGGCGCAAAAATGCACTGGTTCGGCAGTCTGCTCAGCGGATCCCGGGCGGTTCTGCTCCGGGGCGTAAAGCCGGAGTGGATCATTGAATGTGCCTCCAGAGAAAAGGCCACCATCGTTTGGCTGCTGGTGCCGTGGGCACAGGATATTCTGGATGCCATCGACCGGGGCGATATCGATCTGTCCCACTACCGTCTGGACAACTGGCGGCTGATGCACATCGGCGCACAGCCCGTACCGCCCAGCCTGATCCGCCGCTGGAAGAGCGTGTTCCCCCATCATCAGTACGACACCAACTACGGTTTGTCCGAATCCATCGGCCCCGGATGCGTCCATCTGGGCGTGGAGAATATCGATCACGTAGGTGCCATCGGTAAGGCAGGATTCCTCTGGCAGACCCGCATCGTGGACGAGCATTTTTGCGACGTGCCCCGGGGCGAGGTGGGCGAGTTGGCGGTATGCGGTCCCGGCGTCATGCGCTGCTACTACAAAAATCCCGAAGCCACCGCCGAGGTGATGCGTGGCGAGTGGCTCCTGACCGGCGACATGGCACGGGAGGATGAGGACGGCTTCATCTATCTGGTGGATCGGAAGAAGGACGTGATCATCACCGGCGGTGAGAATCTGTATCCCGTACAGATCGAGGATTTCCTTCGCGCCCACGAAAAGGTGAAGGATGCGGCCGTCATCGGTCTTCCTCATCCCCGGCTGGGTGAAATCGCCGCCGCCATCATTGAGGTGAAGGACGGCATGACGCTGACCGAAGCCGAGATCGAACAGTTCTGTCTGGGCATGCCCCGCTACAAGCGTCCCCGCAAGATCATCTTCGCCGATATCCCGAGAAATCCCACCGGCAAGATCGAAAAGCCGAAACTTCGCGAGATCTACTGCGGTGTCCGTCTGGTCGAGGCGGAGACCACGAAGTAAGAGAACGATACATACCCCGCTACCCTTATACAATCCACTCTCACCAAAAGGAGTTCCCCTATAATGAAAAAACTGCTGATCGGAAACGAGGCGCTGGCCCGCGGCTTCTATGAAGGCGGCATCGGCGTGGTTTCCAGTTATCCCGGCACCCCCTCCACAGAGATTACGGAATATCTCTCTACCTACCGTGATATTTATTCCGAGTGGGCCCCCAACGAAAAAGTGGCCGCTGAGGTGGCCTTCGGTGCATCCCTGGGCGGAAAGCGATCCGTGTGCGCCATGAAGCACGTAGGTCTGAACGTGGCCGCCGATCCGGTGTTCACTATGTCCTACACGGGCGTGAACGCCGGTATGGTGCTCTGCACCGCCGACGATCCTGCCATGCATTCCTCCCAGAATGAGCAGGACTCCCGCCACTACGCCATCGCCGCAAAACTGCCCATGCTGGAGCCCGCAGATTCCGGCGAGGCATACGCCATGGCAAAAGCATCCTTTGCTCTCTCCGAGCAGTTTGATACGCTGTTTATGATCCGCATGACCACCCGCATCGCCCACTCCCAGAGCATCGTGGAGATCGGCGAGCGGGAGGAAGTGGCGGATAAAGAATACAAGAAGCAGCCCGAGAAATACATCATGATGCCCGCCTACGCCAAGCGGAAGCATCCCGTGGTGGAGGAGCGCACAAAAGCCCTGACCGCCTACGCGGAGACGTGCCCCTTCAACCGGGTGGAAGATGGCGCGGATCACTCCCTGGGCATCATCACCTCCGGCACCTGCTATCAGTATGTGAAGGAAGTATTCGGTGACACCGTGCCCGTGCTGAAATTGGGTATGGTCAATCCCCTGCCCCCGCAGATGATCCGGGATTTCGCCGAAAAGGTGGATCGCCTGGTGGTAGTGGAGGAGCTGGACGGCATTATTGAGAGTTTTGTGCAGTCCCTCGGCCTTCCTGTGGAGGGAAAGAATTTGTTCTCCCCCATCGGTGAATATTCCCAGAGCATCGTGGCCCGCGCCTTCGGCAAAGCGGACACCCCCGCTCTCGCGCCCGTGGAGGGTGTGCCCGGCCGTCCGCCTATGATGTGTGCCGGATGCCCTCACCGCGGCATCTACTACATCCTGGCCAAGCACAAGATCACCGTCATCGGCGACATCGGATGCTACACCCTGGGCGCACAGCCGCCGCTCAACGCGGTGGATTCCGTGCTCTGTATGGGTGCGTCGGTTTCCGGTCTCCACGGCTTCAACAAGGCCCGCGGCGCGGAAGCCGAGCGGAAATCCGTGGCCGTCATCGGTGACTCCACCTTTATGCATTCCGGCATCACCGGTCTGGTGGACATCGCCTACAATCAGTCCAACTCCACCGTGATCATTCTGGACAACTCCATCACCGGTATGACGGGCCATCAGCAGAATCCCACCACCGGTATGGACATCCACGGCGATCCCTCCGGAAAAATCGATCTGGAAGCCCTCTGTCACGCCATCGGCATCCGCCGGGTGGCTGTGGTAGACCCCTACGATCTGGCCGCATGCGAAAAAGTGCTGAAGGAAGAACTGGCCGCCGAGGAGCCCTCGGTGATCATCTCCCGCCGTCCCTGCGTGCTCCTCAAGAGCGTGAAGAAGCTGCCCTCCCTGCGAGTGGATGCAGACGCCTGCCGCGGATGCAAGGCCTGCATGGGTCTGGGCTGTCCCGCCATCAGCTTCCGGGACAAGAAGGCCGTGATCGATGAAACCCTTTGCGTAGGCTGCGGCGTGTGCCGTCAGAAGTGCGCATTCGGTGCCATCGGCTGATACCCAATTCAACGGATAAACGGAGTGTAAATTATGTCCACAACCAGTATTATGATCGTCGGTGTGGGCGGCCAGGGATCCCTGCTCGCCAGCAAGCTGCTGGGCCGTGTCCTCACCGCGGAAAATTATGATGTAAAAGTATCCGAAGTGCACGGAATGAGCCAGCGCGGCGGTTCCGTTGTGACCTACGTCCGCTTCGGCGATAAAGTATATTCCCCCATCGTGGATGCGGGAGAGGCCGATTTCATCATCTCCTTTGAGAAGCTGGAGGCCGCCCGCTATATATCCAATCTGAAGATCGGCGGAAAGATCATCGTCAACTCCCAGCAGATCGATCCCATGCCCGTGATCACCGGCGCCGCATCCTATCCCGCCGAGGTGCTCACCACCCTGCGCGAGATGGGCGCGGAGGTCCAGGAGATGGATGCCCTCACTCTGGCCATGGAGGCCGGATCCCCAAAAGCGGTGAATATCGTTCTCATGGGCCGTCTGGCCCGGTATCTGGGCATCCCGGCGGAAAAGTGGATCGCCGCCATCGAAACCACCGTAGCTCCCGCCTTTGTGGAACTGAACAAAAAGGCATTTGCCCTGGGCTACAACGACTAATCTTCCCCAAAAGAGGAATACACATATGAGCAAACAGTACTATCAAAAAGAAATCGAAACCATGCCTTATGAGCAGATGCGGGCTCTGCAGAGCGAGCGCCTGTGCCGTCAGGTACGCCACGTTTGGGACAACGTGCCCTACTACCGCTCCCTGATGGAAGAAAAGGGCCTGACGCCCGACGATATCCGGGGCGTGGAGGATCTGCACAAGCTGCCCTTCCTCAAAAAGGACGATCTGCGGGATCAGTATCCCTACG
The DNA here is from genome assembly GCA_017468385.1 of Clostridia bacterium. Taxonomy (GTDB): domain Bacteria; phylum Bacillota; class Clostridia; order Oscillospirales; family CAG-272; genus SIG701. The sequence continues at coordinate 8,299 of JAFUIQ010000005.1, forward strand.
GTCTTTTGGCCAAGCCCCTGTCCGACTGTGTGCGCATCCAGTCCACCTCCGGCACCACCGGCCGCCGCGTGGTAGCGTTCTACACGCAAAACGACGTGGATCTGTGGGAGGACTGCTGTGCCCGTGCCATCACGGCCGTGGGCGGCACCCGGGAGGACGTTTGCCAGGTGGCTTACGGATACGGCCTGTTCACCGGCGGCCCCGGTCTGAACGGCGGCTCCCACAAGGTGGGATGCCTGACGCTGCCCATGTCCTCCGGCAACACGGATCGCCAGATCCAGTTCATGATGGATCTGGGGGCCACCATTCTCTGCTGTACCCCCTCCTACGCGGCATACATCGGCGAAACGCTGAAGGAAAAGGGATACAAGCCCGAGGACAACAAGCTGAAGGCGGGCATCTTCGGGGCGGAGCCCTGGACGGAGGAAATGCGCCGGGATATTGAAAAATCCCTGGGTATTAAGGCATACGACATCTACGGTCTGACGGAGACCTCCGGTCCCGGTGTAGCCTTCGAGTGCGAGGATCAGTCCGGTATGCACATCAACGAGGATCATTTCCTCGCCGAGATCATCGATCCCGACACGGGCGAGGTTCTGCCTGAGGGCGAGAAGGGTGAGCTGGTATTCACCGCCCTCACCAAGGAAGCCTTCCCCCTGCTCCGCTACCGCACCCGCGACATCTGCGTACTGACCCGGGGGAAATGCGCCTGCGGACGGACGCTGATCAAGATGACCAAGCCCATGGGACGGAGCGATGATATGATGATCATCCGCGGTGTAAACGTATTCCCGTCCCAGATCGAGGCCGTTCTGCTGAGTGAAGGCTATTCCCCCAACTACCAGATCGTACTGGATCGCGTGAATAACACCGACACCTTCGACGTAAACGTAGAGATGACCCCCGATCGGTTCTGCGACACCGTGAAGGGCACCCAGGAAGCGGAGAAGAAGCTGGTTAATGCCATGCTGAACATGCTGGGCATCCGTCCCAACGTGCATCTGGTAGCACCGAAATCCATCGCCCGAAGCGAGGGCAAGGCGGTCCGCGTGATCGACAAGAGAAAACTCCACTGAAGATGGCATAATCTTTAGCGGAAATCGCACGACAGACTGCCATCTTCGCGAGAATTTCCGTGACCGAAAATTCTCTAAGGCATAGCAATCGGTTGAGCCTGCCGCGATGACGAATGCGTCATCGTTCCGCCAAAGCGGAATACCGGCAGTCTCACAAGAACTCCCAAAAAATGAAAGGAGATACTTTTATGGCAATCCGACAGGTATCCGTATTTGTAGAAAACCGCAAAGGCGCTCTGGCGGATCCGCTCCGCGTCCTCTCCGAGGCGGGAATCGGTCTGCGCGCCCTCTCCATCGCTGACACCAGCGATTTCGGCATTCTCCGCATCATCACCGATGACAACACCAAGGCGGCGTTCGTTCTTTCCGAGCACGGCTATGTATGCTCCGTAACCGATGTGGTGGCGGCATGCGCCGATGACAAGCCGGGCGGACTGGCCGATCTGCTCACCACCCTCTCCGAGCAGGGAGTGGATGTGGAATACGTTTACGCTTTCGTGGCCAAGACGGGCAACCACGCCTGGGTGGTTATGCGCGTGAACGACAACACCGAGGCAGAGCGCATTCTGCGCGAGAGCAACATCACACTGGTATCCGAGGCGGATATCGCCGCCGTTTGACGGATATACTACACAAAACGAAAGGAGCTCACTATGGCTGTTCTTACTATTACCAAAGACAATTTTGAAAACGAGGTTCTCAAGTCCGATGTCCCCGTTCTGGTGGATTTCTGGGCAAGCTGGTGCGGCCCCTGCCGCATGATGTCCCCCATCGTGGACGAGATCGCCGAGGAAGTCACCGACTGCAAGGTCGGCAAGATCAACGTGGATGAGGAAGGCGAGCTGGCACAGCAGTTCGGCATCATGTCCATCCCCACGCTGCTTGTTTTCCGCGACGGCAAGGTGGCGAACCAGTGCGTTGGTGTCCGCGACAAGGCATTCGTGATCGATATGATCAAAGGCTGATTGGCCGAAAAACAGAATCCCCGGCAGATATTTCTGCCGGGGATTTTTGTTATTTCTTTCGCCGGAGGGATGCGCCGCTTACAATCCCGCGTAGACCAGATTCCGCAGGCGGGGATGGATGATGTCTTCCTTATTCTTCAGCATATGCTGCATATACACGATGGAGGTCTGGGTGCCCGGCTCGCAATGGACGTAGGCACCGGCCATGCCGCCCCAGCCGAACTCGCCAGCCGGAGTCAGATTGCCCGAGGCGGCGGGATCCTTCAGCACGCGGACGCCAAATCCATAGCCGTAGCCACGGAAGCGGGGCCAGTCGAAGGTGGCCCGGTTCACATCGGTCAGGCAATCGGATCGCATCAGCTCCACGGTGCGCTCCGCCAGCACCCGCTCCCCGGTGGGCGCCACGCCCAAGTGGGTCAGCGTTTCCGCAAAGCGGCCGTAATCCTCGGTGCAGGAGATGGCACCGGCACCGCCGGATTCAAAGAGGGGACCGAAGGTGGGATTCTCCTTGCCCACGTCCACGGCCCGGTTCAATTCCTTATCGAAGCGGTACTGGGATGCCATACGGGCATAGATCGCCTCGTCGGCGTGGAAGTAGGTGTTCTCCATGCCGATGGGCTCAAAGATGTTCTTTTTGGCGTACTCGGAGAAGATCTCCCCCGAGACCACCTCCACCAGACGGAGGAGCACGTCGTGGGACGTGCCGTACATCCACCGATCGCCGGGCTGGAAACGGAGGGGACGCTTGGCCAGGGCATCGATGACCTGGGCGGTGGTGGGTGCGCCGCCGGCGGCTTCAAAGCAGGCTTTGGTTTCCGGTGTGCGGAAGGTATAATCCAGGCCCGAGGTCATATTGAACAGATCCCGGATCCGCATGGGGCGGGCGTCGGTGAGCTCGATGGCACCGTGGGAATTGGTATGCTCCACCTTCATATGGGCGAAGGCGGGGATGTAATCCCCCACGGGATCGCTCATGAGGAATTTGCCTCTTTCAAACAGCTGCATACCGGCCATGACGGTGATCAGCTTGGTGGCGGAATAGACGTTATAGAGGGCATCGGGGCGGAGGGGTTCGCCCGTGGCCACATCCTGGAAGCCCGCGGTATGGCGGTAGACTTCCTTTCCTTTATGATATACGATCAGATCGGAGGAGGGCACGCCTTCTTTTTCATAGAGGCTATCCAGATATTCGGTGAGGTGGGTGAAGTTCATTTTGGATCTCCTTTCGGGGGATGGATTTGGGATCATTATACCATATTTGGGGGTGGATGTCGAGGGGGAAGTTTATTGTATCTGTAGGGACAGGCGTCCTCGACTGTCCGTGAAGAAAACAAAGAATGTACATAGCGGGGCGTGCGAGTCCGTGAAGAAAACCGGGGACGCACGCTACACCTCATCCACCATTTTGCGTGGCAAAATGGTCCCCCTTCCCCCACTGGGGAAGGCTTACCGTATAATTCCCGTCTATCCCGTAGGGGGCGACGCTGCGAGTTCGCCATGCGAACTCGGGACGCCCCGTTTAAAAAAAACAAAGCCGTATGTGGCGGGAGGAGTGGACGTTGGCTTCGTCAAGTCCTGCCCCTCCCGTGAAGAAATTTTTATCACAAGTTGAGATAAAAGTCGATGTTGTCAAACAAAGTGTGTTATAATGGCCTCCCCAAGACAATTCACACCTGCAATTTCACCCCACCAAAGGAGAACAAAATGAAAAATATTCTGGAAGAATTATGGTACGGCAACATCTGCCCCGATTCCTATTTCGGGCAGACGTCCGCCGAGGAAAAAGAACTGCTGGGATACATCGTCCGCCACACCGACGCGCTATGTGCCACCCTCACCGATGCGCAAAAGGAAATCCTGGAAAAGCGGGACGACTGCCAGGCGGAATTGAGCGGCATCACACAGCGGGACATCTTTGTATATGCCTTCCGTTTGGGTGCGCGGATGGCCATGGAGATGATGGGCGGGGATTCCATAGAACGGTGACGGAACTGTTCCCGATCCAAGAGGACACCGGCTGCAGAGCATCTTTCTCTTTCGGATTTATTGAAATCCCCCTCATCGTATGGTACAATGGATACAGTACAATCCGGGAGGTATCCTTATGAAACCGTATGCGTTCGCATGTGTGATACTGTGCGCTGTCCTTTTCTTTGCTTCGTGCGCCAAAACAGATATCCAACAACCGGACAACGGTCCGGATATACGCACGCCGGCGATCAACAACGCCGATCCCTATGATGAACTGATCACCACGGAATGCAGCATACATGATTTTATCGCTGCGTTTACCGCGCAAAGTATATATGGACAGGGCACTTTGGCGGAGGTGGATTCCTGTATGCCCATAGAATGCCTGCGTTTTCCCGAGGGCGGTACTCTATACAGCATCCACAAAGTACGCGAAGGCGGAGTGCTGTATATTTTTTATGACACACGGCTTTTTGAACAGACAAATGACCTACAGGATGCGACGATTTTACGATGGTTCTACGTGCAGAAGAATCTGTCATCCGATGATTATAAGGATGCACAATCCATAAAAGATATTGCGGAAATCGATGCCACGGGAGAAATCTTCGAAAATATTTATTATGAAGATATGGATCGCTGGAGCGCCGACGATTACCGATTCGCCAGTTGGCACTATGTATCGGACGGAATCTATGAAATCGCCTATGAATACAAAAATGGCGAATTAAAGATTTTCCATTCCCGACTGCTCACCGACTTTTCCCTGGAAAATTTGTATGAGCCCACATCAGACGAATGTACGGCAAAAATATGGGAATTCGATTGGGTGAACGAATAAATCCAGCACGGCCCTTCCCACTTCAAAATGCTCCCGCCGATATTCTCTGTTCCGCCGCATTTATTAAATAAGCGTAAAAATCATTGACAAAACCGGGCAGCGGGGGCATACTATACGTATATGCGGGACAAGTTCCCGAAAAATGGCGGGGAGGGCCACAATGAAGCAGAAGATCATCAAGACCGTACAGTTTCTCCTCAATCCCCGCCTCTTGCTCTGCCTGGCGCTGGCGTGGATGATTACCAACGGCTGGTCCTACATCCTGATGGCCGTGGGCACATATTTTGAGATTCCCTGGATGATGGCGGCGGCGGGTGCCTATCTGGCCTTTCTGTGGCTGCCCGTTTCCCCGGAGAAGATCGTCACCTTCGCCATCGCGATCGCCCTGCTGCGGTGGCTGTTCCCGAACGATCAGAAGACGCTGGCGGTACTGAAGCGGTGGCGGGATCGGGCCAAAGCGGCGATCCGTCGGCGGCGGGAGAGGAAGAATAAGAAATAAAAAGGACATCGCCCGGATGTCCTTTTTTGATTTACTACTCACCGATGCCCACGTAGCCCGTTTCGTTGATGATGTACTGCCCTTCCTCGGAGAGGATCCACTCGATCAGTTGTCCCACGCTTTTTTTGGGATTTCCCTCGTAGGTGACGGCGTACACCGGTGCGATGATGGCGTAGGTGCCGTTCTTGATGTTCTCCTTGGTGGGGGCCACTCCGTTGACGGCGATCATTTTGATATCGGGATTTTTGATCATTCCCTCCACGTAATACCGGAAGGAGAATCCGATGGAGGTGGATTTGTTCTTATAATCCGCCACCTCTTCGATGACCTCGCCCATGCCGCCGATCTGGGTTTTGGTATCCGGCTCCAGAACGGGCGTATCTCCCATCAGGCGCAGAAACATACTCTGGCTTCCGCTTCCCTCGTTGCGCTGGAAGGGGACGATCTTTTCGTCATGACCGCCTACCTCCTGCCAGTTGGTGATTTCCCCGGAGTAGATTCCCTTGATCTGCTCCAGGGTGAGGCTTTCGATGGGATTATCCTTATGGACGAAGAACACAAAGGCCTCATAGCCGATCTGGGTATAGGCGTAGGTGGTGCCGTTTTCCTCGGCGAAGGCGATCTGCTCCCTCGAGGGGTAGGCACCGATGAACAGATCCGTCTTTTTCTGGGCCAGAAGGTGGTATCCGCCCACCGTATTATTGTACTCAAACACGCCGTCGTACAGCTTTGTGGTTTCGGGATACACGGCGTTCACAAAGGCGGAATACACGGGAAACGCGGCGGTGGCACCGTCTATGGTGGGCAATTCCTCCGCGGGAAGTCCGTCAAAGGAGAGGGTTTGGCTGTCCAGGCGGACGATCCCGGAATTTTCGTCAAAGGGGAGATATTCGTGGGGATTGATGTTGGGGGCGACGTCGATGGTGATGGAATCGTTGTAGACATTGATCCCGACCTGGGTGCCGATGAGGAGAACACAGCACAAAAGATATGCTCCAAATCCGATGAGATACACTTTTCGCTTTTTCAGCCAGATCACCGGGATGAGCAGAGGAATCACCAGCACACACAAAACGATGGTGACACCCCACATACCGCCGAAGCCCAAAAGCAGAATGGTAAACAGCGCGGCATAGGGGAAGGCGATCACACAAAGCACCGTGAGTATGATTTTGAGGATGAGGTCGGATTTTGTCATAGGGATCTCCTCCTTTTCTCTTTTATAATAGCACATACGGGCGGCATTGGCAAGAGGGATGCAAAAAGGACATCCGATAGGGTTGTACCCTAAAGGACAGTTTGGGGGAATACGGTATATCTCGGAAGAGATATACCGTATTTTGCGTTTGTGTCCACAAATGCAGTGCTTGTCAGAAAAAACAGATAGACTTTCGGTAACAAAAAATAAGGCTCCCTTGTGTAAAGGGAGGCTTAGCCTAAACCGATTATTTACCGTGTTGTTTTGATAATATGCAATTCAATTCATATAAAGCAGTTTTGTTAGAATCCCATTGCAATCTTTCGTTTGCTTCTTTGTATGGAAGCCAAACAAATTCTGTATGTTCATGAGATAAAAAAAGCTCGTCGGTACATTCAAATCCGAATGAATATTCGGGAACGACATACATGTCATCAGGCCAACCATAGAGGTGTCTGCGAGGAAATATTTCAACGGGAATGCAGCACATTGACTTTAGTGAAATAACATTATCTACAGCTATACCGCCTTCTTCCATTATTTCTCTTTTTGCTGCATCTTCAAGAGTTTCTTTATCTTCACCGCCTCCGGCAATAAATTGCCATTGGTCATAATCTGAACGATGTAAAACACAATATATCGGCATTTCGTTTTCATATTTATATGGAATTGCAAGTATTTGAAACGGTGCTCTCATAACAATCTCCTTTATCACAAACTACAAATAGCCGTCAAACAATTTTCATACTCCTATTATAAACCGCAGAAAATCAATCTGCGATTTCTGCTTTTTCTGTCGGTAGGTAAAACTGTCCTTTAGAGCGACGCTATATTGGATGTCCTTTTTTATCAAATCATTGGATACGGTATTCCACGCGGTATCCGGTACTTTCGCCGGCCACGCGAAGGTAAACCCGTCCTTTGGCGGCAGGTATCCTAAAAGTCTGCTCTTCCTCGTTCAGGGCAAAATCGTGGAGAATGGCATCCCCCAAAACAAGCATCAGCCGCGCATTTCCCTTGGTGAACTCCGAGGAAACGGTAATCTGAAAATCCTCCCCGCGGAGGTACCCTTCGTAGAGATCGGTTACACCGGACATGGTTTTCGTTTTGCACACCGTTTTATTACCGAATCTTTGTGTAGAAGACAACACCCGCACACACCGCCGGACACCGAGGATCTCTTCATCGGTAATACTTTGGAGGGTAAAATCCGCCTCCCCGTTGGTATCGGCATACATATTGGCCCCGCATCCGGCAAGGGAACAAAGGACACACGCAAGCAAAATCCAGCATACAAATCGTTTCATTTTAACCTCGCGTTATGAGTTGTTTTTTTAATCATACCACACGCAGGGGAATTTGGCAAGGGGAATAGAAAAGGACATCCGGCGGGATGTCCTTTTTGGGGAAGGTACGGTAGTTTCGTTAAACCGAACCCGCATGTTGCGGGAGGGGTGGACGTTGGCTTCGCCAAGTCCTGCCCCTCCCCTACCACAAAAGTATATGTCTATCTCTACGGGTGAAGACAGGCAAAGGATTCCGTCTGTCCCGTGAAGAAACCAAAACCGTATGCGGCTGACGAAAATCGAGTTCGCGCGAGTTCGTGGAACGAACTCGGGAACTCGCAACATCCCGTTTTGTGTATTTCAAACCGTACGTAGTGATGAAAGAGATACTACCGTTGTTAAAAAAGCAAGTTGCGTTCAACTTGCTCTCCCGTTCCCGGCCGATTGCGAACACAGCCGAAGTCCACGCCCTAAAAACAGTCCACCGGACTGTTTTTGCCCCGTTACGCGATGGGCACGGGCTTCCGAATCCACCTTCTTTTCCCCACCAAGCAATAAGAAAAGGACATCCGATTGGATGTCCTTTTGCTTGGTGGGGGAAGGTGCTGTAAAATAAGCAAGTTGCGCGCAACTTGCTCTCTCGCTCTCTTCCAACTGCGAACACAGCCGAAGTCCACGCCCTAAAAACAGTCCACCGGACTGTTTTTGCCCCGTTACACGATGGGCACGGGCTTCCGAATCCACAATTTCCCCCAGTCCGGAGGGGACTTTGTCCCCCTCCGGACAAAGCAAAAAGGACATCCAATCGGATGTCCTTTTGCTTGGTGGGGGAAGGTGCTGTAAATAAGCAAGTTGCGTGCAACTTGCTCTCCCGTTTCCGGCCGATTGCGACCACAGCCGAAGTCCACGCCCTAAAAACAGTCCACCGGACTGTTTTTGCCCCGTTACAC
>JAFUIQ010000023.1 GCA_017468385.1 Clostridia bacterium
CACAATCGTGAAAAATAAAGCCCGGGATTTTTGGCGAAAAGAGAACCGGGTTGGTATGTGCGGAATCGAGGAAGTGGAATTTGCGCTGGAAGATGAGTCCGAGCTGCCTGTGGACAGCCTTTTGACGAAAGACGGATATGAGCAGCTGATCGGATACATAGGCGAGATGAGCGATACGTACCGGGAAGTGTGCCAGCTGCGCTTCATTTGCGGATTGAAAGAGCGGGAAATAGCAGAGGCACTGGGCATCACACAAAAGAACGTTACCGCGCGGATTGCCCGAGGCCGCCGGCAGCTGATTGAGAAAATAAAGGAGGGCTATCAATGATCAACAAATTGGTGGATAATGCCGTGTTTGACGCTGTCTTGCGCAAGGCTTTTACGGAAGCGTTTGCGCGGGAAGTGGCGGAGATAGAGGCACAGCCTTCTGCGGCGGAATCTCTCCCGGAAAAGTATCGGAGGGCGGAGAGAAAATACTACAATAAAAAGATGAAGCAATCCTCCGGCACCTATGCGGTGCTGCGGAAAATTGCCGCGTGCATACTCATTTGCCTGAGCGTGGGATTTGCGGCCCTTATGGCGATACCGACGGTGCGTGCTTCCGTTTGGGATTCCGTGGTGAACTTCTATGAAAAATACATCAAGTTTGATTTCAACGTTACCTCGGTCGGGGAGGAAACCATAGGGGAGTACACCTTGGGTTATGTACCCGACGGATTTGTGCGGACTTCGGCGGCGGAGACCAATGCAAAGCATAAGTATAGATTTGAAAATGAAGAGTATGTATTTACCATTAGATACTATTATAGCAAAAACTGTCTTTCTTATGATGATGAAAAGGGTAAGGTGTATATTGTCAAAATTAACGGTACAGATGGGTATATGGTAGAATATTTGGATGGGACGTATACACTTGTTTGGAAAAACAAAAATGCCGTTTTTTTCGTAGATGGGAATATATCTTCAAAAGAAATAATAAAGATTGCTGAAAATATTTCGTAAACGTTGTAGGAAAACCTCATTTCCAATCGTTTCCCTAAGGAAATAAACAGAAAGGAGGTTTTTTCTATGAAGAAAAAATACATAGGCATGGTTTGCCTCTGCCTGGTGCTCGTTTTCACCAGTGTGGCAGGGGCTGTTACACCAAGATGGTCGAATATTCGGATGTGCGCCATTACACACGTCTATGTGGATGGTGGTATTGGTTGCGATGTCGAAATAGTTGGCGTGTCGGATGCAAGCTTGATCGCCAACATAGACGTTGTTTTGAAGCGGTATATGGGTAATAACCAATGGGAAGTTATGTACAGTTGGGAAGACATGTACGTTGTGGGCAACGAGTTTGATTTCTATGCCGTAGCCCCTGACATGCCACAAAACTATACGTATCGTCTGTGTGTGACGGCCTACGTGTATAAAGACGGAGTGCCGGAATACCTGGATATGTACCACGACGAATTCCATTAAATACGCCCTTGGACAAGCATTATTATTATGACTTTATGGAGGAAATTATGAAAAAGTATTATATCACGATGGTTATTATGACATTGGTAGTACTTATGGCAATAGGTGTGGCTGCAAGCGATTCTAATGCTAAAGGTTTGGCGGTTCCGGAAGGAGATGCGGTAATTGCAGCAGCCCCTGTTTGCACAAATCATAACTACACCGAACTGATTACGGATGGAAATGTAGAAAATGACATTGCTAATCAGGTGCACAGATTGAGATGTACCGCCACTGCAGGCTGTACATCCTATTCCACGGAGTCTTGTTACACTTATTATTGTGATTCTTATGACGATATAGATATGGATCGGGATGGTAAGCCTGATACAAATCGCTATGTCACATGTGCCGTGTGCGCACGCGGCAGTTTGCCTGTGCATGATTTTCAACTCCAGCATATTGATGGTACCACACAGCATGCTCTGGTGTGCGTAAATTCCGCACCCCCCTATGTTGTATGTGGTGCAGAATTGGATAATAGTCTTGAAGACTGCACATACGGAACTACGCAGGTTTGGAGAGGGTATTTCAGCGGTCAGGGACATCGGTTAAGTCGGGAGTGTACTGCTTGCGGAGAAGTGTATTACACGGGATACTATAATCCGCCCGGACATCCGAGTGCATTGAGCCCCGAAAGCTGTGTTTATTGTGATCAGGAAGCTCCCTATCATATGGACTTTATCGGATAACGCTTTGAATACTTTCGTGCCCATTTTTTAATCTTTGTTAAAAATCCGCGACAGGGGATATTCATGGATGTTATAATATCATTGACAAAATAAGGAGGTGATTCTGTGCGTAAGACAGTATGGGGTATAATGATTTTGGTTGTGCTGTTGGTATGTGCATCCTGCGGTGCAAATACAGAATTCAAAACCAACGCCGCTTTGCAGGAGGAATTGGAGAACAATCCGCGCGAGATGGCATCCGTTGTACTTACACCTCCTACTCCCCCGCCCGCGACGCCGCGCTCTTGTGAGCAGCATGTGCCGTGGTATACAGCGTCAGGCGATGCGGGACATTATCCTTCCTGCCGGGTCTGTAAGGAGATTACAGGGGATTTGCAGCCCCATGTGCACGGGGAATACACGACAGATGTGATTTTACTCGTGGACGGTGTTGCGTACATGAAACAGTATGAGCGGTGCCAGGTGTGTTCCGGCATCTATCATGGACGGTATATTCCCTATGAAGCGGAAGGAGAGGAGGCAGATCCGTGATGCGCGCTATTCGATATGGACTGAAAAGCATGATGCGCCGCTGGCGGCAGACGCTTGCCTTTTTTCTTATCTCCTTCGTCATTGGCAGTGCCCTGCTGTTCGGCGGTCTGATCCGGGAGTGCTGTGCGGTGTTTCAAGCCCGCAACGAGGATCCCTACATGAATTACTATCGCCTTCTGTTGGACCGAAAAAATGATGGACTCAGCGAGGGCTATGACGATGCGGATTTTATGTCTGCGCCGGCGTGGCAGTACACCAGAAAATTTCACGAGTATTTTCAGAATATTGTAGACTACACTGTGGTGCTGTACAGGGGACCGATCAAGGGCAATATTACCCCGGTTCTGCGGGAAGTGATGAAAAATTACGGGGAATTATCGGTGATGGGTGTGATGCAGTGCACCGATCTGGATGAATTTGTCAGGGGAGAGTTGTCGATTGTTGAAGGCAGGGCCCTTACCCGGCAGGACTATGAGAACAAACACATGGTGTGTCTGATCAGCGATCAGCTGGCGGCGGTCAATGATCTGCATGTGGGCGACCCGGTGGAAATCAATCTGGACGGAAATGAGACTACCCCCGATTCCCCGCTCACTGTCGCGGGAATCTATCGGGATAACGCGCAGCGAAATGAGGGTATGGTAGATAGAAGCTATAATTTGCAGGCAAATCGTATCTACATTCCCTGTTCTGTGGCCGAGGAGATTCCGTTTGTTCGATGTTATAATTACCAGATTCTTTTGGATGACGATGTACATATCGATGAGATCGAGCGCATTGCCAATGCGTACAACATGGGTCGGGGATACCCGCTTCTCTTTATGAAAGTGGCCGATATATACGCATCGGAAAACAGCGGTCTGCACGCTCTGTCCGCCGCGGTAGAGATTACACAGATCGTATGGATCGGTGTGGCATTGGCGGTGGTGTTTCTATTCCTGTTTTCCGCAGTTACCTCCCGCCGGCGAGAAATGGGAATCCGTTTGGCACTGGGCGAGAAGGGGGGCGATATCGTTTTGTCGGTGGCAGCAGAGTTTTTGCTGTCTGCGGCGGGGGCTGCTACGGTCGTTTCCCTGATTGGCGGATTCATCGGCACGGATGTGGCTGTGGATATGCTTCAGAGTGCCATGCGCGGTGTTTCTTCCGAAGCATTGCGCAATACCACATCGGATGCGATTTCCGTCTTGATTCACGAGGAGATGGCGGTGCATGCACTGATCAGTACCGAATCGATATATCGGTGCATCGGGCAAATGTGGATATGGCTTTTGAGTGTAGTAGGCTGCGGTGTCATGGGCGCTTTTGTGCGAATGGCGGGCAAGAAGCCGATGCATCTTCTGAAAAAGGATGGTGAATCATGATAGGACGCAGTGTGAAAAATGTATGGAGGCAGCCGCTGATCTTTTTGCCGCTGTTTTTGTGTTCTGCTTTGTGTGTCTTTCTGATTCTGCTGTGTGCCTCGGTGTATGCATCCTGCTGTGAAATGGAGGCAGAAATCGCAGATACTACCGCCATTACCCTGACCGTATCCTGTAAAGAGCGAATGGAGCGGGTCTATAAAAAAGATGGGAAATACACCGAAATCATCAATGCGAATCCCAGTCTGTTGGACGAAAACGTGCTTAACCTCCTGGCACAGACCGATACGGTTACACAACTCCGGTACTATACAAATTCTTTCCGAATGGATATCTCCTGGCTTTGCTCTTTGCCTATGTATGAGGAGATTCTCCGCACCGTACATGTCGGTGAGGAACTTGTATTTCCGCCGCAGTTCTATTCCTGCGGTGAAGAAAACTATACCTATGTAAACATCGCGGGATTCAGTAGCGAAGCGGAGATTTCGGGGATGCTTGGGGGAGATGAAGACAGCCTGGTTCTGCATCGGACAGGAGACGGCGGGATTTGGATTCCGGAATGCATGTACGAATTATACGGACAGCCGAAGGAGCTTGTGTTTGGATGGTATGATTGCCGACTGTATAATGGGAGTCAGTTGAATTCTCCGGAAACGATACAGCATGAGCTTGCGAAAGTGGATCCTTCCGCGGAGGCTGTGATTTGCCCCGTTGCAGGATGGTATGAGTCTGCGAACGCACCTCATACGGATGTTTTGTGTGATATGGAAACATGGAGAACACTATACAATGTAGCGGTTAATTATCATCGGTGGGAAGTTATCGAAAATCCGTACCGGGAAGGGGACCCCACCGATCTTTTGGGCATGGCTTTTTTGCAGGCGGAAATCGATTCTCCGCGCAACACGGAGAGTACCATCCGTACTTGGATTGACAACGGAATAACGACGGAAAATTATCTCATAACGGCAGATGATTACGACTTTAAGTTTGCTATGGCACAAATAGCCGGTGTGAAAATGTTCGCGGGAATTGCCCTCGCTGTGGCCGTCTTTTTGGGGGCGTTCATTCCGCTGATCTGTGTCAGTTACAGTACACACCGCCGGGGTGGTGAAATATACACTTTGCGCTCCATTGGTATGGGGCGAGGAAAAATCATCGCGACCATGTTTGCAGAGAGCGCCGCAGTTCTTGCCATTGCATTTTTTATCGGCTGGGGTGTGGGAGCTTTTTGCGGCGGAGAAATCTGTACAGCGGTACAGGAGAACATTGTGGCGGATGCCTGTGAAGCGGAGATGCGCCTGTCCCGAAAAATCGATTATATGGCGGACGGGGATGCGATCCGAGAACAACTGCAAAACGCCATGGAGAAATTTTCCCGGGTGGATGTGTCCGTACAATATGCGCCGCCGACAGGGATTTACGGTGTTCTGATTCTTTTGTTATTGATTGTGCTTCTGTGGACAGCAGGAGTTCTTACGGTCAGAACACGGGACAATCTGATGAAAAAGGAGAGGGACGTATGATCGTGCTGTCAGTAGAAAATCTTACGTATGATTATGTGACAAAAGCAGGCATTACCCATGCTCTGCAGGGCGTCAGCGCGCAGTTTGCGCTCGGAACGCTCTATGCCATGACCGGTCGAAGCGGATCGGGAAAAAGTACTTTTCTGTCCCTTCTGGCGGGGTTGGATGTACCGCTGATGGGGGAGATTCTGTTTGAAGGAAATTCGCTCACCGCGAAGAATCTGGCCTCCTACCGGCGAGACCGGGTGGGAGTGATATTTCAGGCGTATAATCTTATCCCGCACTTGACAGCCATGGAAAATGTTCTGCTGTCCCTTGAGATCGCACAGTGTTCCAAGGCAGAGCGCCGGAATCGCGCACGAGCGGCATTGGCGGATGTGGGACTGGATGAGACCCTTTGGAAAAAATATCCCCGCCATCTGTCGGGCGGAGAGCAGCAGCGCGTCGCGATTGCCCGCGCGATAGCACCGGATCCGCATATTTTGTTGGCGGATGAACCAACGGGAAATCTGGATAATGAAAACAGCCGGAATATTGTTCGCATTCTCAAACAACTGGCGCATGAGCGAAATAAATGCGTTATCGTGGTTACCCACTCCCGCGAAATAGCGGAGGAAGCGGATGTAGAATATAGAATGTCCGACGGAGTACTGATTGGATGAGAAGCGGTGTTTTGAATTACGAAATAAAAACTGTACCCCACATATCCTGAAAGTATCAGAATAAAAAATAAGCCGCAGAACACCTATAATCAATGAATAGGTTCTGCGGCTTTCGTTTCACTATAATTGGCAATATGCGAGAAATTTCTTCTGGTGAACTACCATAATCAATCACTAAATCGTCCTATCCACTATTGTAATTTCGCGGTGGCAGTACGCAGCGACTTCCGGATTGTGTGTGACAATCACGATGGTTTTTCCAGCCTCGTTCAAGCGGCGGAAGATCTCGCGGAATGTATATGCGCACAGTCCCGCAGAGTGTGAGGGGAAACTGGCGGAGATGATTCGGGAGATGCAAGCGGAAATCACGGCGCAGAAATTAGGGGCGCAGTAGACAAAGAAAAGGGCGATTCTCAAAATCGAGAATCGTCTCATTTTTTCCATATATGGTCAAACATGTGGTCAAACCAAATTCACGTCAAAACAAAAAGCCTTGTAAACCCAAGGCTTAACAGTCGTAAGGAACTATAAGTCTTGCGGTGGGGCAGAGAACGGTGTGACCGTGAAGGTCACGCCGTTTTTCTGCGTCCAAGGGTAGATTCTGCGATCATGGGTTCTGCCAGTGCGGGAATTTCCACCTCGTCTACGAAATTGAAGATGATCTCCACCTTCTGTCTGCGCTTGCCGCCAGACTTATCAGGTGCGTGAATGATGATCTTCTTGATGTACTCGTTGACGATCGTCTGCGTCAGCTCCGTGACATCCACATACTTTTTTGTCAGCGCAATGAAAGCGTCCAGATCGTCGCCCATTGTTTGACGCTGCTCGACCCATTCTTCCGTCGTTTCAATTTCGAGCTTTAACCGTTCCTGCTCCGCTTCATAGTCAGCCGTCATTTTCTTATACTTCTCCTTGCTGATCTCACCAAGAGCATAGTCCTCATAGAGCCGGGACATGACCACATCAAGATTGGCAAGGCGTTTTCTTGCCTGCTCCACGTGCTTTTGATCTTCCCGGATGTCCCGTTCCTGATCGGCGCGGCGGTAATGCAGCCATTCCTCCTGAAAGCCCTCCACGTCGCCGCGGATGTACTCGTTGACCGCCTGAATCCGTTCCAGTACCAGCTCCCGCAGCACATCCTCGCGGATATAATGCGCCGAACAATCGCCACGCCCACTCTTATATTTGGAGCAGACGTAGTGATCCTGCTTGCCCTCAAAGCTCTTGCAGGTGGCAAAATGGAGCTTACCGCCGCAGTCTGCACAATACAGCAGCCCGGAGAACAGTCCCTGCCGTTCCGCTTTCGCGGGGCGGCGCTTATTTTTGCGCAGCTCCTGCACTCTGTCCCATTGTGCCTGAGACACGATTGCCTCCTGTGTATCCGGTACGATGAACATATCCTCCGGATCATTGGGAATCCGCTTTTTCAGCTTGTAGGACTTGGAGTAGGTCTTGAAGTTACAGGTGCAGCCGGTGTATTCCTGCCGTTCCAGAATCCCGACGATGGATTGATCCTTCCATCCATACGGATTCTTGGGCAGCGGTTTTCCCTTGCGGCTGGCATACAAAGCCTTGGTTGTGAGAACCTGATCGCGCTCAAGAATCCGGGAAATCTGCTCCGGGCCTTTGCCGTCGATGCAGAGATCAAAGATGCGCTTGACAACCGGCGCGGCTTCCTCATCCAGAATCCACTTGTCCTTGTCGTTCGGGTCGCAGCGGTAGCCGTAGGGCGGCTTGCCGAGATGCTTGCCGCTGGTGCCGCGCTGATGTAGGCTGATACGGACTTTCTTGGAGGTATCGCGCGGATACCACTCGTTGAACAGGTTGCGGATCGCGGCAAAGCCCTCTCCGTCCCCGCACTGGCTGTCCACGCCGTCGTTGACGGCAATGAACCGCACATCGTAGCTGGGGAAGATGATGTCAGTGTACTGGCCTACAGTCAGATAATCACGACCAAAGCGAGATAGGTCTTTGCAAAGCCAGCATCCTACCAATCCCTGCTTTACCAGTTCAAAGCCCTCCTGTACGCCGGGGCGCTGAAAGTTCGTGCCGGTATAACCGTCGTCCACCAGAATTTTCAGGTTTGTGTAGCCATGATCCTGTGCGTATTTGGTTAAAAGCTCGCGTTGATTCTGTATCGAATTCGACTCGCCTTCCAATTTATCCTCATTGCTGAGGCGGCAGTAGAGTATCGTAATCTTTTGCTGATCCGTCATAACGTCCTCCTTCACGTTCGGGTCAGCCGACAGAATCGGTGTGCTTATATTTATATTACCATAGTTATGTGTCGCTGTCATTAACAAGCCACCTCCCGGTCAGAAAAAATGAGCCGTTTTACCTTTTGGGTAAGTGGCTCATTTCCGTCGCAGACGGTTTCGACGGTGTACCATGTGTTGCCGATCTTGCGCTCGACTGTCCCGCAAAAGCTGTGACGCCCAGACCAGTATTTTTCGCACTGTTCCAGAAAATCAGCGGGCGGGTCACAGACATAATCAAAACAGCTTTCAATGTGGATGAACCTGCAAAGCTCGATTACTTCTTCTGGCGTACCGGTCATAACGGCGTGGTTGATCTTTTCAATGCTGATGATTTTCTCCATATACAATTCCTTTCTCATAATTCCTGCTCGTTTTTGTGGCTGCGGTTCTGCTTTTCAGCGGCAGGCTGTTCCTGCGTCCGGTGCAGCTTGTGAAGCACAGACCGCTGCTCGTCCGGATGCGGCTCACCCAGCAGCTCGGATACATCCCGGTCAGCCTGACGGAAGCGGTCATAGTCATAGCTCTTGCCAAAGGTGTCCTTGATCTTCTCCCGCACGGCTGCGGTCATTTCGCCGCGCAGCTCCATGCGGGCAGTGTGCAGCTCGGCTGTGTTAACGGTTTTCGCCTGTTCCTGCAATGCGCGGAATTTTTCAATTTCCGTATCCATGCTGTCTGCGGCTTTTGCCGCAATGGTCTCAAGTCCTGCTTTGCTGGCGGTCATAGCGTCAAGCTGCTGTTTTACATCCTTCATACCCTCTGCGTCGGTCTTTCCGAAGTCTGCAAGCAGCATGGACAGCTCGGATTTCAGTTCTCCCATGTCCTCGGTAACAGCAGCCAGCTCCCGTTTGATGTCCCCACGGCGCAGAAAGCTCGTTGGGCTGAGTGCTTTCAGCTCGGCGGTCAGCGCCTTTTTTTGCCTGGATTTCTCACGCAGGAATCGGCGTACTTCAAGGAAACGTTCATAAGACGGCTGAATTTCCTGAATCCGCGCGTCCAGCGTTTTTGCCGCGCCGGTGTGGTAGAGCCACGAATACCGCAGCAGCAAAATGCCCTTGCGGGCTGTTTCTAGAGCCTTGGCAAGGGCGGGGACGGATGTCATAATCGTGTTTTTCAGCTTAGTGATCTCGTCGCGGATCGCACGGATGAGCTTGTTTTGTTCTCGTATCTGCCGGTTGATCTCGCAGCGGTCAGAGATGATTCCCTTGCGCTTCAACGCCTGTGCCGTTACGCCCTCATGGATGGTAGGAATTTCGTCAATACCTCGTGCGGCATTGCTGCGGTGGTCAATGCGTTCCTCCCGCCCGGAGCGTTCCAGATAACGGTTGGACACGTCAGCCCATGCCGCCCGCCATGCCGCAAGCTGTTCCTCACTGTTCCAGCGTTCGGAGATGGAGTTCTGTCTGCCGTAGCGGGTGCTTTTGGGATGCTTGTCAGCCCGGACAAGCCCCTGCGCCTCGGCAGCAGACGGCGTCATATACACCTTCTTTTTGCCAACCTTGTAAGGATACTGCTTCTCCCAGCCTTCGTTTTGCGCCGCCTTAAACTCAGCGGCGGTAAAACCCCGTTCCTCGCCGTTTTTCATGCAGAGGTATTCCTTCTCGGTCTTGTACTGCCACTTGCCCTGTTCATCCAGTGGGCGCACCGTCAGCAGAATGTGGGCATGAGGATTGTGACCATCCGTGTCATGAATGGCAGCGTCGGCGCACATCCCGTCTGATACAAACTGCTCTCGGATAAATTCGTGCAGCAACTCGATCTGCTCCTGACGGCTCATCTCTATGGGCAGCGCAACCACAAACTCCCGTGCCAACCGGCTGTCCTTGGCAGTCTCCACTTCCTCTACGGCGTTCCATAGCTGCTCACGGTCTTTCCATTCCTGCGGGGCGTATTCCGGCAAGAAAACCTGCTGCCAGACCAGCCCCTGTTTTTTTGTGTAGTCATGCTGTATCCCGTCGTAGTCATTATAAAGACGGGAACAGCTCAGATAAGCGGAGGCGGCCACAGCGGAGCGCCCTGCGCCCCGGCTAACTACTTTTGTCTCCAGATGGTATATTGCCATCGTTCTTTTACCTCGTTTCCTTTTTCTGTTTCTCTTTCGCAAAAGAGAAAATGGACGGTGTGAGCGCACCGTCCATCTCTGCGTCAAAGCTGCCGGTGGCAGGTTTGCGCAGGCGGTTGGATAAATAGCGTCGGTCGAAGCGACGATATTTGTCCAACCGCGCAGACGATGACAGCAGCACATGCAAGTGCTGTGGCATTGTCTGGAGGCTTCCGCAG
>JAFUIQ010000006.1 GCA_017468385.1 Clostridia bacterium
GACATCATAGCCTTCCCCAGTGGGGGAAGGTGGCATCCGCGCAGCGGATGACGGATGAGGTGTCTATACAAACCATTACTCCTCATCCACCGTTCGCGTGCGAACGGTCCCCCTTCTCCCACAGGAGAAGGCACGCCTTCGTCGCAACTTTTCTTTGCTAAAGCTTTTTGTTGCCACCTGCATAGCAGGTGGTTGTCTTTCATAGACAAAAAAGAGATGCCGCACGGTGACATGCGGCATCTCATATAGCGGATCGCGTTTACCAGATCTCTTTCGCAAAGCCGTCCCATGCGGGAGCAGTGAAGCCCTCGGCCCCCTCGTGATGGCATACGGTATATTGGGGAGCCATATTTCCCACGCCCACATCCTGCATGACGGGGGCGTTTCCCTCAAACTTCACCCGGACCAGCTGCTCACAGCCGCCCAGGGCACCGGTCATGACTTTTTTCACGCTGGCGGGGACGGTGATCTCCTGCAAAGCCGTGCCCAGGAAGATGTTGGTGGGAAGCACTTCCACACCGTCGCGAAGCGTCACAGTCTCCAGCCCGGCGCCGAGGAACATGCCCCAGCTGTACTCCGTGATGCCGGAGGCGGGCAGGGTGATCTCCTTCAGAGAGGAGCATCCCATAAAGGCCTGGGCGCCCAGATACAGCATATTTTCCGGCAGGGTAACGGTGGTCAGCGCGGCGCAGTTGGCGAAGGCGCTGGTGTCGATGACCTGAATGGCATCGGGCACGGTGACGGACACAACGGATGTGCCCGCAAAGCATTCCATGCCGATCTCCGTGACGTCCAGACCGTCCAGTTCTGTGGGAATCACTACATCGGTGGCCTCACCGATGTACTTGGTCAGGGTGATGTAGTCCACTCCCTCCAGATTGTACGTCTGGTACTCGTAATCGGGGGCGGGCGTTTCCGACACATCCGGGGTGCCGGGCGCGGCGGGAGTCGTATTACATCCGCCCAGAACCAGGGCGGCGATCAAAGACAGCGAAATCCAAAACAATCCTTTTTTCATATGTACCTCCATAGGGGAAATCTACGTACCTATTGTATAATAAATTGAAAGGATTGTCAATTACTGAATATTGGTATTCGCGTAGATCCATTTGATTTCATACTCAACGCCGGACAAATCCCCGAGTTTTTTGATATAGTTTTCAATCAGTTTCTGCGCCCTGCTGCGTGCTTGTTCCAGTAATTGCGTGTTGCCTTCGGCTGTTTCTTTCATTTTGGTCTGGGCGTCTGCAATGGCGTTTTTCTGGTCTTCCGCTGTGATTTTGTTTTTATTGAACCACGAATCACCGGAATGTATGTAAGAACTTTCATTCCATGAATCGTTGGCGATGCCGATTTCCAATACTTTTGCCTCGGGCAGTGTAACCGTAACCGTGGTATTGTGCACGTCCATTATGACTTGGGACATATCAATTCCGATTTTTACAACTCCTTCGTACTCAATCCAGAACTCTCTTTCTACCTCGCCGAAGCCCGCCAGACCGGAGCTTTTATCCTTGGTGGATTTAGCCACATTGTGATAATAGCATTCCAATGTTGCCAGATCGCAAATGGAACGGATCTGGGCTATATCCGGTGATGCCGCGTTTTCAGCGGAACAACTGACGATCATGCCTGCCAGCAGGGTGATTAAAAGCACGATTGCAATTCTTTTCATTTGTTCTCCTCCCCGATGAATTCAATCACATAGTCACTGCCCATGGACTCTAGCCACGGGTCAAGCAAAGCTTCTATACAGGAAACGGCGTTTTCTTTGGCGACGGTGAGCAAATTATCTTGCTCCTTTGCCGAAGCTTCCAGATCAGACAGGCACAACTCGTATGCTTCTTTGGAGATGGTTTCCGTTTCATATTTGTCTTTGAGGAATATGAAATCCAATTTTGCCATATCGATGGACACACCTTGGATCTTCGCTTCGGGGAGAGTGATGCGTATGCGTTTTTCTTTTTTCTCGATATCTATTTCGGTCTTGGTGAAGTCAATTCCTGCTTTTACCTTACCCTCATAAGCCACATGGTACAGTGCTTTCGTTCGGTCGTCGTTGTACTTGGTGGCAATTGCGTTGTAGGTATATTCCACGGTGGATAATTCGTTGATTTCGATTACTTCCCGCAGAGAGGATTCGGAGACGGTGGTAAGACCGTTACCTTTTCCCAAGCCGAAAATGCCAATTACTATTATCGCAATTACGAGAAGAATTGCGATACAAGCAATTGCTTTGGCGATTTTTGATAGCCCCATGAATGCAGATAGGATGTTGCTTTTTTCCATTGTCATTCTCCTTAATGAATTATTGAAAGGATCTTCTCAAAAGGACTTGCAATTTTCGCGAAGTATCCTACGCAGTTATAGTATACCATATGTGACAGAAAAGGACAAGAATTTTCAGGAAGCGTTCATATGTGGATTTCATCGCACAAAACAAACCAACGAACCCCATTGACAATCACGCGACCGCGTGATATAATGTAATTGAAAGCCAAAGTCCGCTTTCGTGTGATTTTTTTGCATCTTGGGAGGTAGCTATGAAAGACGACAAGCGAACCATTCTGACCCATGCGGAGATCGCCCATGATCTGCGCCGCGCCGCGACGAAACGACTGGTGATCTCTTTGCCCACGGTTTTCTGCCTGGCGGTCATTTTCGGCAACATGGCGCTGCTGTGGTACCTGATTACGGAAAACCTGCTGCCGGCCCCGGCGGTGGTAATTTCCACTTGCCTGCTGGCGTCCCCGCCGGTGCTGTTTCTCGCTCTGAACGTGTATGCGTTTGCCGCTATGAACATCCGCGTCCGCACCGGGGCGTATAAGATCATCACCGACACCCTGGACCGGATTGAGAAGGACAGATTCGATCTGAAATCCTTTGTGACCACCTATGCGTATGCGTCCCCCTTCCTCTTGCTGTTCACCAGTTTGAAGGATTGCCTTCGCTTTACCCACGGCGGTCGGTTTTTCTGCACCAAGGAGATGAGCGCCTATTCCAATGTGGGGGAGAGCTTTTATCTGGTGGTGTCGGATAAGCCCGCGGGCAACATCATTTGGGTGTACAATGCCAAGGTCCGCCGCCTGGAGGATCGCTGACGGCGTCTTTTCCCCCGCAGCGGATTTCTGTTGCGATTTCGCGGCCGCTCTGCTATAATAGACATATCTACTCATTCAAGGAGAATATATATGTCGGAATTTCTGTCTTCTCTGCACCCCGTTCTGGTGTGCTTTATTGTGTGCGCCGCCAAAATCGTGGAGATCACGATCCAATCCCTGAAAACCTGCATGATGGTCAAGGGCCAGCGGCTGAAGGCCGCCGGGCTGGGCTTCCTGGAATGTACCATCTGGGGTCTGGTCATCTCCACCATCATTGGAACATTGGGCGATAATCTGTTTCTTCTGCTGTTCTACTGCGTGGGCTATGCCACGGGATTGTTCCTCGGCTCTACCATCGAGAGCAAGATCGCGCTCGGCACATCCAGCCTGGAGCTGATTGCCGGCACGGAGAGCACGGAGAAGATCGTGTCCTATCTGAAGGAGAACGGCCGGGGCTATACGGTCTTTGAGGGCCGGGGCTCCGTGGATGCTATGCAGATGATTTTCATCGTCCTGCCCCGGCGGGAGACGCCGAAGGTTTTGCGGGACATCCGCTGCGTCACGGACGGAAAGGTGTTCGTGGTGGCCTCGGAGGTCAGCAAATACGCCGGCGGCTACGGCATGGTGAAATAAGGAATAATCAAAGGGGAGATTGTTTTGAGAATGATCAAAGGGGAGATCGTTCCGGAAGAATCAAAGGGGAGATCGTTCCACAGATCTCCCCTTTGGAACCCCACATGGGCTTGGGGGAGATCCCCCCAAGTCCCCCCAGATCGACGAAAAGCGAAACGGGAGAGACGCCATAAACGCGCCACGAGGAAAATGCGCTCTGCGGAGCGCAGTGAATAGACGAAATTATAAGACAAACGAAGGTATATCTATCGTCAACTAAAATCAACGAGCAGTTCCGTTATCTTAAAAATATACCACTTCTCCTACCCAACATAAAAAAATGCCGCCGAGGCGGCATCTTGAAGTTTAGTTAGGAGTAGTCGTTACCCCTTCGATTGACGGATGGGAACGAGGAAGTTAGTTTATGAAAAAACTCATCTTTCGCCATCCTCATTTTTCGTCTACCTCTCGCACTCCGCAGGAGTGCGTTCAAAAAACATAGCGTTTATGCTGTTTTCCCATTTCGCTTTCCGCCGATCACGGGGTTTCGGGGGTACCCCCCGAACCCATGAGGGGATATAAAGGGGAGACCTACGGAGCGGTCTCCCCTTTGATCATTCCACGGAACTAATCTCCCCTTTGATTCTTCTTCTATTCCAGAATTACTTTCTCCCCAGATTCCGATCGAAGCGGGTCACATAGGCGGCGATTTCCGCCCGATCCGCCCAGGCGGTCATGTCGGTGATGTCCGCCCCAATGTCGGACAGAAGACCGTTCACCTCTGCCCAGAGCACGTATTTCTCTGCCCACTCGCTGCAGGTGTGCTTCGGCTTCGCGGGGGCGATGACCTGCAGATGGCCGGTGTAGCGGTAATAGCGGAAGAGGATGGTCACTATCTGCTCTCTTGTGATGGGATCGTTGGTGCCGAAGGTGCCGTAGCCGTAGCCCTCAACGATCTTGTTTTCCGCCGCCCAGGCGATGGCCTCCGAGTACCACTGGCCGGCAGGCACGTCCGTGAAATCTGCCGCTTTCGATGCCTTTTTCTCCCCGTCCAGCCGCCACAGGGCGGTGACGAACTGGGCCCGCTGCCAGGAATCGGCGGGGGCGAAGGTGGTGTCGGATGTACCCGCCATCATGCCGCGGGTGCTTACGTATTCCACCTCATCATAGAACCAGTCCGTGTCCTTCACATCCGTGAAGGGATTGACCCACGTGGCCGAAAATTCCGCCGTGAAATCGTTCAGCACGCATACGGCGTCACAGTCGGCTCCCCACTTGACTTGCCAGCTGTTGGTGTTGAAATACATCTTTCCCTCGGAGTCGATATCGATGTCTTCCATCTCAAACAGGCCGGGGTAGGCCTGGCTGACGATACAGCGGGTCCGATCCGGATCGGGCTGGATGGGCTTTTCGTAGGCGGTGGATGCCTTTTTCAGATCGTAAGCCAGAAGCAGGCTGTGGTTGATGGTGGCGTCCACGTGGTTTCCCGTTACGATCAGGTACAGGATCTCCCCGTCACAGCAGATGCCCTGCTTCAGATAGTCGGTGCAGTCCACGGATTTTCCATCCACGGGGACGGCGGATACGTCCACGTATCCCTTGATGGAAACGGGCATATCGGCTGTTTTTTCCGTCAGGGAGGCGGTGGCGGTAGCCAGGGTGTTGTTCAGCAGGATCAGAAATGTGATGTTATCCCCGTCGATGTCGTACAGGGAGAAGGCGTAGGGGGTGATGGGAGCGTTGTTCCATGTGGTTTCGTATTCCGCGTAGGCGGTCATTGTGGTTCCGTCCAGCGTGAAGACCAGGATTTTCGTGGAGGACAGAATAAACAGGTACTCCACCCCGTCGATCTTCGCCCAATCCATGGAATTGGCGTGACTCAAGCCGGAGATAACGGTCTTTCGGGTGGACGCATCCCGCAGGGGGGCGTTCTTACCCGTTTTTTTGTCTATGCGGTTGATGAATGCCCGGGTGTTGCTGCTGCTGATCTGTACGGAATACAGATGGGTGTCGCTGACCGCGAATCCCTGGGTGTTGGCGCAGTTGTTGGAACCGAGCGTCTTGGCGATTTCCGTGTAGGCCTCATCTCCCAGAATGGGAACAGCATGCACGGCGGTGGGGGTCAGGCAGGAGGTAATCAGCATCGCGGTGCAGAGCAGGGCAGATGCCAGATGCTTCAGGGTTTGTTTCATAAGTCCATTCTCCTTGCAATTTTCTCAGAATGTGGTTTGGATCGGGTGCTTTTTTATTATTGTATCACACGGTCGCGTGATTGTCAATAAGTTTCCCGCGAATGTGCCAATAAAATTTCGAAAAGGGTAAAGCAGGCATTGTGCCTGCTTTTTATTATGGATTGGTTGAGTCGTTGACTTTTTCATTTTCGACAACGTCCCGCTCCGCGTCCTCGGTGAAGGCTCGCTTCAGGATGACATCCCACCACTCTTCGCCTGTATTATTCGGGGACATGATGGCCCTCCCGGATCTTGTTTTTCAGTATGCGGCGGGCGCGGAACAGGCGGACACTCACCGTTTTCGGGGAAAGATTCAACAGATCGGCGATCTCCGCCTCTTTTAGTCCGTTGACGTATTTCAGGCGGCAGACGGAGCGATAGGTATCGCCCAATTCGTCAATATAGCCGAGCAGGTGCTCATACCCTTCCCGGCTCAGAAGATATTCGATGGGGGCCGGGGTGTTGTCCCCGCTCATGGCCTCCACGTCCTCCGTGTCCCCCACGGGGATGGACGTCGTGCGGCGGAGCAGATCGATGGCGCGGTTTTTCACCACGGTGCAGAGCAGGGTTTTGGTCTTTGTGGGATTGTCCCGGTCAATGTGATCCAGATAGCGGATGATTTTCAGAATGGAATCGTGTACCGCGTCCTTGGCGGCTTCTTCGTTCTGCAGATATTTCATGGCCACGGAGAACATCAGCGGATAATAGGCGGAGTACAGGTATTCCAGTTTATCTTTGTCGTAGTCGGTTTGAACCAGGGGCAGATACTGCGATAGCACGGCTTTCCTCCTTGCGCGTCGGCGCTCCTTGTGTCGATGGACGATGCTCCATTATACCACGCCGGGGGAGAATTTGTTACGGAGACGTTACACGAAAAATAGCACAATTTACAATTTCCCCGCCAAAGCCGCTGTGCGGCAAAAAACAGGGCCACAGTGCTGTAGTAAAATCTCCCGCTCATTCGTTTATATAAATAAGACGGAAATCCATGTGCCGACGGGGAATGTTGACAGAAGTCACTTCCCGTGCTATACTGAATACGTATAGCACGATCGGCACACAGGACTTTGCATGGAGGATCACTATGAAGAAAATGAGAATCATCGCCGCGGTTTTGTTGGCACTGGCTGTGCTGGCCATAGCCATGCCTGCCTCTGCCGCGGAAAAAGTCAACGTCATGACGACCGCCCGGTTTATCGACTCGGTCAACGTGTCCCCGGATAAGTATTCCAATTCCGTGTACGGCGGCGTCAGCGATCCCACCAAAATGATCGATGGACGGTACGGCGTGGGCCCCACCAACAAGGATGAGGGCTTCAACACCCGCACCATCGATAAGTGGATGTACCACGATGCCGACGGCAAGCAGGATGTGAACGGGAACTATCTGTGGCTCGTCACCTTCCAGCTGGATCAGGAATACACCATCGACAGCCTGTCTCTGATGACGCTGGATCTGAGCACCTGCGGCATCGGCAGTACAAATCCGGTGCAGTGGCTGCAGATGGGATTGGCTATTCTGGTCAGCGATACCGGCGAGGCCGGCTCCTGGGAGGTGGCCTATGAAGCGTACGATCTCCATACGGAGGAAGAACCCGGTGCGTACACCTATGTGGCGCCCTGCGATGAGTATCCCATGGGATATTATCAGTATACCGCGACCTTTGCCCCCGTCAAGGCGAAATATATCCGGTACGGCTGTCTGGACTACACCTCCTACGAGATCGACCAGAGCCACTGGATCAACATAAGTGAGCTGGAAATCTACGGCACGGCGGAGGAGGATCCCGCGGACACCATCCCGGCACTGCCCACACCGCCGGTGGATCCGCGCAACGTCATGACGGGCGCCGTGTGGAGCGATTCCGTGAATCTTCGCACCTGTGCGTATAAGGAAAATCCCGACGGCACCAAGTGCGATCCGTCCAAGATGGTGGACGGGAAGTGGGCCGTGGGTCCCACCTACAAAAACGAAGGATTGAACACCCGCCTGTACGATATGTGGGCCCGGTACGACGCGGACGATTTCCCCGCCGATGCGGGGGAGTATCTGTGGAGCGTTACGTTTACGCTGGATCGGATGTATGAGGTGGATTCCTTCCGCCTGATCAATCTGGATCTGACCGGCAACATTGGCGACTCCCACACCATCCAGTGGTTCCAGCGGGGATTTGATATCCTGGTCAGCCAAACCGGAGCGGAGGGCTCCTGGGAGCGGGTGTACCGGGGACAGAATCTCCATACGGAGGACGATCCCGGTGTCTATGTGTATCACGAGGCCACGGAAACCAATCTGGCCTACTACGATATGGAGGCGGACTTCACCAAATCGGCCCGGGCCAGATATATAAAGTTTGCTTCCACTGATCTGACAACGGATGTGCTGTACTCCAGCGACTGGATCAATATCAGCGAGCTTCAGGTGTTCGGTGAGGCGGCGCCGGAGGAGGAAATTCCCGAGGAGCCCGATACGCCCACCCTGCTCCCCGCGGGGGAGAACGTGATGGATAGCGCCCGGTTTATCCGCTGTGCCAATCTGTCCTGGGAGAAGATGTCGGAGAGCGTGTACGGCGGCGTCAGCGATCCCACCAAAATGATCGACGGTCTGTGGGGAGTGGGCCCCACCCATAAGGATGAGGGACTGAATACCCGCGTAGTGAGCGTGGAAAATCGCTACAACGCGGACGGCGTGCAGGATAACTCGCTGTATCTGTGGTCCGCCACTTTCGGCCTGGAGGGACTGCATCAGCTGAACGGCTTCCGCCTGATCAATCTGGATCTGACGGATATGGGCATCGGCTCCACCCGCACCGTCCAGTGGTTCCAGCGGGATTTCGATATTCTCGTCAGCGAAACCGGCGAGGCCGGCTCCTGGCGGGTCGTATATGAGGGCCGGAATCTCCATACGGAAAGCGATCCAGGTGCCTATGTGTATCACCCGAACGCACAGGGCAAGCTGCCTTATTACGATCTGACGGTGTCCTTTGCCGAGGCGGCCCGGGCGCGGTTTGTCCAGATCGCCTCACTCAGCGAGACGTCCGATGTGATCACTTCTTCCCATTGGGTCAACATCAGCGAGCTTGAGGTGTACGGCGAGGAGATCCCCATGACGGAGAATCTGTCCGGTACGTGCGGTGAGGATCTTACCTGGGTGCTGGATACCGAGGGTACTCTGACCATCTCCGGTACGGGAAAAATGGATAGCTGGTGGGGCGAGGGCGTGTACCCGCCGTGGCAGCCCTATCGGATGTCTATCCGGAAAATTGTGATGGAAGACGGCATCACGTGCATCACGGACCGGTCCTTTTATGGCTATGGATATGAGAACCTGGAAAGCGTGTACATCCCCGACAGCGTGACGGATATTTATTCCTACGCGTTTGGCTATCTCGATGCCGCTATCCGAATCCCCGGCGGCTTGAAACATGTGTCCGACAATGCGTTCTCCTATTGTACCGGTATCACGGAGCTGCCGGAAACGGCCACGTGGGAGTACATCGGCGGAGGAGCCTTCCAGGGATGCACCGGCCTGACGGATCTGGTGATCCCCGCGGGCGTGACCCGGGTGGCGGCGAATGCGTTTATCTCCTGCACCTCCCTTACGAGCGTGCATATTCCCGCCAGCGTGGTCAGTCTGGACAGCGCCGCGTTTGCCTTCTGTCCCAATATCCTGAATTATTCCGTGGCGGAGGATCATCCCGCCTATTCCGTGGATGAACACGGTGTCTTGTTCAACCGGGATAAGACGGCGCTGATCCTCTATCCTACCGGGAAAACCGGGAAATATCTGGTGCCGTCCACGGTGACGCAGATCGGCGAGAATGCTTTCTGGAATGGTGGGGTAACCCACGTGGTGTGCCCCTCCGGGGTTCATTCCATTGGCAAATACGCCTTCGCGGACTGCACCGATCTGGTGGAGATCGTTCTGCCCACCAAGAGTGTGAGTGTGGGGGTGAACGGTATCCCCGCCCATACCACCATTTACAGCTATGAGGGATCCGGTGCCCATCAGTATGCTGCGCAGAACGGATGCCCCTTCGTGGCACTGCAGGGCGTGTGCATCCGCGGTCGGGTCACGCTGACAGGGCCCCATCCCCAGACCTTCATCTCTTTGCACATAGGCATGAGTTGTCTGTACAGCGTGAGCATCCCGGCCAGCATGGAGAGCGGGGCGCAGGTGGTGGACTTCTGCTTTACGGATGTGGCACCCGGCACCTACGATTTGAAGATCCTACAGATCAATAAACTCCCCTTCACCGTGCAGGGGATTCCCGTCACGGTAGGGGCGGAGGATCTGGATCTGAACACGTCCAGTAACGCGCTGACCAACTTTGTCCTTCTGTCCGGCGACGTGAACGGGGACGGATGCATCGATCTGCAGGACGTGGTACTGCTTACCTCATCGGAAACCTATTCCAAATCCTATGCGGATGCCAAGACCAAAGCCGCCGACGTGAACGGCGACGGCCTCTACGATTTGCAGGATCTGATCATCATCACATCCGAGAAATCCTACGGCAAGCGGGGCATCGAGGTTGTCTTTGCGGAATAAAGGTCAGGACCTCCGGCAAAGCCGGAGGCTTGCTCTGCCCCTATAAGGGGCTATTGCCGGCAAGCATCTAAAGACGCACGATATTCTATCACTCGCATCACTTGCCCCGCCGCCGCAAATGCGGTATGACATCATAGCCTTCC
>JAFUIQ010000013.1 GCA_017468385.1 Clostridia bacterium
ACAAAGCTCATACTGAGGCATCGATCTTGAAATGTCATCGCAAAAGCTCAATGTTCCAATTGCTTTTTTAGCATAATCAGGAATTTTGGATTCACTTGCTAACTCTGAAATATCAAACAACTCATGCGATACGTTTGCATTTGTTTCTCCACCGTTGTTCTCTCCGCCTTGACTGTCGTTGTTCTCACCGCTTTGGGAAACACCGGGGTTATCCTTATCGGGATCGGTGGTGTTGTTGTCTCCGCAAGCAACCAAGGAAAGCAGAATGAACGCCGCCAAGAAGACAGCCAATATTTTCTTCATGTTTGTCGCCTCCTTTATTCCGCCTGCCGTGCTCCGCACTCTCCGCAGAACTTCATCCCATCGCCGATCTCCGCGCCGCATTCGGTGCAGAAGCGTTTCTTTGCTTCCACCTTTTCCGGAAGCCTCGTGCCGCAGTCACCGCAGAATTTTGTGCCCTCGGGGTTTACCGTGCCGCAGTTCGGGCAGGTACGCAGGGCTTCCTCGGCTTCTCTTGCCGCACGTTCCTCGGCGGCGATCCGCTCACGCTCCGCCTTTTCCTCCTGCAACTGCTTGATGCGTGCTTCGACTTCCACGCGGCTTGCGGCAAGTGCGTCCAGCTGAACCGCTTCATTCGGGTATGCGTCCTTGCCGCTTTCTTCATAGAGTCTGCGCCCAAGCGCGGCGAAAATCGCTTCTTCCTTTTCTTTCAGTTCCTTCAGTTCATTCTGTGCGTTATACATTTTCACTTCGGGATCATCCTGGGGAGCCAGGCTTGCCAGTCCCTTTACCAGTCCGTCTAAAATTCCTGCCATGGTATATGTCCTCCTGTAATACGGTTATGTTCGTTGTGATAAAAAGCGCATGGCGGAAGGCGGTACAACGTACCGCCCGCGGACGCCGCTCCGCCTGCTTTGACGGGTATTCGATATAGTGGGGAAGCCTTATTTGATGATGCGAATCTTACCGATGATGGGCAGATCCTTCGCTGTGCCTTTCCATGCGTTGATGATGCCGATGATACCGAGTACCGCAACGATGATACTGCCGACGGGAAGAATGATAAACCAGCCGAGGATCGGGATGATGCTTCCTACAATGCTCACGGCGATTGCCGCCAGGCACACCAGCAGTCCCTGATTGGTGTGATATTTTGCATAAGGGGATTCTTTTGCCGCAAGCAGCGGGATCAGGAACAGGATGTACGCAAGTACCGCCATGATTTTGTTTGCTTCGATGTCTGCCGGAGCAAACTGTGCGGTATAATCCGCGCCGCCCTTGGCGTTCGGTGCAGGCTGTGCCTGTACTGGCTGCTGGTACTGTACCTGGGGCTGAGCCTGCTGAGGAGCCTGCTGCTGGGGCTGAGGTTGCTGAGGAGCCTGCTGCTGGGGCTGAGGTTGCTGCTGAGGTGCTTTTGCCTCCATAACCGTACCGCATTCGGGACAGAATTTCTTTCCGTCTTCTACTTTCGTTCCGCAATTTCCGCAAAATGCCATGATAATATCTCCTTTTTATCAAAATTTAAAATTCGCTTTCGTGATGACCGGGTATTATGGCCATCTCCAGCTGACGTAGGTACGCATACCGATCTTTTTACCGGCAAAGATCGTTCCTATATCACTGCTGGACAATCCTGTTACTACATTGTGACCAATCTCGCCCTCAACGCCGGCAATAGAGCCGATACGAGCTGCCGCACCGCCCTTGACGCCACCCGAGGTGAACTGACCGGTCTTGTAGTTGTAGGTGCCGTAAATCCTGGCGCCGGCTTCCAGCTTACTGTCAATGCCCACACCGCCCAGATTTGGGATATCTACACCCTTGTTTCCTCCTACGAACACCGTGACATCCTGCGGATTCATCTCTACACCTGCCATGTCCTTGATGGCGATGCCGATGTTTCCGTTTGTGTCGTAGGATATCTTGGCAACATCCTTCATTTTGATCTCACCGGTAAGTGCCGTTGATGGAATATCCTCAATATAGAAGTCGAATACCGGTCCATCCGCTGCCGAATAAGGCATAAGAACAATCTTTTTGTTCACTACGTTGGGATCAGCGCGGTATGCCGCATGCTCCACACGCTCCTGTGGGGACAGGCTGTTCCACCACCGTTCCACATCATCGTTTGCATTCTGCATCTGCTGGATGGCAAGATTGTCAGCAATTTCCTCGGGTGTCAGACCGAATACCTCCTGGGTAACCTCCGGAATGCTTGGCACCCAGATATCACCGTACATTAAAGCCTCTGGTGTTGCACCTTTCCCGGAAACGGGAAGCTTCGGAAAGGCGGGAACCGTGCCGGTTACCGCGCCGCCGTCGGCCGGCGTACCCAGCATAGGAACGCCATCGTTGATGAAGATGTTGAAGAATGACCACAGTGCCGTTTCCAGAATGTAGACCGTCGGTGCGGTTGCCACGCGGTAACGCTGATCGGCACGGTATTCGTTGTAGATGGAATCATCTGCGATCAGACCGAGAATCGCATTGGCGTAGAGCCAATATTCCTCCAGCAGAATCTTCGTTTCGGTATATGCCTTGTTGACGGAATCGCTGTAGGTGTCGATGACGTTATTCATGCGTCCGACGATCTTCTGACTCTGCTCGACCGTCCAGTAGGAGTGGTTGGTTTCGGTCGTCTGTTGAAATTTAAGCAAGACCGGCAGCACCACGGTTAAATAGGTCATGTAGTCGGACATGGAGCCCATGTTCATGTCCAAGGCCTCAAGCGCCGCAACCGACCAGTTTTCCTCCAGATAGGAAAATGCCATCTCGCTGATCTCATCAATTTCTTCATCCGGGATTGACTTCGCATGTTCCTTCTGAATCAGCTCTAACTTCCAGTCCACGTACTCGCCGAGGATGGACAGCCAGAACATCTCCTGCTCGTAGGAAACCAACATTTCCGCTTCGGTCTTCTCGTCAGGCATGAAGGAGGAGTTCATGAAGCGCTTGACCATATCCTTGAAGTCCTTGGAGGTCAGCAGGATATCCAACGCCTCCACGACCTCGCCGGTCTCCTGGCTCATGGCATCCGCCAAATTCTTGCCGTAGCTGATGCAGCTTTCCAGCATGGAGAAGCAGGAATGCCGCCAGTCCTGCACGCGGGACGGCCAGACAAGATTGCCAAGCTGAATCTGCTGTCCTACGGTGTCCAGCGTCGGGTCAAACGCCGTCCGGTTGCGTTCAAACTTCATCAGCTCATAG
>JAFUIQ010000024.1 GCA_017468385.1 Clostridia bacterium
TACGGAAGGAAACCTTAAGATCATTTACCGATAATTTGATTTCTTTATTCATGCTTAATCCTCCGTACCTCTGAGCGACGGATTGAACGCATCGCGCAATCCGTTACCGAACAAATTGAAGCTGAGCATCAAAAGAACCAAGAACATGCAGGGGAAGAATGCCACATATCCGGCGTTTGCCATGATGGACTGCTGTCCTGCTGCAATCAAAGTACCCACGCTGGTGGTATTTCCTGCTTCCAGGTTGATGATACCCAGGTAGGTAAAGCTGGTCTCCGAATAGATCATGCCGGGAATTACCAGTGCGAAGCTGGTTACGATGGTACCGAGACCGTTCGGGAAAATATGCTTGAACATAATTCTCGAGTCGCTGGCACCCAATGTTCTTGCCGCCAGAACGTATTCCTGATTCTTGAAGCGGTAGAACTGCATACGGGTTCTGCCGGCCATACCGATCCATCCCGTCAGGAAGAAGGCAATAAACAAAACCAGCACCTGGCTTGCCGCACCCATATGGTATTTCAAAAGTGTAATGACGATAATGGTGGGAATAGCACCCAATATCTCAGCAACTCTCTCCATGAAGAGGTCGATCTTACCGCCAAAGTAACCCGAAATGGAACCCCAAATTACACCGACGATAAAGTTCGCAATGGCAACAACGGTTGCAAAAACAAACGAGAATCTTGCACCATATGCAAGGCAAGCAAAGATATCCTTACCCGTCTGGGTGGTACCGAACAGGAAGAGAGGCTCTTTGATGCCGTCCTTCTTTACCTCGTTATGCTGATAGATATAGTACTCGTAGTATTCAGCTCTTACCTCAATACCACCGTCTACCTTTCTACCGTAAACGTAGAAGTACTGCTTGCCGTCCTCCTCTACGCCGTTCTCTCCTTCAATTCTGAGGGAGTTGTACTCAGCCATGAGATTAGTAAACTCGCCCGCCTCATATTTCCAATAGTTGGGGATGATATTGCCGTCCTTGTCAACCTTGGGACGGAGGCTGGCTACCTTGGGGTTTTCCACCTTATAGTAGATGTTGGCATCGTATTTGTTCTTCTCAAGCGTAGGTCTGTCAGCGAACTTGACAACCGGATACAGCACCTGTCTGCCCGTTTCGTTCTGATATCTCTGAATATCATTAAACTCTTCCACAGAGATGATTTTATACTTACCGAAGCCTACACCGTAATAGGTATCGTAACGGTAGGAATAATTGGAACCATCCTCGCTTACCTCATACTCGCCGTTTTTGATTACATCTCTGCCCGTTTCAGTAGCAAGAGCGAGGTCCTTGAGATAGCCAATGTAATTCGTTTCCTTCTCTCTGCATCCGTCCCAGAAATCAATATTGCTGTTAGCAAACAACTTCGACTTGGGGGTTACGTATGCATACACCATATCGTAATATGCGGGCTGGAAGGGGGTAAAGAAAGGCGCAAGTATAGCAAAAAGCACCAGTACAGCAATTACCACACCGCCTACGACCGCACCCTTATTCTTGCAGAAGCGGCGGAACGCACCCTGAAAATAACTTACGGGCTTGGTTTCAAATTTGCTGTCATGATACAAATCGTTTCTTGTCGCAAATTGAAACTTCTCTACGGGGATGTTATTTATATTATTATCCATAATTATTTAGCCCCCATTCTGATTCTCGGATCAATGAAGCCGTAGCTGATATCGATAACGATACCAGCCGTAAGGCTTACCAAGGTATAGAAGCCCGACAGCAGCATAAAGAAGTCATAATCCTGGAATGTGATAGAGTTGAGGTACAGTCCGCCAACTCCGTTGATTCCGAACATCTTCTCGATAATAAGCGATCCCGAAAGCACCGAGATAAACTCACTAAGTATAGAGGGGAAGATTACGACCATAGAGTTACGCATCGCATGACGATAGATAGCCTGTCTTTTGGTAAGGCCCTTGGTTCTCGCCAAAAGCATAAACTCGCCCGTCAGAACCTCCGAAAGCTCCGCACGGGTAAATCTCGCATACCCTGCAATAGAGCCCAAACAAAGAGCAAATACTGCAGGAAGCATGGAGTGGAACACAGGCCATGTGAAATACTCGTTGCTCGTTGACATGGTCAACGGGAACCAACCAAGTTTAAAGCAGAATACGTATTGAATCATAAGAGCCAATACGATGGAGGGAACCGATATCAACAAAATAATGAAGATATTGATCAGCTGGTCCTGCCACTTATTCTTTTTAAGCGCAGCCAAAATACCCAAACCAAGACCGATCGGTACTCCAATAAGGGTTGAATAGATATTTATCAAGATTGTGGGCGGGAGATGGCTGACAAATACCTTCCATATATTCATGTTAAGGTATTCACCATAGGTGGTTACAATGCCGAAGTCGCCCTGTGTCACTATTCTCTTGATATAGGTTCCGAACTGAATCAAAATCGGCACTCGATCATAGGTCCAGACACCGTTCTCTCCCTCTTGAATGTTGGTAATCCAACCTCTTCCCTCAAGAGTTTTCATAACAATCTCAGGGTCCTGCCCCGGAAGAGCATTCGTGGGGATAGGCAGAAGCTTGATAAGCACAAAGCACATCGTGAAAATGATGAAAAATGTGAACAGCATCAAGCCCAAACGCTTCGACACATATTTAAACATATACATAGGTTTTTCTCCTCTGTTTTGTTGTTTTCCAATTCATAGTGTTCGAGCCCAAAAACGCAGTTGCCTGTAAGGAGTTGTGCGCACGAAAGCTGCGCACTGCCAAAACTGACGGTAAAAACCATCTTAATTCTGTCAATTATAGTTGCTCATTTTTAGTTATTATTAAACCGGTCGCTTGCTATTATGTGTCTTCGTAATAGTCTAATATATCACGGTTGCAATTTTTGGATTTACTTACTCAACAATTTTAAAGTGTAGCATAAAAGCCAAACAAGCGGTGAGCACTTTGGCTCACCGCCGTTGGCATTCATCGGAATGAATCAGAATAATCCGTTATCGAAAATTATTCGGACTTCTTGTACTCTGCGGAGAGGTCGTTGTTGTTCTGAGCAACATATGCAGCCCACTCTTCGTCAGTGTAGTTAACTTCGATGTATCTGAGACCACCGAAGCCCATGAAGGTGTGCTCGTCCTCAGAGAAGTAAGAGAACTTAGCACCGAGGAAGGATCCACCACCGTCTGCGATCAGCATTACAGAGCGGCTCTCCTTAATGGTGATCTCCTCCAGAGCGGAGAGAATCATCAGTCTTGCTTCAACGGGAGCGAAGCCTTCAGCCCAGTTGTAGGTCTTAGCCTGCTCCTCGCTCTCAGCGAGACCGTTCAGGCAGTAGTACCAGTTCTGGATGCTCATGGTGATAGTCTCGCCAGCGCCCTCATAATCGCCTGCAGGCATGGTGAGAGTCATATCGATGGCGGAAGTATCCCAGTACATGTGGTAGTTCAGAGAATCCTCGGGGTTAACGAATGCGCCGATGATATCAAAGGGATTGAATGCGTTGCCGGAGAAGCCGTAACCGAAGCCGATCTGAGTCTTGCCGGTACGGAATGCTTCTGCCCACTGATTACCAGCGGATGCGTCAAATACAACGTCGATCTTGTCCTCGAGAGCGGTTCCGGCAGTCAGGCCGTCCAGAACTTCCTGGAGGTAGTTAGCTCTGAATCTCTGCTTATCGGTATCGGAAGAAGAACCGTAAACGAGAGTGATGTTCTTGGAAGGATCGTAGCCATACTCTTCGGGATTAGCGAGGAGGATGTCGATAGCTGCCTGCATCTTCTGCTTAGCAACGGTGGGGTTGTAACCGGTCAGTGCATCGTAAGCGTCGTCGGTGGAAAGATCCTTCAGATCGCCGCTGGTCCACTTGCCGTCAGTGCCCTGCTCGAAGCCGTAAGCACGGAGGATACCTTCCTTCGCGATGGTAGCGTTGCGGTACTGACCGCCGTCTTCCAGCTCAGGAGAGTTTTCGATATCGTAGTAGTAAGCAACGTTCAGCAGACCGAAGCAAGGAACTGCGGAACCGGGCCAGATCTTCTCAACGATGTCGCTTCTGTTCAGAGCGAGGTTGAATGCATGTCTGAATTCCTGGATTGCCAGGATACCGTTGTTGTTCTCGCTCAGCTTCAGTACATCCAGGTTGGAGTACAGCTGCATACCGAAGGTACCGGTAGAGGTAGAGGTGAAGTAAACGTACTTGGAGTCAAGATACTCAGCTACGTTCTCAGTCTGCAGAGAAGCATCATCGTAGGTACCGTTCAGGAAGCCCATCCACTTGGTAGCGAACTCTTCTACCTTACGGCAGTTGATAGCGGTGATGTTGTACTGGTTTGCATACTGCTCCATGTTCCAACCGTACCAGTTATCGTTCTTAACGAGCTTGTAGTGAGAGCCTGCCTCAAACTCAGCGAGCTTGTAGGGACCCCAGCTTGCAGTGGTCTCAAGAGAGGAGTTGTAGTTGGAAGTCCAAAGAGTTGCGCCGTCAGCGGGAGCGATCTTGCAGGACTCGTACAGATCCTTCTTAACTACGGGCAGGCTGGAGAAGTAGTAAGGAGCCCAAACAGAGAGGCTGCCGTCTTCCTTCAGGAACTCGTAAGCTCTATCCAGGCACAGAACGATTGCGTTCTCGTCCTCGATAGCGTAGATACCAACGTCTTCCCAAACGACTGCTTCACCCTTCTCAACAGGGTAGAACAGGGTCTCCATGTACATCTGCTCCTTGGTAGTATCATCCATGGAGCTCCAATCCATACCAAAGGGTGCCAGGGCGTAGCCCACCAGGTCCATAGCGGCCTGAATATTTTCCTCAGTGATCTTGGTGTAGCCGAACTCGTCAGCAGTGCTCTCGATGGCAGCCAGAGCAGCCAGAGCTTCTTCAGAGCCAACATAATCATTGATCAACTCGGACAGAGAATAGCTGGTGAGAGTCATGTCAGAGGTGGTGGTGTTCATATAGACCTCAGCGCCGTCCAGCTCAAAGGAGTAGTCCGGGGTATCCTCGTAAGCAGGAACAACCGGCTTATACTCGGGTGCCAGAGAGAAGAAGTACGGCTTAGAGTTCTTGATCATCAGGGTGTCGTAGTAGGTATTAGCGCGGAAGTTCATGAAAGCGGGGTCGAGCAGCTGCTGCATAGAATATACGAAATCAGCTGCGGTGATGGCGGTGCCGTCATCCCACTTCAAGTCGTCACGAAGAGTGATCTTCCAAGCGTAGCCGCCCTCTGCCTTCTGAGCATCGGTGTAGCCCCACTTAGCGTCAACAGTCGTGGTAACATCCTCCAGCTTGGTAGCTGCAGAATAGTTGGTGGTGTAAGCGCCGGGAACGATAGCATCCTTGTTGATGGTGCCATCCTTGTTGAACTTCTCATCGTTCTCGAACTTGTAGTCATATTCGAAGAAAGAAGAGCCAATGTAACTCATGATCTGAGTATCATTGTTGTCCGCGTAGGTGAACTCGTTCCAGTTGCTGGGCATTACGGACGTGGTAGTATTGTATGCAGCCTGCTTGAGGTCTGCATCTTTCACTCCCTCGTCTTTGACGCAACCAGCAAAGGCAGTTGCGACAAGCACCAGACACAAGACCACCGAGAGAATGGATCTGAGGTTCTTGCTCATG
This sequence comes from Clostridia bacterium, assembly GCA_017468385.1. Classification (GTDB taxonomy): domain Bacteria; phylum Bacillota; class Clostridia; order Oscillospirales; family CAG-272; genus SIG701. The sequence goes on from JAFUIQ010000024.1 coordinate 5,594, forward strand.
ATGTTTTCCTCCACATTGTGAAAAAATTTTGGTCTCATTATCCACAGGGCAGTTTTATTTGCAATTTTTATGCCAGAACCCGCACAATTGCAAAAAAAGCCACGCGAAAATATGGATATAGTGATTTTATCATATAAACGCCCGTTTGTCAACCATATTTCACAATTAATTAGCGTCTTTACATTGCCAATATGTACTTGTCAACAGGTATAATATAAAAAAACATATTGTATTTTTTGAACTTTTTACCATTTGTGACACGGCCTCTTTGGTGAATTTGTACAATTGAGAAAAAACAATCAAAAAGTCATTCCCTACCGGCTTGCATGTAAGAAAAAATTTTTTCACCGCTGCCAAAAATGCGTTAAAACATATCTTGCTGCCTTCAGAAACGCACTCATTCTTTTTCGCTTCGTCCGCAAAAATACCCGGAAGGCTTTACGTCTCCCGGGTGCAGCCGTCCACCATTCTCCGACAAGAATCTCACAAAACATGGCGACAGCCTCTTTTTTATGTAGTTCAATGTTTAAAAAACGTGCCGTTTTTTAAGGCTTCCAACATGATAACCGCGCTGGCGGCATTGGTAGCCAGGGGAATCTTCTGCACATCTCCCAGGCGAAGCAAGGCGGACACATCCGGCTCATGAGGCTGGGCCGTCAGGGGATCCCGCAGGAAAATGATCAGATCCAATTCCCCGTTTGCCAGCATGGCACCGATCTGCTGATCTCCGCCCAGCGGGCCGCTTTTCATGCGGTGGATGGGCAAAGCGGTTTCGCCCATGATCAGTGTTCCCGTGGTACCGGTGGCGTACAATTCGTGCTCCGCCAGCACCTCTTTGTACTTCTTAGCCAACTCGATGATTTCGTCCTTCTTTTTATCGTGGGCAATCAAAGCGATCTTCATACTCTATCTCCTTTAAAACGTGATGCGGAATGTGTTCTTTCCGCTGCGGGGAATTTCGTACTGCGGGGGCAGCTTCGGGCCGCAGGAATGAGATCCCACGCCGCGCATGGCCAGATCGATGCAGATGTTGACAAAGCCGTTGTCCGGCAACTCAAAATCGTGGAGGGTATCCCGCAGCTGTGCTGTGGTATATGGATTTACCGAGCAGGAGAAGGGCGCGTCCGCCGTCAGGCAGAACAGATCCGTCACTTCCAGATAGCGGCAGGCATAATGGCTGCCCGATTCCTGCGGGCGGATGTAATTCCGGTCGTAGTTCGCCTCGGCGGTGCTTGTGTACCAACCGTACTCGCAAGCCACATGCTTATCCACATAACTCTCCGTTGGACCGTACCCGATATAGGAGAATTGGCTGTATGCCCGATCCACGGCGAACTCGATCCCCATGCGGGGGAAATTCTGCACGTACTCCGCCAGATTGTACTCCACACTCACCGTCAATTCGCTGCCAGCGAGGGAATATTCCCATGTCAGCTCTGCCGCAGGAATAAGGCAATTGGCGGCCAGCACGCCGGTAAAGCGGTACCCGCGCTCCGTTTTTTCGCAGGTGAAGACGTGGGGCTTGCAGGCAGGAAGTCCCCATCGATCCCGCCAATGGGGCACCAGATTGCGGTCGTTATCCACATAGCGGGTGATATTGAAATGCACCGGTGTGCGAAGAATCTCCCTGCCGTCGGCACGGAGGGACGTGATCTCGCCGGTGTGCTCGTTGACTTCCATGGTGAGGGATGATGCGTTGGCGGACGCCCGGGGCGGAATGGGCATATCCCGGATTTCTGACGTCGTTTTGCCGCCATATACGGCTTTCATTTCCAAAGCGGCGGATTTGATTTTTCGATCGGGAGTCAGAAGGCCGTCGGCACAGAAGTTGCCGTCGTGCTCCGTCTCGCCGAAATCGCCGCCGTACAAAAAACCTTTGTCACTCCGGATGCCGTGATCCGCCCATTCCCAGACAAACGCCCCCATCATCTGCTCCTCGCGGTAGATCAGATCCCAATAGGCAGCGATATCGCCGCAGGAATTGCCCATGGCGTGGGTGTATTCACACATCACAAAGGGTCGCGTCTCTTCGGGATTGTCCAGAACCTTTTCCCGAATCACGTCAAGGGATGGATACATCATGCTGACCATATCCACCAGCTCCGTGTAGTAATAGGAAGGATCCGCGTGCTGCAGTCCCTCATAATTGACCGGACGGGTGGCATCCCGACCTCGAATGTATTTGGCGCCGTCTGTGAAGGCACAGCCGAAGGAGCTTTCGTTGCCCAGTGACCAGATGATTACGGACGGGCGGTTTTTATCCCGCTCCACCAGGGATACATGGCGCTCGGTAATGCCGGGGGCGAAAAAATCCATCTCCGCATATTCCTGCCACAGCGCATCCTCGTATCCGCCCTGACGGACGCAGGCGCCGTGGGTTTCCAAATCCGCTTCGTCCATGACATAGATGCCCCACAAATCGCACAAAAGATAGAACTCGGGGCAATCGGGATAATGGGAGGTGCGCACGGCGTTGACGTTCAATTCCTTCATCAGGCGGAGATCCTGTTCCATATTCTCCAAACTAACGGTGGCCGCCGTTTCCGGATGGAATTCGTGGCGGTTGACGCCTTTCAGCTTCACCGGCACGCTGTTGATTTTGAACACCTTGCCATCGATGGTCACCTCGCGGAAGCCAATCTTTTCCACGATCTTCTCGCCGCTGGCCGACAGCGTCAGCGTATACAGCCTGGGATTCTCTGCCGTCCACGGGGTGATGGGCTCCACCGTAATCGACGCGCTTTTCCCGGCGCCGACGGTGATGCTCTGCCCTTCTATTTCGCCAAGGATGTCCACCGGACTCTCATTGCGGATAGTCAGAACGCCGTTTCTCCCATCGATTTTCGTTTCCAACACATAGTCGGTGATGTGCCTGTCCGGGCGGGTAAGGAGATACACATCCCGGAAGATGCCGGAAAAGCGGAACTTATCCTGGCATTCCAGATAGGTGGACACGCACCATTTGAGGACAAGGACGTCCAGCGTATTTTCTCCATCCATCACCAGATCGGTGATATCAAACTCCGAGGTGGCGTGGGAAATCTGGGAATACCCCTTCTTAACGCCATTGACATAGAGATAGAAGGCCGAATCCACGCCCTCGAAATTCAGATAATACTTCTGGCCATCCGTTTTGTGCAGCCAAAATGTGCGGCGGTAATGCCAGCAGGGATTTTCATAGGGAATATGGGGAAGCATCACGGGAAAAGGATACCGTGTGTTCAGATACTGGATCCGGTCAAACCCGTGCATCTGCACGCAGGAGGGCACAGGAATTTCCCCGGTAAGCGGTTCACGGACATCGAAATCCTCCACGTGATCGTGGGGGCGGATCTGCCACGTACCGTTCAAGGACAGAAAGCGGGAACTGGTAGTACGGTCCGGGATGCCGCAGCGGATGCCCACGGCATCCTCCATCCCAAAGGGGATATAGTAGCTTCTATGGGGCATGGTGCCGATACGGTCAAAGCGTTCAAATTCTTTCATGAATCCACGGTCCTTTCTGATTATTTAAGACTCTGTCACATCTTGGGAATTTTCGGCTGATAGCGGATCTCATTGACGGAATACACCGTCACAAAGGCCTTGGGATCCACCCGTCGGACAAAATCCATCAGCCGACGGTATTCCTGTTTATCCACAATGGTGATGACCTCCCGACGCACGGTATTGTCGTAGGCACCGATGATCTCATTGATAGTGGCGCCGCTGTGCAGATCATGCAGCAAAAACTGTACGATCTCATCCATTTTGGGAGAAATCACGCAAACGCGGCGCTTGATATTCAATCCGAAAATGAAACGATCCACGATCATGCCGCCGAAATAGGTTCCCAGCACGCTGAGCACCACGGTCTTGCTGTCGTAACAGAAGGCGGAGGATAGGGCGACGGCAATACCCGCCACCGATCCCGCTTTGCCCAGATCCATTCGCAGATACTTATTCATGATTTTCGCCACAATATCCAGACCGCCTGAGGACGCATTGCAGGAAAACAGGATTGCCATGGCCAACCCCACCAGAAGAATGTAACAGATAACATCCAAAAGCGGATCCTGTGTAAGTGATTGAAAATTGGGGAAAATGATTTCCAGAACACCGAGCACACCAGGCAAAAGAATGCATGTATACACCGTTTTTGCCCCGAACTCCGGACCGATCAGAAGAAATCCCAGAATCAGAAGAAACACATTCAGCAAAAGCGATAGCACCGACACGGGCAAGGGAATGAAATTGCTGAGGATCATGGCCAGAGCCGAACCGCTTCCCACGGCCACATGGCTGGGCAGCATGAAAAAGTAGATGGCGCAGGCCGCCAGAATGGCCCCGCCGGTAATGACCAGATACTCCTTCACCGCATGCACAAGAAAAATACGCTTATTTTTATCCAAAAGATGTCACTCCCGTTCGGTTTTCTATCTACACATCAATATATCACAGAAACAAAGGGTTGTCCATAGATATTCCAAAACTCACCACCAGGAATTTCCACGAAAAACGCACGCATTCTTCCCTGCCGAACGGCAACAAACCACCGTAAATCGATTGACACCGTGCATGGCGAATGTTATAATATTTTCATAAAGTAAAGCGGTATGTTTCCTGCCGCAAGTAAAAGGAGCATGATTATGAGCAATACCAGAAAAAACTTCGGATTTGTCCACAAAAGCGGCATTCTCATGCCAGTAAGCAGCCTGCCCTCTCCCTACGGAATCGGCACATTCGGGCGCGGTGCCTTTGACTTCATCGACTTCCTGGACGAATGCGGCCAGAAGTGCTGGCAGGTACTGCCGCTCAATCCCACCTCCTACGGCGACAGCCCCTATCAGTCCCCTGCGTCCATCGCAGGCAATCCCTATTTTATTGACCCGGATATTCTCTATAAAGAAAAACTGCTGACAAAAGAGGATCTGGATGAAGTCCGTCGGGACTGCCCCCGTGTGGACTACGGCTGGCTGTTCAACACCCGCTATCCCCTTTTGCGAAAAGCCTACGCCCGCTTCACGCCCGATCGCGCCTTCGGTGCATTCTGCCGCAAAAATGCCGAGTGGCTGGAAGATTACGCGCTGTTTATGGCACTGAAGGTACACTACGGATACCGTCCGTGGACACAGTGGGAGCCTTGCCATAAGGATGTCACATCCGCCCGGGCACACAAAGCGGAATTTGAGGCGGAGTGCGGATTCTGGAAGTGGATCCAGTATGCGTTCATGAAGCAGTGGCGTGCGGTTTATGACTACGCCCACGAAAAAGGCATCTCCATCATCGGGGACATGCCCATCTACGTAGCCCACGACAGCATGGATGTATGGCGTGCGCCCGATCAGTTCCTTCTGGATGAGAATTACAATCCCACGGTGGTGGCGGGATGCCCGCCGGACGGCTTCTCCGAGGACGGCCAGCTGTGGGGCAATCCCATCTACAACTGGGAGCGCATGAAGGAGGACGGATTCCGCTGGTGGCTGGATCGGGTAGAGAAAAATTTCGCTCTGTACGATCTGGTGCGCATCGATCACTTCCGCGGATTTGCGGGATACTATTCCATCCCCTACGGTCACAACACCGCCCGCTACGGCACATGGAACAGCGCCCCCGGCAAGGAGCTCTTCCGCTGTGTCCGCGAGAAATTCCCACGCGGACGGATCATCGCCGAGGATCTGGGCTTCATTACCGAGGACGTGCGGGAACTGCTGACGGAGACCGATTTCCCCGGTATGAAAATCCTGCAGTTCGCCTTCTATGACGAGGACAGTGAATATCTGCCCCGCACCTACACGACGGATAACTGCATTGTGTATACCTCCTCCCACGACTCCGATTGCACGCTGACCTGGCTGCGCAATCTGCAGGGAGATGCGCTGGCCCGCTTCAAGCGGGAATGTCCCCGCAAAAAGGGACAAAGCGCCACCTATGCCACCATTGAACTGGCCATGCGCTCCCGGGCTAATCTGGCGGTGATTGCCATCCAGGACTATCTGGAGCTGACAAACGAGCAGGGCCGCATGAACGTGCCCGCTGTGGCGGAGGGCAACTGGTCCTGGCGCATAAGCCCCCGGTATGCCACGAAGGCGCGGATCGAGAAGATCCAGGAGATGACCAAGGCAACCAAACGAAACAAATAAAGCGGATGAGGTGAGCCTATGAGATACGGAAGAATTCGCCTTCTATCTTCGATTTTGCTCCTGACCATGCTGCTGTCTGTGTTCCTCACCGCCTGCCATCGCACGCAATCCCCGTCGGATGTGACGGGGCAAACGCCGGACGAAACGCATCAAACGCCGGAAAGTGAATATACTATCCCCAAAGAGCCCGGATTCAACCAGATCACGTTCTACTGGTCCTACCCCGGCGAGATAAAGAACGCCGATGTGTGGGTCTGGTGGGACGGACGGGATGGACAGGGCTACCTCCTGCACGAGTGTGAATACGGCGCAAAGGCCGTGGTCAATGTACCCATCGGCATCCAGCGGGTCGGGTTCATTGTGCGGCGGGACTGCTCCGATCCGGGCGGAAATTCCTGGGGATCGGCCACTAAGGATTACGCAGAGGATCGCTTTGCCGTCATCGAGGGCAGTGATACCTTTGTCTATCTCAAAACCGGCGATGCTACACAATACACCAGCACAGACGGAGGAAAAACTCTATCCATGATACAGAAAATCAATCTGGCAGGCATGACGGATTTTCACACGATCCGCTATGTGGCCTCCGCCAGAATCACCCTCACCGGGACCAATCAGGTCAAGGTGTACGAAAACGGTGCTCCCCTGACGGTGACGGAGATCTCCGATCCCGGCCGGGAAAGCGTATCGGGATTCATCACCGTAGCCGAAGCACTGGATCTGACAAAATCCTATGAGATCGAGATTGAGGGATGCGGCAAGGCGGCCGTGATCCCCACAAAGATCTTTGACTGCGCGGAGTTCCTCGACAAGTACACCTATGCCGGGGATGATCTGGGCGCTACCCTGCAGGATAGCGGCACTACATTCAAAGTATGGGCGCCCACCGCATCCCGCGTGGTGCTGGATCTGTATCACGCCGGAGGCGGCGAGGATGCCTATCAGCACATCGATATGGTGCAGGGAGATCACGGCGTTTGGTCCCACACCGCGGACTGCGGCCACGGCACCTATTACACCTACACGGTGACCACGGCAGCGGGCACGCAGACTGCCAGCGATCCCTACGGACGCGCCGCCGGTCTCAACGGAGAGCGGAGCATGGTGGTAGATCTGTCCCGCACCGATCCCGACGGATGGGCAGCGGATGCAGATTTTGCCGTCGGCATAGGCAGTTACTCCGATGCCGTTATCTGGGAAGTCCATGTACGGGATTTCAGCAACCGGATCGCTTCGTCCCAGTATAAAGGGAAATATCTGGCTTTCACGGAGCGGGGGCTGGTCAATGAGGCCGGTATTCCCGTGGGCGTGGATTATCTGGTGCAGCTCGGCATCACCCATGTGCATCTTCTCCCCGTATACGATTATGCCACGGTGGATGAGGGGAATCCGGAGTCCGGATTCAACTGGGGCTACGATCCCAAAAACTACAACGTGCCCGAGGGCAGTTACTCCACCGATCCCTATCACGGCGAGGTGCGCATCGGGGAATTCAAGCGGATGGTGCAGTCTCTCCATGAGGCCGGCATCGGCGTCATCATGGATGTGGTATACAACCACACCTACGATGCCAATAGCTCCTTTAACCGTATTGTTCCCTACTATTACTACCGGTACAGCGAGACCGGCGTCAATACCAACGCCAGCGGATGCGGCAACGATACCGCCTCCGAGCGGTATATGTTCGGCAAGTTTATGGCGGACAGCGTCCGCTACTGGGCGAGCGAATACCACCTGGACGGATTCCGTTTTGATCTGATGGGCCTGCACGATCTGGCTACCATGCAGAATGTGGAAACTGCCATCCACGAAGTCAATCCCGAGGCACTGATTTACGGCGAGGGATGGACCATGGGTGCCACCATAGACGGAAGTCCCCAGGCAAACCAGGGCAACATCAGCCGTATCGAAAAGACCGGCGACGCCATCGGTACCATCGCCGTGTTCAACGACGTGATCCGCGACGGCCTCAAGGGCAGCGTATTCCAGAACACCTCGAGGGGCTATATCAGCGGCGAGGGCAAGGCCAACGCCAGCAAGGTGCGCTTCGGCATCAGCGGCGGCTCCATCAGCGGCTTCGGCTGGAAGGTGGAGGATGCCATGGTCATCAACTACATGAGTGCCCATGACAACCACTCGCTGTGGGATAAGTTGTCCATCGCCAACGCCGGCAGCAGCCAGGAGGAGCGTGCGGCCATGAACCGGCTGGGCGCGGCGATTCTGATGATTTCCCGGGGTACGCCCTTCTTCCAGGCGGGCGAGGAAATGCTCCGTTCCAAAGACGGAAACGAAAACAGCTACAACGCCTCGGACGCCGTCAACAACATCCGCTGGGAATTGCTGCGTGCGGATTCCGACGAATACCGGACAATGCTGTACTACAAAGGCTTGATCGACATGCGGAAAGCCCACGACATTCTCCGTAAAGGTGACGTATCCTTCGCCGATCTGGGGAACGGACGGCTGGAGATCCGCTTCGGTGATGGGGCTTTGGCCGTCATCAATCCCGCCGACACCGCTTTCGCTTATACACTGGACGGCGAGTGGCATCTGGTCGCCGATGAAAACACAGCCGGTGCGGAAACAATCGCTGTCGAGCAGGGCGAAGTACAGGTGAGCCCGCGCAGCGTGCGCATCTATGTAAAGGAATAACGCGACAATATAAAAAAACAGGACTGCTGTACAGCAGTCCTGTTTTTATGCAATCGGATGATTATGCCTCGGCGGATGCGGCCGCGAAGGTTACCTCGTAAGGATCCTTAGCCATGGAGGATGCCTTCAGGGAGATCACCAGGGTGTTGTCCGCGGTGAGCTTACCCTCGGTTACGTTGCCTTCGCTGTCGGTGAAGATGAAAGTATTGCCGTTCAGAGTGTAGGTACCACTTGCGGCTGCGCCCTCATAGGGAGTACCGCCCATATCGAAGGATACCTTGTAGGAGA
>JAFUIQ010000007.1 GCA_017468385.1 Clostridia bacterium
GGCGAATGGGAGGAAATGCATGCCCCCACCTGCACCGCGGAGGGAGAGTACCAGAAGAAATGCACTGTCTGCCGCACATTTCTGAGTCTGTCCACCAAGCCCAAGACGGACCACACCCCCGGTGAGTGGGTGGAAATCCGCACATCGTCCTGCGGCGGCGCAGGTGTAAAGCAGCAGTATTGCACAGTCTGCGGCGTGGTGGTGAACACATTCTCCATCCCCACAGATGCCCACACCCCCGGCGAATGGGTGACGGCGCAAGCCCCCACCGCGCTCCGGGATGGCACAAAGCAGCAGTATTGCACAGTCTGCGGGGCGCTGATCCGCACGGACACCATCCCCTCCTATGCCCAATCGGAAGCGGAGCGGGTATCCGCCGTCCTGAACGGAATCCAAAACGACACCACCCTCTCCTTTGCCGCCCTGGCGGATATGCACATTGCGTCCAACAGTAACTGGTCGCAAAGCAAACACACCCAGCTCTCCTCCCGGATGGCAAGCCAATCCGTATCGTATATAAGCAAAGCGGCGCGGATCGATGCCGCCGTCCTGCTGGGGGACTACACCGCCTCCACCGGGGCGTACACGATTGCTGACATAAAGGCGGATTTTGCGCTGGCCAAGGAATACTTTTCTCACATGGGTGACTTTCCCACGGCATGGCTGCGGGGCAATCACGAAATCAACTACTCCGCCGAGCGGGAAAGAACCACCACAGACGAGGAACTGTACGAATACATCGACAAAAACAGCACCGGTCTGATCCGGGATCCGGATAACCCGTACCGCGGGTACGGGTATATGGACTTTTCGGCCCAGAAAATCCGCATCATCTGCCTGAACACCGCCGATGCCCTGGAGGAGGATCCCGCCACCCCGGGAACAACCGCCGCCGCCACAGGCATCAGCGCCGTCCAGCTTCGGTGGCTGGCCCATACGGCACTGGACTTCTCAGACAAGGACGATCCGGGCGCCTGGGCCATCGTGGTCTGCTCCCATCACGCGCTGAATTACACCCCGCTCACCCGGAATGCTCTGCAGATCCTGGAAGCGTATCGGGACCGCGAGGCGGGCACCGTATCCTATTCCCTGCGGGGAGTTCAATACGCGGTATCCTACAACTTTACCGGCGTTTCCCCGGCCGAGATTCTCTGCAACATCCACGGCCACAACCACAACTTTGTGTATGAGAAGATCGGCACGGAATCCCCCTGGCTCTGGCGGCTGTGCACGCCGTGCATCAACTCCGGCCGGGAAAACGAATGCGCCACCTACGACAATCCCAAATTGTCACAGGAGTGGGGGGAATTCGATGAAAACGGCGATCCCGTCTATTATCGGAAAGCGTACTGGAGCGACGAGATCCGGGATCACGTATACGACGACGCCCACGGCACCAGTTACTGCATCATCACCATCGACCGAAAAAGCAAAACCATCTACGCCCATTATGTGGGCGTGGGGCGGGATCGGGTGATCTGCTATACGGAATAGGCGTAAAAAAATCTCCCGAAGCATATGCTTCGGGAGATTTTTTTATAACGCATCACACGCCGCCGGTAGAGGATACAAACATTACCGCCGCGGCCAGACAAGACACCACGCCGAGGATCGCCGACACAACCGTCCAGAGGATCCACCGTCCCCGATGCTCCTTGTCCCTTACCGCAATGCAGATGTTCAAAACCAGCAGCGCCGGCAGCACCGGGAGCAGGGCCAGATCGCAAGTCAAATACATGGCGGCATCCGCCAGTATTCTGCCGGATGGAGTATCCCAACACATGCGATACATCAGGCACATCACGATGTCCGCCGCACAGGCAAGCATGTACACACCTTGGGTGATGAAGGACGCTATTTTCAGATGTTTGTCCGTCATATCATCCCTCCTTATACACAAACATTTTTTTGTTGTAAATATACCCGATATCCCCGTCGGATTGCAGGCGGATATAGTAGAAGGTATCCCCCGCCACCGAGGTATTCTCCAATCCCTGCGGGGTCAGATCGTACACCTTGCTCCACGCATAGTGCTTTTCCACCGGATAATGCCGCCAGCTGGCGCCCGATTGAAAATAAAATACGTATGCCAGATTTGCCATGTGCGAACGGCGATGCCCCCTGTGAGGCTCGTACACCGTTTCCTCCGCAATATGGCTCAAAATCTCCTCGGATACGGTAAGATCCCCCCGCTCAATCTGAGTTTGGATTTCCTTTTTGCGGGCGCGGCTTCGGCGAAGTTCCCAAATCAGCCGCACAACGTGATACACCGCGGGAACAGATGCGGCCAGCCCCAGCCACACATTGGGCAAAAGAAAGCAGACCATCAGCGCGAGGGAAGCAAAAGGGACAATATAACACAGCCGCCATTCCCACTGGATATCGTCCCGTTCCTCGATCACTTTGAGAAGATCTTCACGGATATTTTCATTTCTCACAATTTCTTTGGTCATAGCATCCACCCCTTATCTTCTGTATTCAAGCATAAATCGGGAAAAGAAAGGCATAGGGCGCCGTGGCCACGGCAAACAAGAGTGCCATTTTGAGACGCTGTCCCCTGTCCTCCCACCGAAAGGTAAAAAAGTAATGGAGCAGGAAAATGGAGACAGCCGCAATCACCACCCCGGGGACAGTGACGAACCACTCCACCCCGTCAAGGTGCCCCTCCCCCGTCACAACCGCCATATACATGACCCCAAAGCAATCGGCCAGGCGGCCGAAGCCGAAGACACGCCAGATGCCATACCGGAAGCACTCTTTTTTGTCCGCGATTTTGAAGAGCGCCATCCCGGCCAGCAGCACCAGGCAGTCGATCAAAAAATGAATCGGCAGGGACAAAAGAATGTGCTCCGGTGCCAGCAGAATGAACCACAAAGGATAGATGTTATAGAGCGTAACAGATTTTTTCATCGGCAGTCCTTTCTCAAAATGATGGATCAGTCACAGTATACCATACGGCGGCGCGTGAGGTCACCACACCCGGGCGGGCTGTTTTCCGGCAAAGATCGCATCCGCGTTCTTTCGAAAATCGTCAAAAGTCAGATCCCGGCTGCGCTCCATCGTTTTCGTGGGCGTCAATCCCATCTCGTACAGCCACACACCGGAATAACCGCTTTCCCGCAAAGCAGAATACAAAGCGGGCCAATCGATCTTTCCCTCGCCGGGAAGCCAGTGCTTTTCGTCCACAAAATCGTAATCGGATACGTGCAGCGTCACGATCTTATCGCCCAATTTCTGAATAAAATCCGCATGGCTGCCCTGCAAAAGATGATTGGTATCAAAGCAAACACGCAATTTATCGTTGGCACTGATCAAGCGGAGCATTTCGTCCGCCGTATTGCCAAGACACGTCCTCGGCAGATTCTCCACGGCAATCACAGCCCCATATTGATGGGCAAATTCCGCCAGACTGTCCAGAGTCTGCATGGAATACCGGATGCGGTCTTCCCTCTCCTCCGGGCCGATCGGCTCTCCGCTGGGATGGATAACGAAGGTGCGGATACCGATATCCGCGGCCTTCTCGATCAGCTCCTTGTACAGCCGGACCGCATTATCTCGAAGCTCTTTCCGGCAGGAGGAAATATCGATCTCCCTGAAGGGCATAAAAGGCAAATGGAAGGACCACAACTCTGTCGAATACTGCTTTGCATACGCCTGCACTTCCCCGTAACGGATATCCTTATATTGATCCGGAGCCATGGAAATTTCGATGGCAGATATGCCGCTTTGCTGCAGCTTGCGGAAATTCTCCTCATTCAGGGCAAAGCCGCAGCAGGACAAACCGACTTTATTCATTTTCAATCCACCGCCTTTCCGGTTTTATTCTATCACACCTCCTCTGCGCTGTCAATCGACGGTAAAACAAAAGCACCCGGCGGGGTGCTTTTTATTCTTCTTCTCCGGTGCGGATCGGGATACGGATCACACCGCCCAGGGCATCCAATTCGCTCTCCGATTTGCTTTCCGCACAAATCGGTGTATCCGAGCCGATATACAGCACGAAACCGTGGTCGGAGGGATGGGCGATTTTCGCCTTCCACACGCCACTCCCGTTTTGTATCGTGATGATGCCGTCCTCATTCTTTTTCGCGGAAAAAGAGCGGTGGGGTTCCATATCCCCGAATGTGATCAGAATCCGATACGTTCCCAGATCGCCGTTGTACTCCACCATGCCATCGCCGATGTATACTCCCTCATCCGCAGGCACGGTGCGCACGGAATATCCGCCCATCGGGAGAAAATACGTCAGGTTCAATTCCCACTCTCCCTCGCCGGTTTCCACGGCGGAAATACCGGTCACGACGCCTGTATTGTACGAGAAGATATCGACACAAAAGGCGGCAAGCAGCACGACAGCCAGCACGATGCAGCCAAGGACGATACAGTTTCGGATGGTTTTTATCTTCATGGATTCACCGCCTTTCTTACGCCATTATATCATACTTGCCGCACCGTTTCAATCCGAAAATAGTAACTCAATCCCGCTCCCGCTGTATTTCCCCGCAAATAATACATTTATCATTGTAGAATTGGTGGGATGGCATTCCTTTACTTACCCGCGTCCGAAAGACTTCTTTGCCGCACTCCGTGCAATACAGGACAATCTCGCTGAACCCCTCCGTGGTGCAGGTGGGAGCCACCTCGTTTTCGATGACATACCGCAAATCGGCGTGCGAGTGGGCATGGGCTTCGCTCTTACTTTTCACAATCGCCGCGATGGCACAACCTGCCAGCAGGACAATAAGGCAAACGGCCAGGATCTCCACCCAATGCGAGTGCTTCTTTTGGGGAGGTGCGGGCTGTGCTTCTCCTGCCTCCGTTTCGGGCACGGAAATTTCCGTTTCTCCCTCATAATCCTCATTCAGCAGATAATCCGCCGTCACGCCGCACAGCTTGCTGATCCGAAAAATGTTCTGTGCATCCGGCAGTGCGGTTCCGTTTTCCCAACGGCTGATCGCCTGGCGGGACACATCCAGTTTTTCCGCAAAATCCTCCTGCGACCATCCGTATTCTTTTCTGATCGCGATCAGTTTGTCTGACAATTTCATCCTAATACCTCCTTGATTTGGTGAAGTCATTATAGCAAAAAGGGCCCCAAATTCCACCGCATCCGCCTTACAATTCCGCAACAAGACTTTACAAAACGGCAAATTCGCCGGTTTTTTCAAAAAAACGGCTTTGACACCGCCCCTCTGCGTGCATTATATCACACATCGGAGATGTTTGGAACACAAAAAATCCTGCACTCGCGTGCAGGATTTTTTTGGAGTGGCAAAAAAGATGCCAGTCATTTTTAATTGCTTTTATGCAAACGGATTACACAAAAACACAACCGAAGCAATCCCGAAAACGACGCCAACCCATTGTTTTTTGGAAAGCTTTTCCTTGAACAGCAGCACCGCCGCAAGCGTGGCAAGCACAAGACCGCCTCCGTTGACGATCGGGAAAAAGACCGCGCTGTCCATGACTCCCGACAAATAGAGATTGAATTTGTTATTGACCGCTACGCTTGCTCCGCTTGCAATCATAATTCCAAGCAAGAACCACGCCTGCATTTTGCTCTTGTTTCCCTTCTCTTTTGCATCTGCCAATCGAGATTCGCGCCTCTTCAGCAAATAAGCAAAGAGCGCACACAGGACTGCCGATGCGACAAACGCGATAATAAGAAAGGCATTCAGCTCACCGCGGTATCCGGAACTCTGGTGCACCTTCTGCATAACTCCAATGCCACCCGTCGCGGCAAAGGCGATCAGACATAGAAACAGCCATTTTACATTTGCTTTTTTTCATCGTTGTCGCTCTTTGCGGCAAGCGTAAAGCTTACCAGCATCAGCACAATTCCAACAATTTGCGCCCAACCCAATCCCTCGCCAAAAAACATTGCGCCCGACAGCGCGGATATCAGTGTTGAAAAAGAGATAATGACCGAGGTGTAAGACATAGGGCCAACTTGCAGAGCGGCTATGTTCGTGATCCCTTGCAGGGCGGTAACGGCACCGAATACCACACCAAGTACAATCGTAAATACAGAGGATGTCCCAAATCCTCCCCAACACAGCAAAATCACAGCGGCACTCAGGCAGCTGACGGCGTTGAAAACAAAGCCCCCCGCAAGTGTTGTGGAATCTTTATCGGTGTAGTATTTTTTAGCAATATTCCCGCCAAGAGCCGCGGCAAGAGAGACGATGAGAGTAAATGTTGTATTCATATCTTCTTCACCCACAAAAGCTTGGCGGTACGCGGCGCATCAAAGCGAAGTTCCATGCAACCGCCCGTAATTGTTTCTTTACGGCTATCTTCATCGGTGATGGCATATCTGTCTCCGTCACCGGCAAACGGCAGGGATACACTGAGCAGATCCGTATCGCACGCTTCCTGCCGGAAGGCCAATAGGATACCCTCTTCTTTTTCCGGATCGTAGTAACAGAAGGCTGTAAAATCGGTGGTGTCCTTTCCGTTGTGCCACGGAGTCAGGGTGTAAAACTCTTTAAGCAGATACGGCGCTACCCTTTTCCATTCCTGCAGTCCAAAGCGGAGCATATCGAAATTTTGCTTTTCGTCATATACAAACTGCGAGTCCACGTTCAGCGCGGGAAGATAGGACGCACGCCAAACGTACGGATCGCTGACACCCGTGGGGGCAAGTTCTGACAGTTTTTCCTTGGTATTTGCACCGCAGAAAGGAATCCATTTGTTGAAGGCCGTAGTCATCGAAAGGCGCAGTGCCGTGCTTGTTCTGTCGCTGTCGCTGCGAAGGAGCGGCACGCCGCGGCGCATGGATTCAAGATCGTTTCTTCCTCCGCCCCCCGCACAGGAATCCACAAAGCCACCGCCGCCGTACGAAAGCGTGCAAGCGATAATATCATCCCACATTTTATAGTGACCGATGATAAACTTGGACTCTGTGATGCCGCATCGCCTCTCCCCCTCCAGGGTATCAAGATGCTTCCACAGTTTTGAGGCGTTACAGTTATTATCCTCCCGATACATCTCCACCTTGTTTTCACGGAGCATCTTGCATATCCGTTCTGTCGTCCATTTCAGGCACTCGGGATCTCCGATATTATTGGAAATCGTTCTTTCTCCCTCTACACGAATGGCCCAATCCATGTTGTAACCGTAGTTCTTTGCAAGATTTTCGGGATCCGTTACTCGCTCGGGCTCAAACCAAACAAGGGTTTTCATACCGTGCTCGCGCGCAAAATCCGTGGACTCGAGGAAGGTTTTTCCCGGCCATTTGCGGGGATCCAACTCCCATGTGCCGACCGTATCCCACCAGTCGTGTCCCCTCACATAAGACTCGGCACTTGTACCGTCCGGGCAGACATACCATCCTGCGTCAAACCATCTGTAATCCACTTTCGCGTTTTCCGCAATCATCTTTTCAAGGGAAGGTCTCCATGTGGTATGGCACTCGGATATGCTTCCGTCTGAATTTGGCAGGCCCGTATCGCTTGCAAGACAGCAGGTGGAGAAAGGTTCAAGAGAACGGCCGCTCGCGTCCGCCTTCGGCATATTATGCCGGATAAACCAATCCCGCCAGAAATTGGCAGCGTAATGCTCATCCCGCACCGTATAAGGAGCGAGTACAAAAAGCGCGGTCCGTATTTTCTCACCGGGCTTCAGATAGGTTTTTAACCCGTTGACCGAGGATGCGGTATAGGTCGTCATGGCACCGCACGAGGAAAAGGAGGCCTTCCATGTTCCCGCCCAACCGATGGCGAGCATCGCGCCGCCGTCGCCGTATTCCAAATTGAAGTACGGGAAATTGCCGTGGGTAGCCCGTCCCGAGTCCGAGGAAAACTCTACCGTATCCTTTTGCAGATCGATGCTGTACGGACTGTATTGATTGCCGTGATCGCCTAAAATTCCCCTCAAAACAGGACAATTTCCTTCAAAAGACATCTCCGTTTTTAACCCTTCTATCACGCCGCTGTTCTTGTCCGAGGTGTTTTCAAACCATACCGTCCACTCGGTGACGCCATGGGAGAAATAATGCGTAAGGATCAGCGTGACCGCAAGCGTCTGTAAAAACGAAAACGTAAAAGTTTGCGTTTCTTTTTCACCCGATCGCAGGACGTCTTTGCTTACCGGCGTAAAATACTCCGAGGAAAAGCCCTTATATTCTTCTCCGTCATAAACAAACGAAAACGGTATATCACAGAGATTGGCAGACAAAGCACGGTACGTATCGGTTGCCTGAAGGTTTTCATAATTTCTTTTCATGCTTTTTCTCCTTTACATGCAATTCGGGTTGACAAAAAACTCTTTATGCGCTATTATACCATTTGAATTATCATATTTATATGCTTTTTCTTTCATTTTATATAAAATATCACTCATTCGGAGGAAATATGTACGAGCCGAAAAATCTGCCACAATTGAATGAGATCATAAGCACTCTTTCCATGATGCGCTTTTCTGTTGTTTGCAATAACCAATACGTAAAAATGGACGATCCCGACGCCGACCCTTTGCACATTCATAACTATCTTGAAATTTTCCTTAACGTTTCCAGCGATATATCCTTTCTTGTCAATAACAACCTATATCCCGTTCCCGAGGGAGATGCGGTACTATCACGCCCGGGCGATATACATATGGGAATCTTTCACAAAGCGGCTGTGCAGGAGCACATATGCATCTGGATCGATACAGATTTTACCTCTCCCCTGTTTTCTTTTTTGCGCAAAGAGGATTTCTGTCCCTTATTCTCCTTTGACGTGCAGACAAAGAAGCAATTACAATCTCTTGCCTTCTCGCTGTTGGATATATGCGAAAAGGAAGGCTCTGAATTGCAAAAAGCATCGTATCTGCTCCGGATTTTAACAATATTTGAAACGAAAACGCCCCATTATACCAGACAAGCGGAGATTCCCGAAACGCTTCAAAAAATATTGGATAATATTCACGAGAATTTTTCCGAGATACGCAGTGTCAACGATATTTTGATATCTCACTTTGTAAGCTCCGCCACACTGACGCGCTGGTTCCGAAAATATCTCCATTCATCCCCCAGAGAATACCTTGAATCGGTAAAACTTGCCAATGCGGCGGTTCTGTTGTCAAACGGACATTCGGTTACAGACGCGTGTATGCGCTCCGGATTCTCGGATTGCTCGCATTTTATCGTCCTTTTCAAAAAGAAATTCGGAGAAACGCCTCTGAAATACAAGAAAAAAGTGAAAGCAAGCCAGAATGTTTAAACACAACCAGATGGTGATATTTTTCAATAACAAAAAAGAAGACATTTGCGATGAAAAAACACAAATATCTCCCCCAAAAAGGCATGGGAAAGGTTCCTTGCTGCAGTTTTTGCCACAGCGAAAAGTTACCTTACTTCTTCACTATTCACTATTACCTATTACTTACCAAAAAACTTCTCGGACGGATTTAGTGAAAAGTGAAAAAGTAAAAACCTTCCCGAACTTCGTCCGAGAAGGTTTTGGAGGCGTCACCCGGATTTGAACCGGGGGATAAGGGTTTTGCAGACCCGTGCCTTACCACTTGGCTATGACGCCATATAAGTTGTGGGTACGAAGATTTTCGTACCCACTGTATGGAGCGGATTACGGGGCTCGAACCCGCCACCTCCACCTTGGCAAGGTGGCGCTCTACCAAATGAGCTAAATCCGCGTATGGTGCCTCCGGTCGGAATCGAACCAACGACACGGGGATTTTCAGTCCCCTGCTCTACCAACTGAGCTACAGAGGCATCCTGCAGCCGCCAGCGCGTACCGTAGGCTACTTGGCGACCCGAAGGGGACTCGAACCCCTGACCTCCGCCGTGACAGGGCGGCGTTCTAACCAACTGAACTACCGGGCCATTATGGTGGGAACAATAGGGCTCGAACCTATGACCCTCTGCTTGTAAGGCAGATGCTCTCCCAACTGAGCTATGCTCCCTGTCAGA
>JAFUIQ010000025.1 GCA_017468385.1 Clostridia bacterium
CTTCTCCTGTGGGAGAAGGGGGACCGTTCGCACGCGAACGGTGGATGAGGAGTAATGGTTTGTATAGACACCTCATCCGTCATCCGCTGCGCGGATGCCACCTTCCCCCACTGGGGAAGGCTATGATGTCATACCGCATTTACGGCGGCAGGGCAAGTGATGCGAGTGATAGAATATCGTGCGTCTTTAGATGCTTGCCGGCAATAGCCCCTTATAGGGGCAGAGCAAGCCTCCGGCTTTGCCGGAGGTCCTGACTAGGCTTTTTTCTTGGGGATGAGGGCGAAGATCAGGATCACGATGGCACCGATGATGAGCAGGGTGATGATGATGCCCAGCATGCTGCCGCCATCCTCGTCGGTGGCGCCCGCGGCATCGCCTACCGTATCGCTCATGGGGGAGTTGCCCGTATCTGCCGTGCCGTCGATGACGCCGTCGCCGCTTTCGGTGGGGCCGGATGTGTCGCCCAGATTGCCCTCGCCGGATCCGGTGTCGAACATGCTGTCGGAGCCGCCATTGCCTGCACCGCCGTTGCCCATATCGCCGGAATTGCCCATATTGCCCTGGTCATTCTGGCTTCCGTCTATATTCGAGCCGTTTCCGTCGGATGTGCCCATGGAATCGGAGGCGCCGGTGTCATTGGGCGTGCCCTGGTCGTTTCGGGGGGCGAAGAAGTTCTGCATGGCCTGAGGATTGCTTCGGCTGCCCATATCGGCGGCAGCCACGGGGAGAGTCAGAAGAGACATGGTCAGAATGGCCGCTGCCGTCAGTTTCAGTGTACGATGTTTCATAATAAACCGCCTTTCGGGGAAGTTGTTGATCTGTGCGAGGTTAGTATGCGGCGGCCCGGCGGCGATTATGCGCATCGGTTGCAATTTTGTTTTGGATGTGGTATAATGGGACATGAACTCTTTCCGAGAGGAGGGCGGAACCATCTCAAACGCCGAAGTTTCCCCCCTCCTCTCCGAGTTCGTTTCACGAACTCGCCTCTCCACCCGCCTCCTTGGCTACCGCCTACGAAAAAATGATAGCAACCCATTCTCTGCGGCAGAGCCAAGGAAGTTGGTGGGGGTGCGTTTCCATTTTTGGAAACGCAGGGGCGGAAGAAAACTTCGGCGCTTGAGATGGTTTCTTCCGCCCCTATACAAAAAACATCACCACAAAGGACACACAAAATGGAAACGAAACGATTTACGAAGAACGACAGCGGATTCATCTGCGCCCATTGCGGAAAGGAAGTACAGCCCCTGGGCTATACCTCCCGCAATCATTGTCCGTTTTGCCTGTGGTCCCTCCATCTGGATGAGAATCCCGGCGACCGGGCATCGGACTGCGGCGGGCAGATGGAGCCCATCTCCGCGGAGCCGGATCCGAAAAAGGGATTTATTATCACCCACCGCTGCACCAAATGCGGGGCGATCCGCCGCAACAAGGCCGCCGCCGAGGCGAAAAATCAGCCGGACAATATGTCGAAACTGATCAAGCTGACGGCGAAACAACGATAAAAAACCGGGCACCCGATGTTTCGGGTTCTGAAGGACAGATTTTACAATAATTCAACAGAAAGACAACCGGTTACAGCCAGAGGCTCCCTTGTGCAAAGGGAGCTGTCAGCGCGACTTCAACGATGCGAGTTGGCATTCACCAACTCGAAATGTCGCGATGACTGAGGGATTGTTTTTGGTGAGATTTTAACTATTACAATCCCTCCGTCACGGCGTTGCCGTGCCACCTCCCTTTACACAAGGGAGGCTTTTTGTTTGACCGCAAGTGCGCACTTACTCACCACCCGAAGCGGTAGTGCAATAGAAAAGAGCCGATACAGAGATAACTCCATATCGGCTTTTTACTGTCCTTAAGCACTCGTGGCAGACGGGTGCCCGGTTTTTGTCAATGGTGACGGGCGTATTTTTTCAACTCTTCCTCAATTTCCTTGAACTCCGGCGTTTCCCGAATAGGATCAAAAACCTTGTCTTCCATGACCATCAACTGATGGAGACAGTCGTTCTGCGAGATGTTGTGCGTCATGCCGCCGATCTCCATACCGCGGAACAAAAGGCAGGTGTAGGTGTCGGTGGGCTGACACACTGTATCGGCCTCAATGGAGTGCTTTTTCGCCGTTTTCAGACAGGCGACGGCTTCCTCGTTCTTGCCGGTACGCATATAGTATTCCGCCAGGGAAATGTTCGTCCAGCCCATCTGCTGATGATAGAATCCGAAATTTCCATCTTCAAATATAATGTCCATAATAGCCAGATGCTTTTTATGAATTTCGATCATTTCCTCGTTGGTGTACGGGCGCTTTTTATCATCCAGCGGGGCATTGTTGTACAGAAGAAGATGATATATCTCATTCAGAGTCAAATGCAACTCGGTACGAAACATATCGAACCGTTTCGTACCCCGATAGATGTGGGATAAAAGATGCTCCCGCGTCAATGAACGGTTCGGCATTTGATTCGCCAGTTCGATAGCTTTTTCTGATTGATTGAGTTCCGGATAAGTATAGCATAGGAGCTGTATTGCGTTGTTTCTAATCTCGATATCCGTGCATTCCGCCAGAATGCGTTCTCCCAAAGAAATCACTTCCTGTGTCAGGGTATCATATTCATCCGTACGCTCAGGCTCATTTCTGCTTTTCCAAACACAAGACATCAAGTCAGACATGATTTTGTGATTATTTGGATATTCTTTGTGAGCAGCGCGTAAGATCTTTTCCCCTTCGCGATTATATCCCAGCTCCCACTGTTTTTTCGCTTCTGCAAGCAGATCATTGATTCGTTTTTCTTTTTGCTCAACATCGATGCCCAGCAAGACATCGGCACTTACGTGCAGAACATTGCATAGAATCGGAATCTGCGAAATATCCGGCGCGGTGCGGTCGCACTCCCACTGGGAAACGGCGCGGGATGTGATGCCCAGATAATCGGCCAGCTGTTCCTGGGTGATGTCTTTTTCGCGGCGAAGCCGCTTGATGGTGGATCCGATTGACATAGAATTGTCCTCCGAAATAGATTCAAAAGCGCTTTTGTGATTATAGTATATCATAATTTTAGAATCACGCAACGAATCATTTGTAGATTCGCATCAAAGCGGCACTTTGATTTTCAAAGCGCAGAAGTATTCCACGGCATCGCCCCTACGAAAAAGACGAAAATTCCCCACAAAAAAACCGGGCACCCGATTGGGTGCCCGGTTTTCTTTTAGCGAATGTCCTGTTGTACATTCTCCGGCTTTTCGTCCAACTGCCACGGATTGCGCAGAATGCCCTTCAGCAGCTTGAGGCTGGAGGCAAAATAGTATCCGTCGCAGATGCGCTCATCCGTGACCACAGTCAGATCCATATAAGAATGCTTGTACACCGATCCGTCCGGGTTCACCTCATAGGAGCGCTGTTTTGCGCCGAAGGAAACGAAGACGGGGCAGGTACCAAAATCATACAGATGATGGAACACGGGCGGGATGCCGAGAGATCCCATGGATGTAATGAAGAACGAACAGTGGAAGGGGGAGAGATTCGTGAGGAACTTTGGCAGCAGATTGAAATAATCCAACAGCTTGAGCAGCCACACCACGAATTTCAGAACCACCGAGGGGAGATAGGACAAAAACTTGGCCGTATCGTCGAAATCTCCGCCCGGGTTATCCCGGTACTCAGTGATCACCCGATTCAATTCTTCATAAATCACCTGCAAGGTGGCGTCGCGGGGCACGGTGATCTTCACCACCGTATCGGGGGACTCCAGGGACATTTCCTTTTTGATCGTCAGAGCGATCTCCACCTCGTCCCGGGTCCAGACCCGCTGGCCGCGGATGAAGCGGTTCAGGGCGGGGCGCTGGGCGGCGGTGCGTACATAGGCGGCGATCAACAGATGCATCATGCTGACATTCTTCATACCCTCCGCCTGCTTTTCCTTGAGATACTTCTCAAGCTTCGCGACGGGAATCCGGTCGGTGATCAGATTCTGACTGCCGACCCGGTTGACCATGATAAAGGGAGAGATCATGGCCATAGGGGAAATGGTTTTCACACGTCTCATGGTGGATTTGCGCTTTTTCTTCTTTTCCGGCTTGCCGGATTCGGGCGCGGGAGTCACCTCAGCGGTTGTCTCCGGTGCCAGCGTTTCCAATTCAGACATCGTATCACATCCTTTCGGTTTATTTACCGTAATGGGATGAAGAACGGGATGCGTTGATCAAATAGTATTTTATCACAGTTTTGTTGTTGTGTAAACAAGAATTTGGAATTTTATGAACGAAATTGTCGATACGGGGGAGATTTTAACCAACGGTTGATGAAAAAATGCCCGCGCCCGATTGACAACTGCGAAAAACCGTGCTATACTGACAGCGTAAAATCAGTCAGCCAGAAGGAGGCGATCGTTATGACAAACTTATATGGATCGGATGTTGTACGCGCCGCCGGGGTTGGTTTCTGACGGATACTTTGTGATGATTGTATGCACATCCGAAATCGGGTGTGTTTTTTTGTTTGGCTTGGCATTTTTGCACCCGACGGGGTGCTTTTTGTTTTTCGTGGGGGGCAACATAACCCCCGCCCCCTTACAAAACAACATAAATCCCCGCCTCACCCGTAGGGGCGAACTGTGTTCGCCCGTTTCGTGAATCCAAACCGCACGTTGTCGGGACGTCGTGGGCGCCGTCCCCTACGGGATAACGGAAACCCTCGCTTCACCGTAGGGGCGAATCACGATTCGCCCGTTTCGTAAAACCTAAACCATACGTTGCGGACGTGCAATGCACACCCCTACAAGGTAACGTGAATTTCCGCTTCATCCGTAGGGGCGACCATTGGTCGTCCGTGAAGAAATCCAAACCGCACGTCGCGGGCGATTCATGAATCGCCCCTACAAGGTAACATGAATTTCCGCCTCACCGTAGGGGGGCGACGCTGCGAGTTCGCCATGCGAACTCGGGACGCCCCGTTTTGTAAATCCAAACCGCACAAGAAAAGGAGTGATGCCCATGAAACGATTAGCACATTTTTTGCGCAATATGGAAAACGACACAGCAACCTATAAGGAAATGTATGAAGGAGCACTGACCGTATATGATCCCGATATGCCGGACGTCCCGCCGGAGGGAGACAACGAACCGATCTATTATCACGAAGGTGTCGGTTATGAAATCTCTCACACCCACAAATTGGCGCAGGATAAACCGACAGTAACTGTGAAAATCCCTGTATCCAAATTGCATCTTTCCGTATTTGATTGGGCCGGTGCTGCCTTTTGTTACCATCGGTTCCGAATGTACATCGACCGGTTGAATGAAGGTTTGATAAATCGGTCCCGACCAGATAATGAAAACGGAAAGTATATTTTAGCCCCATACACCAGCATCAGTATGGCCAATAATTACTGTTATTTTGCCGAATGGATGAATCAGTGGTACGAAAACGGATCGGGAAAAAGTGTCTGGCTTCTCAAAGGTGCCCATGCCCCCGCCCGGGAGATGATGCTGCATTTGAAACTCCAAGTCCAGCTTCCCAAGCGGAAGATCCGGAAAACCATCCAGATGCTGTGCCGGGATCTGCCCGACGCGGTGGATCGGTTTATTGCCGAATTTGACATCGTCGGCCTGAACCGGACGCTGGAGTTGGCCGAAAAACAATCCGCCATCCGGGCGTGGCTGAAGAACAGCGACTACTGCGCTTTTGTGGCCAACGGAAGTATCCTGCCCCGGGCCAAGGGCACGGATCTGCCCATGGCGGGCGCCATCCCCTTCCGCTCCACCCCGGCGGATGAAATCGAAATCTGCGGTGTCCGGGGCATGGGCATCCGCCGGGGCGTCACCGTCATCACCGGCGGCGGCTATTCCGGCAAATCCACCCTGCTGGATGCCATCTCCGCCGGCATTTACGATCACATCCTCGGGGACGGGCGGGAATTGTGCATCACGGACGACAGCGCCGTCACCATCTCCGCCGAGGACGGACGCAGCGTGAAGCACGTGAACATTTCCCCCTTCATCCGCTGGCTGCCCGGCGGGGATACCACCGATTTCTCCACCGATCACGCATCCGGATCCACCTCCCAGGCGGCCAACATCATGGAGGCGGTGGCGGTGGGAGCAAAACTCCTGCTCATCGACGAGGACCGAAGCGCCACCAACTTCATGATCCGGGATCGGATGATGAAGGCGCTGATCGAGAAGGAGCCCATCACCCCCTTCACCGATCGGGTGAACGAGCTCCATCGCGCCGGCGGCGTGTCCACCATCCTGGTCATCGGCGGCAGCGGCGAATATCTCTGTGTGGCGGACAAAATCTACATGATGGAGGATTACCTCATCCACGACGTGACGGAAAAATCCAAAATAATCTGTGCCGATCACGGCGTGACAGCCATCCTGCCCCCGCCCGCCGATTGGGAACAGAGCCGGGCGCTGTACAGCGACCGCTTCACCTCCTATCCCGCGGGATGCGGCAGCGAAAAACTGGCCGTGTCCGATATGGGATTCATCCTCATCGGCGACGAGCAGATCGACGTGCGGGGACTGCATGATATCGTGTCCCCCCGCCAGTTGGATGCGCTGGGATTTCTGCTGCGGTATCTGGAAGTGACCAACAAGGAAAACAAAATCGATCTGCGTCGGCGGATCGACGAGTTGTACGAGAAAATGGAGGAGGAGGGCGTGGACGTTCTGTATTCCGCCTTTTTCACCACCACGGAGCGGTTTCTCGATCTGCCCCGCAAGCAGGAATTGTTTGCGCTGATCAACCGCATGCGGAAAATCCGATTGGTAAAGGAAGGTGGTGCGCACTGACGACACCGGTTTATCAAATCACGGTCGGGGAGAAAATCAAGGAATACCGCCGGGCGAATAATCTCTCCCAAAGCGCCTTCGGCGAGATGCTGGGCGTGACTCCCCAGGCCGTGTGCAAATGGGAGCAGAACCTCTGCTATCCCGATATCTTCACCCTGCCGCACCTGGCGCGGATTCTGGGATGCCAAACGGACGATTTCTTTCGTCTTCCTTCCCGAGGATAACCGCCGGTTGATGAAAACTTCATTTTCCCCATTGACAATTGCAGAAAAGCATGCTATGATACTATCGTAGTAATACAAAATTATGCCAGAGGAGGCGACGTTATGAAAACTGCAATTGAATACATTGTCGGATGCCATGTGTCGCCGAATGCAGCATGACGCTTTGTTGGTGTGCTTGTTTATAATCGGCTAATACGTTTACGGTATATCTGACGATATACCGTTTTTGTTTTCCTTCGAAAAATGGTTTGACAATGTGTTCTGTTCCGCGGCCCATGGGGCACACATTTTAAATCATTTCTCGGAGGTATTTTTATGCAGAAATTAAACGAAATTATTAAATCACTGGATGGAAAAGCCGTATCCTCCTATACAAAACTGTACGGAAGATACGAGCGAAACGGAATCGTCTACCATATCCGCAATGTATATGGCGGGCAAATCAAAAATGCCCTGGTGTCGGCGGAGATTCCGCGCCAGCGACTCTTTGGGGAGTATGTATACGATTCTTCGGACAAAACCGCCGCGGCCGCCTATATTATGCGGGATTTCTCCATGGCGGCCCATGTGGCAAACGATACGATGCAGCAATCGGAAAGCAATGTGCAGAAGGGGCTATTTCTTGTTTATAAATTTGGAACGCGAGTATTGTCAAATTCCGTAGTTCAATTGAACGAAGAAACAATAACTATTTCGCTGACAATTAAATTGCCGTTTAATAATACAGCTTATAACACAGGACGGCGTGCAGATCCCGAGCTTGGAATCAAAGCACAAAGCGGAAGTGTTTTGGCTCTGTCGGCGCAAGCGCAAAAGGACTCTTTCAACAGCCGCAAAAAAGGAATAATTTCCGAAAAGGCATTGAAGCTTTTATTGACGAAGAATCTGCCCACATTAGTTGAAGACTTTGTTTCAAACTTTGATGCAAATGCTCTTTGGCAAGCCGTGGAATTATGGCAAAATCAAGAGTATATACGACGCTATTTGAAAAACAACGGGTATGTATCTTTTGTCGCCAACGGATCTGTGCTTCCTCGAAAAGGCAAAACTGACTATAAGGATAGCAAGGGGGCTGTTCCGTTTGTTTCACCTAAATCAATGCAGATAAATATTGCGTTGCCGAGTGGAGAGAACATCAGCGGAATGGCTATCCCCGAGGGTATAACCTTGATTACCGGTGATGCTTATCACGGGAAAAGCACGATTTTAGAGGCTTTGAAGGAAGGTGTTTACAACCACGTCCTCGGTGACGGTCGTGAATACGTCATAACAAACGAAAGTGCTATGACTATTCAAGCGGAGGACGGACGAAGCATCAAAAATACGGACATTTCCTTCTTTTTGCGGAAACTCCCAGTAAAGGGGATTGTTCCTCAAGACTTTTCCACGGATAATGCCAGCGGATCCACGTCTCAGGCGGCGGCCGTGACGGAAGCGATAGAAGCCGGATGCCGCCTGATGCTGTTCGACGAAGACCGAAGCGCCAACAACTTTATGTATAAAGACGAGAAGATGCGTTCGGTGATTCAAAACGCATCCACCGCCCCGTTTCTGGATAACGCTCGTATGTTTTATGAAAAGTACGGTATGTCATCCATCATCGTTGTGGGAGCATCCGGGGAATATTTCCGCATTGCAGATCAGGTGATTCTGGTGGAGAATTTTGTCGTGTCGGAGTATACGGAGTATGAACAGGATAAAAGAATCTCCGCCCCCGCCTTTTCACCGCAGCCCCGGCGTGCTGATTTTTCTCACCTCGGAGGGATCTGCCTTGCCAGAAACGTGGAAATCAAGGACGACTCCACCATCCAGTTCGGCGCGGAGAGCGTCCGCGTTCCCGAGATCGTCCCCCACGCTACCCGCGGCCAGCTGGATTTTATCGGTTCGTTTATCTACTATTTGACGGTGATCGAACAGCGGCAGAGCGGCAGTATGAGGGAAGCGGTCATGCGGCTGTACAAAAAGATGGAGACCGGCGGACTGGAGATGATTCACCAAACGGGGTTCCGCGGAACGTCGGGGGTCATTGAATATGTTCGCCCCGAAGATGTTCTGGCCGTTTTGTATCGACTGAAAAGCATCCGGTTTAAAGGACGGTGATGGGCTTGCTCCTCCCGTTTTGTGAATCCAAACCGCACGCGGCGGGAGGCGAAACGCCTCCCCTACGGGATAACGGAAACCCAGCATCACCCGTAGGGGTTGGCGCCCCCGACAACCCGTTTTGAGAAATCCAAAGCCGCACGTTGCGGGACGTCGCGGCGTCGTCCCCTACAAAACAACACACCCCCGCTTCATCCGTAGGGGCGGATCTTCGAGTTCCCGAGGTCGTTTTACGAACTCCTCGAACTCGCTCCTCCCTTTTTGTGAATCCAAACCGCACGCGGCGGGACGTTCCGAGTTCGCCATGCGAACTCGCGGCGTCGTCCCCTACAAGGTAAACCTACCCCCCCTCACAAGAAAAAACCGCACGAAATGTGCGGTTTTTTGAGGTTATTGAACCCGGACAAGCCGGAATATCAATCCTTTGCCTGTTCCCATACGTCGGGGGCGATCTCCTTCAGCATCGTAAGCAGCTCCTCGTCACCCATGGATGTGTTCCGTCCGGCCGCGTACTGGGCGTCCACCTGCTCCTTCATGGCGGCGACGATGGGGGACTGCTTCTCGATCCACAGATCTTGATGATTCTCCGCCAGGCGGGTGTTCAGCCAGAGGGCGATGCCGGCCAGGCCGGAGTGCACATCGATGGCCACCCGGGCGGGGCGGTTCAGCAGCTTGCCTGTGTTGAAGATATTGTAGATCTCCTCATCCTTCATCAGCCCGTCGGCGTGGATGCCGGCACGGGTCACGTTGAAGTTGGCGCCCACGAAGGGAGTGCGGGCGGGGATCTTGTATCCGATCTCGTTCTCGAAATACTCGGCGATTTCCGTGATCACCGGCAGCTCCATGCCGTCGGTGGTGCCCCGGAGGGAGGCGTATTCGATGACCATGGCCTCCAGCGGGCAGTTGCCCGTCCGCTCACCGATGCCGAGCAGGGAGCAGTTCACACCGGACGCGCCGTACAGCCAGGCGGTGGATGCGTTGGTGACAACCTTATAGAAATCGTTGTGGCCGTGCCACTCCAGCTGTTCGGGGGACAGACCGGCGTAGTGATTCAGACCGTAGATGATACCCTGTACACTGCGGGGCAGGGCCGCACCCTGATAATTCACCCCGTAGCCCATGGTGTCGCAGGCGCGGATCTTCACGGGAATGCCCGCCTCCTCGCCCAGCTGGCGGAGTGCCTCCGCGAAGGGTACCACAAATCCGTAGAAATCGGCGCGGGTGATATCCTCAAAATGACAGCGGGGGCGGATGCCCATGTCCAGGGCACTCTTGACCACGCCCAGATACTTATCCATAGCGGCGGCGCGGGTCAGACCCATCTTATTATAAATATGATAGTCGGAGCAGGACACCAGAATACCCGTCTCCTTGATGCCCAGGGATTTCACCAACTCAAAATCCCGCTGGGACGCGCGGATCCAGGTGGTGATCTCGGGGAATTCGTATCCCAGATCCATGCACTGGGCGAGAGCCTCCCGATCCTTTTGTGTGTAGACAAAAAATTCGCTCTGGCGGATCAGCCCCTTGGGACCGCCCAGCCGGTGCATCAGCTTGAACAGATCGGTGATCTGCTTCACGGTGAAGGGGGAGGTGGACTGCTGACCGTCCCGGAAGGTGGTGTCGGTGATCCAGATGTTGTCCGGCATCTGCACCGGCACGAAACGGTGGTTGAAGGATACCTTCGGTACGGAATCGTAATCGAACAGATACCGCTGCAAATTGGGGGTGGCGCGCTCCTGCAGAGAGTAACGGTAGGAGGATTGCTCGATCAGATTGGTCTGGGAGGAGAACTCTACCTTTACGTCGCTGGTGATGGCGTGACTGAATGAACTTTCATGGTTGTGCATTTTGCGATGGCGCCTCCTTCAATTTGGCGATGATGAGTGGATAATACTGTTAGTATACTATCGTTTCTGCATTTTGTCAATACAATTCCTGCAATTAGTTTTGCAAAACTGCAGGATTGGCGAATAAAATTGCAAAAAACAAAGGGATTCGCCAAAAAAAGTACGTCCCCAAAGCGCGAAAAAAGGGCCTCTGCCAATGGCAGAAGCCCTGATTTTATTGGTTTTTTTGCAGCATTTCCGCCGCCCGGTCCAGATCGCCCCGGGCCAGATCGGCAAGTTTTGTGAGCCGTTCCTGCATTTCGGCCCGGATGCCGCCGGATTTCTCCAGCAGATCCGTCAGATGACGGGCGATGGTCTCGCCGTCCGCCGTGAAGGCGGGCAGGGTGTGCTCGCCCCAGCCGATGTAGTCCATGAAGGCGTCCACCTTCGGATCGTAGGACAGCGCCAGCGCGGGTACGTTCTCCGTGGCGGCAAAGATCAGCGTGTGCAGACGCATGCCCACCACCGCCCGGGCCCCGCCGATGGTCTTTCTCAATTCCGCCGGGGACAGATGGGGCAGAACCGCGGCATGGATCCCCGCCTGCATCAGCCGCACGGCGGTGCGGGAGCAGATGGCGTTGTCGTAGGAGGGCTGCATGGGGATCAGCATAACGGAAAGCCCGTACTTCTCCGCAATGGATGCCGCCGTGTCCGCCACGGTTTCCTCCATGTTCCGGCAGTCGATGCTGCCCGCCGTGTTCCCCGCCGTTTCTCTGAGGGACAAAACGATATAATCCTCCGTCGCCCGGGGCGACGCATCCGCCGCCGTTCCAAAAACGGGATCGGCACTCACGTGGATCCGCTCGGCGGGGATGCCCATGCGGATCAATTCCTCCCGGGACGCATCCTCCCGCACGCTGATGTAATCCGCGGAGGCCACCGCGTCGGCGGCGCGGATGCGGTTTTTCTCACGCTGGATGGGGCCGATGCCGTTGGCATAGATCATCACTCTCACCCCGGCCCGCTTGGCCTGGCCGATCACCCAGGTGTAATAAATCAGGGATTTGGTGCTGGTGGCGTCCTGCAGAAGACTGCCGCCGCCGCTGATCAGCATCTTCGCTCCCCGGATTTCCCGCCGTACCCGGTGGAAGGAGAAGCGGGGGATCCGCTTCACGCCCGGCACGGGCAGGGGGGATTTGCCGCACAGGGCGGCCACCCGATCGATGCCCCGGCGGTGCAGACCGTCCGTGATGGCCAGAAGCAGGGCGTCATCGCCGGTGTTGCCCGAGCCGTAGTAGCCGGAGATCACCACGTCGGGCCGACGGAAGATGTGCTCTCTGAGGGCCCGGTCGTACATGGCCAAAGCATCCTCCGCCATGCGGGATACGGAGTAGCACCGGGCGATCACGTCCCGGTTGTATTCGCCCATCTCCCGCCGGCGGGCGGGGGATTGGTCCAGGATTTCGATCACGTTGTCCCCGATGGTGTCCGCATCCGCCGCATCCCGGGTGCGGCAGCAGAAGTTGGTGGAGATAGCCTCCTCCTCGAGTTCCGGGGTGTAGATGCCCAGATGTCCCTGGGCGCCCGTCAGCACCACCGGCTTGCGGCAGGCCATGGCTTCCATGGCGGCACGGGATACGCCCACGAATACGTCCGCCTGGGGCAGAATTTTTGCAATATCCGACCGGGGGCCCAGCACAAAGATGTGCCCGCCGCCGATCTGTTTGTCGGTCCTCTCGGCCAGCTCCTTCAGCTCATCCAGACAGTCGCCGCCGCCGATGAGAATCAGCCGGGCATCGGGATGGGCCTCCACGATCCGCGGCATGGCCTCCGTGAGACGGAAGGCGTGCCACGCCACCGCCCGATCCATGCGGGTCACGCAGACGATCTTGTCCCCCTCACCCATCTCGGGCAGGGGATTGTCTGTGGGCGTGCCGTCAAACTGATCGATATCGATGCCGTTGACGGTCACGTCAATTTTCTTCGGGGATCGGTGGTACACATCCACCAGATACCGCTTCAGATCGTCGGATACGGCCAGCATCCGCTCGCCGGTGCGGGTCAGCATCTTCAGATACCATACGGGATCGAAGGTGTAGTGGAAGGTGGTCACGAAGGGGATATCGTATTTTTTCGCCAGATGATGGGTGATCAGACTGGGAATCCGGGCGTGGGAGTGGATCACGTCAAAGTTTTCTTCCCGGATCAGCTTGTCCAGCGTCCGCCATGAGCGGAGCATGGACGCGGGATCCTTTTTGTGCAGAGGGGCCGTTACGTGGCGGATCCCGCTTTCCGTCAGCGGTGCCACAAATACGCCTCCCTTGGAGGCCACCGTCACATCGTGGCCCCGGCGGGAAAGTTCCCGGCACAATTCCAGAATGTGGGTCTCCGCCCCTCCAATGTCAAAACTCATAGTGGTCATCAATATTTTCATACTTTGTCTCCTTTGGTGGTGTCACCACATATCGGATCGCGACAGGATCTCGTCCGATCTCAGCTTGTCCTCGCGGAATGCGGTGCGAAGCAGCTCGGCGGGGATGAATCCGTCGTATTTCTCATAAACGGGACACTCGCTCAGCCCGATCAGATGATCCAGCGAGATGCCGTCCCGGCGAATCCGCTCACCCATGGCGCGAAGCAGGGAAATCCCGTCTCCCCGCTCCATGCGGAACATCAGATAGTAGCATCCCTCAAATTCCATCTTGGAAATCTTGTATTCATCCGCAAACTGGCCCATGTAGCGGCGCAGGGTGCGGAAGGATCTGGTTCCCAGCCAGGGGAACATGGCCCAGGTGTACCCCCCCAGATGAACGAGGGTGTTTTCCAGCATGCCCGTGTTCCGGGCCACGGCCCGGGCCAGGTGCAATCTCTCCAGCGCGTCCGGCTTCAGATAGGGATATTCCGTGTCCTCGGCGAGTACCTGATACATCCTCTCCAGAATCCGGGTGTGGACCTCGCCGTAATCGCCGGGCCACTGGATCTCCATCTTTCCCTTGACAGGATGGACGTAGATCAGCCGGTGGGGGATATCGAGTTCCTCCACCTCCCAGACCCGACCCGCCAGAGCAAACCGATCGCCCACCGGGGGCGCGGAGGTGATGGTGCCGATCTCATCGGAGCCGCTTCGGACGGTGAAATCCTCCGTGTCCTTGAACACGGCGAAGAATTTGAAGCTGGCGGTCAGTTTTTCGCCCCGCAGGCCCACGATCAGTTCTCTTTCCTCCGTCATCTCCAGAAATTCCTGGTCGATCATGGACTTCAGCAGCAGCCGATACTGATCTTTTGTAATGTGGGCAAAGGGCGGCAGGGACAATACCCGCTCACCCAGCGCCATGGGGGTCAAAGAGCCGGAGGACGCCAGAATCGATATGGTCTGCTGGAAGAGAAGACTGAACGGGCATTTTCGGATAATCGGCGGCTCAATGAACCGATTTTCGATGTACAGCTGGATGACGGCGATGGCCTTCAGGAGTTCCCAGGGGATCAGATGGGGCAGGGGGGCGTTTGGCAGCGGCTCCTCCTCCCGGAAGACCATCACCATCTCCGGGGGATCGCCCCGGCGGCCGCTGCGGCCCAATCTTTGCAGGAACGACGATACCGTATTCGGCGATCCCAGCTGCACCACCCGCTCCAATTTGCCGATGTCGATGCCCAATTCCATAGTCACCGTGGCGCATGTCACCGCCTGGATCTCCTCATCCTTCATCTTGGCCTCCGCCTCCTCCCGGATGGCGGCGGACAGATTGCCGTGGTGGATGAGGAACACATCCCGCTCGCCCCGCCGCTCGGCAATCTGCCGGAGAGTGGCGGTCACGTACTCCGTCTCCTCCCGGGAGTTGGAGAACACCAGGGACTTGCGTCCCTTGGTCGCGTCGTAAATGTATTCGTATCCCGGGTCGGCGGCGGGATCGAAGGGTTTTTCCTCTTTTTCTCCCACCACATCCGGCAGGATGGCCGATGCACCCTGGGCCTGGATGGCGGGGGATTCGTTTTTCTCTATCTCTTTTTTAATATTCCCAAAATTCAAGTCGTATATCACCGACGGGCCGGTGTGCTTCGGATCGGAATCGTCGTGGGTGGGGGATTCGATGTAGAAATGCTCGATCCCCAGCCGCCACCGCAGTTTTTCCCTTGGCAATTCCGGCACATAGGTGGATCGGCCCGATCCCGCCCCCAGCCAGGCGGCGGCCGCATCGGTGTCCCCGATGGTGGCGGACAGACCGATCCGGCGGGGCTGATAGCCGATGAGCCGTGCGATCCGGGCGATCTGGCAAAGGATCTGGTTGCCCCGATCCGTGCCCGTCAGGGTGTGGATCTCGTCGATGATAATGTATTTCAGATTTCCAAACAGGCGGATCACATCGCTCCCCCGGCGCATCAGCATGCTTTCCAGGGATTCCGGGGTGATCTGCAATACGCCCCGCGGTGCGCGGAGCATCTTTTCCTTGTGGGAGCGGGCCACATCCCCGTGCCAGTGGAAGACGGGAATGTCCGCCTCGTCGGTCAATTCCGTGATTCGCCCAAACTGATCGTTGATCAGGCTTTTCAGCGGGGCGATGTACAGTACGGCGATGCCGGGGGTGTCGTCCTCGTAAATCTGGGAAAGAATCGGAAAGAAAGCCGCCTCCGTCTTGCCGGACGCCGTGGAGGAGGGGATCAGGAGATTATGATCCGTGTCAAAGATCACTTTTGCCGCGGTGATCTGCACGTCATGCAGCTTCTGCCAGCCCCGGGAGTAGATAAATTCTCTTATAAAGGGGGCAAAAGAATCAAATACGGTGTCGGACATAAGGGGCTCCTTTCGTGTGTGGTGGAAAACGGTCGCTTTTTGAAACTCCCAATTGCTTTTTGTGTTCCCTTAGACTACAATCAAAAACGGAACGATAAATTGGTGTTTATTTATCCTTTTCAAAGAGTCCCCAAACACTCATTACAAAGCCGAGTATAGGGAGTATGGCACACGCCACTGTTTCAAAATTCTCACTTACAATAAGTATATTCCTAAACTCTCCCACCAAAACAAATGCCATACTCATGAAAATCAATGCAATTCCAAACAGTATCTTTTTCATAAAAAAACACACTCCTTCGTCAAATTCTGATTAATTGAACTTTTCTATAGATTAGGAACACAAAGTCGAATGGGGACTTTTGAAAAAAGCTCCGCAAAAACTTTATAAAAACTATATACACTTACTCTCAGGCGAGAGCCAAGGAGATAGGGATGAAACGAATGTTTATGTTACCTTGTAGGGGCGTGCATTGCACGTCCGTTTCGTGCGTTTTCGGTTTCACGAAACGGTATCGAATGAAGCGAAGGTTTTTGTTATCCCGTATCGTACGGTTTTGGATTTTCTCGAATTGGGGAGGAAGGAACCATCTCAAACGCCGAAGTTTCCTTCCTCCCCAAACCCCACCAACTTCCTTGGCTCCCGTGGAGGAGGGAGGGAGATATTGGAAAAACGCAGGCATGCGAGATGAGTATTTAATATCCGCCCTGTGGGGATCATAATACTTTTTGAAAAATATTTTGTCCGTGTACTTGGAAGATCACTTTATAACCGCATTTTTCATAAAATGCATCTTCTTCCGATCCCAAAGTAATATACTTAAATCCTTTTTCTCTTGCCAAATCTTCAAAATAACTCAGCAAATTTTTGGTAATTCCTTGTTTTCGATAATTCTCGTCACATGCTACGTGACCAATTACAAGACTATCTTTGTTTTCTGCCCGTCCTAAAACAGCGGAAACAATTTTTCCATCTTTCAAAGCGTAAACTAAAGGTTGAGATCCATCGGTGAATCGTTTTTGCCATGCATCATAACCATATAATTCCGTATTTGCTATATCTAAAATTCTATAGCACAAATCCAAAACATCCCTTAATTCCGATTCTGTTTGGATTTCTTTCATAATCACATCGGTCATTTCATTTTCCCTATAAATCCCATAATTTTTACTCAATTTTCCATGGTCGAGAGCCAAGGAAGTGGGAGGAGTGGCGAGTTCGTGCGAGTTCGCAAAGCGAACTCGGGAACTCGTAGAGGGGGAAAGAAACTTCTGGCGTTCCGAGTTTGTGAAAGGAACTCGCACGGTCCGCAGGTACGGCACAGATTCTATGCAACGGGTTGTCGAGGGCGCCAACCCCTACGGGAATAGACGAAATCTCCCTCACTCACAACTCAATATCCGATAACTCCACCCGCACCGGCGGGGTAATCTCTGCCGGAGATTCCCCCTCCGAGTTGGCAGGATGCCAACTCGCATTCTCCCCATCGGGATCGGAATTCACCGGGGCGGCTTCCGCCTTGCGCATCATATCTTCAAAGGTCGCTCCCGGATTCTGGTAAAGCAAATCCAAAAGCGTCACAAAATCCCGGATGATCTCACGGGGGGTGATCATCTCCTCCGCGCCGGCTCGGTCTAACTCCTCCTTCAGAAAGGCGGCGGCCATCTCGTCACTCACCGCTTCATCGGTCCCGTAATATTGCGCGTGCAGGGATCGCAAACGGAGCGTCAAAGCCAGCAGTTCGTTGTCCGATAACCGCCTCAGACGAATCACGGGGGACATCATGTTTTTCAGCGGCACCCCGCTGTCCATCACAAACCGCCCGTCGGAGAGACGGCTTCGCAAGGCTTCATAACTGAACAAGCCCCGCCGGGTATCCTCGAGGAACCGGGGCGTGCCGCCCAAAACGATCATCAACCCACTGGCCACACCCTGCAACGTGTCGTTGTACATGGACAGAATCTTTTCGTAATTGGCCTCCCGGCTGATGCGGTTGGGGATCTTGTACAGATTCACGCACTCGTCGATCAGCACAAGCAGTCCCTGATAGCCGATCAGGCGCACAAAACGGGAGAGCAGACGGATGTGGGAATACCAGGTGGCGTCGTCAATGATGGACAAGGTTCGGATGCCGATGGCGGCACGGGCGTCGGTCTTGGTCCGGTATTCACCCCGCAGCCACCGCAGACACGCGGCCATGTGCTCCGTGTCGTCCGCCAGATATGCCTCCGCGTAGCGGGTCAACACCGTGATGTAGTTGTATCCGCCCACCTCATTGCCGAGAGGGGCGAGGATATTATTCACCCGATTCATTACGGCGGCGCGGTATTCCTCCTCGGGCAAATCGGCGGGGATTTCCCCCGTCACCGACTGCATAAAGCGGGAGAGGATCCCACTCCATGCGCCCCCGTCGGGGGATGCCTTTACCGCCAGATTCCGGGACAATTCTCTATAGGTGGCGATGCCGCCCTCCCCGGACAGCTTTCGCTCCGGGGACAGATCGGCGTCCGCCGTCACAAAGCCCAATTCCATGGCCCGGGAGCGAAGCAGCTGCAAAAGAAAACTCTTGCCGCTGCCGTACCGGCCGATAAGCAGCCGCATAGAGGATTGCCCCTCGGCTACACGGGCAAGATCGTCGGTCAAAGCCCGGATCTCGTCCACGCGGCCGATGGCAATATAGGGCGCCCCGGCGCGGGGCACCACGCCGGCGGAGATGCCGGCCAGAAGCGCGCCCAGAATCCGGCGCGGTACTTTTTGGGTGTTCAGTTTGGAGGCTGTGTTATCCACGATACAATATCCTCTCTGTAATCATCAATCAGTGTCCAATTGTCCCCGTCGGATTCCAGGACGATGTCCCCGATCCGGTCGGCGGCCATCTCGTTGATCTGGTCGGCCAGGCTTTGGGGATTTTTTCGCACGGGCTGGTTTTTGCACCAGTCCGTCAGGGATGTACCCGCCAGCAGGGCGGTCAGGAGATTTCGCACCTCGTCGGGCAGATCCTCCTCCTCTTCCTCGGCGGGTGCCGGAGGGGGAGTGGGCTCCGCCGCGGCGATCTCCACCGCCTCTCCGTCCGTCAGCCGGGCGGTGTTCTCCCAGGATTCTTCCTCAATCTGATGGGACAAAGCAAAATCGATGCCCGTGGTAGGGGCGTCGTAGTACCGTTCGTAGGAGGTATCCTCCGCGATTTTTACCGGGGATCGCTCCCACGACAAAGCGGATGCGGCGTAGGCCTGCACCGCCCGGACGATGGCGTCCTCCCCCGGCACATTCAGCCGGGATTTGATCTTCAGGGATCGCCTTACCATGTTCTCCGCCGTCTTCACCGCGAGGGTGACGCGGGTGCGCATCTCGTAAGAGCGGGCGAAGGAATAATACTCCACCACAATGCGCCGCTTCACGGTCTGGGCGCACAGGGATCCGCAAAAGGCGTCCCGCTCCGTCTTGGCCTGCCGCATGGAGGACGGGGTGGGAGCGATGCCCTCCGCCCGGGCGGCCGCGGCCACGGCCTTCGGGATGAAATCGTCATACGCCGCCTGGTTGTCGGCGTAGTATTTGCTCAATGTATAGTTGTAATCGCTGGCCGCCGCAATCAGGGAGGCGGGGGAGAGGGTGATCTCCTCGCCCTGCCCCGGCAGGGACGCGATATAGAATTCCTTGAAGGATGCCCGACGGATGATGGCGGGCAGAATAGGATGCAGGGACTCCGGAAGGGGAATCTCGTGGACCAGACAGTAGTCGCACATCCACTCGGAGAGGTATTTGTCCAGCTCCGGATGCCGCCGCCGATAGGCCAGCCAGATGCCGGACAGCTGCTCCGCCCCCTTTTCGGGCGGCAGCTTGTGGGGGAGATTGATGATCTCGTAGATCAGGAGAAGAATGAAGGGGAAATCCACGTCGTCCGGATATTCCCCCCGGCGAATGCGCTCCCGGAACCACAGATACCATCGCATCTGATCGGCGGAAAGCTGGGCGTATTGGGGGATGTAGGAGAAATACTCCGCCCGGGGACACTCCTGCCCCCGCACGGCGAAAAACCGCTCCGCATCGTAGCAGAAGCGCTGATAGAAATTGTACTTTTGCGGCCAGGGATACACGCGCACCCGATAGAGCAGGGGCGAGTGGGAGTAATCCCGGGTTTGCTTCGAGTTTGGGGAATCCTTCAAAGCGGAGGCCGTCACCAGTTTGGCGCCCAAAGGGAGATTCGGGATCACCGGCGGGGATTTCGGCTGTGCCGCCGCGTCCGCGATCAGACGGCCGGATTTGTGGGGAGAATTGTCCTCTACCGTAATTTCAGTCAGGGAATCCTTGCCCGGCATAGGTGTGCCTCCTTTCCTTTGTTTTTGTGGGTGAAGCGGGGTTTTTACCCATAAAGACAGACAAACAATTTTGTTGTAGGGGAGGGGCAGGACTTGGCGAAGCCAACGTCCACTCCTCCCGCAACGTGCGGTTTAAATTTCATAAAACGGGTTGTCCCGAGTTCGTGCGAGTTTGCAAAGCAAACTCGGGAACTCGGAACGTCCCGTATCGTACGGCTTTGGATTTCTCAAAACGGGTTGTCGAGGGCGCCAACCCCTACGGGATAAACGGGATTCTTTTCCCTATCTCCGGCCCCGGAAAAACTCCCGCAGAATCGTCACACATTCCGCCTCCATCATACCCGATTCCACCCGGGCGTGATGATTCAGCGGATAAGAATTCACATTGATCAGACTGCCCATGGCACCCGCCCGGGCGTCCTTCGCCCCGAATACCACCCGGGGAATCCGCGCGTTTACAATAGCCCCCGCGCACATGGGGCAGGGCTCCAGCGTCACGTACAAAGTGCATCCGGTCAGCCGCCATCCGCCCAGCGTCCGGCAGGCCTGATCGATGGCCTCGATCTCCGCATGGGCCAGGGCGTTTCGGATCCCCTCCCGGCGGTTTCGGCCCTCGCCCACGATTTCGTCCCCCCGTACGATCACGCATCCCACGGGGACCTCGCCCTCCAGGGCCGCTTCTTCCGCCAGCGCCAGAGCGCGGGCCATGTATTCCGTCCCGTTACGCAATGGAAGTACCCTCCCGGGATTTTTTCAGCCGGGCGCGGAATTCCGTGGGGGAGAATCCCGTCTCCGCGGAGAATACCTTGGTGAAATATCCCTGATCGGCAAAGCCGCAGCTCACGGATACCTCTCTTATGGAATCCTCCGTCTCCGCCAGCAGATGCCGGGCGCGGGCCACGCGCACATCCGTCAGATATTTGTTGATGGTGGTGTTGTACACCCCGCGGAAGGAGTTCATCAAGGTGGACTTGCTGCAGCGGAAAATCTCGCACAGACCGTCCAGCGTGATCCGCTCCGCGTAGTGGCTGTGGATGTGCTTTTTGATCATGTGTGCCAGATCCCGCACGGGCAGATCCAGCCGCCCGGACAGGGTAATGTACTCGGCGCAGATGTTCATGATGTTCACAAAAGAGCGAAACCGCTCCGAGGAAATGGTCAGAACCTGATCGATGGCGCGGCGCATATCCTCCTCGCTGAAATGGCCGTCCCCGGCATAGGCCATGGCCCGGCGGAAGATGTCCTCCTTCTCCCCCGGTGCGCTGTCCGCCATCTGCCCGATCATGAGATACCCCGTCAGAACGCCGGAGTGGTACAGAGGCGCCACCGCCTCGTGAAGTCCCTGAGGACAGCGGTAAACGTAGGGCTCCTCGCTTTTCCGCACGGTGCTGAGAGCCTCCGTGTCGCACCGCACACAGCTCAGATAGGCCGTGGGGCTGGTGTGGATCAGGCGGCAGAAAGGGGATCCCTCGCTGGGATAGGCGGCGATCTCCGTGTATTCGGTGTCGTGGATGGAAACGCGGCAGCCGGAAACCTCATACAGTTCCCGCAGTACCGTTTCGATATCGATTTCTCTTTTCATGGATGTATCTCCTGTCCCCGTATGGGCATTTTACAAAAAAATACGATATATTACAAATATATGATACTATTTTTCATAGAAAAGTCAAGGGGAAACGGGTATAATTATGAAAAAGCGGAAAAAATCACAGCGAAAGTTCTCGCAAACCCCGTTTTTTCGGGAATCTTTGCGAAAATCGGATATTCCGGACGCTGTCGCCCCGCGCCTGCCGTGGTGCGATTTTTTCACATTTTCCGACAAGCAAAGGAGAAACAGTCATGCGTATCTGTATGGATGCCGATTACGAAGGTATGAGCCGCCGCGCCGCCGCGGTTATGGCCGATCAGGTGCGGGAAAATCCCCGCTCCGTTCTGGGCCTTGCCACCGGATCCTCCCCCGTGGGGATGTATGCGGAATTGTCCCGGCTGTGCCGGGCCGGTCAGATCACCTTCCGGGACGTAACCACCGTCAATCTGGACGAGTATTACGGCCTTACCCCCGATCACGAAATGAGCTACCGCTATTTCATGGAGAAGAATTTCTTCTCCCTCATCGATATTCCCCGGGAAAATACCCACCTGCCCAACGGCGCCAGCCTCTCGCCGGCCCTGGAGTGCAGCCGGTACGACCGACTGATCGAATCCCTGGGCGGCATCGATCTGCAGCTACTCGGCATCGGCCACGACGGCCATATCGGATTCAATGAGCCCTCGGACCGCTTTGTCCCCGACACCAATTACGTAAAGCTGACGGAGGAAACCATCCGGGCCAATGCCCGCTTCTTCGCCTCCGAGGCGGACGTGCCCCGCTATGCCCTCACCATGGGCATCCGCGCCATTATGCAGGCGAAAAAGATCCTCATGGTGGTGAACGGCGAGGGCAAGGCGGATATCCTTTGCCGCGCTCTGTTTGGCCCCATCACCCCCGCGGTGCCCGCATCCATTCTGCAGCTGCATCCCGATGTGACACTCTGCGCCGATGCCGCCGCTCTGTCCGTCATCGCCGATAAGTATCCGGCAGCCATCGAAAAATAAAACAAAGCGGGAGAGAAAATCTCCCGCTTCTCTTTTCAAGCGGTCGAAAATGTGGTACTATATAGAAAAAACATACCGGGAGAATCCTATGCGATCCAATAAAATCACCTGGCGCATAAGCGCCCTGCTTCTTTCCTTTCTCTTGATTCTGGGCGGATTGTCCCTCACATCCTGCTCCGAAACCGTAGCCGATGTGTTGGATATCGCCATCGATCTGCTGGAGGAGGAATCCTCCGACCCCACCACGGATGCCCCCGCCGCCCCCATCGACGAGGACGGGCAATATACGGAAAAAGAGGATGTGGCCTTGTATCTGTGGACGTACCACCGGCTGCCCGATAACTTTATGACCAAATCCGAGGCCCGCAAGCTGGGCTGGGAGAGCGGCTCGCTGGAAAAATTCGCCCCCGGATGCGCCATCGGCGGCGACCGCTTCGGCAATTACGAAGGGCGGCTTCCCCGAGGGAAGACCTACATCGAGTGCGATATCGGCACCGTGGGCAAATCCTCCCGCGGAGCGTGCCGCATCGTCTATGCCACGGACTTTTCCGCCATCTATTACACGGCGGATCACTACGAGAGCTTTGAGATTCTGTACGGAGGAGAGTCATGAAGAGTGTGTTTCTGCAGGGCGATGCCCTGACCCATGATGCCCTGGCCGAAGCCTTCGGCTTTCCCGCCTACTATGGGCGGAATCTGGATGCCCTCCACGATTGCCTGGGCGATATCGGCGAGGATACCGCCGTCATCGTAACGGATATGGGATCGGCGGACGAGAACGGCCGACGGATCCTCACCGTCCTCTGGGACAGTGCCCGGGAAAATCCCCACCTGTCTTTGTACCTGGCCGCGAAAATGGCCTGATGCCCCGGAATCAAAACTCCCACAGCCCTCGGCTGTGGGAGTTTTTTGTCCCCTTATTCCCGCACCCCGAATATCCGCTTGCCTACCGTCAGGCGGGGCGTCAATTCCGCCGCATCCGCCGTGCCCGCCCATGCCCAGTACAGCGATCCCCCCGTGGGATCCACCCCCATGGCGGCCAGCCGCACCGCCCAGCGGGCGGATGCCAGATCCTCCTCCCGGACGGGGGCGGATTTGTACCCCGCATCCTGCAAGATCCCGCTGATCGTGTCGGGAAAGCGGGGGTCGCTGAGCCGATTTCCCATCACCGCCGCTATGGACAGACGGCACAAAAACGGCTCTCCTGCGCTCTGGGCCGCGCAGTAGGCAGCCAGGGCATATTCCTCCGCCCGGTTGAGGGGGGTGGGAGAGGTGGGATTTTGTGCCCGGACGGGGGTGATTCCGATGGTGATAAGCAGAAGAAGGGCGGTACAAAAGTGAATGGCTCGCATAGGTGTTCTCCTTTTGAGTTTTGTTAACTATCTTTCTCGTTTTTTGATGGATCAAAGGGGAGATAGTTTTGCAGAAGAATCAAAGGGGAGCCCTTCCCCAAGGGCTCCCCTTTACATCCCCACATGGGCTCGGGGAGGTCCCCGAGACCCCCAGATCTATATTTATCCAAACAGGCGAGCCAGCATAGACGCGTTTGTTTCTTGAACGCACTCCACAGGAGTGCGAGGGTCAGCGGGGAATGGAGCCAGCGAAAGATGAATCGTTTCATAAACTAATTATTTTCGCCAGTTTCCGTTAGTCGAAGGGGGAAGCGTTACTCCTAACCTTTCTTCCTGATGCCGCGGATGCGGCATTTTTTTACGTTAGATGGGGGAAATGCTTCAATTTTAAGATAACGGAACTGTACGTGAAAGTTAGTTGGCGATAGATATACATTCGACTATCTTTTAATTTCGTCTATCCACTGCGCATCTTTGATGCGCATTCAAAAACGTTGGCGTTTTTGAATGACTATATCCTTCATGATACACTTCGTTCTGGGGGCCTCGGGGTGTCCCCGAGCCCATGGGGGTTACAAAAGGGGGACCTGCGGGGAGCGGTCCCCCTTTTGATCATTCATAAACCAACTCCCTCGTTCCCTTCCGTCAGTCGAAGGGGGAAGCGTTACTCCTAACTATATTTTAAGATGCCGCCGCGGCGGCATTTTTTTCGTTAGATGGGGGAAATGCTTCAATTTTAAGATAACGGAACTGGACGTTAAATTTAGTTGACGATAGATATACTTTTGTCTTTCTTGGATTTCGTCTATCCACTGCGCATCTTTGATGCGCATTCAAAAAACGATGGCGTTTTTGATAGCTTCCCATTTGGATAAATATCGTTCTGGGGGCCTCGGGGATCGCCCCGAGCCCATGGGAGGATGTAAAGGGGGGATCTGCGGGGAGCGATCCCCCCTTTGATTATTCCACCAACAACAATTCTTCCGCAAATCCGTGATTTCCTCTTTTCATTTTACACATCTTCTGGTATAATATACGATGATAAAGTATCGAAAGGCTGGAACATCATGGCGAGCGAACGCTTGAGTCACATACGAAATTTCTCCATCATTGCCCACATCGATCACGGCAAATCCACCCTGGCGGACCGTATTCTGGAATTTTCCAACACCGTGGAAAAGCGGGACATGGAAGAGCAGCTTCTGGATAACATGGATCTGGAAAGGGAGCGCGGCATTACCATCAAGGCCCGCGCCGTCCGTATCGAATACAAGGCCCCCGACGGGGAGATCTATCATCTGAATCTGATCGACACCCCCGGTCACGTGGACTTCAACTACGAGGTTTCCCGTTCTCTCAACGCCTGTGAGGGAGCGCTTTTGGTGGTGGATGCCACCCAGGGCATCCAGGCCCAGACCCTGGGCAACGCCTATCTGGCGGTGGATGCCAATCTGGAAATCGTCCCCGTCATCAATAAGGTGGATCTGGCCTCCGCTCAGCCCGATCGGGTGATCCGCGAGATCGAGGATATCATCGGCATCCCCGCCGAGGGATGCCCCCAGGTGTCCGCCAAAACGGGGCTGAATATCCAGTCCGTCATGGATGCCATCATCCGGGACGTGCCCCCGCCGCAGGGCGACGAGGACGCGCCCCTGCGCTGCCTGATCTTCGACTCCG
Source organism: Clostridia bacterium (assembly GCA_017468385.1). Taxonomy (GTDB): domain Bacteria; phylum Bacillota; class Clostridia; order Oscillospirales; family CAG-272; genus SIG701. Next base: position 25,670 of record JAFUIQ010000025.1, read on the forward strand.
TGTACAACAGTTATCTGGGCGTGGTGGTCTACGTCCGCGTGGTGGACGGCACCGTCCGCCCCGGAGATAAGATCCGCCTGATGAGCACCGGTGCCACCTTTGAGGTGGTGGAGGTGGGCCACATGGCTCCCTTCGGGCTGACGAAAGCGGATTCTCTGGCCGCCGGCGACGTTGGCTACATCACCGCCTCCATCAAAACCGTCTCCGATACCCGGGTGGGCGATACCATCACCTCCGCCGAGGGCGGCGCGGAGGAGCCTCTGCCCGGCTTCAAGAGCGTGCTTCCCATGGTGTACGCCGGTATCTATCCTGCCGACGGCGCCCGCTACGGCGAGACGAAGGATGCCCTGGAGAAACTCCAACTGAACGACGCGGCGCTGATCTTCGAGCCGGAAACCTCGGCGGCGTTGGGTTTCGGCTTCCGCTGCGGATTCCTCGGTCTGCTCCATATGGAGATCATCGAGGAGCGGCTGGAGCGGGAATTCAATCTGGATCTGATCACCACCGCCCCCTCCGTTATCTATGAGGTTACCCTCCACGGCGGCCAGGTGGTGCGGGTGGACAACCCCTCCAACTATCCCGCGCCGGAATTGATCGAATACGCCTCCGAGCCCATCGTGGCCGCCAACATCATCACTCCCACGGAATTTGTGGGCAACGTGATGGAGTTGTGCCAGGATCGCCGCGGCACGTTCATCGATATGAAGTATATCGACGACGGCCGGGCGGAATTGCACTACAAGCTGCCGCTGAACGAGATCATATACGATTTCTTTGACACCATGAAGAGCCGCACCAAGGGATACGCGTCGTTGGATTACGAGTTGGAAGGCTATCAGCGAAGCGATCTGGTGAAATTGGACATCATGCTGAACGGCGAGGTGGTGGACGCGCTTACGTTCATCGTCCATCGGGAAAAAGCGTACGGCCGTGCCCGCAAGATCGCCGAAAAGCTGAAGGACAACATCCCCCGCCAGCTGTTCGAGATTCCGATCCAGGCCGCCATCGGCTCCAAGATCATCGCCCGGGAAACGGTAAAAGCACTCCGCAAGGACGTGCTGGCCAAGTGCTACGGCGGCGATATCACCCGAAAGAAGAAGCTGCTGGAGAAGCAGAAGGAAGGCAAGAAGAAGATGCGCCAGTTGGGCTCCGTGCAGGTGTCCCCCGAGGCGTTCATGGCCGTCCTCAAGTTGGACGACGAGAACTAAGGGGAACGAAGAGAACGCAGACCCTTTTTGCAAAAAGGGTCCGCACCCCCAAAAAACTTTAAATAGGATTATTTATTAAAGTTTTCGTCC